>JANPJR010000016.1:0-2499 GCA_031425615.1 Cytophagales bacterium
AGTTTTGTCATCAATCAAATCAGGAAGGAAGATTTTGTTCACTTCATTTGGATTTAACCATTTTTCATAAGTTATCAGGTTTGACTCTGTTGGTTCTATGAGGCAAAATTCCTTCATTCCAATAAAAACATGATACCAAACAGATGACCCTGACATATCGATATGAAAGTCCATATAGCATCCTTTTACAGATGTTATAAAATAACACTGTATTTGTGTGTAGAACTTACATTTATTCAATATTTCATTGCTAATCCAATCAATTTCTTGAATAAACTTCGGTATTTGAATTCTTTTTTTATTGGTAATGAAGATATTTCCAGGCTAACTTGATTATATAACTTTTCTCTTTTGTTTTTATCAAAATATTTTATTAATTCACTAAAGCTCCAAATAATTTCAATTTCTTCGACAACATCAATCACAGATATATTCACTTTATTTCCAATGTCTTTTTTTATATATCTCAAATAATCGGCTGCAGATAAGAATAAAATATCATTTCCAGGTATTACAGGACATATTATTTCATTCTTTGATTGAAAATGATTCGGTTTAGAGCAATATTCATTATACGGAAACAATTGCAACTTCATGTCATTATTCATAATCAAAGGTAACTCAATCCATGACATCTTGCTTTCTTCGAATGATTCAACATGAATATGCATATTATTCATACTTAGGTTTAAAGAACATTTAACATTAAACAACTTCACATCATTTATTTTTGTAACATTACATAAAACAATAGGTATAATCAATCTTTGACTATTAACTTTTGATGATAATTTAAAATCTGAATTTATCAATAGATATTTTTAACTACAATTTATGCATGGTCCTTCTTGATAAATAGATGTGTTACAACTGTAATTTTCGTTTATGTTTGAATATAAATACAGAATGTCAAAATTATATATATTTAATATGAGAGTCAAATCGTCAATTCCTGCTGGGAATGTGTTGTCCATAAAAGCATTCGATATCAATAATTGTAATTCAAGTCTTGTCTCCTTTGAAGACTTAAATTCATTTGCCATCTTTTTCAATTTGTCATCATTCCATACACGAGTCTGATAATTATGAGTCAAACATTTTTTTTTCATATAAATAATATATCTGTCAATTGTTGCATCTTTATAATCATTTAATATACTATCATCAAACACTGATACTGATGCTAATGATAGTGTCCGCCATAATGCCGAAAAAAATTGACGAAATAGATCATACTTATCTTTTTCACCAAAAATTATCAAAGACATTATTTGAAAAATGTCGTCTTTTCCTTCTAGTTTTATTTTATTGTTGTTTTTAACGAATGACTCAATTTTTCGATTTATTCTACTACTACTATTGCGTAACAAAATTTCTACACATCTTTTTTCAGTTTCAGCCCGATTTTCTGTCTTAAAATATGGTATCCATTGTTTTTTAAATGATTTGGTGTTTTTCATCCAATGATTCCAATCCTTGGTTGAATCCATACTACTATATTTACAATCTTTTTGTACACGGTTTTCACAAATATGTATTTTTAAAACATTATTGTAACAATACTTAATCAAATTTTTCCACGAATGGATATCACAGTTAATCTTTCTATAAACTCGACTTCCATTACATATAAATGTCGGTATATAACATATCCAATTTACTGTTACATAACCAGTGGGCACGTTCGATTCAATATATGAAATCAATTTTTTTTGGTCTTTATAAAAAGAAAATGTTTTACTTCTTGAATCAAATTTCGTACAGAGCTTCTGTTCAAAAAGCATATTCATACAACAAACATCATATATTTTGTCATTTTTTTTTCATGAATGCTAAATGATATAACTGGATTATATTTTTTTTTCTGTGTCAAAACAATGTCTTCAATGATTGAAAAGAAACAATTACAAACACTTTTTCTACTAACATCGGCAACTATTGCAAGTGCACGTATACACGTATATTTCTCATAAACAACGAAACAACATAATCCTACCACTGTTCCATTCTTGAATAATTGCATCGTAAAACAGTCATCACTTTCTTTCAGTCCAATAGTTAAAATGTCAAACAGATCTAATGGATACTGTAAACTTTCATTGCTGCTTTTGATTTCATGTTTTGGAATACATTGCGTACGTTGAGCTGTTATTGAAAACTGATTTCTATATGCTTCACTTCTTTTCCAAAACAAAGTTTTTACTTCATTGCCTTGTACAACGAACCCTTCGTCTCTTCTTATTTTTTCATCGAAGAATTTAAAACTCTTGACTACCTTTTCGTTTACTACATTCAAATAAAACTCCTCAACAGACATTGTTTCACACTCAACTTTATTACTAAGAAACCTAAGTAAAGACTCCCAAAACAGCGCACTGTCAGCAACGGAACGAATTCGTGCAAGTACTACTGAAATGACAGCCAAGCTATTAAAGTGCAGCTACTGCTCGGGTCAGTAGCCTCAACTAAAACGCCTCCTAGATAGCTTATAAATTTACT
>JANPJR010000017.1:0-27493 GCA_031425615.1 Cytophagales bacterium
ATTTTTTCAGATAAAAATTTGATGCGTTCTTGTTCGTTCATAAGAAAGGTTTAAAGTTCAAAAGGTTTAAAGTTCAAAAAGGTTTAAAGTTCAAAAAGGTTTAAAGTTCAAAAGGTTTAAAGTTCAAAAAGGTTTAAACCTTTTGAACTTTAAACCTTTTTGAACTTTAAACCTTTTTGAACTTTAAACCTTTTGAACTTTAAACCTTTCTTATGAACGAACAAGAACGCATCAAATTTTTATCTGAAAAAATAGATTATTACAATAATTTATATTACCAAAAAAGCATTTCTGAAATTTCTGATTTTGAGTTTGATAAATTATTAGAAGAATTGGTTTCTTTGGAGAAAAAGTTTCCACAATATCGCCTCCCAGATTCGCCTACGCAAAGAGTTGGTGGTAGCATCAACAAAAATTTTAATACCATAAAACACCGATACGCCATGCTTTCGCTTGGAAATACGTATTCTGAGCAAGATTTAGAAGATTTTGACCAGCGTGTAAAGAAAATTTTGGCAGACAATGACATCAAAGAAGACGAATTGGAATATTTTTGTGAGCTAAAATTTGATGGGCTTTCTATAAGTTTGCGTTATGAAAATGGATTGCTTACACAAGGCGTTACACGTGGTGACGGTACGCAAGGTGATGAAGTAACTGACAATGTGAAAACCATCAAAACACTCCCTATTCGCCTAAAACCTAATGATTTTCCTGCAGATTTTGAGGTAAGGGGGGAAGTTTTTATGTCTAATGCGGTATTCAAAAAAATAAATGAAGAACGCGAAGCACAAGGTTTAGACCCACACGCAAATCCACGAAATACTGCCTCAGGAGCATTAAAATTGCAGGATTCTGCGGAAGTTGCACGCAGAAAATTAGACCTTTTTTTGTATTTTCTTTATGGTGAAAACTTACCTTTTGCTACACACGAAGATTGTATAAAAGCATTGGAAAAATGGGGCTTTCAAGTATCTCAAACCTATAAAAAATGCAAAAATCTAAAAGAAGTATTAGATTATATCAATTATTGGGATAAAGAACGCAAAAATCTACCCTTAGAAACTGATGGCGTAGTGATAAAAGTCAATAACCTTGCACACCAAAAAGTGCTTGGTTTTACTGCCAAATCACCGCGTTGGGCAATCGCTTATAAATACAAATCTGAAAGCGTAACCACCTTATTAAAAAGTGTAACATTTCAAGTAGGTAGATTAGGCACGATTACACCTGTGGCAGAACTTGAACCCGTACAACTCACAGGAAGCACCATCAGGCGTGCCTCTTTGCACAATGCCAATGAGATGGAAAGGCTTGGGTTGCACATAGGCGACACGCTTTTTATTGAAAAAGGTGGCGAAATCATACCCAAAGTAACAGGCGTGGATACGTCCAAACGCAAAAATGGCAGTGTGCCTTTTGCCTTTATTACACATTGCCCAGAATGTTATACACAACTTGTGAAAAATGAGGGCGAAGCACAACATTTTTGTCCAAATGTACAGGGTTGCCCACCCCAAATTAAAGGGAAATTGGAGCATTTTATTGGCAGAAAAGCCATGAATATTGATAGTTTGGGCGAAGGAAAGATTGAATTGCTTTTTGACAAAGGACTTATCCGAAATATTGAAGATTTTTATGATTTAACTCCAAAAGCTTTGCTCGGATTGGAAAAAATCATCATTGACCCAGAAACAGGAAAGCAAAAAAAGATTAGCCTCCAACAAAAAACGGTGCAAAATCTCATGGAAGGCTTGGAAAAAACCAAAGAAGTGCCTTTTATGCGTGTGTTGTATGCGATTGGTATTCGTTATGTGGGTGAAGGTGGTGCAAAAAGGCTTGCAGAACACTTTGAAAACATTGAAAATATCAAAAATGCAACGCTTGACCAACTTACACAAGTCAATGATGTAGGTGAAACTACTGCAAAAAGTGTATTTGAGTTTTTCCAAAATGCAGAAAATATTGCTATGATTGACCGCTTAAAACAAGCAGGATTACAATTTGAGCATATTTCAGCCCCTAAAATTTCTTTGGGAACGCAACTCACAGGCAAAAACTTGCTTTATACAGGGACTTTTTCAGTAAGTAGGGAAATTATGGAGCAAAAAATCCTACATTATGGCGGTAAATTGTCGTCAGGTGTGAGCAAAAACCTTGATTACTTGATTGTGGGAGATGGTGCAGGAGCGAGTAAATTGGATAAAGCCAAAAAAGCCAATGTAAAAATGATTTCTGAACAAGAATTTTTTGATATGATAGGCGAAAATCCTGCCAATGTGGTAGTTATTACCCCACAAACTATCCAAAAAGACGATAAAAAAAACGATAATAACGTACAACCAAGTTTGTTTTAAGATAAGTCCCCTAACCAAAGGGAGAATAAATACAGGATAAATTTTCTATTGAAGTATTTATTACGAAGTAGAAATCTGACTTTTGGGCTGTTCTAAAATAAAGAACAATCTAAAAGTCAAATTTTTTTTTGTGTAATACAAAGAATAGCGTCTACATTTGCATTTTTTATTTTTCAATCTTTTATATTTATAAAAAAACGCATGGAACAATTTATTATATCCTTCGCAGATGGTACAGCGAGTTATGCTTTGTTGATATTATTGATAGGGGGAGGTTTATATTTTACGATTTATTCCCAATTTACGCCTTTTAGGTATTTTTGGCATGGTGTAGATGTGTTAAGTGGTAAATATGATGACAAAGACAAAAATATGTATGGCGACATTACACGTTGGGAAGCATTGGCAAGTTCTCTTGCTGCAACTGTGGGTATGGGCAATATTTCTGGTGTAGCAATCGCAATTGTTACAGGAGGACCTGGGGCATTGTTTTGGATGTGGGTTTGTGCGATTTTGGGCATGGCAACCAAGTTTTTTACATGCACATTATCCGTCATGTATCGTGGCAAAGATAGCGAGGGGAATTGGCAGGGTGGCCCTATGTATTTTATTGAATATGGTTTGGGCAAAAATTGGAAACCCTTTGCGATGTTTTTCTGTTTGGCAGGTTTGGGTGGGAGTTTGCCTTTATTTCAAGCAAATCAACTCACACAAGTATTGCGTGATATGGTGCTGATTCCCAATGGTTATACTACTGCACAGTCACATTTTTATACCGATTTATACACAGGATTGGTGTTGGCAGTTTTTACAAGTATGATTATTTTTGGGGGTATTCAACGCATTGCCAAACTTGCTACTGCCTTAGTGCCTTTTATGGTGTTATTGTATTGTGGAGCGGTTATTTGGGTTATTTTATTGCATTTATCAGAAGTACCTGCGTGTTTTTATTTGATTTTTGAAGATGCTTTTTCGGGCAAAGCTGTTGCTGGTGGCATAGTAGGTATTGTGATACTTAAAGGCGTACAACGCGCAGCATTTTCCAATGAAGCAGGCATAGGCACAGCCCCTATGATGCACGGAGCAACCAAAAGCAATGAACCTGTGAGGGAAGGTTTGACCGCAATGTTAGGCCCTTTTATTGATACGGTGGTAGTGTGTAGCATGACTGCACTTGCAATTTTGATAACAGGCGTTTGGAAAAATACAACTGACAACGCAATTACCGTAACCGCCAAAGCCTTCGCTACGTTGCCTTATGCGGGTGTCCCTGTATTGATATTATCAGTATTGATTTTTTCGCTTACAACTTTATTTTCGTATTCATATTATGGCAATAAATGTCTTGGTTATTTGGCTGGGGCAAAATATGCGTCTTATTACAATTATTTTTATATTCTGTCTATTGTGTTTGGAGCGGTTGCATCGGTGCGTGTGGCGTTTAGTGTGATAGACATTGCGTATGCGTGTATGGCAATTCCTACAGTGATTTCTACCATTTTATTGTCTGGTCATGTAAAAAAAGAAGCCAAAATCTATTTTGATAAAATGTTTCCGAAAAAGAAATAAAGTTTTGTAATATTTTTTTATTATATGGTTTTTATATTTTTGCAAAAAAATATTTTTTATAATATCTTTGATTTTTTTTAAATTCCTTTAAATTTTTATTTCCATTAAAAATAAAAAAAACTATGTTAAACATTAACCAAAAGAAAATAATATTTTTTTCATTTTTAAAATTATTTTTATTTAATAATTTATACGCACAAGATACTACAAAAGTAATACAGTTGGATGAAATGGTAATTTCTGCGAGTCGTATGCAAGAAAAACAAAGCGACATTCCGCACCGTTTGCACATCATCAAAAAATCTGCTCTCACACAAGGCAACTTCCAAAATTCTGCGGATATGTTGCAAGCCTTAGGCGGTGTTTTTGTTCAAAAATCACAAGCTGGTGGTGGTAGCCCTGTAATTCGTGGTTTTGAGGCAAATAAAGTGTTGATTGTCGTAGATGGAATTCGCATGAACAATGCGATTTATCGTGGCGGTCATCTTCAAAATGTCATTTCATTGGATAATAATTTTTTGGATAGGGCAGAAGTGCTTTTTGGCACAGGTTCTACCATGTATGGCTCTGATGCGTTGGGTGGTGTAATGGCTTTTTATACCAAAAAACCTGAAATCATAGGCACTGACTACGCAAAATCTGAGGTTTTGGGGCGTTTTTCTTCTGTTAATAATGAAAAAACATTTAACTATACACTTCAAGCGGGCACAGGAAAAGTAGGTTTTTTGACCAGCATTACCACAAGCCAATTTGGGGATTTGCGCAAAGGTAATGCGGATATGAAAGGTTTTGAAAGCCAATGGAATAGGGATTTTTTTGTGGAAAGAGTAAATGGTGTTGATATAGTCCAAAAAAATAACAACCCAAATGTGCAAGTTGGTTCTGCGTATTCGCAGATGGATATTGGGCAAAAAATTCTTTTTAAACCAACAGAAAACCAAGAACATATCCTCAATGCACAATTTTCTACCACGAATAGTGTTCCAAGATATGACCGTTTGCAAGAGTTTTCGGTGAATAACGCAGGCGTGCTTACACCAGGTTTTTCAGAATGGTATTATGGGCCTCAAACACGTATTTTGTTGGCGTATCATTTTAATTTAAAAAAAGAAAACAATGCGTTTTTTGATGAATTACGTCTTACGCCTTCTTACCAATTTGTAGAAGAAAGTAGGTTTACACGTAGATTTAATAATGTAAATCGTAGCGAAAACATTGAACGTTTGAATATATTTGCATTAAACTTAGATTTATTCAAAAGATTTGGCAAACACGAACTTCGTTATGGATTGGAAGCTACACACAACGCAGTACAAAGCGTTGGCAATTCTTTTAATGTAAATACAGAAGCACGCACACCTATTGCTACACGTTATCCAAGCGGTTCTAAGTACCAAACAAGCGCCTTGTATGTGTCGCACCGTTACGAATTTATGGAAAATTGGGCGTTTTCTGCTGGGCTTAGAGGAACAATTACGAATGTGGAAGCAGAATTTAACCAAAGATTTTTTAATACTGATCAAAGAGGTGTAAAACAACAAACCCAAAATATCAGCTATAATGTAGGCATTACAGGTAAATTGACCGACTTTTTATATATCAATGTGCTTACTTCTTCGGGTTTTCGCAACCCAAATATTGATGATTCCAACAAACTTTTTGCACAAGCAAGCGGAGCGGTTTCTGTACCAAATGCAGATTTACGTCCTGAACGCCTTTTCAACCATGAATTAGGTTTTACATTTGTTCAAAAAGAAATGATTTCTGTGCAGGTACAAGGTTTTTACAGCAAACTCATTGATGCGATTGTTACACGCCCTACAACCGTAAATGGACAAAGTACAGTAGTATTGAATGGACAAACATTAAATGCTTTTTCACAACAAAATACTGCCACAGCAGAAGTATATGGTATTCAAAGCAGTATCAAATATCAGATGAATGATAATATTTCGTTTCAAACAAATATTACCTATACGCGTGGTACAGATTTGACTGCACAACTGCCATTAGACCATATTCCGCCTTTGTATGGTAGTTTTTGGGCTAATTTTCGCAAAAATCGTTTTACAAGCAACGTATATGTGATATGGAATGGCTGGAAAAATTTGGGCGATTATAGTCCATCAGGTGAGGATAATTTGCAATATGCCACTACACAAGGCATGCCCGAATGGTATACCTTAAACCTCAAAACTTCGTATAAAATCAGCGAAAAATACAACTACATCATTCAATTTGGCGTAGAGAATATTTTGGATATGAATTATCGTCCTTTTGCGTCTGGCATTAATGGTGCAGGAAGGAATTTTGTGGTGGCGTTTAGAACTGCGTTTTAAGTTGGTAAAAAATACAAGACTTCATAATTTAATTTTTTCAAACTTATTAAGTTTTGTGTTTTTTTTCGTATTAATATTTTTCATGTTTAGAATACAAATTTACAGAAACTAACAACTGGAAACTTGTATTACAATATCACATTTTCCTTTTTAAATTTGCGGTTGAGCGTATAATTTCTGCCCAAATAACCATCAATTACAAGCTCATTGTTTACCAAATCTTCTGGATTACCTTCTGCAAACATTACACCGTCTTTCATCACATACGCCCTGTCAGTCATAGAAAGAATGGCGTCAGCATTGTGGTCAGTAATCAAAATGCCCAGATTTTTGAATTTAAGGTAATAAATAATCGTTTGAATATCCTCAATCGCCAAAGGGTCTACACCTGCAAAAGGTTCATCAAGCAAGATGAATTTTGGACTTACTGCCAACGCCCTTGCTATTTCGGTGCGTCTGCGTTCTCCCCCAGAAAGCACTGCACCCATGTTTTTGCGTACATGTGTGAGTTTAAACTCGTCTAAAAGTTCTTCAGTTTTTTTGTTTTGTTCGGTGTGAGAAAGTTTTGTCATTTGCAAGACTGCTTTTATATTGTCCTCTACGCTTAATTGGCGAAAAACAGAAGCTTCTTGTGCCAAATATCCTAAACCTTTTCTTGCCCTGCGGTACATAGGAAGGTCTGTAATGTCCTCATTGTCCAAAAAAACTTTACCTTCATTTGGTTTTACCAAGCCTGTGCATATATAAAATGTAGTGGTTTTGCCTGCGCCATTTGGCCCCAAAAGCCCTACTATTTCGCCTTGTTCCACATAAACTGATACATTATTAACCACAGTACGCGTTTTATATTTTTTGACTAAATTTTCAGCACGTAAAATCATAAGCATTAGATGTTTTTTTTGTGAAATGTTTTTTAATAATTTTGTTTAAAATGGATTAAAACCCATTTTTTTCATTGCAATTCATATTTTATGGAATAAATAAACTGATAACTGAATAAACTAATTACTGGATAAACTGATTTTTTTTTACAAAAATACTTTTTTTTGAAACTATAAATTGTAAATAATTATTAAAATAAAATAATTATGGTTAAAAAAATATAAAATTTACTTATTTCAAGATTTTCTTGGGTTTTATCATTAAAAAACATAGTTTAAGCATAACGTTTTGTTAATTTTATACGTCCAACCAACTAAATACGTTTTAATGCGTATTTAGTATTAGACATCTTTTTATCTAAATTTTTTATCAAAAATAAAAAAATTACCTTGAAATATTTTGGTTTTTAACATTTGTGCGAAAATGTATTTTTGCTTTTTGTTATTCCACAGAAAATTTCCTGTTCTCAACGTAGAACAGCCTTCTGCTAAATGCGTATAGCAAGCACGACAAAAATTCGGTTTCATGTTTCCCTGCACAAATCTTTTTAATCATTATACTTTTTATGCTTCTTTGGGAGTTAAGGGACTACTTTGGGTTAGGGCTCAAAATACAGAAAAAAAAACTACAAAATAAAAACATAAAATAAAATATAACTATTTTTTCCACGTTAAACAAATGAAATGCAATGAAAAAGCAAGAAAATAATGATAGCCAACTTGTAAATGATTACAAAAATGGTAATGAAAAAGCATTTGAAGAATTGGTAAATAGGTACAAAAACAAAATTTTTACAACTATTTTACTCATTGTAAAAGACCACTATCTGGCAGAAGATATTTTGCAAGATACTTTTATCAAAGCTATTCACACCATAAAGGCAGGGAAATACAACGAACAAGGGAAATTTTTACCTTGGCTTGGGCGTATTGCACACAACTTAGCGATAGACCATTTTAGGCGTGAAAAACGCCACCCTATCAGCGAATTGGAGGAAAATGAAAATTGGCTTGACAATCTTAACTATACTGAACATTCCGCAGAAGCATTGCATATCAGAAAAGAAACCCATAACCAATTGCGTATGCTCATACAGCTCTTACCCGAAAAACAACGTGAGGTGTTGATAATGCGTCATTATGCAGATATGAGTTTTCAGGAAATCGCAGAAGCTACTGGTGTAAGTGTCAATACTGCACTCGGTCGTATGCGATATGCACTTATCAACTTACGTAAGCAAATGACCAATAACAAATTTGAATATGACCCCAACACTTACCCAAAATGATTTGCTTGAGTATTTATATACTGAGCAATCGCACGAAGAAAAAAAACGTTTGGACGATTATCTTGCACAAGATAGCAGCCTTTCGGAAGAATACCATGATTTTCTTTCTTTGAAAGATGACCTTGGGACACTTGAACGCTCACCTGATAAGGCTGTTATTGACAATATTTTGAATTATTCACAAAATTTTGTGCAAGCGTAATTTTCTACACCTGTAATGTCTTTACGTGAACGTAAAAAAACGGTCAAAATATAAAATTTGACCGTTTTTTTTGTGTTTTCGGAAAACTGATAGCTGAATAAACTACAACTGAATAAACTAACGACTGAATAAACTGACAACTTGTATTATATTATTTTTTCTTCAATACAATTTGTTCTTGGTGTTTGGCTACAATTTGTGCATAAAAATCTTTGAGCATTTGGTATTCTTCGGGGAGGAATTTTGCCCTATTTATTTGGATTTTGTTGATGACTTGTATTTTATTTTCACCCATTTTTTGCACCAAAAACTCAAATTTTACGCTTTCATCGTTTGTTTTTGTTTTTAGGTTTTTTGGCAATTCTTCTATTTTGTACATTTCAGGGATTGTAAAAGTCATATATTGAGCGGTTTCATAAGGATGGATAAAATCAATTTGGAGTTTGCGGTTTTCCTGTTTAAATGGGTTTATTTTTTGGGTATAATCCAACATAGGCGTAATGTATACTATGTCACCATTTATTTGTGCTCTTTCTTTGGACACACTTTCCATTGTGCCTGCCAATGTTGGTTCGATTTTATGGAAATTCTTGAATTTATAATATTTCGTTGAATCATATATGTTATTTTTTTGCGAATCATTGACGTATTTTCGCACATACGTCGCGTTGTACCCTGAAAATTTTACGGTTGATTCTTTCCAAAACGTATCATTTTCTTTGCTCAACGTAATATTTTCGATGTGAATAGACGAAGATTTTATCGCATTTCGTTTTTGGAGTTGAAGCCATTTGTATTGACTTTGTGGTTTTACCAAAAGTGCGAGATTGTTCAACGCATTTTGGTTGATAATATCAATTTGATAATAAGATTCGGTGGCATCAAGTAGATAATTTTCGGTTGGCGTAATTTCTACAAAAACTGCTACGTAATTAAATTGAGCAGTACTTTTGAGTTCAGGTTCTACTGCTCCGTTGTTGCGTGTGCTTGTGATAATAGGGTTTGCATCAAGGTTGGCTTCTTTGAGCAAACCTATAAGTAGGAGGTTAATTTCTTGGGTGTTTCCCTTTTTAGATTGTAGCAATTCTGTAATATTCTTTTCCGCAAAAATATTATAATTTCCATGTTCATTTTCACATTTAAAATTATTTTTTACATACTCAAAAATGGCTATCATTTTTTCTTTTGGCGTATTTTTATCTTTGATAAGTGGTAAAATAATGTCTGAAAATTGTTCTTTTTGATGGATAAGACCCCCAAATTCATTATCTTGTAAAAGCCTTTCAATGAGTTTTTCCCATGAAGGCATAAAAGTTTGGTTGAGTGATTGATTGGCATATACTACTTCATTTGGATAAAAATACACTTTGCTCAAATAATCTTCTTCACAAGTCATAAATTGTTCTATCACAAAAGCAGGCACGTCTTTTTGCACCCAACGATGTAGCACGGTGCCTTCCACAAGTTCGTCTTTTGTATTACGCACACGTAGTCCATTTGAAGATGTTTTTGTTTCTTTGATGTGAAATGGATTTTCTACTTTTGTACCAATAATAAAATCAGAAATTCCACAAAGTGCTGTGCGATATTCACTCCAAATTGTAGGAATACCATGTTGAAAATACCACGTAGGAATGTGTTGGTAATATGTTCCAGCTTCTGTATAGGCATATTCTATTACTGTTCCAGCCTTTACATTTGGGATTAAAAACTTAAATTCATCCCAATATTGGTTATATTTTTTCTTAAAAATTGCATTTTTTTCCATTTTACTTTTTTGAATTTTTCCGTTTTCCCAATTATATGCATACCCTTCTACGTCTTCCAATCGTGCATTATTGCGTACATACAAAAGTACAGTTGCATATTTTGTATCTGAAAAAATTTTAATTCGTTTTTTTACAGATAAAAAACCTTTTATATAATTTTCTTTTGTATCAACTTTATGTTCATACGCTCCATACTCATACAAAATAACCGCAGGGGCATTTTTATCTTTTTCGTAGTTTGTCATTCTTACTTCTTCCTCTGTTACGCCTCCTATTTTAAAAGGCTCTTTTTGGGCAAATAAAGGGTTTTTTGAAGAAATAAAAGAAAAACATAAAAAAAAACACAGGAAAAACGCACAACGGAAAAACACACAACGAGTGATAAAATATTGCATAAGATAAAATAATAAAATAATAAAAGTTAACTATTTAGCCTCCTAACTCTCAAAGGGAATTAACAATGATAAAGCTTTTTTGTAACACAGACTTTTAGTCTGTACGTTCCAAGCAATATTTTAATTGGTTTGTTATTTGGTGTTCGTATTTCAATCGTTTTTAGTATTTTTGCATTTTATATGTTAAAAAATGGTTTTTGTAAAATACTTTTAAAAAACACCTTACCTAATACCTAAATAAATAATACCCAAATAAATAATAGAACGCATACAAAAATATATACGCTCATAAATGATTGCAAATATTGCAAAAAATAAATCAAAAACATAAACTAAAATTAAAAACTAAAACACTACATTAATCATGCAAAATATCTCACTCATCACGCCCCAACATTGGGAAGAATATGCACTATTGGACAGTGGCAATGGTAAAAAATTAGAACGTTTTGGTCAATATATTCTAAGTCGTCCCGAACCGCAAGCACTTTGGCAACCCTCGCTACCCGAAAAAGATTGGCTTGAGGAAGCTGATGCCATGTTTGAACGTGGACAAGAAGAAAAACCTGACAAAAAAACAGAGAAAACCCAAACAGATAAAGGCGATTGGTACATCAAAAATCCGAATACAGAAGAAGGTTGGGTAATGCGTTACAACAGTGATTTATTGGATTTGCGTTTCAAAATATCATTATCTGCATTCAAGCATGTAGGGATTTTTCCAGAGCAAGCCTCCAACTGGGAATATATTGCACAAACATTGCAAAGTTGGCAACCACACCGAGAAAATCCACATGTGTTAAATCTGTTTGCTTATACAGGTGGGGCATCTTTGGCATCACGCCAATATGGTGCAAGTGTTACACATGTAGATTCCATAAAAACGGTGCTTTCGTGGGCAAATGAAAATATGCAGTTGTGTAGTTTGTCAGATATTCGTTGGATGGCAGAAGATGCGTTGGCTTTTGTAAGGCGTGAGGTCAGGCGTGGACGTATGTATCAAGGCATTATCCTTGACCCACCTGCGTATGGACGTGGTGCCAACAATGAAAAATGGGTTTTGGAAGAACTTATCTATGAAATGCTGACATTGTGCAAACAATTATTAGATGAAAAACGTGGTTTTTTTGTGCTTAATCTCTATTCTTTGGGTTTTTCGCCCTTGATTGTAGAAAATCTTTTACACCAAATTTTTCCAAATAAAGACCTTGAAATTGGTGAATTATATTTGGAAGATAGTTTTCATAAAAAATTACCACTTGGGATTTATGGGCGATTTAGGTATTAAAAAGTTTCTCAGTTTTTTCAGTAGTCAGTTTTTTAGTTAAACTTTGCCCCTTTAAACTTTTGCCCTTAATTTTTTTTGTGATTTGGTACAAACTATCTTTTGAACTCATAGGCGAACCGCCTCAACTTGTGCAAATCTACATAGAGCCACAGCACAAGTTGGTTTGTCATGCCCCATCTATTTGGAGTGTGGAAGCCCAACTAACTTGGGAACTCAAAGATGATGATGGCGTGTCCAATGTGTCAATTTCGCCCAAAAATACCACCGAAAAAGTAGATAAAGTATGGAAACTTTCACGAGAAAATTCGCTTTTTGAAGAAAATTCAAACGAAGAAAAAAATAACGAAACCTTTGAAAATCAAAAAAATACTAAAAAATCACGTCTAAAATCGCAAATTATATCAAATAAACACGCAGAAGAAGATACAGAAATAGAAAAAGGATTTTTGGAAAAACTTTGGGGTGCAACAAAAAAAGGTATTCAAAAGATTTTTCCACCAATACCAGAAAAAAAAAGCAATATAAATCCCAAAGAGGAAATAAATGCAGATGAAGAGTTGGCAGAAGAACACACAGAAAATTCTTTGTTTGATGCAGAAAATACAATACAAGAAATTGAAAATACACTACAAGAAGGAGAAGAAGTTAAAGAAATTATAGAAAAAAAAGAAGAAAAATTCCAATTTTCTAACCAAATAACGCATTTTTATAACCCAGACCAATACATAAGGACAATCGTGTGTGGTTCAGAAAAAAACGGTCAAATCTTATGCGTTGATTTGGCAGAAATGGCTGAATATAAAGTTTTTTGTAGATATGATGCCTTTGTAATTGGGCGTTTTGGTACAAAAATTCAATATTTTTGGCAAAATGAAATGCAAAAAATAGCATTTTTGGAGATAAAAGGTGATGATTATATATTTTTGCGTTCAGAAGGCTTTTTAAAAGAATATTATTTGGAAGATGACGCTATTATTTTGCCAGCAAACCGCCTTTTAGCTTTTCAAAGTGGGCTTGTTTTTTCAGAATTTTCCCAAAAAAACTTTATTAACCCTCATCAAAATCCTAATATGACGAATATACTCGTGAAATTACAAGGGCGAGGGAAATATTGGCTTGGGTAAAAATTACAAAAAATTTTCGTTTTAATCTGTTATTTATTTAACAAAAAAAAACTTTAAACATATTAAAACTTTACTTTGTGAAGTGAAAGCCATGATTCATAAAGTCAAACGACCTATTCATAAATTACAATAAAAAACATAAAAACTAATATATACCTTTGCATCATCAAAAGATTAAAAAAAACGCTGAGTCTGCAAATCTTTTTGGTAAATATAAAATATTACTTTTTTTACTTTAATAAAATATAAACTTTTTGAACACACAAGAAATTATGAAAAAAATTGCTTTTATCCTCGCTTTAATGGCAACTCCTATTGTTGCAAGTTCTTTTATCAACACCACTAAAAATGCTGAAAGCAAAAATATAGTAGGTGATATTTGTTTCAAAATTAAAAACGATAGTGGCTCAACAGTTACTTTTCATACAGGGAAAGGCACAACAGCAGTAAATAATGGTATTACAAGAGAATTTTGTATCCCAGAAGGGAAATCGCTTCACTTGGCAGATAAAGGGCAGAAAGGCAAAGCAATCGTAACCGCAAGTGCAAAAGTATCAGGCAAAACATTTAAACTTTCAGAATTGTAATTTTAAATTTTAATAAATAAAGAAGTTGTAAAATGTAGATAAAAAAATAAAGATTTTGTGCAGGAATATGCAGAATTTTACGCAAAAACTTCATGCAGAAACTTTATTTTGATATTTGAAAAACCTTTCTTTTTTAAAGAAAGGTTTTTTTTTACGAAAAATTATACGCACTATTAACTTTAAACAAAATTTTCTTATGAAAAATATTAAAAGTATCCTTTTTAGCACTTTAATTTTAGCATTTATTGCATTAAATTCTGCTTTTTCCCAAAAAAACATTAATAAAAGTGGTTTGAAAAAAACTTTTCCTGCAAAACCTCACTATATTCATGTTCCGAGTTGGAATACACTTGGTCAAAAAGACACATATCTTCCGCTTTTTATTGAAACCTATTACGAAATAAGCAACGGTTATTTGATTGAATATGAATTATGGTATTCAAGTTTTACCAAATACAACAGCAAAACAGTAGGCACTGCCACATATAGTAGTGCGGATTTGAGTAGTGTTTTTGAGAAAAAAATACCACTTAGTGCCTTTAACAAAACATACGAGGATGGTTCAAAAAGGGGATTTGACGTGGAAAAAGACGAAAATGTGGGGTGGAAAAATTTTTTTAAAGATGATATAGGTGCTATAAATCTTTTTGAAAAATACCAAAAACCGTATCATAAAATCAAATATATATTGGAAAAAGATAAGGATTATACTTATACACGATATAACATGAAAAAAGAAGAAGCGCCTGATACAGAAACGAAACAGGGAAGAGGCAATCAGATAGATGAGTGTAAATTTTTGAATAAAAAAGATGCTGATGAGTTTCTCAAAAAATTGATAAAGGCATTGAAATAGTTTCTTTATTTTTGTTTCGTTTTCATAAAAACCAAAAAAAAACCTTTGATTAAGCAAATAACCAAAGGTTTTTTTGATGATAAAATTAGGCATAAAATATTTTCCCAAGTTTTTCATGGTTTTTTATGATTTTTTTAATAAAAAAATAATGAATTGTCGTAATTTTGGCACTTGAAAATAATTCCCCATTCCTAATTCCTAATACTTCTATGTATCACGTTCCTGTAATGCTTCAACCTTGTATAGATGCCCTTGATATTAAGCCTGATGGCGTGTATGTTGATGTTACTTTTGGTGGCGGTGGGCATAGTAGAGCCATTTTAGAAAAACTTACCACAGGGAAATTATTTGCTTTTGACCAAGATGCAGATGCAAAAGACAATGCAGAAATGATTTTGAAAGATTTTGACAAGAAAAATTTTGAGCTTATTCCTGAAAATTTTAGATACATTCGTAAATACCTCAAAATAGCAGGTTTTACACAAAAAGTTGATGGGGTTTTGGGGGATTTGGGTATTTCTTCCTATCAAATAGATACACCTGAAAGAGGGTTTTCTACACGCTTTGATGCAGATTTGGATATGCGTATGAATGTAGAACAAGCATTTTCTGCAAAAATCCTTTTGCAAACCTATTCAGAGGAAAAATTACATAGGATTTTGGGCGAATATGGCGAAGTAAAAAATGCCAAAACACTCGCACAAGCTCTTGTGAGGCAACGTGCCAATAAACCTATTGGAACTATACAAGAACTTAAAAATGTATTGGAAAAATACGCCCCAAAACACCAATATTTTAAATATTTTGCCCAAGTTTTCCAGGCATTACGCATTGAAGTTAATGAAGAAATGACCGCTCTGGAAGAACTTTTGTTGCAAATGACAGAACTTATCAAACCACAAGGTAGGCTCGTAGTGATGAGTTATCATTCATTGGAAGATAGATTGGTAAAAAATTTTGTGCAAAAAGGCAAATTTTATGGGGAAGTAGAAAAAGACCTTTATGGTAATTTTTATACGCCTTTTTCACCACTTTTTCGCAAACCACAAGAAGCAAGCCCAGAAGAAATTGCCCAAAATCCACGCGCAAGGAGTGCAAAGCTTCGCGCAGCAGTGAGAAATACAGCCCTCTAACCCAACAGTTCCCTAAACCCTCAAGGGGATAAACAGCCTAAACTGACAACTGAATTAAACTGATAACTGAATAAACTTAATTATGCAACTTTTTTTTAGAGAATTGGGCGAAAAACACAAACCAAAAATTATTATTTTGCATGGTTTGTTGGGTTCTTCTGACAATTGGCTTACACTTTCAAAGCAACTTGCAGGAGATTATCATGTTTTTTTGCTTGACCAACGCAATCATGGGCAATCGCCACACAGCGAGGAATGGAGTTATGCGTCTATGGTAGATGATTTGGGAGAATTTATGCAAAATAACGGGATAATCACACCACAAAACCCAAAAATCTGCCTTATAGGACATTCTATGGGCGGAAAAACTGCCATGTTTTTTGCAGGAATTTATCCTGAATGTGTGGAAAAACTGGTTATTGTGGATATTGCACCACGATATTATCCGCCTCATCACCATCATATTTTGCAGGCTATGCAATCATTGGACTTGGCAAATATTCCTTCACGCAAAGATGCAGAACTGCATTTTGAATATGCAGGTTTGGATATGGGAACAAGGCAATTTATCATGAAAAATCTTTACAGAACACCTGAAAATACGTGGATTTGGCGTGTAAATTTGAAAATTATTGCCAAAAAAATAGAAAATGTAGGCGAACAATTACCTGAAAATTTGCAATTTTTGGGTAAAACACTTTTTATAAAAGGCGAAAATTCAAATTATATTCAAACATCAGATACAACATCTATACAAACACATTTCCCAAATGCCAAAATTCATACAATAGCACAAGCAGGGCATTGGGTACACGCAGAAAAACCACAAGAAACCTTGGTTTTATTACAAGATTTTTTGAAAAATTAAATAAAAAAATAATTTTTTAAGTTATTTAAAATTCATTATTGTAAATTCATAAAAACTGACAACTTAAAAACGGATAACTTTTGTTATTTATATCATTTTTTTTAATGTATTTTTAATTTTTAAATATGTTTTATACAAAAAATGTAGTCTAATTTTGTATTTGGCACAAAAAAGTACCAATCTTTTTGCATAATTTTTAGGTTTTTTTGAGGTAATTTTAATATTTGAAATTACAGTTTCCAATAAATCTTGGTAATCAAAAACCAATGAAAAATCCTCCATCAGTAGCGATTGTCGTTGGTGATAGGTGATATTTTTTGCCAGAAAATAATGTTCTTCTTCTGATATATTCAATAAAAAAGCCTTTTTGCAGACTTCCAGCGTGCTTTTGAGGTGCGGATTATGTTGTTTGTCATACGTTTTGTCATAAAATTTAGTGCTGTGCGATTTTTTTAAAATACGTTTTAAAGTTGTAATTTTATCTTGGTAAAAATACAGAAATTTCCTGCTTGAACGCACCCAAAAATCAAAATCTTCATAACTCAATGTTTCATCATATCCACCCAATTCGTCTAAAACTGTTTTTCGCATTATCATTGTAGGCGTACACACAAAATATTTCTCTAATATATGGGCATAAATATCTCCTGATGGTACTTTTTGTGTGGTTTTTTGTGAAAAAACTTCTAAAACCCCTGTTTTTTCAAGCGGAAAATGTGGGTCTAAAAACTCTTCTTTTTCATTGATAAGCATTGCATTGCTAAAAATAACGCCATATTCCACAGAAAGATTTTCAAAAATCGCTACTTGTCCACTTATCCTGTCATCAAGCAAAATATCATCGGTTGAAAAATCAATAATATATTTTCCAGAGGATTTCGTAAATAAAAAATTAAAAGATTTACAATTGCCAATATTTTTTTCGTTTTTTTGAAAAAAAACAGTTCGTATAAAATTTTCTTTCAATGTGGAAGCATACAATAAGATTTCTCTTACAAAACGTTCAATGATTTCTACGCTTTCATCAGTGCTACAATCATCAATTATCAGGATTTCTATATTTGGATAATCTTGGTAATAGACACTTTCTAAGGCAGTTTTTACAAAATTTTCGTGGTTGTAACACACACACAAGACGGAAACCAGAGGTTGCATAATTTAATAAAAATCCACTCACTACTATATATATTTCTAAAAAACATGTTCAAAATTCAGGAAAAAGGCTTTTTCGTATTATTTTTTAGTAAAAAATAATACGTTTCTTTGAAAAATTAAAGCAAATATTGCGTTTAATATTGTTTTCTGTTTGTAGTTTTTCAAAAAAATCATGGTCAGACCTTCGTAAACTACGGTACAGACCCAATTTTTTGGAAAATGTTATTACAAATATTATGGTTGAAGCGTTTCAAAATACTTTTTTTTAAATTCTAAAAAGGTATATAGGAGTAAGAAAAATTCATAATCCATAATTTTTAATAATTCGTAAAAGCAAACGTCAATAGATTTGCGCCCATTTGAAGGGCTTTTTGGCGTGTAGGCTCTGGGTCGTTATGTACGGTTTGGTCTTCCCAGCCATTGCCCAAATCACATTGATAAGAATAAAAACAAACTAATTTTCCTTCATATATAAGCCCAAAGCCTTGTGCAGGTTTGCCATCATGTTCATGGATTTTGGGTAATCCATTTGGAAATTTGAATTTTTGGTTATAAATAGGGTGATTAAAAGGTAATTCCACAAAATCCAATTCTGGAAATACTTTTTTCATTTCAGGACGAATAAATTTATCCAAACCATAATTATCATCTATATGTAAAAAACCGCCTCCAATCATGTACCTACGTAGATTTTGTGCTTCATCTTCTGAAAAAACGATATTGCCATGACCTGTCAAATGCACAAACGGATATGTAAAAATATCTTTGCTTGCAGTTTCTACTACTTCCTCCTCAGTTGCGATATTTAATCCTAAATTTTTATTAGAAAATGCAATTAAGTTTGGTAAAGAGGTTTTATTGGCATACCAATCACCGCCACCTTCATATTTAAGTTTGGCGATACGATATGTACTTTTTTGTGCAAAAATTGGATTTATTGCCAAAAAACATATTATAAAACAAGTGAGAAGTATATTTTTAAAATTTCCTTTTTTTAAAAAAAACATAACAAAATTTGGTTTTTAGTTTATTGCGAAATAATCCCCATTTGGGCGCGATAGTAAGATGCTTTTTTTGGATTGATTTCTATTAGTTTTTCATAAATAAAAATTGCTTCCGCAGACCTCTCATGCGTATAAAGTTTTATAGCAAGTTCTTCTGTCCATTCATTTGAACGTGTGTGGTCAAAATAAATGTTTTTGATAGGGTGTCTTTCCAGCGAAGGATTTAATATTATTGCGTCCATTTGTGCATTATAATATTTTGTGCGGTTTTGATTTTGAATTTTTAGGTCTTCATACAATCGTAATGCTTCTTTTTTGTCGCCTTTCAAAAATGCTTTTAATGCACTTTCTTCTATCATATAAAAATATTCATCAAGGTTGGGGATATCTTCCGTTTTTTGTATATTTATAATTGGCGTTTCGGTTTCAACTTTTGCAATTTCAATAATTGGCGTTTCGGTTTCAACTTTTGCAATTTCAATAATTGGCGTTTCGGTTTCAACTTTTGCAATTTCAACGATTGGCATTTCGGTTTCAACTTTTGCAATTTCAATAATTGGTGTTTCGGTTTCAACTTTTGCAATTTCAACAATTGGTGTTTCGGTTTCAACTTTTGCAATTTCAACGATTGGCGTTTCGGTTTCAACTTTTGCAATTTCAATAATTGGCGTTTCGGTTTCAACTTTTGCAATTTCAATAATTGGCGTTTCGGTTTCAACTTTTGCAATTTCAACGATTGGCGTTTCGGTTTTTTCTGATATTTCTTTACCCAAAATAATATCTTCTTCTTTTTGGGTGAGGGGCAAATCAAAATTTTTGATTTCTTGTTTAAAACTATATACTTTATCGCCCAACATATCTACAAGTTGTTCTTTGTAGTAAGTATATTTTTCGGGATAGATTTGTGCAAGTTTGCGGTACATGAGGATTGCATTTGGGATTTTTCCTTCATAATAAAATCCTACTGCTTTTCCTTCATTTATGATTGAATACTCATAAATTGGTTCTTCTTTTGGTGTTGCGTTTGGGTCTAAATGGGTAAAAAAATCATCTTCTTTTGGTTTTTCTGTTTCAGCGTTGTTATTTAAAAAATCTTCATTCAAAAAATTATCAAAAAACGATTTTTCTTCTTGTATTTCATCTATTTTTTCCGCTTTTTTATCACCGATAATGTCTTCTACTTTGAGTGGTTGTTCATCAACATGATGCACATTTTTTTTAAGGAATTGCCTCAAAGCTCCTCTTGAATAATTGTATATAGAGGCAACTTGCAAATTTTCTGCGTGTTTTTTCTTATCATTTTCTTTTGAAAAATGTGCTAAAAGGGTGTGTCCCCAAGCAAAAAAAGGATATTTTTGCAAAGTATCGTGTAATTCTTTGGCGTGTTCTGCAGTTATTTTTTCTGGATTTTGTATAAAATTTTTTAATGTAGATTTTTCTAACATAAAGTATTAAATTATGGATTATGAATTTTAGATTATGAATTTTTTTCTTTTATTATTTTGTATTTGTTTAGGTTAAATTTAAAATATTTATATTAGACAAACTTTCCAAAAGTTTTAAACTTTTGGAAAGTTCAACTATGATTAAAAATGATAAACTAAAATAACATTGTTTTTTATCTTCTTAGCTAATCTTGTACCAATTTATTTACCAAAAAGATATGCAAAGGGCTAAATAAATAAAAAAAAACCAAATTTGAAAATTTTTACATAAAATTTTTATAAAAATACTTTTTTTAATGTACAAAACTGACAACTTAAAAACTGGCAACTAATAACTTTCTCATTTTTTATAATAAAAATTTTCTCCAAAAAGGCTAATATAAAGCCAAGGTTTATCATAGGTAGTAGCTTTTATGCGTTTTTGGAGGGTTATTTCGTCTATTTCCTTATCCACATTCATAATATCAATTTTGCACAATGCTTGCAATTCTTTGCGTGTATAAGGCTTACGTGTCCATCTGAGTGAGCTTGTAGGCAGGGGGATATTTTGGGCAATTTTTTCTAAAATCCGATAGAAAGAATTTAAAATCAACGCATAACATTTTTGGGTAATGGAAAAAACAGTATCTTGTGGCAATATTGCAAAAGTAGGCGATTCTATGATTTGCCCACTATCTACTTTTGGAAGCATATAATGACAAGTAATGCCAAAAGTTGTTTCTTCGTTATAAATGGCAAAATTTGTGCAACCAATGCCAGGATATTCTGGGGAAGCAGGGTGCCAATTTATCGCCCCTTTTTTGGCTTTGTCTAATATTTCTTTGGGCAAAATCCAAGGACAAAGATACGAAAAAATGTAATCACCTTCCCAATTGTGTAATTCTTCGGGAAAAATATCGCCCCAAGTTGCAAAGAATAGTTGGGTATTCGGAAATAATTGTTTGGTGTATTCTGAGGCTAAAAGCGTATTATGGTCGTTTTTTTTGCCTAAAAAAAGAATTTTTGTACTCATGTTTTTTGGATTTTTAATTTTAAAAAATTCACAGGAAAATTATACACCAAAACAGACAAAAATATTAAAATATATGCCACTATTTTGCTCAAAGAAGCATTTTCGCCAAAATACAAAAACGCCAGCACAAAGTTAATACATGGATTGATATACATCAAAATTCCCATTACATTGGAAGGCAAACCTTGTAATCCATACAGATTTAAAAACAAAGGCAACACTGTAAAAAACGCACTCAAAATCGCACAAACTACCCAAAAATGTGTATCCAACATCATCAAATTAATACCCAAAAAACCACTAAAAGGCAAAATACACATAAAAGCCAATGAAAGTTGTATCGCCAACAGTGTAAGCCTATCAAAATCTTTCAATGCACTTTGGCTAATCACATAAGAAGCATAAGTGAGGGCTATGACGATGCTGTACAACAAATTTAACCAACTTCCTGTAGCTAATATTCCACAACTCACGCCTCCAATGATAATACCAATCCACTTTTGGTCTGAAAGATGTTCTTTGAGAAAAATATTTGCCAACATAGCAGTCAAAATTGGACACATAATATAAGCAAAAGACGCAGTTTGTATGCTGACATTGTTAATCACATACATATACAATATCCAATTTGAGGCTAAAAGTAATCCGCCCAACAACGCAAAAAACAGAAAATGCCTAAATGCTGTTTTGTCCATCTCTTTTATGCGTATAATAGTTGCTTGAAATGCTTTTTTTCGCACAAAAAACAATAAAATACCTAAAAAAAACAAGGCTAATAATATTCTAAAAAACAAAACTTGTCCGCTTCCATATTCACCTAATGCCCTAAATGGAAATGTAGCAAAGCCCCAAATAGTATAAGCAGATACGCCTGCCAAAAAATAAGAATTTGTATTTTGGGTGCTGTTTTGTGGGGTATTCATGATTTTTGTATGTGTTTTTTTTATTGTTTTTCAAAAATTTTAAAGATAATTGCATAATTTTAGGCAAATTATTTTTTTATCGTTTTTGGTATTAAAATGTAAATTGTTGTAAATTTATAAAAACTAACAACTTAAAAACTAAAAACTGGGAACTTGTATTGTTTTTAAAACCTTTAAAAAAACATAAAAATTCATACAAATAAAAATAATACAAATAAAATTTTATCTACCTTGTTTTTGTCTTAATTTTCCTATGCTAAATACAAATTTTATTCGGGCAATTCCACAAAGGGTATTTTGGCTTTGGGTAATGGTCATGTCTGTATTATTGAGTGTTTTAACGTTTGAATATTTTTCATTTCGCACAGATATAAATTTTTTATTGGCAAAAAAAGGTTTTATTCATAATATTTTATGGATGTCAGCTTTTTATATGCACATATCAGGGAGTTTGGTGGCGTTGGCAGTAGCACCGTTTTTGTTTGTGCCTTATTGGCGAAAAAAATACCTCCAAACCCATAGAAAATTAGGCAAAGCCTACGTTTTTTGTATTTTGGTTATAGGCAGTCCCAGCGGATTATATATGGCATTTTTTGCCAATGGTGGTTTTTGGTCGCAGGTTGCTTTTACTATTTTATCGTTTTTGTGGGCTGGAAGCACTTTTTTAGCATACAAATATATTAGACAGGGCAATGTATTAGCACATCAACGTTGGATGTTGCGAAGTTTTGCACTTACATTTTCTGCGGTGATGCTCAGGCTTTGGGTGCGTATTTTGTCCAAAGATTTGGCTGATATTGTAGAATTAGACCCTCAAACAATCGTTGTGGCAACTGCGTGGTTGAGTTGGATGCCTAATATTATTGTAGGGGAGGTTATTTTATTTTTCTTTTTGAAAAAAATATAAAACCTCTTTTTTTTGATTATGAATTATAATTATTTTTTTGTAATAAAAATAAAATATCGTAATATTGAAATGTAATACAACATAAAAAAATTACGATTAACTTTTAGTTTAAAACAATTTAAAAAACATGATGGAAACTACTATGAATACGATTGATTACACACTTATTATATTGATGTGTTTGGTTGCACAATTTACACCAGAAAATGGGAAAAACATTATGCTTTCATCTCCTTCACAAAAAGAAAAATTAAATGTGGTGTATATAAAAAATGAAAAAATGTGGAGCATCAAAGAAAATGGTAAAGCTATGAATTTTAAATACGATAAAAAAACAGAAAAAATTTCTGTAAATGATGGCGACAAAAACCAAGAAATGCCCATAAAAGAGTTGTTCAAAATGGACAAAAAAATCAACTGGCAAAAAGTAAATTCTGTAGAATTGAACCCCAAAATTAATGAAAAACAACAAACCACGATCAACATCAAAAGAGAGAAAAAAAGCGTAACTTTTTCGCAAGATAATGGGTTTTTGAATGATTTTAAAGGGATTACGGTAAGTTGGGAATAACTTTTTAATTTGGGATTCCTTATTCCAAATGACCATAAAAAAAGGTTTACACTTATTATATACAAGGCAAATGCAAAAAAAATAATTTTTTTTGGATTTCTCACAACAAATCCCCAACTTAAACGTATCATATATAAATTCACTCATTTATAAAAAATCAAAATAATTTTGCAAATATCATGCCAAATACCCCTCCCTGTAAAACTGGAGAACCACTGATAAAACTCGCAGAAGGGCAAATCGCCCCTGTGTTAGACTATTCCCTCCCGCAAGATTCATCTTTTACCGCTTATGGACGTGTAGCCATGCGACTTGAAAAAGAAAAAGAATATTTTACCCCAAAAGCACTTGAATTGCCTGTGAAAATCATTGATTTTATCAAAAATGCCACCATCAGAAACTTAGCCCAAGACATCACAAGTGGCTCAGGATTTGGTATGGTGGGGGTTGGAACAGGATATTGGGGCGGTGGTGGAAAAGGCAAATTTCTTGCCTCAGAAAGCACAAATGACAGCGTAATAAATATGGGACGCTCCGCAAACCCAAATACCACTACCACACCCACAACGACAACAACTACTAATCCAGAAACCGAAAGGCTTGCTGAACTCATCAAAAGCGGGTATGCAGTCCAAATAACCGAAGGCATGAATGGCTACAACCAAAAACTAAAACTATTGAAACGCCCTTTTAGAGAAACCAAAGACGCACAAGGCAATACCATAGTGGAGTTTATCGCCAAACCACAAATTTATTTTGTGGAGGAATACACTACCACCAGTTTTGTGGGGGATTATGGAGCAGGCAAAGCCCTTAGCACTATGAGCCTATTACCAGGTGAAAAAACCACTATCACCATCAAAACCTTCAAAGAGGATAAAATGGTAAAATCTGCCTCTGAAAATGTAATAGATAGCATGAGCAAAGATAGTGCTTCGGAATTGGAAAAAGCAGTGGAGGAAGAAACTGCTTCGCAAAGCTCACAAAGTACGGATTTTAGCCTAAGTGCAAGTGTGAGTTTTAAAGCATTTGGGGCGAGTGGGAGTGTAAATAGTTCGTTTGGAATGAAATCTGCGAGGAGCAACAACCAAAAAAACATCAACAAAGCCCTCAACAAAACCGTAGATAAATCAAACGCCAGCAGACAAATCACCATCAATTCCAGCACCCAAGAAACCAGCACCCAAAGCGAGGAGGTAACCACAGTGCGCAATATCCAAAATATCAACCAAAGCAGGGTGTTGAACATCGCTTACAGGGAGTTGTTGCAAGAATACGACACAATCACATATTTGAATGATGTAAAAATTGGTTTTACGAATGGACACCCCGAAATGGACGTGATAATGAATTTGGAGGAATTGGACACCTATTTGGAGTTATTTGTATTGCCTGCCAAACAAGAGGAAATCCGCAAAAGAATATTGTTTGAATATACGCAAATGGAGAACTTTCGACTAAACCAAAAAATAGGAGAAGAACAAAAACTCGTGAATTTCTTGGAAGAAGTGCCTTACAAAACTTATGAGGGGCAAGACCGCACCTATATCCAAAAACACACAGGCATAAACTCGCCTTACACCACTGTCAAAAACCGCACATACAATATCAAGGGTTTGATACTCAATGCCACTCATTACACCCTTCGCACCCCTGCCCTCATCGCTGATGCCATGCTCGGATATGGTGAAGCGTTGGATTGCTATGCGATGAAGTTGATGGACAATGACATAGAAAAAGCAAGAATAGAAAGGGAAAAACAAGATTTGGAAAATCAAAGAATGAGCCTAATGCTAAGAACATTGAGCGAAATCAATGACCCAAAAGAAAGAGCAGAGGCACTTGCAAAACTCTTTAATCCACCTATCAAAACCACCTAATCCCTTTTGTCATTTCGCAGAAATCTGGCTGTTTTCTCCAAAAAAGCAGTCAGATAATCCTGTAATTTTCTATTCACAAAAAAACACAATCAAATCATGGGTTTATTAGACAGCTATAAAAAAATCCTCCAAGACTACAAAACAAAAGTCATTGATGAGGTAAAGGAAAGGGTATTGGGGAGAAAAGACGAAGAAACACAAAAAAACGAGGAAGAAATAACAAGCAACAATTTTTTTTACACTTATGATGGAAAACTATTCCAAAACCTAAAAGGTGATGGTCAAGTTTTAATTCAAAAAAATCAAAAACCATATAAAGATACGCTTAACGACGATTACGAAGTTTTAACGTTTTTAAATGAAAATATTGAACACTCTACTTTCTTGCAAATAGCGGGATTGGCTTATGGTGAAACAGGGTATAATCAAGATGCAATAGAAGTGATACCCTATTGCATTCTCAATCATCATTTACAATTGAGAACCTCTGGCAATCCAAGATATGGAGCAGAATGGAAATTGAAAAGCACATCAGGTTTATTGGGAACAATTCAAAAAATGCGAGGTTACACAATACAAAGCTATGCAAGTGGAAATCCAGTTGCAAAAAATTTTTATTGGGGAAACAACCAAATTAAAGATGAAATAGATTACACAATCAATAAGGCAACTCGCAATGAAAATGATTTAATGCGAAAAGCAATTATCGCAACTATGAAAGCTTTTCGTGCATTGAGAGATTATGGCGGTAATGATATTTCTAATGGGTCGATAGGGTGGCATGGTATAGATATTATTGCTGACAATGATACATTTTGGGAAAATAACCTTTATATCCTTCCTAATCACAGAAAATACAGTTTTGAAAATTTTAAAAGTATTTTTGGTAACAATGTGGAAAACCCTGAAAAAAATCAAAACATAACATTTATATCAACTAATGTATTTGAAGGTAAAAATGGATTAGGAGCAACTATTACTTATAAATCCTCACCAGAAATTTTTAAAAAAAGTGCTACTGGTGGATTATGAAAATCTATTACGTTATGTTTTTTCTTTTTTGTGCTTGTGGGCACAAAAAAGAAAATAATTCAATTACCAAAGAACAGATTTTATTGTTACCTTCTGGATATAGTCGTCCCATAAATATAAAAAATGATGAAAAAAAATATATATATGGGGAATTTTTTGTTAAGAAGGGAAAAAATTGGGAAGAAAAAAAAATTACCCCAATAGGTAAATTTGAATTAGCTTGCATGAAAAAAAACCCTGAAACTGCGGGAGGAGCGATAAATGTGTATCAAATGAGTTTAGACAGCCTAAAAATTTTTATATATAATCCTTATCACTTTGCACACATAGATAAATTGGACAACTCACTTAAGATGAAAGTTTTTGAACAAAATAGAGACACTATTGAGTTTTGTCAAAAAGATACTTCACCTTGGATATATGTAAAAAATAAAGGGTGGTTTTCACTAAAAATAAAAGTAGGGCAATACTCAATGTTTAATGGTTTAGTTCTATCCAATGTTTTTTATAAAAAACTTAAAATAAAGGAATATCTTTTATTTATTGGTCATACTGCAAAAGCCACAGGTTCAGGCACTCTTATAAAACAATTATTTGTGGTTGATTTGAATAATTTTGATAATATATGGCACAGCCAAGCTGAAAAAGATTTCTCACCAAATATCATAGATAATTTTGATGGAGGTGATGAGCTAAAAATTTTAAAAATTGTGCATGAGCCCATTTTTAAAGATAATGATTTTTAACCCTTTGATCATAACCTTGTAAAAAAAAGTTGTAACAAAATAATATTTTGCGATACAAATGAAAAGAGCAAAATAAAACAATCTGGTAAGTGGATTTTTATTTTTTAAAATAATTGTGTAAATTGGTGCTAAGATATTTGATGATTAAAATGTGAAAAAAT
>JANPJR010000018.1:0-33763 GCA_031425615.1 Cytophagales bacterium
GGTGATTGCAGACAGATTTTTTGCAAGTTCAAAAACTTGTTCAAATTGTGGAAATAAGAAAGAAAAATTACATTTATCAGAAAGAGCATATCATTGTGAAAAATGCAATTTGATAATAGACCGAGATTTGAATGCAAGTTTAAATCTGAAAGGTCAAGCGGTGAGCTAAACCGCACAGTGGAGTGTCAAAAATCCTGAGTCTGATGGCAAGGGGACACGTTGAAACATGAAATAAACAACAAATGTATAAGTTTGTGTAAGTTTTATATAGCGGTAAAGAAAGTTCAAAAGATTATCACTGGTTTTAGCGTCTCACTAAGACCTATAAATTTTTAAGCGTCTCGATTGCTTTCCATACAATTTACCATAAAAATGATTTATTTTTGTAAAATTGTATTAAAAGACTAAACCAATGTGGAATTGTACAAGAAGTAAGCGGGACGCTTACAGTTTGGTAGGTCTTAGCAGGACGCTGAGACCTATGGTGTCTCAAATAAGAATTTGTTATAAACGGTTTATTTCCCCTTTGGGGATTAGGGGGCTTTTTTTATGCTTTTTATTGCCTGTATTTTTGTTTTTTGTGGTTGATTTTTTTGCACCTTTGCCTGTTCAAGAAGATTACAGCACGTTGGTTTTTGCGGAAGACAGCACCACGATTTTGCATAGTTTTTTGTCAAAAGACCAAAAATGGCGTATCAAAACAGAACTTTCAGAGATAAATCCACAACTCCAAAAAATGTTGGTGTTCAAAGAAGATAAATACTTCTATTGGCATTGGGGCGTAGATTATACTGCAATTTTGAGGGCTTTTGGGCGAAATATTTGGTACAATCGCAGAACTTCAGGTGCATCTACAATCACGATGCAAGTAGCACGTATGTTAGATAGAAAACCACGCACTTATACGCAAAAAATTTGGGAGATTTTTAGGGCTTTTCAATTAGAATTTTATTATTCCAAAAATGAAATCTTGCAAATGTATGTCAATAATCTTCCGTATGGAAGCAATATTGAAGGCATAAAATCAGCCTCTTTGATTTTTTTCCAAAAAAAACCACAATTTCTTTCATTGGCAGAAATTACTGCTCTTACCATTGTGCCAAATCGTCCTAACAGTTGGGAATTTGGTAAGAAAAACCAAGAAATAAGGGAAGCAAGGAACAAATGGCTCAAAAAAATGTCTTCTGCACGCATTTTTCTGTTGGCAGATATTCAACAAGCTATACAAGAACCTTTGCAGGTAACACGCCAAACTTTGCCACAACATATTACTGCCTTGGCAACAGATTTACAAAAAAATAACCCAAATATTCATGAAATTTATACCACATTACACCCTGAAAAACAACTTCGCACCCAAGAAATTACCCAACAATATGTCCAAAGATTAGCCAATTATAATATTCATAATGCTTGTGCGTTGGTTACGAATAATCATACAAACGAAATAATAGCTTATATCGCAACTGCGGATTTTGCAGACAAAAAACACAAAGGCGAAGTAAATGGCATCAAGGCGGTGCGTTCTCCTGGTAGTACCTTAAAACCTTTTTTGTATGGATTGGCAATGGACAAAGGAAAAATAACCCCCAAAACCATGTTGGAAGATGTACCAATGAATTTTGGAGCGTTTTCGCCTGAAAATTTTAGCAAAGATTTTAAAGGAAAAGTTAATGTAGAAAATGCTTTGATTTCTTCGCTTAATGTGCCTGCGGTGCAATTATTAGAAAATATTGGTACAAAAAATTTGATTGCATTGCTCAAAAATTTGCATTTTAGCCAAATAGAAAAAGACGAAAAAAAACTTGGTCTTTCGCTTGCCTTAGGTGGTTGTGGGGCTACGTTGGAGGAATTGGTAAGTGGATATAGTATGTTGGCAAATAATGGAAATTTTGAGCCTTTAAAGTACATACAAACCAAAAAAGATAAAACCAAAAAAAGTAAAAAATTATCCGAAAAAACAAATATACTTTCGCCTGAAACGTGTTATTTGATAAGCGAAATATTGGCACAAAATCAACGCCCTGATATGCCTACGAGTCTTTTGAATAGATTGGATTTGCCCAAAATAGCTTGGAAAACAGGCACTTCGCTTGGCAGGCGTGATGCGTGGGCAATAGGGTATACACCTGATATAACGGTGGGCGTTTGGGTAGGGAATTTTACAGGTGAAGGCATCAATAATCTTGTAGGGGCAGAGATTGCAACGCCTTTATTGATGGATATCTTTATGGAAATATTAGCCAAAAAAGACAATAAAAATGCTAATAAAAGCTATTCAGACAATAAATTAACAAAAAAAAATAGTGAATGGTTTACTGCGCCTGGCAATATCAAAGTGCGATATGTGTGTGAAGAATCAGGGAAAGTACCAAATGATTTTTGTGAAAATCAAATCATAGATTTGCATATTTCTGCAGTCTCTTCCGCTCAAAAATGCGAACATTTACAAAAAATATTTGTTTCTTTGGATAATAAAATACGTTTTTGTCAAAAATGTATGCCTTTGGAAAATGAATATAAAACTGAATATTTTGCAAAAATTTCGCCTGCGTTGCGTGCTTTTTATGCAGATGAAAAAAACAAATACCCAGCACCACCACCACATAATCCCAAATGCAATGTTGCCCAATTAGAAGGGTTTTCGCCTCGCATCACTTCGCCTTTACACGCACAATCTTATATTATTCCTATCCAAAATCCCCCAAAAATATCGCTTGCGTGTCAAGTGGCTGATGATGTGCATGAGGTGCATTGGTTTTTGAATGGTGTTTTGTATAAGACGATTTCTGCTAAAGAAAATTTGTTTTTTACACCACAAATAGGTAAATTAAACATTACTTGCACAGATGACAGAGGCAGAACCTCAAAAATTTGGGTTGATGTTGTAGCGTTTTAGAAGGTTCAAAGGGTTTAGGGTTTAAGGTTTAAAGTTCAAAATCTATAAATTGTAATGGGTTTCAATCTATTTCATAAAAAAACATTGCATTTTAAATTGATTGAATAATTACAAACTTGTATCTATTTAGCCATATCATAAAAAGTAGATTTTAAGCGGTTTTAAGCTATATTTTACTTCAAAAGGCTTGTAAAAACTTAACCTAAACGGTTTGTTCCCCTTTGGGTTAGGGGCTAAATAATTACACAAACTTTTTTATATACTATCATTTGACTTTGCATTATCAATGAGTTTCTGCAAGGATTCTTTTTTGTCCTCACGCATTTTTACATTTGTGTCAGCCACAGAAAATATAGGTAAATCCTGTTCAAAAATTGCTTTTTCATTTAAAATTTCTGTGATGATTTTAAATTGTGTTGCGTGGGTATTACACGATTTACACCTGCGTAAGTGCGCATAAGCAAAAACTTTTTCCCATTTATGGGCATCATGACAAAGTTTTTTTACGATAAAAAGCTCTGCGTGTTTGCAATTATAAAAAATATTTTTTCGTCTTTTCATAGTTTTGTAGTTGTAAGTTGATTTGGTAACCAGTTTTTTTTAGGGTTTATTTGCTTATAAATTGCTACTTATTGCTGAATAAACAATTTTTTAATTTTCCCAATTTTTCTCTACACATGCCCGCAAAGAAATTTTTGCTCTGTGTGTCAAAGCCCAAAAATTAGACGTAGAAATATTCAGTTCCTGACAAATGTTTTCGCTTTTTTCGTCATTCAAAAATTTTTTCTGCATGACTTGTGCTTGTTTTTCGGGTAATTTTGCAATACAATAGTGCAAAATCAAATATAACTCTTGTTTTTCAAGGGTATCTTGGGCATTTTTTACCCAATTTTTTGGGTCATATAAACTATTCCCATGTCCATTGCGATAATCTTCTGTTTTTTCAAAATACATATCATACACATCAACATCTTTTTGTATGCGTGTTGTAGTTCTTTTTCGCAACAAATCCAATATTTTATTTTGGAGAATACGAAAAAGCCATGTTTTTTCAGAACTGTTACCCAAAAATCCGCTCTTATTTTTCAAAGCAGATAAAAATGTATCTTGTACCATGTCATTGCTTTCTTCTTCATTTTTGAGGATTTTGAACGCATAGCCATACATCACATCTGCGTAATTTTCCACCCATTTTTCTGGATTCATAAAAAAATAAATTTTTGGTTGAAAAAAATAAATTAAAAATTTCTAAAAATATTGTAAGGACTTAAAAAGTAGCACGTCTATCCTTTTAGAATTTGCAATATTCCTAAATTTTTATTTTTTACTTTCCTAATTTTTTTGTTAAATATTTCAAAATACTATGAAAACCGTATTTCTCTTTAAAATATTGTTTGTTGTAAATTTTCTATTTTGTGTAGAAAATAGTTTTATTTCAAAAAATGTATTTTCACAAAACGATATTCGCTCAAAACACTTTAATATTTATAATAATTTTGCAATACAAGGCTATGATGCGGTTTCGTATTTTGCAGGCAAACCTGCAAAAGGTAGCAAAAATATCACTTATACACATCAAGGCATAAAATATGCTTTTGCAAACTTTACAAATTTAGAGAAATTTAAAAGTAATCCAAATAAATATGAGCCACAATATGGTGGTTGGTGTGCTTATGCAATGGGTTATGGTGGTGAAAAAGTGGATATTGACCCAAGCACCTTCAAAATTGTAGATGACAAATTGTATCTTTTTTATAATGCTTATTTTAATAACACTAAAAATTCTTGGAACAAAGATGAAGCAAACTTAAAATACAAAGCAGATAAAAATTGGAAAAGTATTTTGAAATAATAGCTTCCAGCTCTCAAAGGGTGAGTAAGTCCAAAGAGGGAATTTTAAAGCATTATATCATAAATTTTTATTTACTAAAAAAACAAAATGAACCAAATAACATATTGGATAATAAGATTAATACCTGCGATTATTTTATTACAAACACTTTTTTTTAAATTCACAGGTGCAGAAGAATCTGTATATATTTTTACACAACTGGGTGCAGAGCCTATGGGTAGAATAGGTTCTGGCGTTATAGAACTCATCGCAAGCGTATTACTTTTGTTGCCTCGTTATTCGGTTTGGGGTGCAGTTTTATCCTTTGGGACAATGTGTGGAGCAGTTTTTTCACATATATTTGTGTTGGGTATTGAAGTTAAGCAAGATGGTGGGCAATTATTTGCACTTGCATTGATTACATTATTTTTTTCTTTGGTCATAATTTTCTTAGAAAGAAATAAAATTTTAAAAATTTTAATTAAAAAATAGGTAGAACATACATAAAAAACATGAAAAAACTAATTGCTGTATTCGTCTTAATTCTTTTTGCATTTGCTTGCAAACCTAAAAAAAGTGATGATATTGCTCCGATTGAAATTGCGGAACGTTTGGAAATTTTGCCCACTACAAAATCTATTTTAATAGGAGAAAGTTTTAATTTTACGCTTAATTTTTTTGATAAATCAGGCAATAAAACCCAAACGCCAACCACAGGCATCACTTGGAGCAGTAGCAATAACAATGTAGCAACAATAGCCCAAAATGGTACTGCAACAGGTGTATCAAACGGACAAATAACCATCACAGCAACCTACAACAGTGTACAAGCAACCGCATTGCTTACTGTTGTAACAGACAATAATCAAGTAGCAACCGTAACCTTAGAGCCAAATTATGAACTTATACTCAATGGAAATGTAAGTTTGCAAGCAGTGGTAAAAAATAATATTGGGCAAATACTCAACGGAAAGACGATTGCTTGGACAAGTGATAACACAAACCTTGTAAGCGTAAATAATGCAGGCACTGCAATAGGCAATATGTATGGCACTGCCAATGTAACCGCAACAGTGGAAGGCATACAAAGCAATAGTGCAATGGTACAAGTGATTAGGACAGGAAATTTTGGCAATGGAAGTTCAGGGGCTGTCAAACTCAAAATAGAAAATGGTGTATTGAAACTTATCACGAGTTCAAACTTTAATAGTTCAGGCAATGCACCAGACTTACGTATTTATCTTGCGCCAAATAGCAACAATGCAAGTGGAGCGTTGGAAATTGCTACGCTTACACAACGAAATGGCATGCAAACGTGGAATATTCCTTCAAATGTTACAATTTCGCAATATAGATACGTATTGGTGTGGTGTAAGCAATTCGGAGGTGTATATGGATTGGCAGATTTGGGTTTGTAGAAAACCACCTAAATAAAAAAAATAAACAAATGAACATCAGAATAGTAAAAAAAACAGACCTTTCAACCCTCAAAAATATTATTGATTCCACAGGTTTATTCCCTTCAGAATACTTGGACGATATGATAAACCCTTATTTTCAAACACCTGAACAAGAGCAAACTGAGTTTTGGATTGTATGTGAAAATGAGAATAATCACCCTATTGGGCTCGCCTATTACGCCCCTGAGCGTATGACACAAGGCACTTATAACCTATATTTGATAGCAATACACAAAATTTTTCAAGGCAAAAATATGGGAACAACCTTGTTGAAATACATTGAAAATCATTTGAAAAAGTCGGGACAACGAATTTTATTAGTAGAAACTTCTGGATTACCTAATTTCCAAGAAACTCGTAATTTTTATCTTAAAAATAACTACGGAAAAGAAGCAATTGTAAGGGAATTTTATGCGGAGGGAGAAGATAAGGTTATTTTTTGGAAAAAATTATAAATACAAAACCATTTAAAAAACAAATGAACAAACAATTTTCCGTTATTCTTTTTACTTTTTTCAGTTTCTTTTATACAAATATTTTTGCACAAGAAAATACTGAAAACCCACTTCCACCTACACGCACAATAGGTTTGGGCGTAAATTTTGGCGAAAGTTTTATGATAAGCCTTGATGCTTCAAAAGTGTATGGCATTACCCGAAATAAAAAATTTAGGATTGGCTATGGTTTGCGTTATTCTGGTATCTTCGCACAAGACCAAACCTTTGTAACTGCACCTGCCAATCTTACATCAGGGCAAACGGGTTTTGGTGTGTTATTTGCGGAAAATAAACCAGAAAATTTTGATACTTTAACGTTTAATAATGCTCAAGTCAATAGCTTAAATCTTGCCATTTATTTGCAATATGCCTTCAACAAAAAATGGGATATTGGATTTAATATTGATGCAATTGGTTTTAGCTTTGGGGCAAAACAAACAAGTATTTTTCAAGCAAATGGCGTAAGAACTACCCAACAAGCAAGCCCAACTGCTTTTAATTTGCTGTTGGTAAGTGACAATGATTTGGGAAGTTTGAACTCCGAAATTTATGCAAGATATTGGCTAAATGATAAATGGGCAATAAAAGCAGGGCTAAGTTTTGTATTTACAGAATATAAAACAGATAGGAAACTAACTTTTGATAATGACCGTTTTAGGAATAAAGCACTATTATTTGAAGTAGGAGGGCATTATGCTTTTTAATTATGAATTATGGATTTTTTTTGTTTTTTAAAATCTTCTTGTATTTTTTCAGTTGTCAATGTATGAAGAACGAAACACTTGAAAATCTGAAAAAATATCATAGTTAAATTTACGCCATTATTTTAATTCATTGTTTATATTATTTATTACATTAAAAAAAATATGAAAAATTACCGTTTCTTTTTGACTTGTTTATTGGTTTTTATTTTAATAAATAATAATTTATTTGCCCAAAAAACGCTCATAGTTGTAGAATCTAAAATAGGTTTTGTGATAAAAAATGCTGGATTTAATGTAAATGGTGATTTTTCGGGTTTTGAGGCTACGATTGAAACTGACAAACAGGGAAATCCTACATTTATAAAGGCATCTGTAAAAACCAATACAATAAACACCAACAACAACGCAAGAGATAAACATTTGAAAAAAGATGATTATTTTGATGCGGAAAAATATCCAAAAATTAGTATGAAAGCCAATAAAATTACATATATAGGCAAAAATGCAAAAACAGGCGAATATGACTACAAAGGTAATTTTGATATTACGATGAAAGGCGTTACCAAACAAATGGAAATACCTTTTACCTTTTCTGGAACGATATTTAAGTCTGAATTTGTCATCAACAGACGTGATTTTGGGGTAGGTGGTGGTAGCCTTATTTTGGCTAATAATGTGAAAATGGTGCTATATGTGAAAACTGAAAACTAATGATGGATTATAGAGTATAAATTTTTTTTGAACCTTTGAACCTATTGACCTTTGAACCTTAAACTTTCATGAAACCCTTACTTCAAAAAACCGAAATTTTATTACAAGAACTTCATCAGTTAGTAGAAAAATTATCTGATGAACATTTTACAACCAAAATCCCTACGTTGCACTACGCAAGTATTGGACAACATTTGAGGCATATATTAGAGTTTTTTCAGTGCTTGATACAAAGTCAAGAAACCCAAAAATTGGATTATGATGCACGAAAACGCAACCTTTTGATAGAAAATAACCGCTTGGTTTGTATGGAAGTTATCAAAGAAATTTTAGAAAATATAGATTTTTCCAATATAAATATTACACTATACCAAACATATAATATAGACAATGAAAGCCAAATAAGTGAAATAGCAAGCAATTATTGGCGAGAATGGGCATATAATATAGAACATACCATACATCACCAAGCCCTCATAAAGGTTGGTGTTTTGTTGCTTATGCCAAATATGCAAATTTCGGAAAATTTTGGCGTGGCTGATGCTACTACCAATTTTAAAAATCAACAAAAATTACAAGCCCAAAAAGAAATTTTTATTTAACTTAAAATATCAAAAAATATTGTCCATTTTGAATGATTGGGCGAGGGCAAGCCAAACTTTGCCCTGCAGATATTGATATTGAACCTTTTAAACCTTTGACCCTTTTCTATGTGTACTCTCACGTATCTGCCTAAGGAAAATGATGATTATATTTTTACCTCCAATCGTGATGAATATATCCACCGCCAAGATGCTTTACCACCACAAATGTATGAAATAGACAAAAAAAATTTTTTTTGCCCGATAGATACACAAGGACAAGGCACTTGGATTGGTGTAAATGAAGCACAAACCTTTGTGTGTTTGCTCAATGGGGCTTTTGAGGCACATATACGCCAAGAAAAATATCGTAAGAGTAGAGGATTGATTGTAAAAGAAATTTTATTATACAAACCATACACAGCAAACGAAAAATTACATGATTTTTTAAGAAATTATGATTTTTCTGATATAGAACCTTTTACATTGGTTGTTAAGGAATTGGGTAATTTATTGTTTGAATTTCGTTGGACAGGAACACAATATTTTTTTAAATATTTGGATAGCAGACTGCCATATATTTGGTCATCTGCAACTTTATACAACAAAGAAGCACGAGAAATTAGAAAAAAATGGTTTGAAGAATGGCTTTTGCAACCAGAAAACAAAGAATATACCAAAGAAAATATCTTAAAATTACATTTTGATAATACAAAAGGCGATATTTTTACAAATTTTAATGTAAATATTCGGAAATACCAAGTAAAAACTGTTAGCATCACAAATATTGAAAAAACAAAAGAAAATTTTGATATTCAATATTTTGATCTAAAAAATGAAAAAACACATCTTCAAACTTTTAATTTTTAAAATGATTTTGCCTACTTTAAAAAATAGTATTTCAACAAAAATATCTTGGTTTTTATTGTTTTTGGGTGTAGCAATTTTTTCAAGTTGTCAATCTGAATTTTCTCATGCAAACAAAGGCGTTTCTAAGATAAACGTAACACATATCAAGAAAAATATTAAAGTAGAATTGAGTGGTGAATGGGAATTTTACTGGCAAAAATTATGGACACCAGATAGTTTTTTGGTTAAAAATAATACCAAAGAAACCGCTAAAAATGCCATTCAATACATCAAAAATCCACGTTCTTGGACATCATTGCAAGACAAAAACAACAATACATATCCTGCGTATGGTTATGCGACATATCGTTTACAAATAGAATTGAGTGATACAATAAACACATTGGGTTTTATTATTCCGAAAATTTGGTCAGCAAATAAAATTTGGGTAAATGGGAAAATCGTATCAAAAAGGGGGAAAATTGCCACAAATTTTGAACAATATGAAAATGAAATATTAGAAAATATTGTAAAAATTGACCTCCAAGAAAATACAAAAAAATTTGAAATCATTGTCCAAGTTGCCAATTATGATATTTTTATTGCAGGTATTATTCAAAATTTCTTTGTTGGAAATTATGAAAATATACTTGCGAAAAAAAACATTTCTAATGCAATAGATATCGCTTGGTTAGGTTTTTTGTATTTTATGGCAATTTATCATTTGATTTTGTGGCTTTTTCACAAAGACAATAGCACATTTTTATTTGGGGTGATTTGTGTAGTGATTGCAACACGAATTTTGGTTTTTGGCGAACATTATTTGTATCAATACCTCAAAGAACACAATGGTTTATCGTATGAATGGCAAAGTAAAGCATATTTTATTACGAGTTTTTTACTGTTGCCTTTTGCACTTTTATATGTACAAAGTCTTTATAAGAAGCACACGAATAAACGCATTGTTTTTAGTGTGTTGTTTATTTCGCTTGCTTATTGTATTTTTATATTGGTTGCACCGCCTCGTATTTTTACACAAACCATCAATATTTTTGAATTTATTTCACTTCTTTCAGAATTATATTTGGTCTATATTTTGATTTTGGCAACATTTTTTAACCAAGATAAAAATCAAAAATATGACCACAACAACCACAAAAATAACCACCAGGAAGACCATAAAAAAGAAATTAAAGAAAATATTTTTGATGCACCTTTGCAGTTAATTGCGATTATTTTTATGATAATTGCAAGTATCAATGACGCATTACACGCTGAGGAAGTAGAACTTTTTGGTTCGGTTGAACTTGTGCCTACTGCTTTTTCGCTTTTGGTTGCTTTGCAGGTGATTATCATTGCACGTAGGTTTTCAAGTGCATTTTTGGAGGTTGAACAATTAACAAAAGATTTGGAAAAAAGGGTTTTAGAGCGTACATTCCAATTAGAAGAAGCAAATAAAGAAGTAGAAAAACAAAAAGATGCCTTAGAAGACCGAAATAAACAAATTACAGACAGCATTATATACGCTGAACGTATACAAAAAGCAATTTTACCTTTGTATGAAAGTATTGAAGAGCATATTTCGCAGTATTTTATTTTGTTTCAACCACGTGATATTGTTTCAGGCGATTTTTATTATTTTGAAGAAATTAACCAAAAAATTATCATTGCTTGCGTAGATTGTACAGGACATGGCGTGCCTGGTGCGTTGATGAGTATGCTTGGCAAAGATATTTTGGATAATATTATTTTGGAAAAACAAATTACAGACAGCGACAAAATCCTCAATGAACTGCACAAAGGTATTCGTACAGTGTTAAGGCAACACGAAGGCACAAATAAAGATGGTATGGATATTACGTTGCTTGTGATTGACAAAGAAAATGAACTTGTATCAGTTTCTGGTGCAAAAAATCCACTTATTTATATCCAAAATAATGAAATTATTGAAATAAAAGCCAATAGATTTTCAATAGGAGGGGAGCAACAAGAAAAAGAACGCATTTTTGACAAACATATTATTCCTTTTTCTGCGATTATGCCTGATACAATGTTTTATATGTTTTCTGATGGTTACCAAGACCAATTTGGAGGCATACAAAACAAGAAATTTATGATAAAAAACTTAAAAGAATTGTTTTTACAAATTCATAAAAAAACGCCCCAAACACAACACGATTTGCTCAAAACAAATATAAAAGATTGGATAAAAGAAGGACAAGAAAAACAAATAGATGATATACTTGTGATGGGCATACGCCTTCCAACTTCAAAATAATTGGGTTTGTTTGTATACTTTTAAAATTTGTGTAGAAAATAGATTTTGTGCCAAATCTATAATATCTACACTAATCCTCTTCTTTATTTAAAGGTAAATTGTTGCGTAATGTTTTGAGTAATGTTTGAATAAAATCTTGTTCAGAACGATAAAGTTCTGCTAATTGACGGATATTTAATATTGTAAGAAATTTATCTTTATATAGTTTTTCCATATTCAAATCTTCTTGGCGAAAACTAAATAATTCATCAATGTTTTTTTTCAAATCTGCATCAGTATTTGCAAGGCTTTGTGCATTTTTTCGTGTTTTTTGAAGTTTTCTACGCATGACCAATTTTTCTTTGAGGTATGCGTCATACATTTCTGAAAAGGCTTTTATTTGAGTTTCTTGTAGATTAATGCGTGAAAAAATCATATCTTTTTTCAACTTTTCAACCTCTGTTCTACGCATATCATACAATTTTTCCAGTCTTGTAGGTTGCGCATTCAATTTATATAAATCTTTGGAAAATCCAATCCAAAGAAAAATTAAAATAATTAGCCCCCTAACCCCCAAAGGGGGAATAAACCATCTTATTTTAGACATTGATGTAAAGTATGGTTTAAAGCTATTTTTTAGGTTATGCCTAAACATATACAAAATAATTAAAAATTTGTAAGAAAAAATATTGTTTTTCATTTTTTGTAAAATTTAATTTGGTTTTTACTATTTTTTGCATTTACTTCCTTTGGGTTAGGGGGCTTTTTTACTCCGCTAATTCATGTATTTCGTGCAACAATTCATTAATTTCCTTTTCTTTTTGTAGTTCTTTTTTGTGTTTTAGTTCTTCTTCGTATTCTTCGTGTCCAAGTATAATTTGTTCCATCATCATGACAGATTGTTCTTGTGTGATTATTTCCAAAATATCATGATCTGTAAATTCTTCACCAGCCAAATATGCTTCAAGGTCTTGTTTTGAAATATCTTGTAGGCGTGTATCAAGTGAAATTTCACGTTGTGAATCATTAATTTTCGGATTATTTTCTTGACTTTTTGGCATGCTTTCTTTTTTAATTATTACATTTTTTGACGTATTTTCTGCTAAAAGGTTTAATGTATTTTCTGAATTATTTTTGTTGTTTTTTAATGGATTGATTTGTAAAGTATCTATCAATATTTCAGATTTTATATTTTTTGGTAAATTATCGTTTTTAATATTTGTTTTTGAAAGTGTATTATTTTTTGGATTTATATTTATCCAAAAGATTGCACCCAAAATGCAAATTGAAAATGTAGCAAAAGCGATTTTTTTGGGGGTAAAAAAATGCGAATTAAAACCAATAGAAATGCGTTCAAAAAATTGCCAAAAAATAGTTGGTTTTTGTGGCGAAATTTTGCTTAAAATTTGATGTTGTAATTGTTCAAAATAGGCGTTAGGCGTTTGAAAAGGCGTTTGTGGGTTTTTTGGCAACACATCAAATACTTGTTTGTGTGGAACAGATGTTTGTGCAAAAATATTATCTTCAAGTTTTTCAAAAAAATTTTCTGGCAAAACAAAAGGTATTTCCTTTGCCCCAAAAATAATTTGGTGTGAGAGTGAAGTTTTTGCAAAAATATCATTTTCTAATTTTTCAAAATACCCATCAGGTACTTCAAAAGGAGTTTTTGGTGTATTCATGTCATTTTTTATTAGATTTTTAACGTTTAAGGATTTATAAATTGCTCTATTTTTTTGACCGCCAAATGATAAGATGCTTTCAATGCCCCAACACTTGTTCTCAAAATTGCAGATATTTCCTCATATTTCATGTCATCAAAATATTTCATATTAAATACCAAACGTTGCTTATCGGGCAATGTAAGTAGTGCTTTTTGCAATTTTATTTGCACTTCATCACCAGAAATATAGGCAGAACTTGATAATTTTTCTGTCAAATATTCATTTTTAGTATCAAAAGAAATCCAAGATTTTTTGCGTTTTTTATCCAAAAAACTCAAACATTCATTTGTTGCAATGCGATAAATCCACGTATATAGTTGCGAATTTCCTTGAAAACTGTCCAGATTTCGCCATATTTTTACAAACGTGTCTTGTGTCAAATCATTGGCATCTTCATGGTCAATGACCATTTTACGAATATGTCCATAGATTTTTTGCTGATATTTTTTGACTAATTGTTCAAACGCCCACGCTTGCGTATGTGGGTCTTTAAATTTGTCCAAAATCTCTACATCTTCCAAAATATTTTATTGACTTTTATGTTTTTAATTTTTACAAAATTTTTGTTTGTATTTTTATTCAGTTTTCTGTTGTCTTTCTTTTTGATGTAAATATATTGAAATGGTTTAATAGGGGGAGATTTTTAATTATGGATTTTTAATATTACATAATTAAAAACCCACAAAACCTTTAAGATTTTGTGGGTTTAAGTTATTGATTATCAATGGTTTTAGGGAATTATTTCATTAGAATTAAAAAAAAATCAAAAAAATAATCCCTATCCTTAATCCTTTTTACACTTCTATCAAATCTTTTGCCTTAATCATATCCGAAATCTGTGTTACCATATCAGTAGAGCCTATATAAAGGGGAATACGTTGGTGCAATGATTGTGGGAGAATATCCAAAATCCTGCGTTTGCCATCAGTAGCTTTTCCGCCAGCTTGTTCTGCGATAAATGCCAATGCTTGTGCCTCATACATTAGGCGAAGTTTGCCTTCTGGTGATTTTTGGGTAGGTGGATAAAGGTAAATGCCACCTTTGAGCAAATTGCGGTGAAAATCTGCTACAAGTGAACCAATATAACGTGCAGAAAAACGATTTTTTTTACAGAAATCTAAATATGTTTTTACTTCTTCTGGAAAATCATAAAAATTTCCTTCATTTACCGAATAACTATTTGCATTTTGGGGCATTTGCATATCTGCATGTGAAAGAATAAACTCACCCAAAGAAGGTTCATACGTAAAACCATTTACGCCATGTCCAGTTGTATAAACCAACATTGTAGAAGAACCATACAACAAATAACCTGAAGCTACTTGCTTAGTGCCATATTGCTGAAAATCTTGCCAAGTAACAGGCGTACCAACAGGCGAAGTGCGTCTATAAATAGAAAAAATAGTGCCAATAGACACATTTACATCAATATTGGACGAGCCATCTAATGGGTCAATTGCTACCACATATCGCCCATCAAGTTTTTCAGTATCTATCAATTCATCTTCTTCTTCCGAAATAATACCACATACTTCTCCACCATTACGCAATGCTCTGATAAAACGCACATTGGCTATTACATCAAGTTTTTGTTGTTCTTCGCCTTGTATATTTTGATTTCCAAAATTTCCTGTTACATTAATAAGTCCTGCACGATTGATTTCACGATTTACAATTTTGCCTGCAAGTGCAATATCCCTCAAAAGTTGTGAAAGTTCGCCCGTTGCATACGGAAATTGCTCTTGATGTCTGCTAATAAAACGGTCTAAAGCTGTGCCAACAGGCATTACAAAGTCTTCGTGTCGCATCATAATATTATTTGTTTATTTTTTGGGATAAAATTTTGGAAAGTATTATTTTGATTTTTTTTAGGGGAATAAATAAAGCGAAGTAAATAGGGAAATAACCGTTAAAAAAGTATTATTTTGGATTTTTGTAGTATAAAATTTTGTGAATATACCTTTGCAATCGTTTGCAAAATTAACGTAAAAAAAAATATTTTGTGATATGTTTTTTTATTTTTTTTAAAATTTAATTTTTTAAAAACTAAAAAATGCGTTTAAACTTAAATAAATGCTAATTTTACACATTTTTAATTTTATATCATAAATTAATAGCCTCTTTTGTATTTACTCTCCTTTGGGGCTGGGGGCTTATTATGCGTACATTTCTCATCTTCGTCATCATGTTGAGCCTTGATTTTTATTGGTTTAGCAGATTAAAAATTATTTTTAACAAAAAATTTACCAAAAATACATTCAAAAATGAGATTTTTAAAAATACCATATTTTATGGATTTTGGATATTATCTTTTTTGATGATTGGATTTTCTTTGTTTTATCGTTTGGGTAATCCGTATATATTGCCTGCAACATTGCGTAATGTACTTACAAACACAATAATTGCGGTTTATTTGACAAAATTTTTTACGACATTATTTTTTCTGGTAGAAGATTTTATTATTTTTATCAAATATTGTTATTATTTTGTATTAAATTTTTTTAAAAATAAGCCAAAAACCGAACAATCTGAAAGCACTGGACAATCTGAAAAAACGCCTACATTTACACGTTCTGAATTTTTGACAAAAGGTATTTTTTTGGCGAGTAGCATACCTTTGGGCTTACTTTCGTATGGTATGGCTTGGGGCGCTACGGATTTTCAAGTGCGGAATGTGCGTGTGCCTATTCGTAATCTTTCGCAAAAATGGCGTGGTTTGCGTATTGCGCATATATCAGATTTGCATGTAGGAAGTTACTATGATGATAAAGCTATTCGCAGGGGTATTGAATTGTTAAAAAGTCAAAAACCAGATATTATTTGTTTTACAGGTGATTTAGTCAATCAATATACTGATGAGATAAAACCATTTTTTTCTGCACTTTTGCAACTCAAAGCACCCTTTGGCGTGGTTTCTTCATTAGGAAATCATGATTATGGCGATTATTACCAATGGGATTCTGTAAAAGCGAAATCTGAAAACCTGCAAAAAATGTATCTTGCACACAAGCAATTAGGTTGGAAATTGTTGGTTGATGATGTGTTTTTTTTGGAAGAAAATAACGAAAAATTGACATTTTTGGGTGTAGGGAATTGGAGTGCAAGCAGCAGATTTCCACAATATGGCAACCTTTCCAAAACATACGAAAAAATAGAAAGCCAAGCACAAAATAAAATTTTGCTTTCACATGATCCTTCGCATTGGGACGCACAAGTACGCAACTATGCAGATATTGACCTCACGCTCTCAGGACACACACATGGCATGCAAATCGGGATAGAAGTTGGTAATTTCAAATGGAGTCCCTCGCAATATATGTATGAACAATGGGCAGGGCTTTATGAAAAAAATGGGCAAAAAATTTATGTAAATCGTGGTTTTGGCTATTCACAAGTAATGCCTGCTCGCATAGGAATTTTACCTGAAATTACGATTTTGACATTGGAAAATGTTTAATGGTAAAATCATAGTAAAATAGCATTTTTATTGTAATTTTGTAAAAAATTTCTCTTATTGTTATTTAAAAATGGCAAAAAAATCGCCTACTTTTATCAATCTTTTCACAGATTTTGGTTTCAAACGTGTTTTTGGTACAGAAGAAAACAAAGACTTGTTAATGAATTTTTTGAATGTACTTTTGGACAGAAAACAATATCCGATTTTGGATATTCAGTTTTTGAATGTGGAGGCATTAGGTAAAACACAAGAAGAAAAGAAGTTTTTTATGACAAACTCACGCTTTTGTATGTGGAAATGCCAAAATTTGTAAAACAAGAAACCGAAATCCAAACAGATTTGGACGCTTGGCTTTATAATTTTAAAAACATGGAAAAAATCAACGAAAATGCAACTATTGTCAAAAATGCAAATCCACTATTCACTAAACTTTTTACCACTTGTAAAATCACAAATTACACAAAAGAGGAAAGAATTATGTATGACCAAAGCCTAAAAAATTACCGTGATTGGTATGCAATTGAAAAAACCGCTTTTATGAAAGGAGAAATAAAAGGGGAAATAAAAGGAGAAATAAAAGGACGAATCGAAGGAAAACTCGAAGGGATTACAATTATTGCTATAAACCTTATCAAATTTTCAGATATGAATAATGCCCAAATTGCTCAAATAACAGGGCTTCCAGAAACAGAAATAGATAAATTGAGAAATTCAATATAAAAAATATTATGAAAAACATTCAAACACTTACAATTTTAATTTTTACCCTTTTTTTTGTAGCTATAAAATCTGCCAAACCCCAAGAACTTTCCGAAGATTTTGGCTTTACGGTTGATAGCGTCAAAGACAAATCTCGCATACAATTTTTGCGTTTTTTGGAATTGGGTGTAAGTGCCAATGCGTATAGCGGTGATTTGAGTGGATACCAAAAATGGACTGCTTGCTATCATATTGGATTAAAATTTAACCATGCAAAACGTTTGAATGGGCGTTTAGGTTTGTTTGCTGGCTTTATCACAGGCGAAAATCGTAATTATCAATATACAGGTACAACCGAAAAAAATTCACCAAATACTTTTTTTCGCACTAATCTTTTAGGGTTACAATATGAATTGCAATATCATTTTATCAAAAAACATAATTTTGGGTTGTATATCAGTCAAGGTATTGGGTTAATGCAATTTAAACCAAAAGACGAGAACAATACCAATTATTCCGATTTACTTTCTACAAGAGCAACAGACGAAACATATTCCCAAAACGCAATTTATTTCCCTACAAGTCTTGGGGCATATTATTTGCTCAAAACTGGCTACGGAATAGGTGTGCAAGGTGGCATCACAAACCCACAAACTGATTATTTAGACAATATTGGTAATTGGGGTAATAAAAGTGGCAATGACCAAATTTTAAGTATAAAATTTTTTGTATTAGCACCCTTAAAAATGGTTTTCCCAAAAAGAATTCCAAAACCACGCAAAAAAGAATGGGAAACACACTTTGGAATGTAAAGTAACTGTCGCCTCTTAACCACAAGGGAATAAAAACCCTTTAAACTTGGATTTTTGGTTTTTCCTTAAACCTTTTGAACATTAAACCTTGAACTTTTAACGAATGTGTGGAATAACAGGCGTGTATGCCTTCAATGAAATAGGGCGAATGAGTAGTATTCACCTCTCAAATGCAGTACAAGCCATGAAAAAACGAGGGCCTGACTGGCAAGATATGTCTTTGCATGGACTTTGCAATCTTGGACATGTTCGTTTGGCAATTATTGACCTCAATAGAGAATCAAACCAACCTTTTACCGAAGAAACAGGGCGTTATACCATTGTTTTTAATGGCGAAATTTATAATTATAAAGATATTCGCAAAGATTTAGAAACAAAAGGCTTTACTTTTAATACACAATCTGATACAGAAGTCCTTTTGAAAGCCTATATTTGCTATAAAACAGACGTTTTTAAGTATTTGAACGGTTTTTTTGCGTTTGCGATTTATGACACCGAAACAGGCGAAATGATACTCGCAAGGGACAGATTGGGCATCAAACCGCTTTATATTTATGAAGATGAGGACAAAATACTGTTTTCTTCTGAAATGAAAAGCCTACTTGCCTACAAAATTCCGAAAGAATTGGACGAAATCTCTATGTTTCAGTATTTCCAACTCAATTATATTCCTGCTCCACGTAGTATTTTCAAAAATGTGCGGAAATTAATGCCTGCACACTATTTAATCCTCAACAAACGCCAAAAAACTGAAGTGAAATATGACGAAATTCCGCATTTTTCGCCTGAAAATACCCCAAAAGGTAATTATGATGATTGGCAGAAAGGGTTTTATGATACCTTAGACCAAGCAGTGCAAAGGCGACTTGTGGCTGATGTGCCTCTTGGAGCGTTTCTAAGTGGTGGAATTGACTCCTCTGTGGTGGTGGCTTTGGCTTCAAAACACGTCAAAAAATTGCATACTTTCTCTATTGGTTACGCTGAAAACAAGTTTTTTGATGAAACCCAATACGCCCAAGCAGTTGCCAAAAAATTCAATACAGAACATACTGTTTTTTCCCTCAAAAACAGCGATTTGTATGGCGATTTGATGCCTGTTTTGGATTATATTGATGAACCTTTTGCAGATTCTTCTGCGCTTGCGGTGCATATATTGAGCAGATACACACGCAAACATGCAACTGTAGCACTTTCAGGTGATGGGGCTGATGAAATGCTATCAGGTTACAACAAACATAGTGCAGAATATCGCGCAAGACAGGGCGGTTTTTTGCCTAATATGGTCAAAAATTTGGGTTTTTTGTGGAATATGTTGCCACAATCACGCAATGGATTTTTTTCTAATAAGGTGCGTCAATTAAAGCGTTTTGCGGAGGGTTTGTCGCTTTCACCTGCGGAAAGGTATTGGCGTTGGGCGACTTTTGCACAAGAAAATGAGGTAAAAAAGATGCTTTCGCCTGCATTTCTCCAAAAAATAAACCAAGAAATTTATAAACAAGACAAAACCGAAATCTTAAAAGCACTTACCTCTGAAAAAGTAGCGGATTTCCACCAATTTTTGCATACAGACATGACGCTTGTATTGCCAAATGACATGCTTGTAAAGGTGGATTTGATGTCAATGGCCAATGCGTTGGAGGTAAGATGTCCCTTTTTGGATATGGAAGTGGTGCGGTATGCAACAAGCCTGCCTACATCTGCAAAAATAGACTCAAAACTACGCAAAAAAATCTTACAAGATACTTTTAGAAATGTATTGCCTGCGGAATTGTATAATCGTCCTAAACGTGGTTTTGAAATTCCTTTGTTGCAATGGTTGCGTACAGATTTGCGTAGTTTGATAGAAAATGATTTGTTGGAAGATAATTTTGTGCGTGAGCAAGGTATTTTTGATGTTGGGGAAATTCAAAACATGAAAAAACAACTTTTTTCCAATAATCCGCAAGATATTCATGCACGCATTTGGGCGTTGGTGGTGTTTCAATATTGGTGGAAAAAGTATTTTGTGTAAAAAATACATAAAACCTTTTTTAGACAACTGAAAAACCTTATTTTTGGGGAAAATTTATGTATAAACAAAAATAATAATAATAATAATATGAAATCTTTACACGATTTGGATTTGCAAGGCAAAAGAGTACTTCTGAGAGTCGATTTGAATGTACCTTTGGACGAACAATATAATATTACAGATTATACACGTCTTGATGCCATTATTCCAACAGTACAAGCTATCAGAGAAAAAGGTGCTTCGGTTATCCTGATGTCGCATTTGGGTAGACCAAAAGGCGGTTATGAAGAAAAATTTTCTTTGGCACATCTCCTCAAATCCCTCAACCAAAAATTAGGTACAACTTTGCGTTTTGCAAAAGATTGTATAGGTGAAGAAGGTGTATTAATGGCGCAAAAGATGCAAGCAGGGGACGTGATGTTATTAGAAAATTTGCGTTTTTATAAAGAAGAGGAAAAAGGTGACAAAGATTTTGCAAAACGTCTTGCTTCTTTGGGCAATGTATATATCAATGATGCTTTTGGTACTGCACATAGGGCACATGCTTCTACTGCGGTTATGGCACAGTTTTTTACAGAAAAAGGGGCTGGTTTTGTGATGAAAGCTGAACTTGACAACGCCAAAAAAGTATTGGATAATGCTCAACGTCCATTTACCGCAATCATGGGCGGTGCAAAAATTTCGGATAAAATCCTTGTCATTGAACAACTTTTAGACAAAGTGGACAATCTGATTATTGTAGGGGGAATGTCTTACACATTTTTCAAGGCACAAGGCGGGGAAATAGGCAAATCTTTGGTAGAAAATGATAAACTTGACCTTGCAACAACACTTTTAGCAAAAGCAAAGGCAAAAAATATCAACCTCATGTTGCCCGAAGATTCTGTAATTGCTGATGCGTTTAGCAATGATGCAAATACGCAAATTGCGGATAATTTTCATATTCCTGAAAATTATATGGGACTTGACATTGCAGGGAAATCTATCGCAAAATTTGCAGAAGTCATCAAAAATTCAAAGACAATCCTTTGGAATGGTCCTGCAGGTGTGTTTGAAATGTCAAATTTTGCAAAAGGCACAGAAGCCATTGCACAAGCAGTAGTAGAAGCTACCGAAAAAAATGGTGCTTTTTCGCTTATTGGTGGTGGTGATTCTGCTTCTGCAGTCAATAATTTGGGCTATGGTGAGCGTGTATCGTATGTATCAACTGGTGGCGGTGCATTATTGGAATATATGGAAGGTAAAATATTGCCTGGTGTTGAGGCATTGGATTAGAAATTGATTACGGATTATAACCCAAGTTGTCAGTTTTTAAGTTGTCAGTTTTGTGTTTATTTTTTGTCATTTCGTAGAAATCTGGCTGTTGAAATCATAACCAAAAACAGCAATATTTCTGGGAAATGGCAAATCATTTTTTATTTTCTTGGGGACTTGTTTAGGATTTTTTTTTTAAATATAAATGAATTTTTTAGCACATTTGGCATTTTCGGGCAAAGAGGAAGATGTGATGATAGGTAATTTTGTAGCGGATTTTGTCAAAGGCAAAAAAGCATTTGAAACACAAAGTTTTTGGGTGCAAAAAGGCATACAACTCCACCGACAAATTGATGCTTTTACAGATACACACCACATTACGCATGAACTTGTAGCACTACTTCGCCCACAAGCCTTGAAATATGCAACTGTGGTAATAGATATTTTGTATGACCATTTTTTGGCAAGGCATTTTGAGTTATTTTTTGGAAAAAAACTAACAGATTTTGCCCAAAACACGTATGAAATATTAGCCCAACATTTGGATATTTTGCCCAAAAAACTGCAAGAAATGTTTCCTTATATGCGTACAGAAAATTGGCTTGTGCGATATGGTGATGATGCCACGCAAGATTTTTATGGGTTGCGTAGGAGTTTGGAAGGTTTGCAAAGGCGAAGTTTATATGCGCAAGATTTGGTCAAATGTTTAGATGTTTTGAAGGAAAATTATGAAATTTTTGACCAAAAAAGTATTATTTTTTTAACAGAAATACAAGATTTTTGTGAAGAATATAGGGTAAATAATTTTTAAAACTTAGCCTCTAATCCAAAGGGGAATAATAATTTTTAAAACTTAAACTTTCTCAATTCGTAATAATTTACTCCCTTTGGGCTGGGGCTTATTCTTAAAACATGAAACTTTATCTCCGAAAATATTTTATAAAATTATTGCATTGGGAATATTGGTCTATGAATGTGGTTTATTTGCCTGTGATGGTGTATTATGTATATTTATCATGGCGAGCAAAGTCATTTTTCTTTTTTACTGCGTCCAATCCAAGCATAGAAAATGGTGGTATGTTGGGCGAATCTAAGTGGGAAATTTTTAAAATTTTACCAAAAAATTCATTCCCAAATACTATTTTTATCCAAAAAAATTTTGACGAAAACGAAATAAATAAACCACTAAATACGCAAGAAATTTTGGAAAAAATGCAAGAAAATAACATACATTTTCCTTGTATTGCCAAACCTGATAGAGGCGAAAGGGGGTGGTTTGTCAAAAAAATTCACAACTTATCAGCATTAGAAACTTATCAAAAAGACATAAAAATTGATTTTCTTATCCAAAATTTTGTGGATTATCCTGTGGAATTGAGTGTGTTTTATTATCGTTATCCAAACCAAACAAATGGATATGTAAGTTCTGTAACTGCAAAAGAACTTTTGTATGTCATGGGAAATGGTAAAAATACCTTAGAAGAACTTGTTTTGCAAAAATCAAGAGCAGTATTACAATACGAAACTTTACAGAAAGAATATGAAACTGAATGGCAAAACGTTTTGCCCAATAATGAAAAAAAATTATTAGTGCCTTATGGAAATCATTGCAGAGGTGCTATGTTTTTAGATTATAATCATATAATAGACAGCGAATTTACACGTTTTTTTGATGAATTGAGCAAAAATATAGAAGGCTTTTATTATGGACGATATGATTTGCGTTGTGCATCTATTGAGGATTTGAAAGCAGGCAAAAACTTTCAAATTGTAGAATTAAATGGGGCAGGAGCAGAACCTTCACATATTTATCAACCAAATTATTCATTCTTCAAAGCTCAAAAAACACTCCTTTTTCATTACAAAACTATGTGTGATATTAGTATGGAAAATCATAAAAAAGGTGTGCGTTATTGGACGTTTGGAGAAGTTTATAATTTTTTGAAAGAAAGGAAAAAAATGAGAAATTTGATAAAGTAAAAAAATATTTTAAATTTTAAAAAATAAATTTATTTTCACAAAAAAACTACGTGTTTGCATTATTTTTCCTTGCTTTTTGTGTTGGTATTTGGGGTTATCTCAATCTTGGTGTTATCAACCTCAATATTATAAACATTTCTACCCAAAAAAACAAAAAAACACTTGTAGGATTTATCCTGTGTGCATTTTTGTTTGAAATGTTATATTGTTTTGGGGTTTTGTGGAGTTTGAAATATATTTTTTCAAATGATATATTACGAAATTTCCTCAAAATATTGACGATTTTGATATGTTTTTTATTTAGTTTTTTGGCGTTTCAATCTGCCCAAAATACCTTAAAAAACGAGGCAAAAACACCAAGCAAAACCCAAGAAAATCTACTAAAAAACGACCTTTATTTTGCTTATTTTGCAGTGATAATCCACCCCCAACAAATATCATTTTGGAGTATTTGGGGTATTTATTTTTTGCAAAACAAATATATTTCAGATACTTTTTGGGATATTTTGATGATGGCACTTGGGGCAGGATTTGGGGCGTTGGGTTTTTTTATTTTTTTGTCATTTTTGGGCAAGATATTTATCCATGAAATCACACAACACCGCCAAAAAATCCATTATGCAATGGCACTTTTGATGTTTTTTTTGGGTGTAAAAACATTTTTTGAATGAAAAATAATTTGTTTATTTTTTAGCTCACTACTATACAGATTTAAAAAAAAACACATTCAAAATGCAGAAAAAAGGCTTTTTTTAGTGTTTTTTACTGAAAAATAATTTATTTCTTTGAAAAATGTTATTAAAAATATTTTGTTTAAATCGTTTCAAAGCACTTTTTTTAAAATTCTAAAAAGATGTATAGCAGTAAGAAAATTCATTTATTATTCTTCAAATTTCCATAAAAAAAACAGGTCTACAAATATTATTTGCAGACCTGTTTTTTAAACCTTAAACTTCTTAAACCGTTGCCAACAATATAGGTGCACCTGCGATAATTTCCGCATTTGCAAAACTTGCATATTTTGTAAAATTCTTATTAAACAATTCTGACAAATGTTGTGCTTTTTGGTCGTATGCTTCTTTATTAGTCCAAGTATTGCGTGGATTAAGGATTTCGGTTGGCACATTATTGCAAGTTGTAGGCATTTCTATACCAAAAATTGCGTGTTTTTCAAACGTTACATTTGCCAAATTGCCCGCCAAAGCCTCTTTAATCATTGCCCTTGTGTAGCTTAGTTTCATGCGTGAGCCTGTGCCATACGCACCACCAGTCCAACCTGTATTTACGAGCCATACATTTACTTGGTGTTTTTTCATTTTTTCGCCTAACAATTCAGCATATTTTGTAGGGTGCAAAGGCAAAAATGCTGCACCAAAACACGCTGAAAAAGTAGCTTGTGGCTCCAATACGCCTACTTCTGTACCTGCAACTTTGGCAGTATAACCCGAAATAAAGTGGTACATAGCTTGTCCTGCAGTAAGGCGTGAAATAGGAGGCAACACACCAAAAGCATCAGCAGTAAGGAAAAAAATGTTTTTTGGGATATCTGCTACTGATTTTTCTTTTGCATTTTGGATAAAATGGATTGGATAAGCAGTTCTTGTATTTTCTGTTACTGATTTATTGGTATAATCTGGTTTGCGTGTATTTGGTGTAAAACGTGTATTTTCCAAAATAGAACCAAATTTTATGGCATCAAAAATTTCAGGTTCTTTTTCCCTTGTGAGGTCAATCACTTTGGCATAACAACCGCCTTCAAAATTAAAAATATGGTCATCAGCCCAGCCATGTTCATCATCACCTATTAATTGGCGTGAAGCATCAGCAGAAAGTGTGGTTTTGCCTGTGCCTGACAAACCAAAAAATACAGCAGTGTCGCCTTCTGCACCTACATTGGCAGAACAGTGCATTGAAAGGACTTTGTGGTGATGTGGTAATGTATAATTGAGAACTGAAAAAATGCCTTTTTTCATTTCGCCTGCATAACCTGTACCACCAATCAAAATAATGCCTTTTGTAAGGTTTAAAATGGTAAAATTAGCATTTTTTGTGCCATCTTCTGCTGGATTTGCTTTAAATTCAGGCACACAAATAATGGTAAAATTTGGTTGAAAATCAGCTAATTCTGTTTGCAAAGGACGAATAAACATATTGTAGCAAAACATATTTTGCCATGCTTGCGTATTTACCACACGAAGTTTGAGGCGATAATTATCACTCGCACCCGCATAAGCATCACGTACATAGAGATTTTTATCTTGCAAAAAAGCTATCATTTTGGCGTGCAACGCATCAAATTTTTCAGGCGAAAATTCAAAATTTATATCTCCCCACCATACTGAATTTTCAGTATGTTCATCTTTTACTACAAATTTATCCTTAGGAGAGCGTCCTGTAAAAGTGCCTGTATCGCACATAATTGCCCCATTTTCAGCCAAAACACCTTCTTTGTTTTGCAAAGCGTGTTCTACGAGTTCAGCAGGGCTAAGATTCCAAAAAGCAGTTTTATTGGTATGAATACCCATTGCGTCAAGCGTGTAGGTAGTGGAAGGAGTGCCAGATATTTGCATAAATCTATAAATTTAATGATTTTTTTTAAATTTTAAAATTTTTAAAAAATGATGTTTTAAGAATATTTGAGGGTGTGCAATCGTTTGTGGTGCAAAGTTATGTAAATTTCAAACGATTGCAAAAAAAAATTTATAAAAAAAACCAAATTTATTTTGGTTTTTGTATAAATATTCATTCAAATTCAAAATTTTATTATTGTAAAAAAAATGATTATGAATTATGGATTATGGATTATGGATTTCTCTGGTCTTAGCGAAAATACTAAGACCAGAGAAAGTGGGTTTTACAAAAAAATTATCGCAAAATAATTATTTTGCACGCTTATAAATAGCTTTTCCGCCTTCTCCACCTATATATTCCAATATCAATTCTTCTTTGGTTATTTTAGAAATGCCATAAGGCATGGCAATTGTGGTTAATTTGCCATCTCCATCTTTTAAATCCGAACGTACTTCCAAAATTAAACCTTGTAAAATATTTTCATCTCTAATCATTTTTTGGGTAAGAACAACAAGTGCATCTACTAATTTATGTGAATTATTTTCGCAATTCATACAAGTTATTTTTGCATTTTCACCTTTTACGATAAGTTTTTGGGCTATTTTTGGTTTTGTTTTTTCGCCTCCTGGGTCAATTTCTGCGGACAAATCCCAATTCCCTTGTAACAAATCCATGATATCTTTGTCTTTCATTTTGGGTTTAAAATTGCTACTGTGTAGCGCCAACATTTGCTGGGTTTCTGGTAAATATTTGCTGTAATCTATTTTTTCATCAGATTTAGTAGCATTTTCTTTTTCCGCAGATTTTTCGGTGGTTTCAGTTTTGGGTTTTTCTGATTGTTCAGTATTTTTTTCAGATTTGCCACAAGCCACAAACATTAACAATGCAAGGGCAAAAAACAAGGTATTTTTTTTCATTTTTTGGAAAAGATAAAGTGATTTGATTTTATTGAAATGTACTTCTCAAAGATAATATTTTTTAAAAATTTTCAAAAAAGTATGTGGGTTTTGTAATTATTTAGATAAACTATTACAGTTTAAAAAAATATAACCCACAATCTACAATCCATAATTTTAAATTCAAAATTTTATTTTGAAAAAATAAAAAAACACGCTAAATTGCAGAAAATATTAGCAAAAAAACATCAAAAAAATGGCAGAAAATATAGAATCTTTTTTAGAAACCCTTAATCCACCCCAAAAAGAGGCAGCATTACACACACAAGGGGCTTTGATGATAATTGCAGGAGCAGGCTCTGGCAAAACAAGGGTGCTTACGTATCGTATTGCGCACCTCTTGACATTGCCTACTGAGCCTTTCCGCATACTCGCACTGACTTTTACCAACAAAGCTGCGGAAGAAATGCGTAAAAGAATACAAGATTTGGCAGGTAAACAAGCAAAGTATATTTGGATGGGAACTTTTCACTCTATTTTTGCACGTATATTGCGACAAGAAGTGCATAGACTTGGTTTTACCAAAGATTTTACCATTTATGATACTGATGACAGCAAAAACCTTATCAAAACCATTCTCAGAGAAAGAAAACTTGATGATAAAGTGTATAAAATAGGCAATATTTATGGGCGGATTTCGCGCATGAAAAATCAACTTATTTCTTATAAAAATTATTTGGAGGAAAAACATCTTATACAAGAAGATGAACAAAATAAAATCCCAGAATTTAAACTTATTTATCAACTCTACCAAACAAGATGTTTTAGGGCAAATGCAATGGATTTTGACGATTTGTTGTTTATGACCAATATTCTTTTTAGAGACCATGAAGAAGTGCGAGAGAAATTCCAAAATCAATTCCATTATATTCTCATTGATGAGTTTCAAGACACCAATTTTGCACAATATAATTTAGTTAAAATGCTCTCCCAAAAACACCGCAATATTTGTGTTGTAGGCGATGATGCCCAAAGTATTTATGCGTTTAGAGGAGCAGATATTCAAAATATCCTTAATTTTGAAAAAGATTATCCCGAACTAAAAACTGTAAGATTGGAGCAAAATTATCGCTCTACGCAAAGTATTGTGCAAACCGCCAATTCGGTAATTGCTTATAACAGAAATCAATTAGAAAAAAAGGTTTGGACAAGCAACGAAGATGGTTCTTTGATAAAACTTGTGCGAAATAGTACAGATACAGAAGAAGGTAGAATGGTGGCAGATACGATTTTTTTTGAAAAAATGAATAACAGCAGACGGAATAGCGATTTTGCAGTGTTGTATCGTACAAATGCCCAATCACGCAAAATAGAAGATGCTTTGCGTGAAAAAAATATTAAATACAGACTTATCAGTGGGCTTTCGTTTTATCAACGCAAAGAAATCAAAGACCTTGTAGCATACTTGCGTTTGGTAATAAATTCTAATGATGAGGAGGCTTTCAAAAGGGTGATTAATTTTCCAAAAAGGGGCATTGGCGATACTACTGTAGAAAAGATTTTTGAAGTAACCCAAACCCAACGCCTCAAACTCTGGGACGTTGTACGCAATATTTCGCAACACGCCACAGGAAGGGCTATAAGTACAATTTATGCTTTTTCAGAAATGATAGAAGGTTTCAAATCCTTGCTTGAAAGCCAAGATGCGTATTTTGTGGCACGCAATGTGGCAAATACTTGTGGTATTATTGATGATTTGAAAAAAGATGACAACAAAATTGAAGGCATTTCACGCTTGGAAAATATACAAGAATTATTGAATGGCATCAAGGAATTTGTGGACAATCCCGAAAATGAAGATAAAAGCCTTTCCGCATTTTTGCAACAAATTTCACTCCTTACAACTGCTGACGAAAGCGACAACCAAGAAGACCACGACAAAGTAACACTCATTACCATACATGGCTCTAAGGGTTTGGAATTTCCTTATGTGTTTATTGTGGGTATTGAAGAAGAATTATTCCCTTCTATGATGATGTCCACGCGCACACAAGATATTGAGGAAGAACGCAGGTTATTTTATGTGGCAATTACACGCGCAGAAGAAAATTTGGTGTTGAGTTATGCACGACAACGATATTATTATGGCAATGTCAAAGAAACAAAACCAAGCAGATTTTTGAAAGAAATTAACCCTACATTTTTGACAATGGTAGGCGGAAAATTGGACGCAAGCCAAAACCGATACCAAAATAGACAAGAACAAACCGAAAAATCGTCAGGATATAGTTTTGTAAAGCAATTTCGCCCTACAAATACAATTACCCAAAATACCAATTATAATCATACGCCTTCTGCCAACTTTCGCCCAAGCGACCCACGTGATATGCAGGTTGGTATGCGTGTGGAACACCAAAAATTTGGTTTTGGGGAAATTGTCCAAACGCAAATGGAAGACAGTAAAATGATTGTGGATTTTGAATCAAGGGGCAAAACTACGCTTGTGATGACGTTTGCAAAGTTGATGATTTGCGAGTGAAAAATGTAAATAATTCAAGTTGTCAGTTATTAGTTTCTGTAATGGTATTTTTTTTATTTGATATTTTTTTGTAAAAAATAGTTTTTTTTCATAAATTTCAAAAAATTACGTTAAGATTTCAAAAAAGTTTTCTGGAAAAATTTTACAAATATTTTAAAATAACTATGAATAAAATTTATTATCTATACTGTTTTCTTTGGGTATTTCTGTGTGCATATCACACACAAGCACAAACACTCAATACAAAACGTGCTTTGAAAGAATTGGACGGAATGCTCCAAGAGCTGAATTTTCATGATGCAATTCCGTTGGCAGAAGCAATCGTAAAACAAGAACCTGAAAATAAAGATGGAAATCTTAAACTTGGCTTTGCGTATATCAATTCTATTTCCAAAGAAAAATCATTAAAATACTTCAAGAAAGTATATGACATAGAAAAAGAATATTTGGGTAATTTACCAGACCTTTGCAACAATTCGCCTAAACTTTTATGTGTATTAGAACATTATTTGGCTAATGCGTATCATTACAATAATAAATTTCATGAAGCAGTCCGCTTTTTTGAAAAAGCCCAACGCAATTATGAAAAATCAAAGCAGGAACACCGCAAAGATGATGAAATTGGTAAACTATTGGACGATAAAATAAAAGAATGTAAGAAAAAATTGATAGATTGTAAAAATGGTGAAAAATTTATTGCACAACCTGTAAATGCAGAGATTACCAATATTGGCAATATTGTCAATGGTAAATATAGTGATTATGCCCCTGTAATATCTGCTGACGAACACATCATGGTTTTTACTTCACGCAGAGAAGGCTCAACTGGCGGAAAAAGAGATGTTGATGGTGATTTTTTTGAAGATATTTATGAAGTAATTAAAGACAAAGAAACTAAACAATGGAGCAAACCAAGAAATATAGGCTCGCCTGTCAATACCAAATTTCATGACGCTACTATTGCAATCTCGCCTGATGGTAAACAACTTTTTGTGTATAAAGATAATAGTGCTGGCACAGGCGATATTTATTATACCATAAGAAACAGCAATGGCTCGTATGATGAACTCAAAAGCATGGGCAAAAATATCAATACTTCTTATCACGAAACCTCTATTTCCATTACTGTGGACTACAAAACCGTTTATTTTTCAAGCAATAGACCTGGCGGATTTGGTGGTTTGGATATTTATAAAAGTGAAAAAAATGCAAAAGGTGAATGGGGCGAAGCAGTAAATTTGGGTAAAGAAATCAACACTGAATATGACGATGACGCACCTTTTATAAGTTTTGATGGCAAACACCTTTATTTTAGTTCAGAAGGGCACGAAACAATGGGCGGATATGATATTTTTAAAACAAGTTGGGAAAATAATAAATGGACAAAACCTGATAATTTGGGCTATCCTATCAATACCGCAGACAATGACCTTTATTTTGTGCTAAGTGCAGATGAAAAAACGGGTTATTACGCTTCTGCAAAAGAAGGAGGTTTTGGCTACAAAGATATTTACATGATAAAAATGCCTGAAATTAAAGTAATTGAAGTAAAAAAAGTAGAAAAACCAATTGAAGTGACGTTCAAACCAACCAAAATAGAGTTTGCCCGCCTGCCTGATAAACCTCGCCTACTTTTGCGTGGCACTATTAGGGACAAACAAACGCAAGAAGTATTAGAAGCAAACCTCGACATCAATCTCCTACTGACCTATGACCTTATCCAAAGTCTGAAATCTGACAAAGAAAAAGGTACATATTCCACTACAAAAGTGCAATGGGATAATACTTATATATTGTCTGCCCAAAAAGAAGGTTATTTGTTCAATTCTATAAGTTTTGTTATTCCGCCCGAAACGCCTATGAATCAAGAAATCGTAGTAGATTTGGAACTTGAAAGATTGAAAGTTGGGGCAAAAATCAACCTTGTTATTTTTTATGATTTTGATAAAGCAACCCTTCGCCCAGAATCTAATACTGAATTGAAACGCCTACTTGCATTTATGCAAAAATATCCTGGTGTAAGCGTAGAAATCGCAGGACATACAGATAATATAGGCACAGAACAAAGGAATCAAATTTTATCAGAACAACGTGCAAAATCTGTGGTAAATTTCCTCCTCAAAAATGATATACCTGAACGCAGATTAACCTACAACGGTTATGGATTTAATAAACCTGTTGCCCCAAACCGCAAAAAAAATGGTGAAGACGACCCAGAAGGCAGACAAAAAAACCGCAGAACGGAATGTATTGTTACTGCTGTGAAATAAGATTATAGATTGTTTTAATATTTTTCAAAAAATTACAAAATTTGTAGTTGTAAAAGCATTTTTTAAACATCAACAAGGGGCGAAAAAGTAGAAGAATATTCATTTTATGAATATCCAAGTGATGACCCTTATTATGGGGTACAAAATCTTTATGTGCCTACTGATGATACAAATCAAAAAATTCATATCAGTAATTTCATTGGTTTAATAGACTATCTAATTTTTCCAGATTGTGCAAGAGGTGTATGATAAATATTATTTTTTTGCTATTGTCTTGTTTTTTATTGTCTTGTGTGGATAGTAAAAAAAAAGAAATAACAAATATAGAAAAAAAAGATTCTTTGAAATACATAGTTGGTTTTGACCATGACGCGATTGGTATGTTTCTTGATAAACAAATGTTTCCCCACAAAATGATAACTATTTTCAATTATAGAATAAGAGGTAAAAAATATAAGAGATTGCCTCTTTCTAAAAATGTTTTAGATACGCTTATATTGAATAATGTTATTCCAAAATTTAGTTATGGATATCATAAACCTGAAATTATAGATTATGAATCGTTGCTCAATTTACCCTCCTATGAAGGTGATTTTTATTATGAAATTATAAACTTGGATAAATTTGAAAAACCTAAAACAATTGGAAGACTTTATTGTTTTGCCACTTATTGTAAAGTTTTTAATTTCCCACGTCTATTTATATCTGATACTACCGAAAAAAATGGGTGGTTTGTGTTTCGAGAAATCCCTTTTGTAAAAGATGATAGTTTTTATTCCAAAGAGATGCTTTTTTTACTGAATAAACATTTTGGTAAATTTGAAATCACAACACTTGATAAAAGGGCAAAATGGTTAGAAGGGAGTTATGAAAAAATATCAGGGAAACCATACAGAATCATTAAAGAAGAAGAAGTGGAAAACAAAATTAATAGATAATAGGACAACCCCATTTCGTCCCAGTCTTCCTAAAAAATAAACCCATTTGCTCATAGCGTCATGCTTTGGTTGTAGCGCAATGTTCCATCATCTATAAAAATAGATGGAAATATAATCGTAGAAGGTATCACAGATACACAGCTGGAAGAATTTTTGGCAAAAATCCTGATATAGTACCTACTTATAGAGCTACATTTCAACAAAATGAATCCATTATAGAATGGAAAAATTTATTTTATGATACAAAATACTGGGGAAATAAATAAAATTATTATTCCAAAACTCAGAGGAGAAACTTTAGAAATTGAATATAAAAGTTTCCCAATAGTTATTGAAAACCACAATTTACATAGAGCGTGGTTTGAAAATACAGAATTGAAAAACTGTATTTTCAAAAATTGTGAATTAAGAAATGGTATTTTTGTTAACTCTGTTTTTGAAAATATTATTTTTGAAAATTGTAATTTGATTTTATCAGATTTTTTTTCTTCGAATTTGAAAGAAATAAAAATTATTTCTTCAAATTTATCACATGCAAGGTTTAGAGATGTTGATTTTTTTAATTGTGTTATTGATGATACAAACTTAAATGGTGTGTCATTTAAAAATATAAAAAGCCACAATTTAAACATATCCCTAAAAATAGATTAAATTTAATTTTGCACCTTTTGTTCATAACTTTGTAAAAAAAAAGTTGTAACAAAATAATATTTTGCGATACAAATGAAAAGAGCAAAATAAAACAATCTGGTAAGTGGATTTTTATTTTTTAAAATAATTGTGTAAATTGGTGCTAAGATATTTGATGATTAAAATGTGAAAAAAT
>JANPJR010000019.1:0-3202 GCA_031425615.1 Cytophagales bacterium
ACGAACCAGACAACATAGACCGCGATAGCATACTACGTTAGTATGAAAATCATAATCTGTTAACGTTTAAAACAGCAACAAAAAATTATTTTACCCAGTATGAATTTAAACTAGATGAAAAAAATTTTAAATATAAACTCATGTTGGTTCCTCATTACACAGTTTCGGCAAAAACAGTCAGGAAAGTATTCACAAAATACATGCATTACATTTGGTTAAATATTTTATTGAATTGATACAATAATGCACTAAAAACGAAAAAAATAGACAGGAATATAAGCAAGAAAGTACAATATAGTGTACTGACAATATAAATATATCAATTTTAATATTGTGTATTATGTAACGTCTTGCGCAAATAGATCTGACAAGATATAAACCTGATTTTTATGTTGTAAATATTGTATGTTTATCGTTCACAGATTTAAGTTTCTGTAACTATTAATTCAAATCATAAATATCTATTTGCGCAAGACGTTATATAATACACAATATTAAAATTGATATATTTATATTGTCATTACACTATATTCACTTTTATTTTTATCGTTCTAACAAAGCTATTCGATATGAATCAAGGTGTCAGCGGTTGTGACGGAGAAGGAGTATTACACCAACACATATCTGGTCCTCCAAGACATTTTTCTGAAGATCAAAACTGGGGTCGTTGTCGGTACTGCAATAAAGGTGGATTATTATTTTTACTCTGTGAAACATGCAACCAAGATGGAATTGTATATGAACATGATTTAGTAAATATGTATCGAAACCAAAAGATTAAAGGCAAAGAATTAGAGGATCGCGTAATACAAGTATTGGTAACAAGCACTAGAGAAAATGAAGTACAATTATTTTTCAAAGTTATATCCGAAATGATGGGCATTGATAATGAAAACCTAAGGGAAGCATTTGCGAATGATAGAATTGAGATGACAACGGAATTGAAATATAGTACAGAATTGGATTATAATAACGTTCAAGCAATAATTAAAAATAGTTATTACATAAATAATTTTCATGCATTTGAAACAGATGATCACAATTATTTAACTATTTCAATAAGTGAAGGAACAATTTGGTTAATAAATCAATACATACGTGATGTGCCAATTGCACCAATAGAGAATCATGATACCACTATACAATCGTGATTAGCAATTGCTGAAGACTGTTTTAATTTATATTTAGATACAACAATTTAGATGTATGTTGCTTTCACAAACTTCATAATTATGGTACGAAACTTGTGTGTTCAATTCAATACTGGATATTTTTTGAAAGAGATTGAACGTTCAAACTATATCGGAATTATCGTATTCTAAATCTGTTGTTGCTTTGTTTAAAACAGCGGAGTTCATATAAATCTTCTTTTAAATGTTATTAATTACATTGATAGAATTGAAAAATTTTCGTTCGTTTGTAAAAAACTATTTCGTCACGTACTTCATTTCGACGGTTCATTATTGCATAGTCGAGAGCTGTTTTTTTACGACAATTTATTTGGTTAATATCAGGATTGTAACACAATAAAAGTTTCACAATATGTATATCCCCTAATCTAGCAGCAGCATGTAATGTTGTATCACCATAAACATATGTTATATGACCATCATGTTCACCGTATGTATAAGTACAAGTGCTGTCTTTAATATAACCAATGTTAACGTCAGCTCCATTATCAAGTAGCTTTTTTATAAATTGCTTTTTTAAAAACGTTTCGACACCAAGTCCGTTGATTACACTAAATAAAAAACGTTTTCCGTCACAACCAATTTCATTTAAACAAGATCCATTTTGTAATAATAAATCAAAACAATTGTCAATACAACTGAACCTGTTTTCTTCGTCAATGTTGTAAATTACATGCGAAAATGCTGACATTAATAATATCATTGGTGTGTCACCGTCGACGTCACGTACTATTGAATTTGCACCATGGTCAATTAACAATGACATCAAACAATGGTTTTGATTAAAACTCGCAAGATGTAATGGTGTTTGTTTACTTGTATTAATGTCATTTGCATTTATTCCATTTTTAAGAAGCAGTTGTACTACATTTAGTTGACAAGAATTATTACACGCCATATGTAGGATACCATTCACAAACCCCCATTCATTTTGAATCCGAGTATGAACGCTTGCACCACTCTTTATAAGTAAAGTAACTACAGCACTTTTTACCTTTTCTACTTCTGCCTGGCATTCCATGCTTCCGCCAATCATGCTTATGTATTCCATGCTTCCACCAATCAGGTTTATACATAATGATAAAGCTGTATGACCGCAATAACTAGCAGAATTGATATCAAATTGGCTCATTAATGTTCGTCGTGTCAAGAAATTGGATATTAAGTTTACGTTATTCTGGTTAACAACATTTACTAAATTTTTAATTAGTAAATGAAATTCTTCGTTTTCTGTAGGTGGTTCATTGTTGGTTTTATAATCGTGCAAAATATACATTCTCGATCGATACATTCTCGATACACTTGTATATTTTTTTGTTGTATTATATAACTACATCTATTATATAAAGTAGTGAAAAAAAATCATATATCACTAATAATTATCTAGTTTGTCATTTATCATTTTGTTTCCTTAGTATAAATCTTTTTTGCATTTTATCACGATCTATCCAATCTATATAGAATAAGACAACAGCATTCGACTAAATATACTGCTACTATTAGTACTACATTACCAGATATTACTTGTAAACCAGCTCGATGATGTCGAGACTAAGACATCGCTTATGACTTCGAATTGGCTAAGTATCATCCGTGACATCTTTTTATATAGGTTTAGACGTTCTCTATTTATTACATATCACATTAGCTTGTTGTGTATAAATATTACTAGACCTATAAAATTGTATTTGTGCTCCGGGAAACACTATAGGGCTATTGAATGTACCATCGTATCAATCATTTAGAAGCAAAACGGCGGTTATTTACAGGCACGTAAGTATCTTAAGACACCTTTCGACAACCAAGAATTCCTTCTTTAGAGAAGGAACTAATATTACAAAAATATATTAAGTACTACTTTTTCTCATCTAATGTTAAAATCCACGTTCGGTGCTGTCTTCTGTATTTTTTCATTTCTTCTTCATTATTTAGCTAATTGCTGCATGGCCTGCAATCTTCTGAATTCAAGTTTTTTGAAATAGATTACATTCTAAACATTGTGGTAATAATGC
>JANPJR010000020.1:0-101180 GCA_031425615.1 Cytophagales bacterium
TTTTTTGAGAATAAAAATGAGCAAGAATAAACGTTTATTGTGGGTTTTTCCCATACAGATAGTTATTTTAGTTTGCTCATTTCATTTGTATTGCAAAATATTATTTCATTATAACCTTTTGTGCAAAGTTATGACAGATAGAAATTATGCAACAAATGTTTAATACTTTGCAAGAAGTTAATCAACAAGAAGCAAATATTTTATTGGAAGCTGTTACAAACAACCTCCCTGCAACCTTGCCCAATCATACAGAAATACAAACACAACTTAATTCTATGGAAGTAACTGCCAATGGAAAACTAAAATTGGTTATCCCAATTATTCCTACTATTTTGAGTTATGAAATAGAAATGGGTAAACAATGGACTGATAAAATACCAAAAGTTTGGCAAAAATTTATAGGATTATTCAAATCCAATAGAAATCTAAACCAATAAGCACAAATTAAATGTGCCATTTCGGAAAAATATAGCTGTTTTTGCCACTATTTCAAAGCAAAAAACCATAAAAAACAAAATATGCAAAAACCACCACAAATTATTGAATTAGAAGAAGAATTAGGTTTTACACTTACAGAAACTAAAAAATAAAATATGGATAACAAAACTCTCTCCGATTTATTGAAAAATGCCTTTGATGACAGCAGTTTCAATGATTTTTGTTTTAACTATTTCCCAGAAGTACACAGCAACTCCTCCACAGGACAACCAAAAAACGCAAAAATATTGGCTTTGATTGTGTATTGCGACCAACACCTCAAAAGGGATTTTTTATTAGAAAAAATCCAAGCAGAACGTCCTGAAAGATACGCAGAAGCAACAGGCGAAACTATTACACAAAATCTTTTGGAGAATAGAAAAGATATTATTACGCAAAAAATCACACAAATAACAGGCGAAAGCGAAAAGATAAAAGCAAATAAAGAATTGCAATACATTACCGAATTATTAGACCTACACAAAAAAGGCGAAAAATACCTCCCTGATGACCCAGCAAGCGGTATGAGCTTGCCTATTCCTTTGGAAGACTTTATCTTGACACGTTTGGCGCATTTAGAAAAAATGTTAGCAGAAATATTAACAAATAATCTAACACAACCAAAACAAACTGCACAACAAAAAATCCTTTTTGTGTATTCAAATGTAACACATTATAACGGTCAAAAAACGTCTGTATTAAGTCCAACATCTGAATATGAAGCCATAAATACCGCATACAAAGATACGCAAAACCCAAATTTTTATTTGGAAAATATCACCGCAATAACCAACGATAATTTTTTTGAAAAAATAGAAACCCAAAATCCTGCCATTCTACACATATCCACACATGGCGAGCATAATGGTTGTTTTTATTTGACAAATGACAACGACAATGACAGTACAGAAATTCCAGCAGATATATTCAAAGAACGTATTTTGATTTTGAAAGACGAATGTAAAAATCTAAAAATTATTTTTTTAGCTTCGTGCCATTCCCATTATCAAGCAGAAGCCATCAAAGACATTGTGGAAACGGTTGTATTTACCAAAAGAGAAATTACTGAAGATGAAGCCACCAAATACAATAAAGTTTTTTATAATGCAATTCTGAGAGGAAAAAACCCACAAGAAGCCCACAACAAAGCATTAACCACATATACAAAACTCAAAGAATGTTTTGGCATCTTTACCAAAAAAGATATAATAATACCCAATTTGTAATTTTGAAAAAAATCTGGCTGTTTTTTAGCTATGATTTGAACGAGCCAGATTCCTACGAAATGACAAAAAAGACAAAGATAAAATTAATATTTCCCCTACTTTAAACCCGCTTAATATCCGCACCCAACGCATTGAGACGTTGGTCAATAAATTGATAACCTCTGTCTATTTGCTCCGAATTGTCAATAATACTTGTGCCTTGTGCAGACAACGCAGCAATAAGAAGTGATACCCCAGCACGAATATCAGGCGAAGTCATGCGAATACCACGTAAAGGTACTTGATTATCCAAACCAATAACTGTAGCCCTGTGTGGGTCGCAAAGAATGATTTTTGCCCCCATATCTATCAATTTATCCACAAAAAACAACCTACTTTCAAACATTTTTTGGTGAATAAGTATCGTTCCTTTTGCTTGAATGGCAGTTACCAACACAATACTCAACAAATCGGGCGTAAATCCAGGCCAAGGTGCGTCAGCAATCGTGAGAATAGAACCATCTATAAAGGTATCCATTTCATAATGGTCTTGTGCAGGAATATAAATGTCATCATTTCTAAATTCCATCTTGATACCCAAACGCTGAAATACCGTAGGAATCATACCCAAATGCTGAATACCTGCATTTTTAATCGTAATTTCTGAGCCTGTCATAGCCCCAAGCCCAATAAAACTCCCAATTTCAATCATATCAGGCAAAATCGTATGTGTAGTACCACCAAGTTGTGTTACACCTTCTACTGTGAGCAAGTTAGACCCAACACCAGATATTTTTGCCCCCATGCTGTTGAGCATTCTGCAAAGTTGTTGGAGGTAAGGCTCACACGCTGCATTATAAATGGTGGTAGTGCCTTTTGCAAGCACCGCAGCCATCACAATATTGGCAGTACCTGTTACAGAGGCTTCATCAAGCAGAATGTAAGTACCTTTCAAATCAGAAGCATCAATGTTGTAAAAAGCGTCTTCATGGTCATAATTAAACTTTGCACCGAGTTTTTCCAAACCCAAAAAATGCGTATCAAGCCTTCTCCTGCCTATTTTGTCGCCACCTGGTCGTGGAATTTTGCTTTTGCCAAACCTTCCCAAAAGTGGTCCCAAAATCATTACCGAACCACGCAAAGCGGAGCCTTTTGTTTTGAAAATATCAGTTTCCAAATAATCCAAATTGATATGTTTTGCCTCAAAACGATAACTTCCTTCTTCTAATTTGTGGGTACTTACACCCAAATCCTCCAAAAGTTCAATGAGTTTATTCACATCTCTAATATTGGGAATGTTGTGCATAATAATAGGTTCTTCGGTCAATAATACCGCACAAAGCACCTGCAATGCTTCATTTTTTGCCCCTTGTGGGATTATTTCGCCTTTGAGTTTTTTTCCGCCTTTGATTTCTATTGATGCCATTTTTGGATTTTTTTTATGAATGTTTTTTAAATGTTTAGTCCCTAACCCCCAAAGGGGAATAAATACGAAAAAATAATTATATCAAGGGTTTTATAATGCAAAATATAATATGAAAGCCAATTTTAGAATGATGACTAAATAATTACAATGTTTTTTGCTTTATTGATTGATTTTTATTTTCTTTAAACCTAACAACCACAAAATTACACACAACTACATGAAAATTAAAATAAAAACTAAAATAAAAAATTAGAAATACGCCAAAACAAAAATGTTTTTAAATTTATTATTAAGAAATGAAAAATAAAATCGTTTCCTTTATTAATTTTCTTACAAAAAAAAACGCCAAAACTTCCATTTATGAAATTCTTTACTAAAAAAATATCTATATTTTCCCTTTTATTTCTTCCAATATTTTTCGCTTGTACATTACCAAACGAAAACCCAGAAAAAACCCCTATAAAAATCGCTTTTGTAGATGCTTTTCAAGATGAGACGCTTGCGCAGGCACGCATTGGATTTTGGGAAGGATTGGCGTTGTCAGGTTTTAGTGAAAAAAAAGGTAATATCCAAGTATTTTACCAAAATGCACAAGGTGATTTATCTACCTTGCACCAAGCATTGGATTATAGCATAAGCCAAAAACCTACGCTTTTGGCAGTTTGCCCCACATTGGCGGAGATTACCGCAGTCAAAAAACAAACAAATACGCCAATTTGTAGCATGGTAACTTCTGATACCAAACTAACCAAACTTATAGACAAAAACGGACAAAACCCGCCCAATCTTTTTGGAGCTTATGATAATACAGACCACATAGCAGACGCTATGAGTATGACAAAAAAGCTATTTCCTAATGCAAAAAAAATAGGGCTATTGTATAGCCAAGCAGAAATTCAATCAAAAAACGCCTTAGAAATCATACAAAAAAGATGTGAAAAAGAAAATTTACAGCTTTTTGCCCTTCCTGTCAATAATTCTAATGAAACTGACCTTGTAACGCAAGCCCTTGTCCAAAAAAACATTGATATTTTCTTTGCTTTGCCTGACAATGCAGTTTTCTCTTCCTTTGAAGTCATCTACAAACGTTGCGAAAATGCGAAAATACCCATTCTTACATGTGAAGAAGGCTTAGTAAAACGCGGTGCATTGGCAGCTTATGGGGCTAATATGTATGAATGGGGCAAACATGCAGGCGAAATTGCAGGGGAGTTTTTGAAAACAGGTAAAAAACGCCATGAACTTATCAAATCACACCGTTTTGTGTACAATTCGGAAGTCGCAAAAGCCTATAATATGCAATTTTCTAAGGATTTTGTAGCAGTAAAAAACGAAAAAACTACCATTTCTAACAATTCTACGAAAGAAACCGAAAACATTACCAAAAACCCTGAAAACCTTTCAAAAAAACCTCAAAATAACCAACAAAACACCCAAAATACCCTCAATTTTTATCTTTCTGCTGTCGTTTTAGCCTTGTGTTTGGGCGGTTTGGTGTGGGGGATTTTCCTAAGTATGCGGATTTTTGATATTCCTGACATCACAACTGATGGCAGTTACACGCTCGGGGCGGTGGTTACTGCGGTTTTGTTGTCATACAATATACATTGGGGTTTTGCTTTGGGCTTTTCTTTGGTTTTTGGGGGATTGGCAGGTTTTTTTACGGGATTTATCCATACAAAATTTAAGGTGCAAGCACTTTTATCAGGAATTTTGGTGATGACTGCTTTATATTCTGTAAATTTGGAGATATTGGGAAGGTCTAATTTAGCTATTTCGCAGGAAAATACGGTTTTTGCGTTACCAAACGCTTTATTAGGTATTTTTAGTCCTTTATTTTATAGTTTTTTGGTGTTGTTTTTGGCTAATTTATTGCTTAGTGCAGGACTCTGGTATATACTAAAATCTGATTGGGGGCTTACAATGCGTGCTTTGGGCAATTCAGAAAGTATGGTAAGGGCTAATGGTGCTTCGCCTGCCCTACTCAAAATACAAGGTTTGATGCTTGCCAATGCCTTGACTGCGTTGAGTGGTAGTTTTTTGGCACAATATCAAGGATTTTCAGATATAAATATGGGTGGTGGTATGGTAATTATTGGGTTGGCATCTGTTATGATAGGCGAAAGTATGCTTACCTATTTTAAATTTACCAAAAAAACCATTGCTTCCCAGATATTTAGTGTAATATTAGGTGCGATACTGTTCAGAATGTTGCTTGCAGTAGTGTTGATGTTGGGTATCAACCCTAATTGGTTTAAATTTTTGACTGCGGTGGTGGTGCTGTTGGTGGTAAGTAAAAGGAAGTAATACAAGTTGCCAGTTATCAGTTTTTAAGTTGTCAGTTTTATTTTTTCAAAAAATTTTAATTATTTTTTAAATTAGTTTAAAAAATATTTTTTTAATTTAGTAAAAAAATATTTTTTTATTGTAAATATAAAATCTTACTTTTGCAAAAAATAAAAAAAATAAAAACTATTTTCTATTTCTGGGCATTGCTATATGATTTCGTTTTTACTCTCTTTTTCTCTTAGAAATCGTTGGCTTATTGTTTCGCTTTCTACCATTGTACTTATAACGGGTTATGTATGTTTTACACAACTCAAAATAGAGGCTTATCCTGATATAGCAGATACAAATGTTATCGTGATAGCACAATATCAAGGGCGTGCTGCGGAAGAAGTAGAACAACAGATAACAATCCCCATAGAACGTGCCTTACAAAATACACCTAATGTGCTTGATAGACGCAGTAGAACGATTTTTGGGCTGAGTGTGGTACAACTTACATTCAAAGATGGTACTGATGATTATTTTGCACGCCAACAAGTATTAGAACGACTTGCTACTGCACCACTTCCAGCTGACGTAATCCCTGAACTCGCCCCTATGACTACTGCAGTAGGCGAAATCATGCGATATGTGGTAGAAGCACCAGTTACATTTAGCCCTACACAATTACGAGATTTGCAGGATTGGGTTGTAAGACCTTATTTATTGCAGGTGGCTGGTATTGCAGATATTGCAACCTTTGGAGGTCCTTTGAAAGAGTTTCATATATTGACTTCTCCCGAAAAATTACGAAAATTTAACCTCAATATGCAACACGTCATTGAGGCAGTAGAAAAAAACAACCAAAATACAGGCGGAAATACGATAGCACGTGGCGGACAGGGCTTTGCGGTAAGGAGTTTGGGGGCTATCAAATCAGAAACAGACATAGAAAATATCGTACTTACTTCTGCAGATGGCTCGCCTATTTATATCAAAGATGTAGCAACCGTAGAAATAACACCCCCTTCACCAAGTGGCGTATTTGGATATACTATCAAAGATGCAAAAATAAATGTAGATAGCGGTGTAGAAGGCATTGTATTGCTCAGAAGGTACGAAAATCCAAGCGAAGTATTGGCAAAATTGAAAGAAAAAATTGTATTATTAGAAAAAAATGAACTACCCGAAGGCGTAAAAATAAGATTATTGTATGATAGAAGTTTTCTCATAGACCATAGCCTTGAAACAGTAGCACATACTTTGTTTGAAGGCATATCTATTGTGGTTATTCTCTTGATATTTTTCTTAGGAAGTATCCGAAGTGCCTTAGTGGTGGCGGTTACAATCCCTTTTTCTTTGTTATTTGCCTTTATATTAATGCGTTTTGCAGGTATTCCTGCCAATTTGCTGTCCTTAGGTGCAATAGATTTTGGTATTATTGTAGATGGGGCTTGTGTAATGGCAGAACACCTTATCCGCAAATATAGACATGCTACACCAGAAGAAAAATCTCAAGGAATTGTACCTTTAACCATACATACTGCACAAGAAGTGGGTACAGAAATCTTTTTTTCTGTAACCATTATTATTTTAGCTTATATGCCTATTTTGTTGATGACACGTGTAGAAGGTAAATTGTTTTCCCCTATGGCACTTACGCTGGCTTTTGCAGTGGTGGGCTCGCTACTGGGTGCATTGACGCTTATCCCTGTATTAATATTGATGGTGTATAAAAATGCTTTTGAAAAATCAGAAAAACCAATCCGAGAAATACGAAATGTTGTGCTTAATTTTTTAGAAAAAATTTATGCTAAATTACTTTTTGTCCTCCTTACACACTACAAAAAAACCGTTATTATAGGATTTTCTTTGGTAATGATAATGGTAAGTTTTGGCTTATTTTTGGGTACTGAATTTTTACCCGAATTAGATGAAGGTTCTATCTTTTTGAGGGGCAATTTTCCATCAGGTATTACCATACAAGAAAACGCAAGCTACGCCCCAAAAATCAGACAAGTCATTGCAAAATATCCACAGATAGCTTTTGTAAGCACACAAACAGGACGCAATGATGATGGCACAGACCCATTTCCCGCCAATAGAAATGAAATACTTGTAGGGCTAAAAAATTATCACTTATGGGTGCATGATATTTCAAAAAAAGAGCTTTTAAAAAAAATACGCTTAGACTTAGAACAACAATTTCCCGCAGTACGTTTCTCTGCTGGGCAACCTATCATTGACCAAGTAATGGAAATTGTTACAGGAAGTGCTGCTGATTTGGCTATCTCTATTATAGGAGACGACCTCCAAGTAATGCGTGAAAAAGCCAACCAAATTGTAAATATTGTCAAGGAAACCAAAGGCTCAGAGTCTGTAAATATAGAACAAGAAGGTCCCCAAGAACAACTTGCCATCAATATAAAAAGGGAAAAGGTAGCAAGATATGGCATTAATATCGCAGATATCCAAAATATGATAGAAAGTGCAATCGGAGGGAAAAACATATCTACCTTATATGATGGCACAAAACGATACAACATTGTTATACGATACTTACCCCAAAACCGCAATACCATAGACGCTATCCAAAATTTACAAGTGCCTTCCGCAACAGGTGCATTAGTCCCTATGAGTGAATTGGCTGATGTATTATTTATAGAAGGGCAGACAAATATATACCGATATAGTAGCAAACGAATGGTAACAGTGCGTACCAATATCAGAGGGCGAGACCAAGGGGGATTTGTGAAAGAAGTAAATGCAAAAATTAGCAAACAAATAACCATACCCAAAAGCTACGAAATGGTATATGGCGGACAATATGAAAATCTTGAGCGTGCAGGTTTGCAACTTCTCATCACTATTCCACTTACCATAATAGTAGTATTTGCATTCCTATTTATGCTTTTTAAAGATTTGGGTAAAACATTTGTTACCATGACTTGTATATTGTTTGCCATAGCTGGCGGTGTAATAGCCCTCCTTTTACGAGGATATTACTTCAATGTATCAGGTGGCGTAGGCTTTGTAAGTATATTTGGTATATCGGTTATGGCAGGAGTTGTGCTTGTATCAGCATTACACAGAGCAAACAATGATTTTGAAAGCATATTACATACCTCACAAGAAGAATTGCGGGCAATATTGTCAATCCTTGTTGTAGCAATTATAGGATTAGTACCCGCAGCCATATCCTCAGGAATAGGTTCTGATGTCCAACGACCATTAGCCACTGTAATTATAGGCGGTCTTACTACCACGCTAATATTTACCCCACTACTTATTCCGCCATTGTATTATTGGGTAAAAAAAGAGAAAAAATAACAAATTATGGATTATAAATTATAGATTATGGATTGAAATTTATAATTATTTTTTTCACCTAAATAAATAAAAATTTACCTATAATAATTTAAAATTATACCCTAACAAATATAAATTACTAAATAACATTTGTAAAACACTAATTTACACGTAATATTTAGCAAATAACATTTGTAAAACATTACATTTTATTTATAGATGGTTAGCTGATATTTTTAAATAATCAAATTTTATTAAAAAAAACATTAAAAAATAAAAATACACTTTGTTATGTTACACAAAACGACATATATATTAAATAAAAATTATTATTTATTATTTTTAAATATAAATAAAAATTTCATTGTACTTGTTACAATATTTTTAATTCAATCAATTATATACAAAAGTGTAGCACAAACAATTTATTCCTTAGAAAAATCTTTGAGTACTGCCAAAGAAAATCATCCTTTGCTCAAAGCACAAAAATATAATATTGATATTGTATCTACTGACCTTATCACTGCAAGACTTCGCCCTAATCTTATATTAAATAACCAATCTTTATTTTCTATCAATAGTAAATATTTTCCAGAAAACACCTACCTTTTTCAACGTTACAACCGCCAAATATGGTGGCAACTTACCAAACCAATACAAATGCCTGCCCTACGCAATGCAAAAATCAATTTTGCAACCAAAAAACAACTGTTAGCACAAAAAGAATTTGAAAATTTGCAAAGAAATATTTGCTTGGAGGTAGGGCTTAAATGGCTTGATGTATGGATAGCAAAAAAAGATTTAGAAATTACCAATATTGCCAAAAACAACATTGACAGCCTTGTAAAAACCAATCAGTTACGCCTCAAAAATCAAATTATCACACAAACAGACGTACTACGCACAGAATTATTGTCCAATCAATACGAAATCCAAAGTTTAGATGCACAACAAAATTACAGAAATGCAATCCTACAACTCAAATTTGTAATGGGGACAAAGGACAGCATACAAGTAGATACAGAATCTATATTTGACATCAAAATAAACGATAATCTTGACAGCCTACTCAATAATGCTACACAAGAACGCAGCGATGTGTGGGTAGCAAAAAAAAATATTGAGGTGTCAGATGCAAATATTATTTTACAAAAAAAATTAGCATTGCCTACGCCAGAGCTTGGTTTTATCTTCAATCCGCAAAATGCAGTGCCTTATTTTGGGTTATTTGCTACGGTGCAGTTGCCTTTTTTTAATAGAAATCAAGGCGAAATTAAAAAAGCATATTTTCAAAAAACACAAGCAGAAACCATTTTAAAATCCTTAGAAACGCAAATCAACACCGAAATTAATTACACTTTCAAAACATTTGTCAATTACAAAAAAAATGTTGAAAAATATGAAAATATCCTAAAAAAATCACAAAAAATATTGGACAATGTTCGCTATGCGTATTTGAAAGGTGGCACTACAATTATTGATTTTTTGGAAGCACAACGTTCTTGGACATACACACAAAGCGAGTATTTTCAACTCATCAAACAGTACAGAGAAAGCTACATAAAATTGTTGTTTGCAACAGGAAAATTATAGTCCCCTAACCCCAAAAGGGGAAATTAATACAAAAATCAGTATTAACAAAATGATTTAAAACCTAAAAATATCATGAAAAATAATATAAAAAACACTATAAAAAACCTACTTTTTCTTTGGCTAACAACTACATTATGGGCATGTGGCGAAGAAGAAAAAAAAGCAAATCCACAAGCAGATGCAACACCTATTGTGGCAGAAATGGGAAAATCAATAACTTTTGCAAATACAGAAAATATGCGTTTCTTTGAAACAGAAAAGGTTTTATTTGATGAAATGCGTGCTGAACTTATAGCCCCTTGCAAAGTATCTGCTACCACCATAAACTCAGGAGAAGGGGCTGGACAAAATATTGTATTATTTGAAAATCCTGCCCTTTCTGACAATTATAGTGCATTGATAAAACACCTTATCAACATTCGTCAACAACAAAATATTATTTTGCAAAAACAGGCAATTATTCAACTCAAAAATATAGAACTTGCACGATACAAAGATTTGGCAGACAATGGTGTAGGCACAGGAAAGGATTTATCAACCGCAAAAACAGAACTTATATTCGCAGAAACTGACCTCAAAGTAGCAGAAAATGACCTAAACAACGAAAAAGCAGGCATCATAGAACACGAAGCAACCCTCAAAACAGAAGGTTTTAGCCCCTCACAATTACGCAACGGAAGTCCAGGCACCGCCTACCTAATATGCAACATACCCGAAAGCCAAATTACAAAAGTATCAAAAGGTACAACTTGTATGATTGAATTTATGTCATTTCCACGTGAAAAATTTAATGGGCAAATTGATGATATTGCAGAAACGATTGACAACGTAACACGTATGGTAAAACTACGCATAAGCCTCAACAACGCAGATAATAGGCTAAAAGCTGGTATGTTTGCAACCGCTTATTTTGGTATAAATGAAGGCAAAAATTTGAGCATAAAAAAAGACGCTTTGATAACTGTTCAAGGCAAAAATTATGTATTTGTAAAAAAAAATGAAACTACTTTTGAAAGACGTGAAATAAAAGTAGGCGTACAAATCAACGACAGAATTTTGGTGTATGAAGGCATCACAAAAGAAGAACTTGTCGCTGTAAAAGGTGCAATTCAACTCAAAGGATTGAGTTTTGGCTATTAAAAAAACAATTTATTATTTAAAAAAATTAAAAACTAACAACTGAAAAAACTAAAAACGTATGTTAATCAATATTTGCCTTGCTACACGCAACACCCACAAAATAAAAGAAATCAGTCAAGAACTTAATTTGGCGTTGGCAACATTGGACAAAAAAGTAAATATATTGTCGTTAGACGATATTCATTGTACTGATGAATTGCCCGAAACCAATCCCACAATTCCTTTAAATTCCCTTCAAAAAGCAAATTATATTTGGGATAATTTTCAGGTAAATGCCCTTGCAGACGATTCAGGTTTGGAGGTAGAAAGCCTCAATGGCGAGCCTGGCGTACATTCTGCATATTACAGTGGGTCAAGGGATTTTAGTCAAAATATTGCATTTTTATTAGAAAAATTGGGAAATAATCCAAACCGTAAAGCACAATTTAAAACTGTGATGACATTGATATTGGACGGTGTTGTGCATCAATTTACAGGCACTATTCAAGGCGAAATCCTATTGAAACCCAAAGGCATTGATGGTTTTGGGTATGACCCTATTTTCTTGCCAGAAGGACATCAACAAACTTTTGCAGAAATGTCGCTTACCGAAAAAAATGCCATAAGCCATCGTAATCGTGCTTTGAAACAAGTAATTGATTTTTTGAAAATGAAATAATTTTTTTTGAAGTTATTTGCAAAAATCCTTCAACAAAATTAATCTGCAATCGTTGGATATTTTTTATTTTGTTGAACAGTTTTTTATTTTTGTTTAATTTTAATTAAAAAAAATTAAACAAAATAAAAACAAAATTTATCAAAACAATTTTATTAAAAATAATTCTAAAAAAGAATAATATTTTAATTTTTATAATTTCATCATAAATAAATATGGTTTTATGATATATTATAGGTGTTAATTTTTGGTTAAAATTGAAAAATAAATCAATTATTTTTCAATTAAATTTGGATATTTGTTTAATCTTTTTCATCTTTGCTTAAACAAAATAAAAAATGGTCTTAACCCTCTAACTTTTTTAGAAAAATGGCAAGTATCCAATTTCCATGTATTGACCAACTCACTAAATCGTTAAAGCCTTTTGCTTTACGCCTTACCAAAGATTTAGATGATGCTGATGACCTGTTACAAGAAACTTTATTAAAAGCCTTGAACAACCAAGAAAAATTTGCAGAAGGTACAAACCTCAAAGCATGGTTATATACCATCATGAAAAATACTTTTATCACAAATTATCAAAAAAACCTTCGCAAAAACACATTCATTGATACAACTGACAACCAACATTATATACACACTACCAGCAACACAGTAGAAAATGGTGCGTACAATAATTTTATCATGCACGACATCAATCATGCCATAGAACGCTTAGAAGAATCATATCGCACACCTTTTATGATGTATTATAGGGGTTTCAAATACCATGAAATATCTGAAAGGCTCAAAATTCCAATCGGAACAGTCAAAAATCGTATTCACATTGCCCGCAAAGACCTCAAAGGTATGCTATCGCAATATGCTTATAATTAGGAATCAGAAAATTAGGAAAAACAGCCAACTGCAATAAAAATATTGTGATTGGCTGTTTTTTAATTCCTAATTCTTAATTTCCCATTTCTAATTCCTCATTTCTAATTCCTCATCATTGCTTTCAAACTTATGTCCATACTTTGGGCAGAATGTGTCAAAGCACCCACAGAAATAAAATCTACGCCTGTTTCTGCTATTTTTACAATTGTTTCTTTGGTAATACCGCCTGATGCTTCTGCTTCGCAAGTGTGATTTATCATATTGACTGCGGTAGTCATATCTGCAACAGACATATTGTCCAGCATTATCACATCAGCAATGCCTACATGGAGGGCTTCTTCTACTTCTTTGAGGTTTCGGGTTTCTATTTCAATGCGTAGGTTTTTTTTATTTAAAGCCAAATACTCTTTGGTTTTTTCCAATGCTTTTGTGATGCCACCTGCATAATCCACATGATTATCTTTGAGCATAATCATATCAAACAATCCAAATCTGTGGTTTGTGCCACCGCCTATTGCTACCGCCCATTTTTCTGCAAGGCGAAAATTTGGTGTCGTTTTTCGGGTGTCCAATAGTTTGGCTTTTGTGTGTGCAATCATTTGGGCGAGTGTGTGTGTAACAGTTGCAATTCCGCTCATACGTTGCATACAGTTGAGCAAAAGACGTTCAGCATGCAGGATTTTTTGGGCTTTTCCTTTGATTATCATGCCAATATCTCCAAATTTTACGTGTTCGCCATCATTTTTAAAGATTTCTACTTCAAAATCTGGGGCAACTTCACGCAAAATTTTCTTTGCCATTTCTATTCCTGCCAAAATACCTTCTCCTTTTATCAAAAGTTTGGCGGATTGTATTGCGTCAGCAGGCACAGAGGCAAGTGTGGAGTGGTCGCCTTCGCCTATATCTTCGTTGAGGGCGTGGCGTATGAATTGCGAAATATTATAATCAGAAAGATAATTGTATGACATTTGTTTTGTGTGTTTAAAGTGTAGTCCTAAGGGGAATAAATACAATATATATGAAAAGTAAATTTTAGGACTTAGGCTAAATAATTAATATGTTTGTTTGATGTTTTTGTAAAATTAAAATATTTTTGGGTTTTTCAAATAATTTTTTAGATAAAAAATAGATTTTTTATTTAAAACATAAATAAAGTGCCAAAACAAAAACAGACTTTCAAGGTTTTTTATTTTAAAATCAAAAAACTAAAAAAACATAAACAAAAATATATTTAAAATTATCGTATCTTTGCGAATTGTTTTTAAAAAATATGTTAAAAATCAGCAATTTACACGCCCAAATTGGCGAAAAACCCATTTTAAAGGGGATAAATCTTGAAGTAAAAGCAGGCGAAATACACGCTATCATGGGACCTAATGGCTCAGGGAAAAGCACACTCGCCTCTGTGTTGGCAGGTAGAGAAACATACGAAGTTACACAAGGAACTGTGGAATTTATGGGAAAAAATCTCCTCGAACTTGCTCCCGAAGAAAGAGCAGGCGAAGGCGTTTTCTTAGCTTTTCAATATCCTGTGGAAATTCCAGGTGTAAGTAGCACCAATTTTCTCAAAACCGCAGTAACCGAAATTCGCAAATATAGAGGTCTTGATTCTCTGGACGCTGTAAGTTTTTTGAAACTTATGCGTGAAAAAATGAAAATCGTGGAAATGCCTGATGTACTGCTCAAACGTGCTTTGAATGAAGGATTTTCAGGTGGTGAAAAGAAACGTAATGAGATTTTTCAAATGGCAATGCTTGAGCCAAAACTCGCTATTTTGGACGAAACAGATTCAGGACTTGATATTGATGCACTTCGCATTGTGGCAGAAGGCGTAAATAAACTTAAATCCGCCCAAAATGCTACGATTGTAGTAACACATTATCAACGTTTGTTGGATTATATCGTGCCTGATTTTGTGCATGTACTTTACAATGGTAAAATTGTAAAATCTGGCGACAAGTCGCTTGCCTTAGAATTGGAAGAAAAAGGCTATGATTGGATAAAAATGCCAGAAACTGCTTAGAAAAATGTTCAAAGGTTTAAGGGTTTAAGTTTCAAAGGTTTAAAGCCCAAAAAGTTCAAAGTTTAAATATTCAAGAGATTTAATATTCAAAAGTTTAACGGTTTAAATGTTTAAAAAATAAAAAAACAACCAAAAAAAAGCCTAAATTCAGTTGAATTTAGGCTTTTTTTTGGTTGTTTTTTCTTACAAAATCATGTCTGGTGTGCCACCCATTGCACCTTTTACCACATCACTCGCCATAAAATCATGCGGAAAGCCAAGTTCTATTTTGCTTACTTCGTTGAGGCGGTTGATATGCTCGTCTGCAAGGATAATATCAGTGGTTTTGAGGGTATCTAATAATTGTGCGGATTTGGTTGCACCAATAATTGGGATAATAATTTGATTGCGTTGCATTGTCCATTTGAGGGCAACTTGTGCTGGCGTAACGCCAAGTTCTTCTGCTACTTTTACTACTTCTTCGGTGATGGCAATGCTCTTGTCGTTGAGTCTTGTACTGCTATCAGGCAAGCGACCTTTGTCGCCTTTGAGGTACTTTCCTGTCAAAGCACCGCCTCCCATTGCACCCCAAGGGGTTACTGCCATGTTCCACTCCTTTGCCATAGGCAACAAATCGCGTTCTGGAGTGCGTTGCAACAAAGAGTATTCAATTTGCAAGCCTGCAAACTTCGTCCAACCTCTTAATTCTGCCAACATATTTGCTTGTGAAACTACCCACGCAGGCGTATCTGATATGCCTATGTAATGTACCTTACCACTGCTTACAAGGTCGTCAAAACCGCGCATTACTTCGTCTATTGGGGTGGTTTTGTCCCAAACATGCAACCAAAAAACATCTAAATAGTCTGTATTCAAGCGTTTAAGGCTTGCTTCTACGGAACGCATCATGTTTTTGCGGTGATTGCCTGCATAATGTACGTCTTGTGCTTTGGTATCAAACAATGTGTATTTAGATGCTACTACAAAATGGTCGCGGTCTGATGCAATAAACTCGCCTAACCATTTTTCGGAAGTGCCTTCGGTGTAGCGATTGGCAGTATCTATAAAATTCCCACCTGCATTAGCGTAGGTATCAAAAATTTCTTTGCTGGTTGCGTAGTCCGAACCCCATTTCCATTCTGTACCAAACCCCATTGTGCCAAAACACAACTCTGATACACGTAAACCTGTTTTACCAAAAAGTCTGTATTTCATTGTTTTTTTTTATGATAAATGATAAATTGTCATTTTTTGTATAAATAAAAAACATACTTCTTTGTAAAAAAATTCAAAAATTTTGATGTAATATATATATTTATATATTAAAATGCTTTAACCTTAAATTAAAATGCTTTAACCTTAAATTAAAATACTTTAACCTTAAATTAAAATGCTTTAACATTAAATTAAAATGCTTTAACATTAAATTAAAATACTTTAACCTTAAATTATGTTATTATTTTACAGTAAAAAAAACCAAAAATATATTTAAAAAATATATTTTTGGTTTTTTTTATTGAATTAACTGATTACTGAACTAACTAATTATTTTAATTTATCTGCTTGTGCTTGTCCTTCTGCTATTACTTGTTCAGCACGTTTATCTGCTTCGTTTGTAATTTGGTCAGCACGTTTGTATGCTTCTTCACGTGGTTTGATGGCTACTTTATCCGCAAGTTTTTTGGCAAGATTACCTGCTTTTTCTTTGGCAAAAGGTGCTTCATCATAGCCTTTTTTGTAGGCTTCATCAAGTGCTTGGTTGTATATTTTGTCTGCTTCTTGTTTTATTTGGTCAGATGCTTCTCTTGCTTTTGCTTTTATTTCGCTTGCAGTGGCACGTGCTTTTGACATGATAGCTTCTATTTTAGGCGTTAGGTCTTCTTTTACTTTGGCGATGACTTCTTCTTTCTTTTCGTTGATTGTTTCTTTTACTTTTTCTTTTACTGCTTCTTTGATGTTGCCTATTGGTTTGCCATCAGAGCTTAAAAGGTTAAAAGAAGGGTTATTATACATTCCACCTACGCCAATATTGAGGGCTATTTTGTCAAGTCCTGAAAGTGTTTTGCCTGTAAGTGCAGATACTGTAGTTGCCCCTATCATGCTTAATTTTTCTGTTGGAACGTCCATTTTTATTTTGAAATCAAGGTTTCCATCAATACTATTATTACCGCTTACTGCCATTTTGTAGTCGCCTGCTTGTATATTAAAAGGTTGATAATTGACTTTTCCATCTTTTATTTCTCCTTTTACTAAGAAATCTTTTAACAAAACTTCTTTTAATTTGATAAAATTTCCTAATTGTTTCATTATTTTTTCGTCTTTAATCAATGCTTGCATTACATTAAGGGCAATAGAGCCATTCATAGACTTGTCGTACTTAGGCATCATGTCTTGTCCAAGCTCTCCTGATACTTTAAAAAGGCTATTTATCTTGCCTCCATAGTTATCAGACAATTTACTTTTGGCATCATACGCTTTGTAAGCGTTACTTAGGAACAAATCTTGGATACCAAAGTCAATACTATACTTTGGACGCAGTTTGTCGGTAGGATTATACACAAATGTAGTATTAAATGCTGCACCAATCATGTTAAAATTAATTTTATTGACGTTTAAAATGCCATTTTTTACCAAAATATTGCCTTTAAGGTTTGTTATTGGTGTGGTAGCGTATTTTATTTTTTTGATATCTGCATTAAAATCAAAATCAACGTTGGTTGGTATTTGTGCTACGCCTCCTTGTGCGGGAGGTGTGTTGGTTGTAGGCTTATTTGTGTTAGGATTGGGGGCTGGATTGTTGTTCGTAGGGTTATTTGTAGGCGTATTAGTGGGTGTAGGTGTTTTAGTTACCCATTCGTCAGCGTCAAAGTTATCAATATTTAAGTCCATTTTGCCTTGTAGGGTTTCACCTTGAAAAATATAAGCAATATAATTGTTCAAGTCGCCTTTAACTGCGTAATCGCTATTGCCTAAAAACCCAACAAACGATTTAACTATGAGGGCTTTTGGTGTAAAATTGGCTTCGCCTTTTGTTATTTTGAAACCTTGTGGCAAATATTCTTTGTGGTTGTATTCTAAATCGTTGATTTTGATTAAACCAGAGGTTTTTATCTTGTCATATTGTCCTTTTGTAAGGAAAGACATTTGTCCATTGTTTTCTACATCTGCAAAAATTCTTCCTAAAAGTTTGGTTTTGTCTAAAGGAAATATTTTGGTTATCTTGCCCATGTCTATTACGCCTTTTGCTTTTACATCATACTTGATATCCGCAAGATTTTCTGCAGAACCACTCATTTTGAAAGGTTCTTTATCCACGACCATGTTAAAATTAGATACTTTTACTTTAAAATCTTCAAACTTTCCTGTTGCATTTTTTACGCTTGCTTGTGCAGTCATTTGTTCCAATGCTTCTGGAAACTGTGAGGTTTTGGCATAACCATTGGCAAGGCTCATAGCTGCGTCAATGCTTGGCATTTGTTTAGTAGTTGCATTAAAAATACCTTTTATGGTAGCGTCTAAGTCATAATTACCTTTCAATGTAAATCCCTGCATGGGGAACATTTGCATCAAATCTGCAAGATTTATTTTTGCTAAGGCTTTTGCATCTACTTTCATGTTGGTAAGTGTTTGAATTTTTGCTTTTATATCTACTGGGTTTTTGCCCAAATCCACATGAAACTTATTCAAATCAATGTTTGTGTTGTCTATTACGCCATCTTTGTTGTCTATTGCCAAATCCATTTGCACATTATTGACAGGTGTAGGCAATGATGGGTATTGAAACATACCATCTTTTATTTGGGCTTTTAATCCAAACGCAGGCATTTTATTATTGCCAAAAATTCCTTTTACAAAACCTTCAAAGGCAAGCTTTCCACTTGTTTTAAGGTTTTTAAAATCCTTAGTGAACATATAAGGTACAAGGGAAAGGATATTTTTAAACTCATTTTCCTTTGCTTTATATGTAATGTCCATGCGCGTAGTGTTGTCTTTGAGCAGTTGCACAAAACCATCAATGCCAACAGCGAAATCATTGAGGCGAATAGTGTTGTCTTTAAAGGTATATTTTTGTTCGGGGAGATTCATGTTCAGCGTCATGTCTACATTTAGAGTCTTATCTTCAAGGTATTTTTCGCCACCCATCACTACATTAATTTTATCAAAAGAATTATTGATTGAAAGGTCAAACACATCTTGGTTAAAGTTGCCACTTCCTGAGTGACTAAACTTATCTATTTTGGTATAAATCTTTTGCAAACGGTCATCATATACGAGGTGTCCATTTTCTATCTGCCAATACCCAATGCTTGCCTGATATTTGGCGGGTTTGTCCTCTTTTTTGACGGTATCAGGGGGTTGTGGAATCATGATATCCCAATTAGCCTTGCCATTGGCATTCATACGTGCAAAAATGCGAGGCTCACCCAAATAGATTGCTCTAAGTTGGGCTTCGCCAGTCCAAATCACCGCCCAAATATTGAGCGAAAGGCGAAATTGTTTGAAAGAACAAAGGGTATCACCTTTAAATTCGCTATCTTTTTTGTTGGTAATGCTTACATTGTCTTGTCCTAAGCTCAAAAAAGGGAAACTACGGAAGACCGAGAGGCTAAAATCTTCAATTTTGTAATGCACATCTGCATTCACTTGTTTTTGCACTTCTTTGTCAATCATTGCCTTGATGTCATTGGAGAAAAACATGGGTATAATCCATGTAGCCAGCCAAAGCAAGAGAAAAATGCCTAAAAATGAATAACCTAAAATTTTCGCTATGCGAATAAACCATTTTTTCATGGGTGAAAGATTTTTGTTTAATGATTTTTTTACTTCAAAATAACGATTTTTTTTTGGTTTTATGAAACAATACAAGAAAAAAGGTTTGTTTTTGCAGATTTTTTTCTAAAAAAAATACGGTCAACCCTTAGGGATAGACCGTATTTTGTAAGTTTATTCTTTCAAATTTATTTTCTATGCCCTTTCTTTGTCATTGTTCCACTTCATATATGTATCTAAATCCTTATCCCCCCTGCCTGACACACAAATTACAAGCACGTCTTCTGGTTTAAATTTTATTTTTTCCAATACTGCAATCGCATGAGCAGTTTCTATCGCAGGAATGATTCCCTCTTGCCTACTCAACAACAAACCAGCTTGCATAGCTTCTTCATCAGTAATTGCATAAAAACTTGCCCTTTTGGTTTCGTGCAAATGTGCGTGCATTGCCCCAATACCTGGATAATCCAAACCCGCAGAAATAGAATGAGGTTCTATTACTTGTCCGTCCGCAGTTTGCATAAGAAGCGTTTTACTGCCATGTAATATACCCATTTTACCCAAAAACGTAGTTGCAGCAGATTTACCTGTGTCTATGCCATGTCCGCCAGCTTCTACTGCAATAAGTTTCACAGTTTCATCTTCCAAAAAATGATAAAATGCCCCTGCTGCATTGCTTCCCCCCCCCACACATGCCAGCACATAATCAGGATTTTCACGTCCTACCTTTTCTGTTAATTGTTTTTTGATTTCTTCGCTAATGATTGCTTGAAACCTTGCCACCATATCAGGGTAGGGGTGCGGTCCCACTACAGAGCCAATAATATAATGTGTGTCAGTAGGGTGATTTATCCAATGACGCATCGCTTCATTTGTGGCATCTTTGAGGGTTTTGCTACCAGAGGTTGCAGGCACAACTTTTGCGCCAAGCATACGCATACGTTCTACATTTGGGCGTTGACGTGCCATATCTACCTCGCCCATATACACAATACATTCCAAACCCATCAAGGCACACACAGTAGCAGTAGCTACACCATGTTGCCCAGCACCTGTTTCTGCAATAATTTTTTCTTTGCCAAGTTTTTTTGCCAAAAGGATTTGCCCAAGCGTATTATTGATTTTGTGCGCTCCTGTATGGTTGAGGTCTTCCCTTTTGAGGTAAATTTGTGTATTGTAAAGGGCAGAAAGGCGTTTTGCAAAAAATAAAGGCGTAGGTCTGCCTACATAATCCTTCAATAATTGGTTGAGTTCTGCTTGAAAATCAGGTTTTTCAATGATTTGCTCGTATCGAGAGGCTAATTCTTCAATATTTGGGTACAACATTTCAGGGATATAAGCTCCTCCGAAGTTGCCATAGTAGCCATTTTTAGTAGGTTTTGAGAATAACATTTTTGATTATGAATTATTAAATTATGGATTATGGATTATTTCTATTTATAAGGCAAAAATACAACGAATTGTATTGTGAAGTGTTTTTATTTTTAGATAAAGATTTTTTCCCACAAAAAAAACACTTCCTTTTTTAAAAAGAAGTGTTTTTTTATAAAAATTTCCTAATTTTTAATTCCTAATTCCCCATTATGCGTTAAGCGTAAAGCTAAAAACTGTACTATTTTCATCAGATTGTACCGCTACTTTACCTTGTTGTGCTTCTACCATAAGTTTCACATATACCAAGCCCCAACCTGCTACACGTACATCAGCAGTTTTGTCAAATGTAAGATGTTGGCTACCTGCTGGGATATTTTTACCAAAATCTTGTTGTGAAATTTGTACTAAATGTTGATTTTCATTTGCCAAAAGTTGTCCATCAAGAATAATATTGCTATTATTTGGGGCATATTTTATGGCATTTTCCAATAGATTTACAAACATTTTTTCAAGGCTTTCTTTATCAAATTTTGCAGTTAGGTTTTCAGGAATATTATTTTTAAGCGTAAGATTTTTTTGTTCAAAAATCTGCGTAAATTGTTCCCCTGCTTTTTCTGCTACTTTTTTTATTTCTTGCGAAGTAGTAGCCAAAGGAGGCATATTTTTAGAAAATTCTTGCACAATAATCGTAGTATCAACCAAGTTTTTCAAGCGAAGTGTATTTTGCTTAATCAAATCTATATTGGGCGAAGGCATATTTGCAATCGCAGACAAAGACGCAATTTGTGGCTGGAACTCCTCTTTAAGCAATGATGTAAGACTTTGATGTTCTATATTGAGTGTATCTATTTTGGTATAATTGTGCAACAATTCATTTTCTTTTTTACGCAAGTTATCTTCATTTTCACGCACCAAAATCTCTTGTTTATTCAAACGGTTTGCTTGGTCTTTGATTTTTTGTTTTTGTTCTTTTGTAAGTTTATTTTTTTGTTGATTATTACCCAAAAAATACACCACAACACTCGCACCAAAGCCAAAAAGTGCGATAACACAACCCAACAAAAACATATTTTGACGTTCTAAGGTTTCTTCTTTGTGTAGGTTTTCCTGCACAAGATTGGTAATTTGTCGGTCTTTTTTTTGTTTTTCAAAACGGAGATGTTTTATTTCTTCATTACGTTCTGCAATCGTCATGGCATCAACATTACGAGGTGTAGCGCTATTTTTAATTTCTTCCAAAAGTTCTCTTTTTTGGTTTTTTGTAAGTTCATGATGACGGTCATTTGAAAAAGGATTTTCCATAGATTTTTCTTTTTCAGCATTTATTTTATCTCCAATTTTTTCAGTATTTTCTTTTGTATTTTCTTTACTGCGTGGCATTGCCAATATTTTTGCAGAAGATTCAGCAAGCATTTGGTATCTACCAAGATAAATATGATAATATTTTTGATATTCTTCTGCTTTTTGTGTATCATTTGCATCATAATATTGCCTTGACATTGCAGAAAAAACATCAGCCATACCCCTCAATGCTTCGGATTCACTGGTTTTTAGTTTAAGATTTTCACAAAAATCCAATGCCCCAAGATAATATCCTTTTGCTTGCGGATAATCGCCCATATAATAATAAGCCTTACCCAAATGCAAAAGTGCTTGTGTTTCTGCTACTTTATCGTTTATTTTAATTGCAATAGATAATGCACTTTCAGCATATCTGCGTGCCTCACGTGGATTTACTTCTGTATGTTCTCTTGAAAGTTCAGTAAAAATGCGGATTTTTTGTGTGTTGTCAGTTGTATTTTCGAGTGATTGCAATAGCATTTGTACTTGTTGTGATTGCATTTGTGCATAAGACAACTGCGAAAAACTACAAGCAAAAACCAGCACCCAAAAATATTTTGTAAGCCCTTTCATATTTTTATAATTTTGTAATTATAAATGTAAAATCAAAATGCAAAAGGAATTTTTTAATGCTTTTTTAAAGTTTCCCTACAATTTGTTATAAATAATTTATCTTCTTTTGTAAAAAAATTTCATACAAAATTTTTTTTATCATAATATAATCAAAATTCGTACTCATTTGTATAAAAAAATATAATTTTGTGTAAAAAAAAATTTTTTTTTTCAATACAAATAAAAAACATAAGTAGAATATTGATTCTACCAGAAATTTTTAACAAAAATTTGCTAAAATTAAAAGTACAAAGAAAAAAAAAGTACAAAAAATAAGAAAAATATATAAGAAAATATATGAAAAAAAATGCTGTTTTGGTGCTTGTTTTTGGGTTTTTATTGAGCTGGTTTTTGTTACCTTTTATATTAGTTACAGATATGTACCCTTTTTTGCGTTTTGGTATGTACGCAGAGCCTCCTACGCAACACGTCAATCATGAAATTTTTTGGATAGAATTATGGATAAATGACCAAAAACAAGATTTTAAACCAGAATTATTAGGTTTTGGTAATGGACATTTTCAGTATATTGTGCGATATTTTGTTTATCAAAATAAAAAACAACAATTTTTTAGTCAATTATTTTATCTTTTTAAAAAAAAACAAAAGAAACAAGCACAAAAACAAAAATGTAAGTATATTATTTTTCAAAAAATTACCCCTAATTCCACTTTAAAATTACCTGAGAAAGTGAACAAAATTGCAGAAGAAGAACGAATTTTGTAATTAAGGAAATATTTAGAAATAATTTTATTTTTGCTTTTTTATTGTTTAATCCATGAATTGCTACGAGTTTCAACTCATTTTATAAAAAAAATTCCATATAAATACAAAAATTTTTAAACAAAAAAAACCAAAACTTAATAAGTTTTAGTTTTTTTTATAATGAATATCTTGTACCAAAGGCGGGACTTGAACCCGCACGAGCGTTACTGCTCACAAGATTTTAAGTCTTGCGTGTCTACCATTCCACCACTTCGGCATGGCTTTATTTGTCGTGTAAATAAAAGAGCGGAAGACGAGTCTCGAACTCGCGACCTTAACCTTGGCAAGGTTACGCTCTACCAACTGAGCTACTTCCGCTTATTTTTTGAATACTGTGTTTTTAAATACATTATTCTTTAATGGTGATGCAAAGGTATAGCGTATTTTTGACATTTCCAAATATTTTCCAAAAAATTTTTTATTTTTTTTCTTTAATCTAAAAAAGACAATAATACGCTATAATTTTATCATTTTTGCTAATCAAAATTATGTGTTTTTCCAAATAAAAAACTAATAACTTAGATTACCCTATAAGTTTATTTTCCAATAAATACTCTGCAATTTGAATAGCATTTGTCGCAGCACCTTTACGCAAATTATCTGCTACAACCCACATATTAAGTGTATTAGGTTGGCTTTCATCTCTACGAATACGTCCCACAAAAACCTCGTCTTGTTGGTGTGCATCAATAGGCATAGGATATTGCAGATTTTTGACATCATCTTTTACAATAATCCCTTTTGATTTAGATAAAATCCCTCTTACTTCCTTTATATCAAAATCTTTGTGAAATTCTGCATTTATGGCTTCGGAGTGTCCACCAATCACAGGCACACGCACAGTAGTTGCGGTTACTTTTATGTTATTGTTGCCCATAATTTTTTGGGTTTCATTCACCATTTTCATTTCTTCTTTGGTGTAGTCATTTTCCAAAAATACATCAATATGAGGTAATAAATTAAGGTCTATTTTATATGGATATATTTGTTCTACTGCCCCCCCTGCCCTTTCTTGCATAAGTTGGTCAAGTGCTTTTTTGCCTGTGCCTGTTACACTTTGGTATGTAGATACCACAACCCTTTTTAATCCATATTGTTGATGTAAAGGTTGCAACGCTACAACCATTTGTATAGTAGAGCAATTAGGATTAGCAATAATTTTATGTTCTTTTGTCAAGATATGTGCATTTACCTCTGGCACTATGAGTGGACATTTTTCGTTCATACGCCAAGCAGAAGAATTATCAATTACCACTGTCCCTACTTCTGCAAACATAGGGGCATATTCTAAGGAGATACTCCCACCCGCAGAAAAAAGAGCAACATCAGGACGGGCATTTATGGCATCTTGCATGCTTATTATAGGGTATTGTTTGCCTGCGAAAATAATATTTTTGCCCACAGATTTTTCAGAAGCCACAGGATAAAGGTGTGAAACAGGAAACTTACGATTTTCCAATACTTTAAGCATTTCTTGCCCCACAAGACCTGTAGCACCTACAACAGCTATTTTCATGTTATTTATCTTATTAAAAATGATTAAAAAAATATTTTTTTGCAAAGCTAATAAAAAAAAATGCTTTTAAATGATTTAAAAGTAGTTTTTTTTATTTATACATTTCAGGTGTAATAGATATTTTCAATAAAAATTCTCCTTTTTTATCATTGTAATTATAATTCATTATTACACCATTTTCTCTAAGGCTTTTGAGTTCTTGGCTTGTTTTTACCAACTCAATGAGGTCAGGCTCTAAATTTTTTTTTATATAAGTCATCAACAAATCTTTTTTAAGATAATTTATAAAAGTATAGTTGTATTGCAGAATTTTATTTGGCAATGCTATCACACTATCAAGCCTTGTTTCTTTATCCACATGAATAGGACATTCTTTATTAAGCCTATTGGCAGTTTGTGTGAGGGCTTTATCCATAGGGATTTGTAAAAATTGTCTTATTATTTGAATTAGCATAATAATTACTATAAACAGTATAATTCTTTTGAGAGTGGTTGTGATTTTTTGGTTGTTTTTTTCTTGATTCATAATGATTGTTTTTAGCTTTGGATTTACAAAGTTATTTAGTTCTTTATAAATGCTTTATTTTTACTAATCTACATTTTTTAATTTTATAAAACAAAAAAAACCGCTTTTAAACGAATTAAAAGCGGTTTTTTAAGATTTATTTAACAAAATTTATTCTTATTAAATAATTGTCGTTCAGACTATTCAGCCAAGTGAATTTCCACGCGACGATTTGCAGCTTGTCCAGCAGCAGTAGTGTTTGGTTTAGTTGGTTTTTCTTGACCATAACCAATAGCTTTCAAACGCCCTTCGTCAATACCTTTGTCTATGAAGTATTTTACTACTGCGTTAGCACGGTCTTGAGAAAGTTTTTTATTGGCTGCAGGCAAACCTGTATTATCAGTATGACCTTCAATTTGGAAGTTAGAACCAGGATACTGTTTCATGATTACAACAACTTTATCAAGTTCAACATTAGATTGTTTCAAAATGATAGAACTTCCCGTTTGGAATTGGATACGTTGTGCGCTCATTTTGAGTTTTTCTTCTACTTTTTTCACTTCTACTACATCAACTTTTGGCTCAGGGCAACCTTGACGTGCAACAACACCTTTTTCGTTAGGGCATTTATCATCTTTGTCAGCTATACCATCACCGTCAGTATCAGGGCAACCTTTAAATTCTGCTGTACCCGCTTGTTCTGGGCAAGCGTCATCACTATCTTTGATACCGTCACCATCTTTATCAGGGCAACCTTGCAAAGACGCTACACCTGCTACATCAGGACAAGCATCATCTTTGTCAGCGATACCATCACCATCTTTATCAGGGCAACCTTTAAGTTCTGGTTTGCCCGCTTCATTAGGACAAGCATCATCACTATCTTTGATACCATCACCGTCAGCATCAGGACAACCTTTAAGGTCTTTCAAACCAGCAACATCAGGACATTCGTCTTCGCTATCTTTGATACCATCTTTGTCTTTATCGGGACAACCTTGCAAAGCCACTTCACCTGCCTCAGTAGGGCAAGCATCCTCTTTATCTACGATACCATCACCATCAGTATCTTTAGCACCCCAACGGAATTTAAGACCAATTGTGTGCTGAAGTGATTTTTGGTAATTGGTAAAATTTTCATTTGGAAGAAAATGATACCCCAATGTAGCAACAACTGCCACATTTTCTTTCAACCAAATATTAAGACCTCCACCAGCAGTCAAAAGCCCCTTTGGCTTGTCTTCAATGAAATGAACACCTCCACCTACATACAAATATGGGTCAAGGATAAAACTTTCTGGAAGTACTGCACCATTTGCCAAACGAAATTGCGCACCAACAGTACTATAAATGCTCGCCAAAGAGGAAGCAGATGTAGACAAATTGAGATTTTGTTTGTTGAGGGTGTGTACGCCTACTTCACCTGTAAGGTTAATGAATGGATTGAGGTTGTAAGCTACGCCTACTTTACCACCATTGTTCCAGTTGTCAGTAAGAAACCAATTATCTCTTTGTACCCAAGGAGCAAAGTCAAGTCCAGAGTAGCTGTAATCTACCGCCCATTTATTATCAGAGTTTTGTGCTTTTGCATTTACAAAAAAAGCAAAAATACACATTACGAGTAAGGAAATTTTTCTCATATTCGAAAATAGTGATACTTTTTTGTTGTGTTTATATAAAGTTTTTGAATTTAAAAAGCTAAAATTAGATATTTTTTTGCAAAATAAAGAAAAGTCAATGAAAAAGTTTAACTTTTCTTTATTTTTTTTAATAAAAAGTTATTCTTTTATTAAATTTAGTGCAGAACCTGCCTTAAACCACCCAATTTGTTGGGTATTATAAGTATGATTTACTTTGATTTCTTCGGTTTGTCCGTTGCTGTGATTCAGTTTAATCGTCAAAGGTATTCCTTCTGCAAAAGTGGTAAGTCCCATGATGTCAAATGTATCATCTTCTTGGATTTTATCGTAATCTGCAGGATTAGCAAAGGTCAAAGCAAGCATGCCTTGTTTTTTCAAATTTGTTTCGTGGATACGTGCAAATGATTTTACCAATATTGCCCTTACACCCAAGAAACGAGGTTCCATTGCAGCGTGTTCCCTTGACGAGCCTTCGCCATAATTTTCGTCCCCTACCACAATACTACCAATATTTTGGGCTTTGTAGGCACGTTGCACCGCAGGCACTTCGCCATATTCACCTGTAATTTGGTTTTTTACTGCATTTGTTTTGTTGTCGTTAAATGAATTTACTGCACCAATAAGCATATTATTGGAAATATTATCCAAATGTCCACGATATTTGAGCCAAGGGCCTGCCATAGAAATATGGTCAGTTGTACATTTGCCTTTTGCTTTTATCAAAAGTTTTAAGCCTTTTATATCTGTGCCTTCCCAAGCTTTGAAAGGAGCTAATAGTTGCAAACGGTCAGATGTTGGGCTAACCAATACCTCTACTTTACTGCCATCTTCTGCTGGTGCTTGGAAACCTCTATCGCCTACTGCATAACCTTTTGGCGGTGCCATAAGTCCTTTTGGTTCATCAAGTTTTACTTTTTCCCCATTTTCATTTACCAAAGTATCAGTCATTGGGTTAAAAGTCAAATCGCCTGCAATGGCAAAAGCAGTTACAATTTCAGGCGAAGCCACAAATGCATGTGTGCCTGCGTAACTGTCATTTCTTTTCGCAAAATTCCTATTAAATGATGTAATAATAGAATTGGCACGATTAGGATCATCAATATGCCTTGCCCATTGCCCAATACAAGGACCACAAGCATTTGCCAACACCACACCGCCCATTTTGGCAAATATATCCAAAATTCCATCTCTTTCCGCAGTATAACGCACTGTTTCAGAGCCAGGTGTAATGGTAAATTCTGCATGAACTTTGAGTTTTTTGTCTACTGCTTGTTGTGCCAAAGACGCTGCACGTGTCAAATCTTCATAAGAAGAATTGGTGCAAGAACCAATAAGACCTACTTCCAATTTTGCAGGATAATTATTATCTCTAACAGCTTTTGCAAATTGTGATAGAGGCCAAGCCAAATCTGGTGTAAAAGGGCCATTTACATAAGGTTCAAGCGTAGAAAGGTCTAATTCTAATAATTCATCATAGTAATTAGCAGGATTTGCATATACTTCATCATCAGCTCTTAGGTGTGCTTTGTATTGGTTTGCAAGGTCTGCTACATCTTTTCTTTCTGTAGAAGCAAGATAATCGTACATGTTTTGGTCATAGCCAAATACCGAAGTTGTCGCCCCAATTTCTGCACCCATGTTACAAATAGTCCCTTTTCCTGTGGCAGAAAGCGAATCTGCTCCTTCACCAAAATATTCTACAATGCAACCTGTACCGCCTTTTACTGTAAGTTTTCCTGCAACCCAAAGAATTACGTCTTTAGCAGAAGTCCAACCTGAAAGTTTGCCTGTGAGTTTTATACCTATTAATTTAGGGAATTTTAATTCCCAAGCCATGCCTGCCATTACATCTACTGCGTCAGCACCACCTACGCCAATAGCTATCATACCCAATCCACCTGCATTAGGCGTATGTGAGTCTGTACCAATCATCATACCGCCAGGAAACGCGTAGTTTTCCAATACTACTTGGTGAATAATACCTGCACCTGCTTTCCAAAAACCAATACCATATTTATTGGATACTGAAGCCAAGAAATCATATACTTCTTTATTGGACACATTAGCGGTATCAAGGTCATTTTTTGCCCCTATTTTAGCTTGTATAAGGTGATCGCAATGTACTGTGCTTGGTACTGCTACTTTTTTGCGTCCTGCTGACATAAATTGAAGCAATGCCATTTGTGCAGTTGCATCTTGCATAGCAACCCTATCAGGCGCAAAATCCACATAATCCTTGCCACGTCCAAAAGCATGTGAAGCTACACCCTCATGAAGATGGTTGTAAAGGATTTTTTCAGTTAATGTAAGTGGTTTGCCTACAAGTTTTCTCGCTTTTTCAATCCTTTCGCTCATACGTGCATAAACGGATTGAATCATGTCTATATCAAAAGCCATAATTTCTTAAATGATAAAATATAGGAATTAAATTTTAATATTTTTTTCAGAGGGCAAAGTTAAAAAACAAAGTAATCTTTACAAGAATTTTAATTGTTTTTTTGTATTTTTTTGAGATTTTTTTTTTGATATATCATAATTTTCAAGTTTTTTGCAAAATGTCAAAATTTTATTTGGGAATAAAAGTAAAGTATAAATAAAAAATGATTTTTTAAAATCGAAAATAAAAATGGATTTTAACATGATTTTCAAAAAACCAATAATCTATAATTCATAATTTCCTTTTAAATTTTAAACATCATTTTCCAATAAAACCACGCCAAATCCCTAAATTGTTTTTTGCGAAGGCTCAAATATTTCAAAGCACGCCAAAATAATAATAATTTGACATACCACCTTCCTTTTTTATTTTTGAGAAAATGAATTTCATTTTGCGTAATTTGTATTTGTTTTTTTTCATTAAAAATATGTTCCCCGCCACTACTCGCAGAAACATAATGAATTGCTTTGGTTTGTGGGAAATAATACACTTCATAACCAAGTTGTGTGATTTCGTAATTCCACCATACATCTTCAAAATACATAAAAAATGTATCTGGTAATTTTTTTTCAGGTAATTTATCCAAAATTTCTTTTTTTGTCAGAAAAAAAGCACCCCAAACCCAATCTACTTTTTGTGTAAGTGTGTGGTTGGTGTGTATGCCTAAGTTTTTGGCTTTATTTTTTTTGTTTTGAAAATGTGAAAAACGCAAAAGTTCCGATATTTCTAAGCCAATTGAAGGAAATTTTTGGGCAATGTTTTGGGGAATATCATTTGGATAAATCAATTTTGGCGAAAGCACGCCAATTTTAGGATTTTGCACAAAAAAATCTACACAAATTTTAATGCTATTTTCCAATAATTCTACATCACTGTTGAGCAACAATACAAAGTCGCCTTTTGCCTTTGACAATGCCAAATTATTGCCTTTGGCAAATCCTACATTTTCAGGACTTTTTATTAAAGAAATTTGGGGGAAATGTTGCAAAAATTCATCAGCACGCCCTTCAGGCGAAGCATTATCCACCAAAATCACTTCAAAATCAATATCTTTTGTGTAGGTATAAATGCTTTGTAAACACTTGTAAGTAAGTTCGTAAGTGTTGTAATTGATGATGAGAATAGAAACCATATTATGTCGTTGTCAGTTTTTTGTAAATTTATTTAATTTTGTATTTTAAACAAAAAGAAATTTTTTAAAATTATACAAAAATACTGTAAATCTTGTGTGCTTACAAGCATATTTGCATTACTTTTGGGTTTCTAAGCCTATATTTTCTTATAGATTTGGGTTTGAAATCTAAACATAATTATTGATTTTTTATTTTAAAAAAAACTTAAAAAACGTTTTTTTACTGCATCTTTACAAAAAACTTTTACTCCTAATTTTTATGGCATTTATTCAAAAAACAACAACAGAATTTCTTAATCAAGGTGGAAAAAATTCAATAGGCGACTTTTTAGATATTGAATTTACAGAAATAGGCGAGGATTTTCTCGTGGCACGTATGCCTGTGGACAACCGCACACGACAACCTTATGGCATATTGCATGGAGGGGCTTCGGTGGTGTTGGCAGAAACAGTGGGAAGTGTAGGGGCTAATTTATATATTGATTTGACAAAATATCGCTGTGTTGGACTTGACATCAACGCAAACCATATCAAATCTGTAAAAGAAGGTTATGTATATGCCAAAGGCACACCTTTGCACATTGGCAAAACTACCCAAGTGTGGGAAATAAAAATCTCTAACGAAAAAAATGAACTTGTGTGCATTAGTCGCCTTACAATGGCGATTATTCAGGTTTAAAAAGTTTTTTTTATGTTCCCAACCCAAAATTTATTTCTGTATTATCGCCAATATTTAGGCTTTGGACAAGTCCACGCAAAATAGTATCATTGCCAATAATAGAATTTTGCAATACTACTTCATTCAATTCGCTAAACGAGCCAATAATAGAGTTTTTTACAATCGCCTTGTGGATAATGGTATTTTCGCCTATTGCTACATTGGGTCCTATGATAGCGTGTTCTATTTTGCAATGATTGCCAATACTCACAGGTGGAATAATAATAGCATTGGGAAATTCTTTGTACGTTTTTTGTTGGTGGTGATGGCTATTCAAAAGAATAGCATTTGCCTCCAACAAGGTATCTTTACGCCCACAATCAAACCAATTATCTGTAAAAAAAGGTTTGATTTGTTCGCCTTCATGTATCATGTGCATGAGGGCATCTGTAAGTTGAAATTCACTATTTGTACGCAAGTTATTTTTAACCAAAAAATCTATTGATTGCACCAAAAGCGGTACATTATTGATTTTATATACGCCTACAAGTGCAAGGTTAGATTTAGGTATTTTTGGTTTTTCTATTACTTTTGATACAATTTGTGTGTCAGGATTTATTTCTGCAATACCAAATAATGTAGGATTTAACACTTTTTTGACTGCAACAGTTGAGGTTGTAGATTTGAGAAATGCCTGCATGTCAAGATTGACAATAGAATCGCCAAAGAAAATTAGGATTTCTTTTTCATTTTCAAAAAAATGCCTTCCTACCCACAAGGCATGTGCAGAGCCTTCCCTTGGCTCTTGGTTTACAAATTGTGCTTGGATTTTGTCTTGATAATTTGTATTGACAAACGCCTCAATTTTTTCGCCCAGATATCCCAAAATAAATACAAACTCCGAAATACCTGCTTCCAACAAGTAATCTATAATATGCGCCAAAATAGGCTTGCCTGCAATAGGCACCAATACTTTTGGTTGTGTATGTGTAATGGGACGCAAGCGAGAACCTAAGCCCGCAACAGGAATAATAACTTTCATCTGAAAAAATAATTTGTTTCGCTTCTATTCACTTCTGCAAAATAAATAATTTTTTGTAGGATTTATACGATTTTTAGAAAATTAAAAATAAATTTTGTTTTTTTAGGTATTTAAAAGATAAATGCTTTTGATACTCTGACAATTTTAGTGGAGTTTCAAAATTTCAAAAAAGCGAAAAAATATGCAATATTTTTAGCAAAATAAATTCCACTTTATAAAATTTTATATTGCAATAAAAATATTTTTAAACTAATATTTCGTAAAATACTCAAGGTTTTAAAAACCTTGAGTATTTTTCCAGATTTCCACTAAAATCGTCAGAGTACCATGCTTTTTTAGTTTATAAAATATAGAAAAGTTCACATTTATTGCATAACTGTTTATTGTATGACTGTTTGAAGCCTTTTTTTATAAATTTTAAGAAACTTTCTAAATTTTAATTTTCGTACTTTTACCATTTTTAAATCGCAAAACTCTCGCCACAGCCACAAGTGCGTGAGGCATTTGGATTGACAAATTGAAATCCTTTTCCATTCAACCCATCAGAAAAGTCAAGCACTGTACCCAAAAGATACAAAAGGCTTTTTTTATCCACCAAAATTTTGATTTCTTTATCTTCAAAAATCTCATCTTGTGGTTGTACTTGCGCATCAAAATTCAGGTCATACATCAAACCCGAACAACCACCGCCTTTCACAGATACTCTGATGTGGTGTTGGTCTGTGTAGCCTTCTTGAAGGCGTATTTGCATGATTTGCGCTTGTGCTTTTTCGCTTATCGTTATCATATTTTAGGTGTTTTTTATTTTTATAAAAATAAATTTTCTTTTGATTTTTCCTTTTCCAAAGGTAATTGTATAGTTGTTTATTGACTTTGTTTTTTCATAAAAAAACACTTATTTTGCAAAAAAAGTTTAATTCTAAGAAATATACAAAAAACAAATAAAAAACACTTATAAATCCATGAAAGTAGATAAAAAAACATTAGAAAATATAGCTGGACTTTCTCGTTTGTCTTTTGATGAAAAAGACACCGAAAAAATGCTTGGTGACCTCAATCGTATTTTGGATTGGATTGATATGCTCAACGAAATAGATACTACAAATGTAGAGCCACTTGCACAAATGAGTGCAGAAATCAATAACTTACGCCCTGATGTACTGAAACCTGCTCTTTCACGCAAAGATGGTTTGAAAAATGCTCCAAAAAAAGATTCCGATTATTTTCGTGTGCCAAAAGTATTGGAGTAATTTTTTTATTTTTTATAAAAATTTCTGAAAAAACATATTCATACATTTGGATACAAATAAATATAAAAAACCAAAAAAATGCGTTACGACAACATTCCTGTTAATTTATTTATCCAAAATCGTGAAAGATTTTGCGCAATGCTCCAAAAAAACAGCCTTGCAGTATTTAATTCCAACGACATCATGCCCAAAAATGGTGATGGAACAATGCCTTTTGTGCAAAATAGCGATATTTTTTACCTTTCAGGCATTGACCAAGAGGAGAGTATTTTGTTGCTTTTTCCTGATGCAAAAGATACACATTTAAGGGAAGTATTGTTTTTGCGTGAAACAAACGAAGAAATTGAAATTTGGGAAGGACACAAATATACAAAAGACGAAGCAACTGCTACTTCGGGCATTAAAAGCATTTTTTGGCTTTCAGAATTTGAAAAAATATTCCAAATATTGATGAGCCAATGTAAGTCTGTGTACCTCAATTCCAACGAACACAATAGAGCAGTGATTGAGGTAGAAACACGTGATGCACGTTTTGTAAAAGATTGCAAACAAAAATATCCACTCCACGATTACCAACGTGCTACGCCTATCATGCACCATTTGAGGGCTATCAAATCACAATTTGAGATAGATATTTTGCAAAAAGCGTGTGATATTACGGAAAAAGGCTTCCGCAGGATTTTAAATTTTGTGAAACCCAATGTAATGGAATATGAAATAGAAGCAGAATTTGCCCACGAATTTTTGCGAAATCGCTCACGTGGATTTGCCTATACGCCTATTATTGCGTCTGGTTACAATGCGTGTGTATTGCATTATATTGCCAACGAAAAAGTATGTAAAGCAGGAGATGTCATTCTCTTAGATGTTGGAGCAGAATATGCCAATTATAATGCAGATATGACAAGGTGTGTGCCTGTAAGTGGGCAATTTACGCCTCGCCAAGCAAAAGTGTATAACGCAGTGCTGAGGGTAATGAAAAATGCAATTTCCATGCTCAAAGTAGGCAATATCATGCATGAATACGTGGAAGCAGTAGGCGAATGTATGCAAAAAGAATTGGTAGATTTGAATTTATTAACCGTAGCAGAAGCCAAAGATAAAAATGCGTATAAGAAATATTTTATGCACGGAACTTCACACCATTTAGGATTAGATGTGCATGATGTTGGTGATAAACATCGCAGATTTGAGGAAAATATGGTTTTTACCTGTGAGCCAGGTATTTATATCAGAGAAGAAAATTTGGGTATTCGCCTTGAAAATGACCTTGTTATTACAAAAGATGGTACTTTTGACCTTATGCGTAATATTCCTTTGGAATTGGAAGAAATAGAAGACTTGATGAATAAATAAGTTATCCATTTTCCAGGTAAAGGCTGTTAGTTCCCTTGGGGGTTTAAGAGTTTTTTTTTTAGATAGCTTTTTTGGGACTTTTTCCTTTATTTCCTTAAAAATTTCTTTAAAAAAATTTGGAAATAAAAAAAACGTACATTACTTTTGCAATGCAAGTCAGAAATTCCAGCTCCTCCAAATCCCCCAGGTCTTGACCGAAGCAAGGGTAGGCAGTCGTAGCGGTTTGTTCTGGCTTGTATTTTTTTGTTCAAATAGCAAAGAAATATTTTTGAACAAAAGCATAAAAATATAAATCCCAAGAATGTATTTCTAAAAATTAGGCACGATTTTTTAATTAGGTTTGAGTAGTTTTTTTCAAATAATTATTTTATCAAAATTTTTATATTTGTTATTTTATAAATATTATAACAATCCTTTATAAAAAAATTTGAAACACAATATTTTTTTTATTTCTTATTTTCCTAAAAAATAAAAAGAAATGAAATATTTATAAAAATATTTGAAAAAACGCTTGAAAATTTAAAACAAAAAATTTACTTTTGCTTTCGTCAAATGTTATTTTATAACAAGAGCGCAATGCCTCTACAAAAGATATACATGAACAGCTCATCAAATATGTTAGATATACACAGGTTTTACAACTTGATGCAAGAAGAACACGTAATTTTGTCTTATCAAGGCAAATTAGATGGAGAACTTATTGATATGCTGATTCAAATGACAGACCATCGCCTTACTTTCACAGGCACACGTCTTCGCACCAAAAAAAAAGTCATTAATATATTGGTAGAAGCGCTACAAAATACATATCATTACATAATACAAGCTACTTATACTGAACCAGAGGAAAGCCCATTGCTTAAATCTCCCTTTTTGGTATTGGCAGAGCCACCTGAGTATTATGCAATATTCACAGGTAATTTTATTACCAATGAACAAGCAAAACACCTACAAGAAAGGGTGCGTACCGTGAAAGGACTATCAGAAGACGAACTACAACAATATTATATAAAATCACTCAACAAGGACGAGCTTCCCCAACAAGGCGGAGCAGGACTTGGATTAGCAGACATTATTAGACGTGCTAAACATGATGTAAATTTTGATTTCCAACAAATTGACGAAACACACACCCTTTTTAGCCTTTTTATAAAAGTACACAAAAATGAATCATCACCATCTCAATCTTTATTTTCTTCACTTATAAACCCAGCATAAAATTTCACTACAAATTTAATACATTTTTTAAATACGTAGCTTTTTGTAAAAAAATTTTGTTTGCACAAATCAATTATGGAGAATATACAAATTAATGGCACTTCAAAAACCCCTGACGTTTTTTTTGATGCACACACAGGCAAATTAGAAATTAGTGGTCGTTCTATTCCTGAAAATTCTTACCAATTTTATGAGCCTTTGCTCACTTGGTTAGATGGATATGCAAGCACACCACAACCCGAAACTTTGTTGGTGTTCAAACTTGATTATTTCAATACAAGTTCTTCTATGTATATTTTGGGAATACTCAAAAAATTGGAAAAACTTTATACTTCTGGTAATAAATCAGAAGTGAAATGGTATTATGACGCTGATGATGAGGATATGCTTCAAACAGGTGAAGACCTCAAACAAATCGTCAAAATTCCGATTGATATGGTGCAAATTAATAGTGAAGATGTGTAAGGAACTTTATATTTTTTATTGAATCTTAGATATTTTTTGATTAATGCAAAATAAATATAAAATGCTTTTATAAAAATAAAACCAATACCAATCTTGCATATTACTACACTAAATACCCATTGGGACGAGGAAATATATAGACAAACCTTGTCTTTTAGTGCAAAAGCCCACGCCAAACAAATGATTGGAGGTATGGAAATTCCGTACCTTTCTCACATTTCTGCGGTAACAATGGAAACTTTGTCAGCCATCACACACACACCTGAACAAGATTGGGATGTGAATCTTGCCTTGCAGTGTGCATTGCTGCATGATGTGATTGAAGATACTTATATAGATTACAACGAAATTCTGGTGTCTTTTGGAAAAAAAGTAGCTGATGGCGTACTCGCACTTACCAAAAATGGACAATTACCAAAATCAGCACAAATGCAAGACAGCCTTAGTCGCATACTTGCACAAGGCAAAGAAGTGCGACTTGTAAAACTCTGCGATAGGATTGATAACCTGTATTCTCCGCCTATTTATTGGACTCCCGCCAAAAGACAATACTACCAACAAGAAGCAAAACTCATCTTAGACACACTCAAAGGCATCAGCCCTTATGCAGAAAATCGCCTTGCTCAGAAAATAGAAGCGTATAGTAAGTATTTTTAGCATATTTTATATTATTCAATATATAAACCATTAAAAATACTCAATGTCTCTGTGGTTTTAGCATCTTGCTAAAGAAATGTAAAAACTAATCCTTTTTTTTGCTTTCCTTTTAGCTTCCTTATTTTTTATACGTTTGTTCCCGCCAAAAAACCAGTCGTCCACGCAGATTGAAAATTAAATCCGCCTGTAATGCCATCAATATCCAATACTTCGCCTGCAAAAAACATATTTTTTATCAGTTTGCTTTCCATTGTGTTGTGATTGACTTCTGACAATTCTACACCTCCTGCAGTTACAAATTCTTCTTTGAAAGTGGTTTTGCCTTTGATGGTGTGTGTATCATTGAACAGAAATTCTATAAATTTATTAATATCTGATTTGGTAATTTGCCCCAATGTTTTTTCTTCGTCCACATTGCATTTCCAAATAAAATAAGCCCAAAGCCTTTTTGGAATTTCGCTAAATAAAGGTTGTTTTATCTGCCTATTTGGGTTTTCTTTTTTAAGATTTGCAAATATATCCCTTATATCTTGCTCCTTATAATGTGGCAACCAATTAATATGCACATTGGTATTATAATTCATATCCGCCAAATACCTTGCTGAATAAGCAGATAATTTAAGTACTGCAGGAGCACTGATGCCCCAATGCGTAATCAATAAAGCGCCTGTTTGTTCAAATTTTGTGCCTTCCAACCATACTTTTGTGTGTGTTACACTCAAACCTTGTAAAGATTCCAATATATGTTCAGGAATATTAAACGTAAAAAGCGAAGGCACAGGTGGCACAATCGTATGTCCCAAATCTGCAAGCCATTTAAAACCCTCCAATTTTGGACTTCCGCCATTTGCTACGATAATTTTATGCACAAAAAGGTCTTTTTGATTTAATATTTTTATCAAAAAACCATCTTCTGCCACTTCCACACGTTCCACATTCATACTTGTTTGGACATTGATATTCAGATTTTCTATTTCTTTGAGTAATGCGTTGATAATGGTTTGTGATTCGTTAGATATAGGAAAAACCCTCCCATCTTCCTCAGTTTTGAGCAAAACGCCTTTATTTTCAAACCAATTTATGGTGTCTTGTGCATTAAAATTGTGTAAAATTTTCTTCAAAAATTTATCTCCTCTTGGATAATGTTTTGCAAAATCTGATATTTTGAGCGGTGTATGTGTTACGTTGCACCTGCCACCGCCCGATATTTTGACTTTGCTTAGGAGTTTGGGTGTTTTTTCCAACACAAAAATTTGTGCTTGTGGATATTTATAACCTGCGTGTATAGCTGAAAAAATCCCTGCTGCACCACCGCCAATAATTCCGATTTTCATGTTTTTTTTAATTTTAAATTTTTTAATTACTGATTACTAAAAAAACTAATTACTGATTACTTAAATTATAATTTTCACCAAAATATAACAAAACGCCTAATAATGTGTATATGATTTCTTCTTTTTTATTTGGTATTTTCTTATATTTAAAAAATAAAAAATACTAAAAAACATAGGTAAAATATAAATTTGTATGTTGTCAAAATATGAATACCCAAAATATGAATAAATGTACGCCAAAGACAAAAATAATTTGTGTATTTCAAAAGGAAAGCTTAACAAAAAAAGCAAATCAAAAAGTAAAAAACTAAATATTATTTTCTTAAAATATTCATGCTTGACATACAAAAATGACATTCTAAAAACAACATAAAGACAAACAAAAACATTGTTTTTAGCATGATTATAACATATTGACCCAAATAAAATCAAGTTGAATGATTGATTTTCAAGACTTTTTTTAAACCCATTTTCAAAATACTCAAGCCCAAAAATAAAGAAATTATTTATAACAATAAAAATAAAAAATGTGTATAAATAAAACTTAAAAAAGCATATTTTTTTCATCATTCAGATACTTCAAACGCATTTTTAAAAGGATTTAATACTTTTTCATCATCATCATAAATTGCAAAAATGACTTTGCGAAATACATTTTTAAATTTATTTTTCAAACATTTTTCAAAAAGTTCTGCGATTTCCTGCGGTTTATTTTGGAAAACACCACAACCCCATGCACCCAAAATTATATCCACACATTCATTTTTCGCAAATAACGAAAGCATTTTTTCCATGCGTAACAACAATGTAGGCACAACCAAATGTGCATTTTTTATTTCTTGCCTACGCACTACGCCAGCATTGACTGCAGGCGAAGTTAGGACATCTACACAAATAGGCAAAGGAAAATAATTGCCTTTGTCGTCTTTGAAAAAAGGTACTTGGGGCGAATAAATCATGTTATCCGTATAAAGACACGTTTTTTCATGTTTTTTCCCATTAGCATAAAAAAAATCGTCTTTGTGGGTTTCATAATATTCCGGAGCTTGCAACAAACAATTATACAACCCACTACTACGTGCAAGGCTTTCCTCTTGTGCTTGCGCACCTGAAAGCACGCCACCACCTGGATTTTTGGCAGATGCAAAATTAAGAATACCTATTTTTTCTGTATTATTTTTGGAAGTTTGGATAATTGCCTGAATTGTAGAACAATTTAAAACCTCAAAAATGGTTTGGTTTTTTTCTGTTTTTCCTGTTTTCTCAAAATCCTCCAAAATTGTTTGGAGTATATCTCCGTGATAAAAGATCGTATTTTTTTGCGAAAATTCTACTTCTTTTTTTATATCAACTGTGAGATAATATCCTTGTTTTACTTCTTGAATAGTTTCTTTTGCGGTTTGTATTCTTAAAGATTTTTGCATGATATATAATTAAAAGGGAATTAAAAAAATGATTAAAATCAAAAAGCACAATTTTTATTACAAAATTGTGCTTTTTGGGGTTATTTTTTAGAACCGAAATTATGGAATTACTAATTCCCAACCCACATAAATATTATTAGGGTTATCACCATAGTTTTTCCAGATAGCCCTATTTGCTTCAAAAATTTCCATATAGCGATTACCATCGCCATAATATTTTTGAGCGATACCATAAAGTGTATCACCTGCTACTGTGGTATGTATATGTCCACCACCACCACCGCTTGAATCTTCATCATCTTCTGATACTTCCAAGTTGTTTGTTACAGATTCCACACCATCAGTTGCACTTACAATGCCTACTGCTTTGTCTGCAGCACGTTGAGTGCCTGCTATACCACTTAGGGTTACATGACCTTCTTCATCTACCTCCACTTCCAAATCTGCTAAATCTAAATCAGCCAATGCTGATTTGATGCTATCTGCATCAGGTCCAAAATCAAAAACGCCCATTGTGATTATTGTTTTTTGTTAAAAATTAAAAAAAGATTAAAAAATAAGTAGTACCAAGTAAAAAATTACAAACAAATTATGAATATTGTAACAAAATATTGTTTGTAAAATACTACTAAGGAATTACCAATTCCCAACCTGGATAAATGTTATTTGGATTGTTGCCATAATTTTTCCAAATGGCTTTGTTCGCATTAAAAATTTCCATATAGCGATTGCCATCACCATAATATTTTTGAGCAATACCGTAGAGGGTATCGCCAGGTACTACTGTATGAACTGTATCACCTGAGCCACCACCGCCACTACCTTTTTTCTTTTTCTTGTGGTGTTCTTCTTCCTCCTCGTCTTCATAATCCTCATCATCTTCGTCTTCGTCGTAATCTTCATCTTCCTCGTCTTCTGCGATGTCAAAATTATTTTTTACTTTTTCAACGCCATCAAGTCCGCTTACAATTTTTACTGCTTTTTGTGCTACTTTTTCACTTGCAGCAGTACCACTTAGGATTACTTTACCGTCATCATCTACTTCTACTTCCAAATCCTCAATGTCAAGGTCTTCCAATTCCGCTTTGATGCTATCAGCATCAGGTCCAAAGTCAAAAACGCCCATAATAATTTAAAAATTTAATTTGTTAAAATTTAATACGTTAAAATTTAATTGTTTTTTGTGTGTTATTTAAACAGATTTTAAAAATTATATAAAACCTAAAACAAATGTAGGGCTTTTTTTATAAAAAACAAGTATTTTTTATATTTTTTCATATTTTTTTAAAAAAATCCTGTTTTATTTTATTGAAAAAAAAAAAATCAAAAAAATAATTAAAAAAAACACATCAAACCATTAGTTTTTTCAAGATTTCTTGTCCAGCGATTGCGATAATTGTTCCAGGTCCAAAAATACTTGTAACCCCTGATTTGTACAAAAAATCATAATCCTGTGTAGGAATTACCCCACCAGCTACCACCAAAATATCTGTTCTATTATAGTCTTTTAAATGTTGGATGAGTTGAGGCAATAATGTTTTATGTCCCGCAGCAAGGCTTGAAATACCTATAATATGCACATCATTTTCTATGGCTTGTGTTGCAACTTCTTGTGGCGTTTGAAATAAAGCACCCATATCCACATCAAAACCAATATCTGCAAAACCTGTTGCAATTACTTTTGCACCTCTATCGTGTCCATCTTGTCCCATTTTAGCCACCAAAATACGTGGTCTGCGTCCTTCTATTTTTGCAAATTCATCAGCAAGTTGTCTTGCTTTCTGAAAATCCCCATTTTCAGAGGCAACTTGTGCATATACGCCATTGACAGATTGAATATTAGCTTTGTGCCTGCCATAAATTTTTTCCAATGCATCAGAAATTTCGCCCAAGGTTGCCCTATTTTTAGCACAAACAATGGCAAGTCCAAGCAAATTTTGTGCAGTTGGGTTGTTTTCTGCTTTTAATTTGGCTGAATATGTAAGATTTTCCAAAGAAATTTTTACTTCTTGTTCATTCCTATTGGCTTTTATATTTTTCAAGCGTTCTACCTGACTTTTTCGCACTTCTGTATTATCAATATCCAATATATCAAGTGGAATTTCATCAATTACTTGATATTTGTTAATTCCGACTAAGATTTCCGCTCCTATATCAATCAAAGCCTGTTTTTTTGTTGCAGATTCTTCTATTTTCAGTTTTGGCAAACCTGTTTCTATTGCTTTTGCCATGCCTCCAAGTTGTTCTATTTCTTGTATAAGTTCCCATGCTTTTTCACAAAGTTCATCTGTAAGACTTTCTACATAATAACTTCCTGCATAAGGGTCAATAATTTGGCAAATTTGGGTTTCTTCTTGCAAAAAAAGTTGGGTATTTCGTGCAATTCTTGCAGAAAAATCAGTAGGTAATGCCATTGCTTCGTCCAAAGAATTGGTGTGCAATGATTGTGTATGCCCTAATACAGCACTCAGTGCTTCAATACAAGTACGAGAAATATTATTATAAGGGTCTTGTGCAGTAAGACTCCACCCAGAAGTTTGGGAATGGGTACGCAAAGCCATTGAAATTGGATTTTTTGGATTAAATTGCTTAATTAGTTTTGCCCAAAGCAATCTTCCTGCACGCATTTTGGCTACTTCTGTAATATGATTCATACCTATTCCCCAAAAAAATGACAATCTTGGTGCAAAATCATCTATACCCAAACCTGCTTTTAGCCCTGTACGCACATATTCCAATCCATCAGCCAAAGTATAAGCCAATTCTATATGTGCAGGTGCGCCAGCTTCATGTATATGATAACCTGATATGCTAATAGAATTGAATTTAGGCATATTTTTAGACGTAAATTCAAAAATATCCGCAATAATTTGCATACTTGATGCAGGCGGATAAATATATGTATTACGCACCATAAACTCCTTCAAAATATCATTTTGAATTGTACCACTCAATTTTTCAAGTGGAACCCCTTGCTCTTGCCCTGCTACAATAAAAAACGCCATAATAGGCAACACAGCCCCATTCATGGTCATAGAAACCGACATTTCACCCAAAGGAATTTGGTCAAAAAGGGTTTTCATATCCTCTACTGTGTCTATTGCAACACCAGCTTTACCCACATCACCCACTACACGTGCATTGTCTGAATCATATCCTCTGTGTGTAGGCAAGTCAAATGCAACAGAAAGCCCTTTTTGTCCTGATGCAAGATTTTTTCTATAAAAAGCATTTGATGCTTCTGCGGTGGAAAATCCTGCATATTGGCGTATTGTCCAAGCCCTTTGCACATACATTGTAGCATAAGGACCTCTCAAATAAGGTGGTTTTCCCGCTATAAAATGTAAATGTTCTATTTTACCCAAATCATTTGGTGTGTAAAAAGACTTTATATTAATATTTTCTGGACTTTCCCAATTTATATTTTGATTTTCTTTTTTTGATAAATCTACCAAATTTGGCATTTGCCAAGTTATTTCCTGAAAATTATGTAACATATTTAAACGCCTTAAATTATTTTATTTTTTTTCAAAAATACATAAATACAAATTTTTATCCTAAATAAAATTACAAAAGTATTTATTTTGAAAACTTAAAAACCAAATAAATTTTAACTTGTGTATTTTTTTATCACAAGTTTTTTAAATTTAAGGGTTGGACTTTTTTTATTCTACTTCCGCAGATATGCCTCTGCGACATATCGCATTGCGCATGGTGGCAAGTTTGTCAAAAGAGCCTTCTTTTACGCTACATTTGCCTTTGTGGTGAATAATTATTGTGCATTGTTCAGCTTGTTCTTGGGTATGGTCGCACACATCTATAAGGGTTTCTATTACATGTTCAAAAGTATTGACATCATCATTGAATACGATAAGGCGGTTGGTTTCTACCTCTATTACATCAACATCTTCCTGTTCCCATTCTTTGTATTTTGGCATAATAATTTTAAAGATTTAAAAAAATATGATAAATATGATTAAATTTTGAATAATTTATAAGCAAAGTTACAAAAAAAAATCTTTTTTACAAAAAAACCGAATAAAGTTTTTAAAAATTATACAAATATTTGCATACACTTATTAAAACTTTTGCGAAGGCTTTTGTTTTTTAAAACAATTAAAAAAGAAAAATAATATCTAAATTGCACGTGATATTTATTCCCAATTCCTATTATTTCTAATTCCCAATTCTCCTAAAATGTTTCAAATTCAAAACCTTGTTTATCAATACAACCATAAAATAGTATTACAAATCTCAGATTGGCAAGCCTCACAAGGCGAAAAATGGTTGCTTTTGGGCAATTCGGGCAGTGGCAAAAGCACTTTATTACACATATTAGCAGGTTTTTTGGCATGTCAAAAAGGAAAAATACTTATCCAAAACCAAGACATTCACAGCCTTACACCTGCCCAACAAGACCAATTTAGGGCAAAAAATATTGGTTTCGTATTCCAAAAACCGCATTTAATCTCGTCTTTAACCGTATTACAAAATCTTCTTTTAGCACAATATTGTGCTAAAATTCCACAAGATAGCAAAAAATGCACCGAAATATTGGAAACACTCCAACTCCAAGACCACAAGCACAAACTTCCGCACCAACTAAGCCAAGGGCAAGCCCAACGTGTAGCAGTCGCAAGGGCTGTTTTGAATAATCCCATATTGCTTTTAGCTGATGAGCCAACCGCCAGTGTAGATGACGAAAATGCCCAACAAATCACACAACTTTTGCAAGAACAAGCCCAACGCTCAAATGCTACATTGATAGTAGCCACACACGACCAACGTGTAAAATCACAATTTGTACAAAAATTTGAGTTAAGTAATTAGTTTTTCAGTTTAAGGTTATTTATTCGTTTTTGGTAATCAAAAGCTATGAAAAAAACACTTTTTAATTCTTTAAATAAGAATTAAAAAGTGTTTTTTATCAATTTTTTACTAAAAAAATTAGTTGTCGCCTACACTAAGCATTTTGATAGCAGTAATTGCTGCTTCATCACCTTTGTTGCCAAGATTTCCGCCAGAACGGGCTTGTGCTTGTTCGAGTGTATTGGTTGTAAGTACGCCAAATACAACGGGTTTCATGTGGCGGATATTGATGTCTATAATGCCATTTGCTACTGCATCAGCAATAAATTCAAAATGGCGAGTTTCACCTTGAATAATGCAACCTAATGCAATTACTGCGTCTATTTTGCCTCTTTTTGCCATGTGTGCAGAACCCAGAACAAGTTCATAACTACCTGGCACTACTTTTACGACAATATTTTCATATTTTGCACCATGTTTTACAAGCGTTTCTACGGTAGCTTTAAGCATATTATTTGTGATTTCTTCGTTCCATTCAGATACTACAATGCCAAATCTTTTGGTGGTAATATCAGGTAAATTTTTTGCTTTGTAATCACTAAGATTTCTTGTTGCCATTTTTTTATATTTAAAGAAGGGTTAAATTAAGTGTTTATAAATTATTTAGCCCCTAACCCCCAAAGGGGAAACTTTTAAAATTATGGCTAAATAAATACAAATGTTTTTAAATTATTTTTATAAAAGGTTGCAAAATTAGTTATAATTTTTGACAATTTAGTTATTGGTTATCAGTTGATTCAGTTGTAAGTTCTTTATGATAAAAACTGATAACTGAAAAAACTAACAACCAACTTTAGTTTTTTGGTTTTAGGGTAATAAATGGAATTATCATCTCCTCCAATGATACGCCTCCATGTTGGAAAGTATCTTTGTAATAATTGACATAATAATTAAAATTATTAGGATATGCAAAAAAAGAATCTTTTGCAGCAAATACATAGGAAGTAGAAATATTGCTTTTGGGCAACCAAAATCTTTCAGGTTTGTTGGCTATTATTACATTGCCATCGTCTTCATAGTTGAGGTTTTTGCCTTGTTTGTAACGTAGGTTTGTATTTACATTTTTATCACCAATGATGCGAAAAGGTCTTTTTACACAAATCGTCCCATGGTCAGTTGTAATAAATACTTTTACCTTTTTTTCACTTAGTTTTTGCAAAATTTCAAATAAAGGCGAATGTTGAAACCATGACCTCGCCAAAGAACGAAACGCTGCATCATCAGGCATCAGTTCCCTTATCATATTTACATCTGTGCGTGCATGTGAAAGCATATCCACAAAATTGAACACAATAGCATTAAATTGATTGTTGTGTAAATTGTCAAGCGTATCCACAAGGTGTTTGCCTTGAGTTTGGGTAATGATTTTGTTGTAACTAAATTTGATGTTGTCAAGTTTATTTTTTTTGAGGTTGCGGGCTAAAAATTCGCCTTCATGTAGATTTTTACCTTCTTCGTCATCTTCTTGTATCCAAATATCTGGGTGATATTTTGCCATATCAGAAGGCATCAAACCCGAAAAAATAGCATTGCGGGCATAAGCGGTAGTTGTGGGCAATATGGCATAATAAGAACTTTCTTCTTCTACCGAAAAATAATCCAAAATCAAAGGTTCAATCATTTTCCATTGGTCAAACCTTAGGTTGTCAATGAGAAAGAAAAAAACAGGTTGTTCGTAGTTTTGCAAACTTGGAAAAACTTTTTTCTTCAAAAGTTGGTGCGAAAGAATAGGTCGGTCTGCGTCTGCATCATTGAGCCAATCTTCATAATTATTATCAATAAATTTCACAAAATTATTATTGGCATCAGTTTTTTGCATTTCAAGGACTTCTGACATGCCTTGTCCTTGTGTATTTTCTAATTCCAATTCCCAAAAAATCAATTTTTTATAGATTTCTGCCCATTCATTGTGGTCTATGTTGTCGTTAAAAGCCATTGTGAGATTGCGAAAATCTTGTTGATAGCCTTGATTGGTTTTTTCAGTAATAATGCGTTTATTTTCCAAAATTTTCTTGATGGACAAAATAATTTGGGCGGTATTAACAGGTTTTACCAAATAATCTGCGATTTTTGCCCCTATGGCATCTTCCATGATATGTTCTTCTTCGCTTTTGGTTATCATTACCACAGGGATATTAGGGTTGGTTTGTTTGATTTGTGCCAACGTTTCCAATCCTGTAAGTCCAGGCATATTTTCGTCCAAAAAAACAATATCAAAATCCTGTTCCGCTACTTTGTCTAAGGCATCATTGCCACTTTTGACAGGTACAACTTTGTACCCTTTTTTTTCCAATAATAAAATATGTGGTTTGAGCAAATCAATCTCATCATCAGCCCAAAGTATGGTGTGGTTTTGCATAGAAAAAACAATAAAGGTGTTTGGTATTTTTAATTTTTTAATTTTATTTTTTTCAAAATTACAATAAAAAATACCATTTGACAAAAAAATGCCTTCATCAAGTAAATGAGGAAGGCAGGAATAATAAACTAAAAAATAATTTCTACGTCTAAGTTTTCTAAAAATACCTTTCTTCGTTATTGGTTTTTAGAAAAATGCTCACTACTATACAGATTTAAAAAAACAAATTCAAAACGCAGGAAAAAGGCTTTTTTAAATAGTTTTTACTAAAAAAATAATGCGTTTTTTGAAAAACTAAAAGAAATATTGTGTTTAACGCTGTTTTCAGTTTGTAATTTTTCAAAAAATCAGGGTCGCCCCGTAAAGGATGTATTTGTACCGCAAAATTACACACAAAAAATATAAAATTCAAAATATTATGTGTAATTTTAATAAACAAAATTGTTGTTTTATTTATTTTTTTGCATATTTTTTATAAAAAATATTATTATTTTTATATAAATTTTATTTTTATGTTTTAAATGATTTATTTATTCTAACAAAAACAATACAACTATATTTTCGTTGTTAATATTGGAGATGAGTTTTTTGTCAAAATTATAAGATTTTTTATGGGAAAAAATACAAGAGAAGAAAAAGGATTTTTCCGCAGGAGAGAGCCTTACATGTTTATGCTTTGGTTGGCAATATTTGGCATGGCGTTGTTGTTTGGTATATTGGCAATGCTGTATGTGGGACGCAAACAAGCAACTGATTGGGTAGGGTTTTCTGTGCCTATGGTGTTTTGGATAAGTACGTTGGTGGTATTGGGCAGTAGTTGGACATTGCACATCACAAACAAGGCTTTGGTGCGTGATGACTTCAAAACCTATCGTGTGTTTATGGGTATTACATTGGGGCTTGGCGTGTTGTTTTGTGTGTTGCAGTTGTGGGGTTGGAACATTATGTATCATTCAGGCATTACATTGCAAAAAAGCATTGCAGGGGCATTTTTCTTTGTGATTTCGGGTTTGCATTTAGCACATTTATTGGGTGGTGTTTATTTTTTGACAAAAGCATTTGCAGAATCCTTAAAAAACTATACATATATAGATGCGTTTGTGTATAGCGTAAATCCGCCTACACAACTCAAAATACGCCTTATTACGCAGTATTGGCACTTTGTAGATTTTTTGTGGTTGGTACTTTTTTTGTTGTTAGTAATGCCTTAGAAATTTATTATCAAATTTTCCTTATTTCTCGGATTTTCTCTCTTATTTCCAACCTTTCATCACGGTTTATGATTATTCCAAAAAAACCTTTAAACCATTGTTCCAATAAACCAAAAACTGTATGATCTGCTTTTATTTTCGCTAATTTTTCATTCGTTAAAGCCATACACGAAAAACAAATATATAAACAATCCACAAATTTTTGATTTTTGTAAAAAGCAATCCCATCACGGAAAACAGGTCTGCACATCGATACAAACTCTTGTGTCAGTGGTGTTTGAAGTATAAGATTTAAGGCAGAAACTTGGGGGAATTTTTTATCAAATTCCCCATAAAATTCACAAAACTTGGGCAATAAATCCATTTCTTTGTTTATAAAAGGTGGTTCGTGTTGCCAATGCCCGCTATGAATTTTTATCAATGATTCATCTCTATTTTTGCGAATTTGTATGCGTTCTTGTGTTGACAGGGGCGAAATATCGTATTCATTTTTCAATATTTCATACATTTTTAGCATGGCATTTTGTTCATTTTCCCATTTTTCATTTCTACAAATAGAAAAAGGTTTTATGGTGTCAAAATCCAAATTTTCCCAAAATTCAGAGTTATTCATATACAGTAGTCTTTTTTCAAAAATTTTTATTTATTACTTTATATCTGTCTATTTAGCTAAAATTCCAGTCATTGCAATTCACAACTATTTTTTTATCATACTTTACATAATCAGTCAAAAAGGCTTAGATATGTAATCCAAGCTTTTTTTTTTATTTTTTTATTTCCTTAACTTAAAGTCTCAACTGCAATTTTCAATAATTCTAAGCCTGCAAAATGTGATTTTGTAAGCAAAAAAAGTTTTTCGCTGTGATGTTCTTTATGAAATACTTTGTGTAAAAAACTTTCTAATTCAACCAATGCTTGCAAACTATTTACATTGATAAACATAGTGATTTCCATAGTTGGCTCAATGTTTTGGAGGTTTTTAAATTTTTTCCCAGTGTCTTGATTCCTATTTATTTTGGTCAAACCATTTCCAGCATTGTAAGCAAAATTTACATAAAAATCTGAAAGTGGTTTTGGTGGTGTATTTACAGGAATGTAAGGGCGATTGTCAGAAATATTTTCAAGGTAAAAAATACGTTCATGCAATTTTTCGTCAGCTTTTGTAAGTTCAAGTTTTAAATTTTCCATTTGGAACTTCATACTTTTCAATTCCTCAAAAAAAGCAATTTCGTTTGTAGCCTTTGGAATATTTTTTTGAAGTTGGTTTTGAAGGTCAATGATATGATTTTCCATTGCATCAAAAGCATCAATGTAAGCCTCTTTGAATACAAATGCTTGTTTACCTTAAAACCCATTGCTAACATACTGAAACCTTGCCTTGTCATTTCATACATAGGCATTTTTTTATTTTGCTCTGATTGATAAGAAGAGCGCACAAAATTGCGCGCTCTAAATTGAGGTGAGCACTCAAGATTTTGTATTGCCCTAAGCACAATTTTATGAAGTTTTCCAAATGCTTCAGCTATTTTCAGCGAAGTGGTAATTGCTTTTCCATTTTGGGAAATTACCAAACTTGTAATTTCTCCTAAATTTTCGTTGTTTTACATATAATTTTTTTTAAAATTTTTAAAGTCTTATTTTTCTTTCAAAATTTGGAATAAGACTTTTTTGTGGAAAAATGATTTAATTGAATAGATATACAAATTTTGTTTAGCCTACATTTAAAAATCCTGTTTGGGACACACAGACTAAAAGTCTGTGCTACACAAAAACACTTTATCATTATTAATCCCTTTGGGGGTTAGGGAGCTAAATAGTTACCAAATTTTAAACGACAAATCCAAACGATTTTTATTGTGCTTTTGCACCCTTTTTGACTAAAATATTCTTTGCTTGTTGGCTGATATCTGCTTCTCGCAAAATCGCATTTTCTGCGTGTGCAACATCAACATTTACATCAGTCAAATCTGTTTGTACAAATCTACTTTCCGAAATATTGCTTTGTGCAAAAGTGCTTTCTGTGAGGTTTGCCCTGCTAAAATCACAATTTTCAAGGCGAGCTTTAAAGAAATTTCCCTTAAAAATATTTGTATCTGTAAAAACACTTAATATAAGGTTTACATTTTCAAAATTGCAATATGTCAAAAGACTGTCATCAAAATCACTAATTGACATCTCCGAATTACGAAAATTGGCATCAAAAAAATTGCAATTTTTCCAATTATTTTGTGGAATATGTGCATCTTTGAAATCAGCATGAATAAAAAAACAATTTTCAAATATCGTATTGCCAATATCAATGCCTACAAAAGTGCTGTGTGTAAAATCACAATTTTTGAATTTTCCATAAAATAATTTTGCTTCATTAAAATTGGCATATCGCATATTTGCATTTTCCAAATCCCAATAACTCAAATTGGCAAAAGATAAATCTTGTCCATTCAAACAAATATCTTCCCAGAGACTACGTTTTACCAAGAAAGCAAACCTATCTTTCAAGGCAATATCATCAGGCAAAAAATTAAAATGGTATAAATTCATATTTGCAAAACATGCCCAAATAGCTTTAAAACTATTCAAAACAGCATTTTCAGGATTCATGTCTTGGGGAAAAGTTTGATTTTTGTCCCAAAAATTTAAAGAAAGCCAATACGGAAAATGTTGCACACAATATTGCAAAAAATCATGTTTTTGGGACAATGCGATTTCATGCAAAAAAACCTCCCAATCCAAAATCCATTGTTTTGAGAGTGTTTTATCTGCAAAAAATTCATTAAATTTTCCTAAAAATTCTAATGGTGTGAGTTCTTTTGTCCATTCTTGCAAATGCAAGCCAAGACTTTGTGGTGTAAGCATAGAAGGGTTTGAAGGGGTTTCAAGGTTCAAAAAGTTTAAGGTTTAAAAGTTCAAGGGTCAAAAAGTTCAATATTTATAGACTCTATGATAACCTATTACAAAATCATCTTGGAAAAGTACAATTTTTAAAGCTAAAACCGCATACAAAGTTGGATTGGTGTTATTTTATATTGTAACAAATTGTGAAAAAGTCTATAAAACCTTAAACTTTGACCTTTGACCTTTAACCTTTTAATATGCCTCATCTTTTTCCATATTGAAACGATGGTATTGACTTCCTTGGAAAAAATACACGATAGGATATTGCCAAACTGCAACTGCATCAATTTTAGTAAAAGAAATGCCTTTCCAAGTTTTTTCGCTAATCGTTTTTGGATAACCTGCATCTATTTTATCTGATTTGAAGTCGTAGCGTACATATTGATTATTATAAAAAAAATAAACTTTGTCTTTCCAAGGCAAAATAGCATCAATACGTGGGAAAATAGACAAACCATTCCAACCATCTTTTATTTTCATAGGATATCCTACGTCTGCTTTTTCTTTGGCAATATCATAACGTATATATTCATCACCACTAAAAAAATAAACTTTTTTGTTTGCTTCCCAATAAAAAGCGTCATCAATTTTGTCAAAATTTACACCTTCCCAGTTTTCTGCAATATTTTTTTTGAGCAAATAGGCTTCATCATTATAATCCCAACGAATATATTTTTTGCCTGAAAACAAGTATGTCATGTTATTAGGATAGTGAATTGCTGCATCAATTTTGGAAAAAGGAATACCATACCAACCTACCGCCAAACTGCTGGGCAAAATCAATGTACTTGGGTTAGGATTGGGATTAGGGTTTGGATTAGGGTTTGGATTTGTATTTCCTTTTGGATAAATTTTTCCAATAAAATCCTTATCGGTTTCTGATAAAATGGTATTCCATTTTACTTCGTAACCGCCTACCGTGAGCGAAGCAGGCACCGCATAGTGCATGATAGAAAGTTTGTCGTATTGGCTGTATTGTGTAGTTTCGTGGTCATAACGATAAAAAATATTGTTATTTACCTGCTCTTTTCCCCAATTTTGTTTGGCATAATACGCATATACTTTTTCTTTATCCCAAGGAATACGTGACTCTGGGTGCGAATGTTCATGTATAAGCCCAAGCATGTGTCCAAATTCATGTATTACAACCCTGCTATATTCTTGGTCGCCAGAATCAGGTGTAAGCCAACCAAAATTCATGGTGTGGTCTTTTTGTGGAATTTGCAGATTGTCAGTACCAACATAAGAATACGAACCACCTTTTTGAAAATCAATACGAATCATAGCATTTGCATTATCAGGCACAAAATCAAACCTCAAATTAGCATATTTGAGCCATTCTTGGGCATATTGTTTTACTTTGTTGCGTACAACGGTTTCACCAGACAAAAATTTGATGGTAATCGTTTGTCCAGGCTTCCAAAATTTTGTTTTGATGCCTGCCATTTTGCTTTTTACTTCTGATACTTTTGTCGTTGGAAGTCTTTCGGTACAGATTATTTGGGCAGAAGTTTTTTCTGTAAAAAAAAACAACGCACAAACAAAAAAAACAAAGAATAATAAATATTTATCCATAAAAAAATAATAAATTAGGCTTTTAATTATTAAAAAAAATAATTTTTCTGAAATTTTTAAGAAAATTACACAAAAAACCTATTATTTCAAAAAAATAATACAAATAATAAAAATCTTATGAAAATCTTAAACCACAACCCACAACACATCAAAACACTTATAATAGGCTTAGGGCTTGAAGAATGGGACAACTCGGATGACCCTATTGGACACAGAGATATTATTTTGCATGATTTTTTTAAAAAACAAGGCGTGCCTGACAACCAAAATATTCATTTTAGAAATGAAAAAGGCACGAAAAAAAACTTAGAAAATTTTTTGCCTGAATTTTTAGCCAATTCTGATGGAAATACATTTTTTATCTTTTATTATGCAGGGCATGGACAAATCGTATCAGATGATAAATTTGACCTTTCTTTTTGCCACCCAACACAAAAATCATTTACATTTAGAAAATTGATAAGGCTTATCAAAGAAATTTTTAAAGGAAATTATGGACTTTTTATGGCAGATTGTTGTTATTCGGGTAATATGGCTCGTTATTGTGCCAACTACAAAGGCAAATATAATTTTGCTGGACTTACTTCGTCCCAATATAACAAAGGCTCAACTTCTGCTTGGACTTTTACAGATTGCATATTAGAAGGATTGCAAGGCAATAAAATGCTTGATACAAATGAGGACAATGTAATTTCTTTGCAAGAATTGGCAAATTATGTACAAATCCAAATGCAAAAAATAGATAAGCAAAAATCTGATTTTGGATATTCTGCTAATTTTGATGCAAATATACCTTTGATAGAATTGAATTATTCAGCATAATTTTTTAACCTATTTTTTAATTTTTAATTCTTTTCAAAATGAAAAAACTTTTTTTTTTCCTAATTTCTTGGCTTTTTATTTGCTTGGCTTTTGTGCCTCTTGATACTTCTGATAAAAAAAACATCATTGCGGACATTGAAAAGTATTATATTATGCCTGTGTTCAAAGATTATAATGTGGAATTGATGAAAAAAGGTTTTCACGAAGATTTCTTTTTTGCTTCTGTAAAAGACGACAAAATTAATAAAGTTACGTTGTCCGAATTTATGGAACGTATCTCAAAACGTGCAGAAAATCCACCAAAAGAAAAATGGACACACAAAATCCAAGTATTGGACATCACACAAAACGCAAGTACCGCCAAAATAATGCTCTATAGAGATGAAAAACATATTTTTACAGATTATCTTACGCTTCTCAAAGTAAATACCCAATGGAAAATCATTGGAAAAGTATTTTATAGGCACAATTTATAAAAAAATAACACAAAAATTTTAGGTTTATTTGTAAATAATTTTCTCAAATCAAGTACAATAAAAATAAAACTTTAGAACACTTTTTTTTTATGAGTAATAAAACACTTTTTCATGCACTTTTTTTTGTAATTTTTTTACAAATAATCCCCCAAAGCCCTATCTTCGCACAAGAAACAAGCGAAAAAAAACAAACAATGTTGGTGTTTTTTTCCGAAGATGGCATACGTTTTTGGGTAAGTATCAATGGCGAAAAACAAAATAATGTGGCAAGCGCCAACGTGAAAATTCCAGTTACACAACAAACTTGGGCAAAAGCAAAAATAATTTTTGAAAATGAAAGCCTGCCCGAGATTTCTAAAAATGTAATGATGGACACAAATGGTGATGTAACATACAGAATCAAAAAAGTACGCAAAAAATATGTAGTGCGTCTATACAGTGCCACAGGCGGAGACCTTGAGGAGAATGAAATCAAAATCAGCCAAAATAATGAGCCTTGCATATATGCTACTTCAAGCGAAACTTTATATAATACACTTGGTGCGATAAGAGATGAAACTTTTGAAGCAAACAAACTTTCTATGGGTAAGCGATTGGTGGATAATAATTGTTTGTTGGTGGAACATATAAAATCCATTATGAAAAGTTTTGAGTATGAAGCTTCTCGCCTTGAATTTGCAAAATATGCTTACAAACGTGTCGTTGACCGCCAAAATTATTATCTTTTGAATGATAATTTTGAATATGAAAATTCAAAATCAGCGTTGAACGATTTTGTAAATAAAAATAAATAAACCAATTTTTTATAAAAAAATTAGAAAAATGATACACGTTTTAGACCACAATTTTCAAAATGTACCCAATAGCATTGCAAGTTTTTTGATAGAAACCGACAAAAAAAACGCAATTTTGATAGAAACAGGCGCTTATTCTTCTTTTGAAACATTGAAAAAAGAAATTGCACGCATAGGGTACGATTGGCAAAACATCAAACACGTATTTCTCACGCATATTCACCTTGACCACGCAGGCAGTGCTTGGGCTTTTGCCAAACATGGGGCTACAATATACGTGCATAATGCAGGTGCAAAACACCTTATCAATCCTGAAAAATTGATGGCTTCTGCCAAACAAATTTATCAAGAAAAAATGGATTCGCTTTGGGGCGAAATGCACGCAATTCCTGAAACACAAGTATATTCTGTGGCAGATGGAGAAGTTTTTAATATTGATAATGTTTCGCTCAAAGCACTTCATACGCTTGGACACGCATCACATCACATAACTTGGCAAATGGACAATGTGGTTTTTACAGGTGATGTGGCTGGTATCAAAATTGGACACGAAAAAATGCCTGTTATTGCCCCACTTCCGCCTCCTGATATTGATGTAGAGGCATGGTTTAATTCTATTGATATTTTAAAAAATTGTGGTGCAGATACATTTTATCTCACACATTTTGGCAAAGCAAATAATGTACATGCACATTTGGACGAATTGCACGCCAATATTACAGATTACACACAATGGATAAAAAATGAAGCGTTGAAAGGCATACCTCCTTCGGAAATTATAGAAAATTTTGGGGTATATATCAAACAAGGTTTTGAAAAATATAATTTTACACCGCTCCAACTTTCGCAATATATCATAGCCAATCCGCCAGATATGAGTGTAACAGGTGTTTTGCGATATTGGAAAAAGAAAGGCGAAATTTAAGTTACCAGTTTTTTAAGTTATTTTAAAATTTTTTATAAAAATTAAAAAAAACCAAAATGGAAAATCCCACAAAAGAACAAGAGGAAAAATCACAAGATTGGCAAACATTTTTTTTGGATACATTAGGTTTTGTGAGCCTAACCGCAGAAAATATGCAAAAAAGTTTCCAACAATTTGTAACAGACAAAAATCTATCTTTGGAAGAAGGAAAACGCCTTTATGAAAGTTTTTTGCAACATTCTGAAACAAAAAAAGCAGAATTTGAAACACAAGTTGTAAAAATTTTTGAAAAACTACTCCAAAGTACACCTTTTGCATTGCGACAAGAAGTAGAAGAATTAAAAAAACGAATAGAAGAATTGGAAAATAAACAAAAATAATTTTAGGAATTATTTTAAAATCCCAAAAAATGAAAATAATAACTAAATTATTCTTCTTGCTGTGTTTTTTATTTGTTGTAGGTTATGCTTGCAAGCAAAAAGAACAAGAAATTATCAAAGAAACTAAGATTTTGGAGATAAAAGGCGTTGATGTTTCTTATCTTCCTGAGATAAGAAAAAGTGGTGTTTTACTCAAAAACGCCCAAAATAACACCGAAGATATGCTACAAACACTCAAAAATGCAGGCGTAAATGTCATAAGATTGAGGGTTTGGAAAAATCCTTTTGATGCTACTTCTAATGTAAGCACCATAAAAAATCTTAGCCAAGAAGTTAAAAATATGGGCATGAAAGTTTTACTAACGGTTCATTATTCAGATACTTGGGCAGACCCAAATCATCAAACTAAACCTACTGAATGGCAAAATATCACGTTTGACCAACTTAAAGATAGTGTTTTTACACACACCCAAAAAATCATGTCTGAAATAAAACCTGATTATATCCAAATAGGAAACGAGATAAATAGTGGGTTTCTCTGGTCAGAAGGACATTCTTTTCACACAAATCAAATGAAAGAATTGCTCAAAAAAGGAATACAAGCAGTAAGACAAAATAACCAAAACACAAAAATTATTATCCACTTAGCTGGTCATGAAGATGTAAATGCTTTTTATGCAGATATCAGCAATTTGGATTATGATATTATTGGGCTTAGTTATTATCCGTTATGGCACGGAAAAGATTTGGAAATATTGAAGAAAAATTTAATTACGATTTCCAATAATCATAATAAACCAATTTTTATGGCTGAAACCTCCTATCCTTTTACCATTGAATGGAACGACTGGACAAACAATGTAGTAGGCTTGCAAATGTTGCCTGATTACCCTGCAACACCACAAGGGCAAAAAAATTATCTTGACAAAATAAAAAATATCATGTTAGAAGTGCCAAAAGGAATAGGTTTTTGTTATTGGGGTGCAGAATGGATAAGTTATAAGGGGAACAATGCCACCAATGCATCTACTTGGGAAAATCAAGCATTTTGGGATTTTGAAAATAAAGCGTTGCCTATTTTAGAGGTTTATAAGTGATAAAAAAAACTTATCCAAGTTTATTTTTTGGAATGTGGATAACTATGATTATTTATTAAAATTTTCCTCCCAATTTTTGGGAAAAGCCAAGCATAACCTTTATAAAGCATAAAAAAACTTATCCACATTTATTTTTGGGAATGTGGATAAGTTTCTAAAAAACAAAAAAAATAGATTTTATTATTTTTATTCACCTTTATAATTTGGTTTTCTTTTTTGCATAAATGCCAAAATGCCTTCCATAAAATCCTTTGTTTTAAAATTGATGGCTTGATTTTCTGCTTCTTTGTTCAATACATCAGCCAAAGAGCCTTTTGTAGCCTCACGCAGGTTCGATTTTGTATGTTGTATGGCAACATAAGCTCCATTTGCAAGCGTTTCTGCTAAGGTTTGTACGTATGCGTCCAATGCATCATCAGCGATAATGTCGTTGATGAGGTTTAATTGTAGGGCTTTTTCCGCAGAAATTTTTTGAGCAGTAGCCATCAATTCAAATGCTTTTTTGAAACCAAGTTGTTCATACATAAAATATGAACCACCACCATCACTTGACAAACCTATGTTGGTAAATATTTGGCTTATCATAGTTGTAGGCGAAACAAAAACCATATCACAAGCCAACGCATAATTTGCACCTACGCCTGCACACACGCCACGTACTTTGGCTATGACTGGAATATTTTGTTCTCTAATTTGCAAAATAATAGGATTGATATAGGTTTTGACATAACTTTCCATATCAAAAGTAGCAGGATTTAACCCAGCTGTCAAATCTGCTCCACTACAAAAATTCCCTTCTGCTCCTGTCAAAATCACAACCCTTGTACCATCATGTAGGCTTTCTTGGAGGTGTTTCAATATGTGTTTGTTGGCTTCTATATCCACTGCATTTTTTGCTTTGGGATAATTTATCGTAATTGTCTTGATACGATTTTCAAGATGTGCTAATATGCGTGTTTGTGCTTCCATTTTGTTATTTTTTTAATATTTCCTGTAAAAATAAACTTTTTTTTAGTCTTTTTTATAAAATTTAAAAACATATCCTAAATAAAATAAGGTACAAAATCGCCTTGTGTACAACCCATTACGGGAATGAGATTATCACCACGCACATCACAACCTTCCAACTTTGTAATATTTTGATACCAAGTTTTTTCAAAAGATTTGTGCAATTTTGACATTTCAATTAAGATATGAAAACCGCTATGTGTTTTCAAAATACGCACACAATCCATGTTAATATATTGTTCCAAAGCAATAAGCGTATTTTCCAAAGGCACTTTATCAAAATCCAAATCAAAAAAAACTTTTCTGCTATGGCATTTTTGGAGTTGTGTCATTACTTCTTGGTGTGGATTATAACCGTTATAATTTTCGGTAATAAGTTTAGCAAATTCAATCAAAGATTCTTTTGTGGCTTTTATCAAATCACGTGGATTGGGCGTGATGTATAATGCCAATGCGTGTTGTGGAATGGGTTTTTGGTCTTGTTTATAACTACCAATTTCACACTCCAACTGTTTTATTTTGCTTAATAAATGTTCTTTTGACGAAGTAAATCTTTTGAGTTGTGATTTATCACCTTTTATTTCAGGGGCATATTTACTGCGTGCAAAAAGGCTCACATAATAGGTTTCGTGAGGTAGCAAATCAGGCAACCACACTATAAAATCCTGTAAAAGTTTTTCGTCTTTGATTATTTGATAATTCATATTAATAAGTGAAAAGAAAAGACTTAACAAGTTTGAAAAACTTGCTAAGTCTGGTACGAGAAAGCGGAAAGACTTGGTAAATTTTTCAATTTACAAATTTAGTCATTTGCGCTCAATTTTCGCCATGCAAAAAAACCTAATGCAAGAATTATCCAAAAAAACCAAATACTCATTGCACTCAAAAACGCGTTTTCCACTGTTTGCCAACCTTCATATAAGGCATTTGCGAGACGTGTTATAAAAGAAGGTTGATACACAATTTTATCCAAATTGATTGCCATTTCTTGGTAAGCGTACTCTTTTTGGTACAAATTTATTTGGATGGTGCTATAATTTACTTCATCTTCCAAACGAAGTTTGTCTATTTTTTGTTGGTCAGTATTTGTTTGATTGCCCAACAAATGGTCTTGCCCATATACGGTGTTGCTACCATACATTTTATTATAATTATTTTCATAATTTTTAAAACGGTCAATAAATAAGGCTTTTGCCATAATTTGCAAATTCACATCATTTGCCCTCACAATGCGATAATCCACAAAATCAGCCATTTTTTGCACATCACGTAATAGACTGTCAAAAGCAACATTAGGCACACGCATCGTCAAATCATGTATCACTTGCACAATTTTGACATTGAGCACTGAGTCATTTGTAGCAGGTTTATTGAATTGATTAACAATTTGCGATTGGAAATTGCCATTTGTGATAAAACCTTTATATTTTACTGCCAATTCTTCCAAATTTCGGGTTGCTTTTTGCACATTTTTCACTTTGCATTTGGTTTCTGCGGTGCGGACAAATTTCCTATCTTTTTGGCTATTCAAATTTGCATTTACTACGCCTACATCTTGTGGCGATTTGCTCACAACATCAGCAGATTCAGCTTTTCTGTCTCTACTTTCTTCTCGTTGTTCGTTTTCTTGTGCAGATTCACGCCTTTCTTCGGTTCTTGTTGGTGCATTTTTGAGGTGTGTGCCAATGTGTTGGTTGTCACTCGTTTTTGCTTCTTGGTATGATTTGCGGTTGTTACAATTTTGCAATAAAATAATGGCAATAAAACACATTATTTTAGGATTAAAAATAGAAAAAAATGAATTAAACATAATTTTAAAAGGGTTTTTTAAGTGGATTTTAACTGTTTTATTTTTGTAAATAATTTGTTAATAAAAATGTTAATGTGGTGTTAATACCTTATTACTAACAGTTTGTTACAAGAAAAAAATTTTTTTTTTTGATTGTAAAAAATGTATAAAATTCAATCATTTGTACTTTGTAATATGTATATATTTTTATTTTTTAGTGATTTTAAGCAAAAAATTAAAGAAATAATTTTTTATTTCAAAAAAATACTGTAATTTCCAACAAAAATTAAAAAAATAAGAATTATCACAAAAAAATAGCATTTTAAAATTGTCTATTATTTAAAATTTTTAGTCTATTATTTGACAAAAAAACAAATAAAATAATGCAATTTTTATTAAATTTGTAACAATACAGAATTTCCGATAAATTTTTATAATACAATTTTTTATCATATAAACCAAAAAATATTATTGTATGGGTATCTTTTCTCGTATCGCTGACATTTTCAAAGCCAATGTAAATAGTAAATTGGATGAATGGGAAGACCCTGAGAAAATGATTAAACAAATGGTGATAGAAATGCAAGAAGCTATCGCTAAAGCAACTTCGGGCTTGGCAACCGCTATGGCTCAAGAGAAAAAAATGGAGCGTGATTATAAAACACACGACGAAGCAGCAAAAAGTTGGGAACAAAAAGCTATGCAAGCATTGCAAGCAGGCAATGAAGAACTTGCACGCAAAGCCCTTGCTGAAAAAGCAAAATCTGATGCACTTGCAGCACAATTTAAAGGTATGTACGAACAAGCTGCAAGTGTTACGGGCAACCTGAAAACACAAGTTGAACAACTCAGAGGCAAATTAAGCGAAGCAAAAATGAAAGAAACAACGCTTATTGCACGTAATCAAACAGCTATTGCCCAAAAAGACATCGCAAAAAAAGTAGGCAATCTTGATGCAACAAGTTCTTTTGCAAAATTCGACAAATGGGAAGAAAAAATTATGAAAAACGAAGCAGAAGCACAAGCACTTACGGAACTTGGTCAAAGCACAAACGCTTCACTTGATGATGATTTCAAAAAACTAAGTGCAAATACTGCAGTTGATGATGACCTCGCAAAATTGCGTGCAAAACTTAATGCAGGTAGTTAAAAAAGGTTTAAAGTTCAAGATTTAAAGTTCAAAAAAATATAATTGAATAAAAAAAAATAAAAAAAATTTTTTTTTTTCAAAAAAATATCAGACTTTTAAGGGAAATTTTTAAGGGAAAACTTTTTTTTGAAAAAAGTTACATTTCTAAATTACAATAATTTATTATTTTTAATAATCACAACACATAAACCAAAAAAATATTACCGACTATGGGTATCTTTGGACGTATCGCTGACATCTTCAAAGCCAATGTAAATGACGCATTGGACAATATGGAAGATCCTGAGAAAATGATTAAGCAAATGGTGATAGAAATGCAAGAAGCTATCGCTAAAGCAACTTCGGGCTTGGCAACCGCTATGGCTCAAGAGAAAAAAATGGAGCGTGATTATAAAGCACACGACGAAGCAGCAAAAGGTTGGGAACAAAAAGCTATGCAAGCATTGCAAGCAGGCAATGAAGAACTTGCACGCAAAGCCCTTGCTGAAAAAGCAAAAGCTGATGCACTTGCAGCACAATTTAAAGGTATGTACGAACAAGCTGCAAGCGTTACGGGCAACCTCAAAGGACAAGTAGAACAACTCAAAGGCAAACTAAGCGAAGCAAAAATGAAAGAAAGTACGCTTATTGCACGCAATCAAGCATCTATCGCTCAAAAACAAATTGCTAAACAAGTTGGTAACTTTGATGCAACAAGTTCTTTTGCAAAATTTGATAAATGGGAAGAAAAAATCATGAAAAATGAAGCAGAAGCACAAGCATTTACCGAACTCGGTCAAAGCACAAACGCTTCGCTTGATGATGATTTCAAAAAACTAAGTGCAAATACCGCAGTTGATGATGACCTCGCAAAATTGCGTGCAAAACTTAATGCAGGCAGTTAAAAGGTTTAAGGTTTAAAAAGTTTAAGATTCTTTTATTGAAAAACTATAAACTAAAAAACTGATAACTAAAATTATTCCTATTTTTAAATTTTTAAATCACAAATTATATCAAAACTCCCATGCCTAAATTCACTATTTTGAAAAGTGGCGTTAATGACGATTTAATCGCATCTACACAAAAAAAAGTAGAAAAATACATGAATGTACTTTTTCACGAATATGAAGTTGTAAAAATTGATGATTTCTATACTTTTACTTCTGGTACTATCACTGTTACAGTACAAGTAATGCCTTGGCATAGTGAAGATGTGCTTGTAAAAGTATATTCTTATATTGGTGATGAGCAAAAAGAAATCACACCAGAAGTACGCGAAGAATTGTTGAGACAAAACGCTTCTCTACCACTTGGTAGCTTTGGCATCACGTTTGATGGTCAAGCAATCTTCCAATATTCACTCGCAGGTGCAAACCTTGACCTCAATGAATTTGAAGCTGCAGTACAAATGGTAGCTAAAACTGCTGACGAACTTGACGAATACGTAAAAGGCGGTGTACAAGTAGCTTAAAGTTTTTAAAGTTTTTTCGTCATATTTTTTATTTTTAAAAAAATAAGCCTAAAAAAGGCAATTTAGATAAAATGATTTATCTATTTTGCCTTTTTTAATTAAAAATTGCTAAATTAAACTACATAACATTTTACACAACCTTAAAAACTTTTACATTTTTTTTACTAAAATTTTACTATTATTACATGGTAGCTATCATCATTGGCATTGTTTTGATTGGTTTAGGTATTTTTTTATACTATAACCGCCAACATGCACTCAACAAATCCTTAGATGTAAGGTATTACGAAACAACTAAAATCGCTGAAGCAAGCGAAATATATAAACAAGTAAAGGCTGAACTTGGTGATGGACATTATTCAGGTGGTATTGTGGAAGTAAAAGGCGTTGGTTCAACCGAAAAACCACTTATTTCAGAACATACCCAAACGGAATGTTTGTATTATTATGCAAGTGTGGAACGGAGATATGAAGTAGAAGAAGAAACCAGAGATAATGAAGGACGTGTAACAAGGCGTTGGGTAACACGCACAGAAACTGTTTCTTCTAATGAAAAAATGAAGATTTTTATGCTCAATGATGGTAGTGGTGCAAAAGTTCTCGTAAATCCAGAAGGAGCAACTATTGACGCAATAGACCATTATAGCGAATATCGTCCTGACCAAAGCACAAGAGGCATGGCTGAAACGCTTACATCAGCTTTCTTAGGTGGCGGCGGCAGAACACTTGGTTATACTTACACAGAACGCATTATTCCTAACAATACAAATCTATACGTATTGGGCGAACTATCAGACAAAGACTCAGGCAAACTAACCATAAAACGTCCTTCAGATAATAGTAGCACAAAAACCTTTATTGTATCTGTAAAATCAGAAGAACAAATCGTGGAAGATGCAAATAGTTCCGCAGCAATGCAACTTTATGGTGGTATTGCCTCTGCGATTATTGGTGTAATTGCAATTATTTTGGGGGCTTTGAAAATTGTATAATCAATAGAAAAACAAAACAATTTTTATAAATCAAGTAAGAAATTAAAAATAAAAACTTATTCACATTCCTAAATAATGAATGTGGATAAGTTTTTATTATGTTTTATAAAGATTACACTTGACTTACACCAATTTTGGGGAAAAGTGTTATCCACATTCCAAAAAATGAATGTGGATAAGTTTTTTTTGAAATATTTTTGAATTATCAGTTATTAGTTATTAACTTTGTATTAGAATAAACAATTAAAACTCAAATGGAAATCACTAACTTAAAAACTGTTCAAAATTTCAGTAGAGAATATGGATACTCAACTGTATATATTTACAGACTTATAAAAAAAAATATTATTAGCTCTGTGGTTATTGATGGCGTTATATTCGTAGATACAGCCAAAATCCCAAAAGATTTTGTAAAAAAATAGTTTTCCTATTTTTATTATCGGTTGTTAATTATTAACTTTTTTTTAATAGAAAAGCCTGCACAGTGAGCAAACTAAAAACAGGCTTTTCTTAAAAATCTATTAAATTTTATGCAAAACAAAGAAAATTTAGGAGAAAATCCAAATGTTCCCCTTATTAGGGTTGAACAAAATGAAAAAGGTGAGTATATTGTGTCAGCAAGGGAATTGCATATTTTTTTCTGTTTAAGTGAAAGATTTGCAAATTGGTGTAATCGTATGTTTGAATATGGGTTTATAGAAAATAGAGATTTTACAAGTGTTAAAAGTTTTACACTTGTAAATAATGGAGCCAAAAGAGTTATTGATGATTACGCTCTTACTTTGGATTGTGCCAAACATATTGCAATGTTGCAACGTTCGGACAAAGGTATGCAAGCAAGAGAATATTTCATTGACTGCGAAAAAAAACTTGTAGAAATCTACAAAAATAGCGTTACAACCACTCCCACAACTTCGCAAGAGGTAGTTCCATTTGATTTGAAAGCATTTGAGCAATCTTTGATGGAAAAAATGGAAAATAAATTGCAAAATAGACTCCTGGAACAATATCGCCTTCTAAAATGGGAAATTCAAAACTTGATGCACACAAATAACCTTTTACTCAAAAATGAAATCTCACAATCTCCACAAATAGAATCTCCAATACATGACCAAAAGTCTGTTTTTTGTGTGTATTTGATGCACAACATAGAAACCAATTGTTACAGAATAAGCAAAACGCTTGTATCAAATTTGAAACTAATTCATAAAATTTCTTTTGAAAATGAAGAAATCAGCAAAAAAACGCAACGCTGGATTCAAGGTGTTCTTAGAAAAGAAGCAAAACACATCAAAGGCGAATGGTTTAGTTTGGAACAAAAACATATTGATTGGTTTGAAAGCCTACAAATGGTAATGACAAATATTTTTTAATTGATAGAAAAACAAAAATAGTTATCCACATTCCAAAAAATGAATGTGGATAAGTTTTTTTTATGTAAAATTTTTGTATTTTGATAAAAAAATAAAAAATTATTTATTATTTTTGAAAATAAAAACGTTTCAAAATATAGATAAATTACCACATACAAAAATGAACAATGACAACAATAAGATAAATCAACAAGAATTGGAGGCACTTATTGCACTTACTTCACTGGACAATATAGGTGCGGTAACTGCCAAACAACTTATTAGTTATGTAGGCAATGTGCAGGAGATTTTTACGCTTTCTGAAAGCAAACTTTTGCGTATTCCACAAATTGGACAAGCAACCGCCCAAATCATTCTCACAAAAGGCAAACAAGCTATTGAAAACGCAAAAAAAATTGCAGAAAATACAGAAAAATTAGGTGGTAAAATTATTACGTATTTAGATGACACATATCCACAACGATTACACCATATTTATGATGCACCGCCAATTTTATATTTTAAAGGACATTGTGATTTTAATGTGCCTCGTACTTTGGCGGTCATTGGTACACGTGAAGCCACAGAATATGGTAAAAAAATAGTATGGGAGTTTTTGAAAGAATTGCAACCATATAATCCGCTTATTGTAAGCGGTTTGGCGTATGGTATTGACATTGCTTCGCACCGACAAAGCCTTACACTTGGTTTGCAAACAATAGGCGTTATGGCAAGCGGTTTAGATATTATTTATCCACATACACATACACGCACCGCAGAAGATATGCAATCGTTGGGCGGAATTTTGACCGAAAATCCAATAGGCACAAAACCAGACGCTATGCGTTTTCCTGCACGCAATCGTATTATTGCAGGTATGGTTGATGCTATTCTTGTGGTGGAGGCAAAGAAAAAAGGGGGTGCATTGATAACAGCAGAATTGGGTAATGAATATAATAAAGAGGTATTTGCTGTGCCAAACAATGTTTTTAGTGTTACTTCGGAAGGTTGTAATAATCTTATTCGCCAAAACAAAGCATTTATTTGCACATCTGCCCAAGAAATTGCAGAAATGATGCATTGGAATACTGCCATAGCTTTTGAAAACAAAAAAAATGCTCAACAGCAAAGTCTATTCAATACACCAGAAAATGGTCTAAGCATAGAAGACGAAAAAATTTGGAAAATTTTGCAAAAAGCCCCTGAACAAACCCTACAACTTGATGAGCTTGCTTGGCAAGCACAAATGCCTGTTTCGCAAACCAATGCAATCCTCCTCAATCTTGAACTTGCTGGACTTGTAAAAGCGATTGCAGGTAAAAAATTTGTGCTTTGTTGAGGTTTTTTTAATTTTTCTAAAAATTCAAGCCTTATCTTTGCAAAAACAAAAAAACAATAATTTTTTATTCATGGACACCAATACACTCATAAAATCAATTTCAGAAAATACTGCCAAAAAACTTTTGGAAGTAGGTGCGGTACAATTCAATTTTGAAAAACCGTTTCAGTGGGCTTCTGGCTGGTTTTCGCCTGTATATTGCGATTGTAGGCTCACATTGTCATATCCGAAAGTGCGTAGCTTTTTGAAAGAAAGTTTTGCAACATTGGTAAAAGAACGTTTTGCAGATGTAGAAATTATCGCAGGCGTAGCTACCGCAGGTATTCCGCAAGCCTCTCTTATAGCAGATTATTTAGAAAAATCTATGTTGTATGTGCGTTCTTCGCCCAAAGCACATGGAAAAGGCAATTTGATAGAAGGTAAAATAGAAAAAGGGCAAAAAATAGTAGTTGTAGAAGATATTATTTCAACAGGTGGCAGTTCTTTGCAAGCAGTGAGGGCATTGCAAGAAGCAGGCGCAGAAGTATTGGGCGTGATTGCCATTATGAATTATGGTTTTGAAAATGCACAAAGACAATTTGAAGACGCTAATATTTCACTTATTACACTCACAGATTATACACAATTATTAGTGCAACTTTCCAAAGTACAAGATTTAGATGAGCAAACAATGGCTTCACTGCACGCTTGGCGAAGAAACCCACAAGATTGGGGAAAATAATTTTGCTGGCGTTACCATAAAATAATTCGTAGTGTCCTCTTTAAAAATTTCAAAAAACCGTTAAAAAACTTTAATACAAATGTTTTTTTTGTATTCATTTTATATTTTTGTATCAATAAAACACTACAACATAAATGAATCTCTTAGAAATTGTCCAAAAATTAGAAAAAAACACTTCTGAAAAACGTTTTGAAATTGTTGCCCAACTGTTGGCTGATTTGAAAATTTCTTATTTTGTGCAAGTGTATCAAACAGGCAAGAATATCATTATCAATCCACCACAAAAAAATAAAAAATATGTAGGCATAGGGTCTCATTTTGACGTAGTAAAAAATTCAGGTGGTGCCAATGATAATGCTACTGCTATCGCAATATGTTTGGATATATTGGTAAAAGCAAAAAGTCAAGAGTTTAAGAATTTTGAGGTTACAGGGTTTGTTTTTGATGAAGAAGAAACAGGGCTAAAAGGTTCAGAGGCTTACATAAAAACTTATGGTGTTGCGGATTTGATGGGTGTGATGAACCTTGAACTTGTAGGACAAGGTGATAAATTTGCACTTTGGTCGTTGAATGAAAAAAGTGAAGGCAAAATCTTGTCTTTATTTGAAGAAACTGCTAAGAAAAATGGTATTTTTTCGCAACGTTTTGATAGAATTATAACCAATTCCGCAGACCATGTAAGTTTTGTGGAAGGTGGTTTGCAAGATGTTTTTACGATAACCTGTATTTCTGACAAAGATTTGGAGGTTTCTATTGAATACTACAAAGCTCAAGAGAAAGATGATATGTTTGCGTGGCTTGCTTTGAGCGAAATCCTCAAAAAAGCCCCTATTTTTCAACATTATCACCAGCCTTCTGACCTTAGCATACACCTCAACGAACAAACTTTGCAAATGACCGCAAATACGATTTGGGAAACGCTTTTGAAATTAGATGAAAGCCTCCTAAACCCCAAAGGGGGAAATTAACACATTTTTTTTAATTTTTAATTTCTTTAATGACTATTTTTAACTATTTAAGGCTGTTTATTCCCTCTTTGGAGGTTAGCAGGGTTATTTTTTTATTATTTCTTATTGGGTGCAATACGGATAAATTGGAACACCAAAGCGTGCCAAAAGATATGATTGCACCCAAGAAAATGAAAGAAATATTGTGTGCAATACACCTTGCAGAAGCACGTATTTCGGAAAGTGCGTACCAAATTCAAGATTCTGCGTCTTATTTTTTTCAAAAATTAAAAAAAGATATTTTCAAAAAAAATAAAACAGACAGCCTTACTTTCCAAAAAAGTTTTGTGTATTACAGTTCCAAACCTGAATTGCTTTCGCTTCTTTATAACCAAATAACAGACAGCCTCAAAAAAATGGAGGAAAAACTGAAAAAAGAAGAAGAAAAAAACAAGAAAAAAACAGAAGACAAAAAGAAAATTTAGAAAAGAAAACTTAAAAACCAATTGTTTTTAAGTATTTTTGGTTACTGAGTTTAAAATTGCGCCTTTTTGGATAAATCAATTTAATAATTAAGGAAGAAGTCAAAAGACTAACAGGCACTTGCCAAGATTTACTATTAAAATTAAATTCATTGTTTATCATATCCAACGCAAAATAACCCGCACCACCCACAAAAAAAGCATATTCAAATAAACGAGGGTAATAACGATTATATTCAACGGTGATTCTGTCAAAATCTTTGAGCGGAACTGCTACGTCCATAAGCATTACATCTTCTTTATTTATTTTTTGGATAACAGTATTATATACTTGGTTGTCGTTTTTGAGTGAAAATTTGATGACTTGATTTTCATAAAAACGTATTCTTTTCACCGCACCATTTTTTTCCAAAGACAAAAAACGCCTTTCCATCAAACTATCTTTGGGCAATTCTTTTTCTTTGAGTTGATTTTCATTGGTTTTTGTGCCTGTGCCTTGTTCTGTTTGGGCGTGTAGCACATACACATTTGTCCAAAATATGAGAAACAATAAAAATAATTTTTTCATAGATTTTTTTCCTTAGTTGTTTTCCTTTTTTTGTTAATTTATAATGGACAAATGTACTGAAAATTTATTTATTTTTGTAAAGAAAAAATTACAAAAGATGCAAAATCTTTTAAAAACGCTCAAATACATTATTTCTATTTCTTATCTACCCAAAATTAAAAAATTCACAGAAAAAAAACTATTTCTTTTCATAATTCACAAAAAGATTTTACATTTGTCAAACTATGGCAAAAAAATGGGTTTTCAGTACATCTCCTCCTCTTGATGAGGTACATTTATTGGCAAATGCGTTGCAAGTAGATACTATACTTGCTACACTTTTGGTGCAACGCAACATCAAAACATTTGAGGAGGCACACCATTTTTTTCGCCCTGAACTTTCGCAACTCCATGACCCTTTTTTGATGAAAGACATGGATAAAGCAGTCTTGCGTATTGAACAAGCTATTGGCAACCGTGAAAAAATCCTAATTTATGGCGATTATGATGTAGATGGTACTACTGCGGTTGCCTTAGTCTATGGTGTGTTGCACACATATCACCCACATTTGGATTATTATATACCTGACCGTTACCAAGAAGGTTATGGCATTTCGCAAAAAGCGATTGATTGGGCAAAAACTGAAAATTTTTCATTGATTATTGCCTTAGATTGTGGGATTAAATCTATGGAATTGGTGCAATATGCACACAATTTAGGCATTGATTTTATTATATGCGACCACCATATTCCTGCTGAAATTTTGCCAAAAGCTACCGCAGTATTAGACCCAAAACGCCCTGATTGTAATTATCCTTTCAAAGAATTGTCAGGTTGTGGGATTGGTTTTAAGTTGATGCAAGCATTTTGTATGCAAAATGAACTACCATTAGACCGTTTGTATGAGTTTTTGGATTTGTTGGTGGTAAGTATTGCTTCGGATTTGGTGTCTATGCAAGGCGAAAATCGTATTTTGGCTTTCAAAGGGCTTTATAAACTCAATCATTCCCCGCGTGTTGGGCTTAAAGCATTGTTAGATATTACGGGTTTTACCAGAGATTCTGCCTTAGAAATCAGTAACCTTGTATTTACAATAGGACCTCGTATCAATGCAGTAGGGCGTATGGCTCACGCCAAACAAGCAGTGGCACTTTTGGTCATACATGACAAACACGAAGCAGATAAATTTGCACATATTATCAACCAAATAAACCTTGATAGGCGTGATTTGGACAATCTTTATACACAAGAGGCTTTTGCAATGGTGGAGGAAAAAATCGCAAAAGGCGAAAATCCAAAATCACTTGTGTTATACAAAGCAGATTGGCATGGCGGTATTGTGGGTATTATGGCTTCGCGTTGTGTAGATAAATTTTATAAGCCTACAATTATCCTAAATGCTCATGATGATGGAAAAATAACTGGGTCTGGGCGTTCTATTTATTCATTTAATATGCACGAAGCATTAGAATATTGTGCGGATTTGTTGGTGGATTTTGGAGGGCATCATCAAGCGGTTGGACTTACATTGAAAAAAGAAAATTTGGATAAATTTATTGAAAAATACACAGAATATACCGAAAAACATCTCAACGATGAAAATCTTTTAGAGCCTTTGAATGTGGATTTGTGTGTAAAACTTGATGACATCACGCCCAAATTTTATAGAATTTTAAAGCAATTTTCACCTTTTGGGCCTGACAATATGCGTCCTGTATTTTCTTCTGAAAACCTTACAGTTCATTCGCTCCAAGTTTTGAAAGAAAGACACCTAAAATTTGTAGTAAAACAACCTCAAAACCGTAATTCTTTTACCGTAATTGCGTTTAATATGGCAGATTTTTATCTTCCTTTGACCAATGCCTCACATATTGATTTGTGTTATGTAGTTGAAGAAAATTATTTTCAAGGGAAATCAAGCCTACAACTGCGTGTAAAGGATATTGTAGTTTTTTAAGTTTGTTAGTTTATTCAGTTATCAGTTTATTCAAAAATATCACAATTTGCAATTATTTAGGTAATATGTAAAAATTGTTATCCAAAATATTTTTTGCAATACCATATAAAGCGTAGATGTTAACGCCTACGCTTTATATGAATACATTTTGAGGTTTTACCATCATTTTCTTTACTACAAAACCTTAGCCTAAATGAATACCACAATTTAAAGTTTTTTTCAAAAAAAACATAACACACAACGCCAAAAAAACAAAAAATAATGTCTAAAATACTTATCATTGATGACGAGCCAAAATTGCGTGAGTTACTCGCAAGAATTTTGTCCTTAGAAGGTTATGAAGTCCAAAAAGCTGAAAATGCACAAATTGCTTTGCCACTCATACACCAAGATTTGGATTTGGTCATTACTGATGTTCGTCTGCCTGATGTCAATGGCATAGCCCTCACCAAACAAATCAAGGAACTTGTACCATATACGGAGATTATCGTGCTTACCGCTTATGGCAATATACCTGATGGCGTAATGGCTATGCGAAATGGGGCATTTGATTATCTGGTAAAAGGTGATAACCATATTCAAATGCTTGCTTCTGTACCTCGTGCTATAGAAAAATCACAACAAAATAAAGAATTTTATAAAAAAAATCAAATAAATGCTACCCAATTCCCTACAAACAAAGTAAAAGCACAAGATAATTTTAACCTAATTATTGGGGAAAGTGAAACGCTAAAACAAAGTATCAAAGTCGCACAAAAAGTTGCCAAAACTGATACTTCTGTGCTTCTAATAGGGGAAACAGGCACAGGCAAAGAACTTTTTGCAAAAGCTATTTACCAAGAAAGTAACCGCCAAAATCAACCATTTTTAGCCTTAAATTGTGCCAATTTCCCAAAAGATTTATTGGAATCTGAACTCTTTGGACACAAAAAAGGCAGTTTTACAGGGGCTTTGACAGATAAAAAAGGATTGTTGGAGGTAGCAGATAAAGGTACATTGTTTTTAGATGAATTGGGCGAAATGCCTATTGATTTGCAAGCAAAATTATTAAGGGTTTTGGATACAAAAACGTATTTCAAACTTGGTGAAACACAAGCACGCACTGCTGATTTTCGCCTTATTTGTGCTACAAATAAAAACCTTGAAGAAGAAATACAAAAAGGAAATTTTAGAGCAGATTTGTATTATAGAATAAATGTTTTTACGATTTTTTTGCCTGCTTTAAAAGAAAGAAAAAATGATATTCCTGCACTTGTAATGTATTTTTTGGAAGATTTGTGCAAGAAAATGAACTTGAATTTCCCCAAAATCTCAGAAAATTTTTCCCCAGCATTGCAAAAACATGATTTCAAGGGTAATATTAGGGAATTGCGGAATATGCTTGAACGTGCTTTGGTCTTGTGCGAAAATAATACGCTTGATATTGAATCTTTACCCACCAATTTACAACAATCTATACCAAACGTTTTGCCTATTACACCTCAAAATACGCTTGCAGAAATAGAAAAAGAACATATACTAAGGGTGCTTTATGCCCATAAATATAACAAAAACAAAACCGCAGAACATCTTGGTATTGGACTCACAACCTTATACCGCAAATTGGCAGAATATAACATACAAGAGCAGTTTTAAATAATAATTTTAGCATTTTGGGCATAACTTTGTCTTAGCATCTCGCTAAAGCTACAGCGAGATTTTCGGAAAAGAATGAAGTTTTGAACTAAACGAGTTTTTAGTTTTTTGGGAGAATACTTGGGCAAAAGGAGACTTCCCTCGTTTAGTGCCTCACCAAACGGAACATTTATTTTCTTTTTGTGTGTTTGGTGGGAATACCAAATATAGAGTACTTATTAAATATCAAAAATTACCTAAAATGTCTTTAACCAATATACCATTTTTCATTAAATTTTCAAAAAAATCCTTTTCTGATGCAATGTTATAAGTCTTGCCTGATGTTTTTATTTCTTTTTCTATGATTTTTGTTAAGCCTTTTAGCGGAATAGAAGGGATTATTTTATCATTGATTTCAATAGAAAAATATGGTTTTGGATTTTCGTATAATCTTGGAATTTCTTTTTGACCATTATTTTCAATTATAAATATATTTTCATTCAGTATTATGTTATATGGCTGTGTTTGATATGTGAATATTAAAACATCACCGCAATCAAATAGTTTTTTTTTGGTGGGAAGTTGTATGTTTCTTAATTCATTTACAAATGAAAAAGTATTTTCTAATTCTTGTTTGTAGATGGGACTTTTTAAGTCATCATGTGAAGTAGGATTGAGAATTGCGTTTCGTGAAATTTTAAATCCATAAAGAATTTGTTTAGGCAATTCTATACCACAATCTTCGTAATAGGAATTTAAGGCTTCAAACAATGCCCCAAAAGTGTTTTTTATATTCCCTTCATTGTCCAAAAGATACATTTCTTGTTTGGTATTTTTGAAAAGGGATTTAATACAACTTTCACATTCTTTACGCAGATAATTGCCCGCAGCAGGATAATCAAAAGCCTTAAAATATTCTTTTGCTCTTTCCAAATAGTCTTTGGATTGGATAATGACAGGCACATCAAACATATTATTTTCATCTTTGCCTACATACATTTCTACTGATTGCCAATTATCCAAATATCGTTTCGCTACCTCAAACCAAGCCCTGTCATACGTAGTCATAAAGATTTGATATGCTGAAAATTCACTTTTCAAAATATCTAACAAAGGCAAACGATTGCCCATATCCAACCCTATAAAAATATCGTCCAAAAATAATATTTTTAGGTCTGGTGGCTCTGGAATCACCTTTAATGATGCCAAATACATACAAATCGCCAACGCTGAAAGCCTTGCTTCGTTCAAAAAATCGTGATAAGGTAAAGGTGTATCTTTACCAAAATAAGCTACATCAAGCTGTACCTTTTCACTCAAAAAATCACCTTTATTGTCATAATAAAATATCAAAGATATGCCATGCTGAAAATATGTTTGTAGCATTTCATTCGTTTTGGTTTCTATCTTTTCTAAAATAGCCCCAAAAGCAATCTTAAATGATGATATTTTTGCGAAAACCCTTTTGTATCGGTTGCTATTGCCTCTTTGTCTTAAATCTTCTCCTATTTCTGCATACATTTCCCCAAATGTTTTGCCCAAAATAGGGTCATACACATTTTGTAAAACACCATCTAAAAGCAAATGAAATAATTTTACTTCTGGATAATCACTTTTATCAAAAATATACATCGCCAAAATACGCTTGTAACTAAAAAAAGGGTTTTGCTGGTGTATTCTCGAAAATTCTACCTGATTTGTGTTGGGCAAAATCTCGCTATTTTGATATATATAATTTGTACCATCTGACAATTCAAACTGCACAAAAGGTGCTGTATTCGCAGTAAATATATTGCTTTCTACATCTTTTGGGCTTGTACTTGCCTCAAAAAAATGTTCAAACGCCTTGTAAAGCGAACTTTTGCCACTGCCATTCTCTCCATAAATAAGCAGGTTTTTGCCTGAAATTTCTATGTCGTGCGGACCAAAAAATGCACGAAAGTCTTGTAGAGTTATCTTGTGGATTTTCATTTTAAAAAAAGATGTTTGTTTGAAATAGGTTAAAACAAAAAGCGTATTTAGTTGGTAGTCAATCCCTTTATCACACGCACCACAGGCACGCTGTCCATGTAATATATGCGTTGGGCAACTGGATGATTGCGTTCCGAAAGTATAACATATATCTTACGTATTACTGCTAAGGTTTCGTTATCCGTTTTGTGTTCAATGCTGGGCAAGTTCCCCAAATATTGCAATATGTCCTGATTTGCCTCCCGCATCTCCTCCCCAAAATACAACTCATACACACAACCATTTATCACATTTTCAAAAAAACCACTCATCACCTTATCCTCCACACTTTCCAATAAACCCTCATGCGACCGCAACCACAATACATAATCCACCAATAGCTCAAAGGGCTTCTGTGAGGAAAGAGGAATTTGAGGGACAAGTAATTTCTCTACATTTTCTTTTTTAATTTCTGCTAAAATTTCCCCTTTTTCAGGATTAAGACATTGATGATAAAAATCTAATAACTTTGAGTTTAATAATGCCAAAATAAACTTCAAACTTAAAAGACCATTGTCTTTCTTTGTAATGACGTGCATATTATTCATACACACAAATTGCTTTGTGTCCAAAGTAGCTATAAGTGTATCACTTGTTTGACGAATAACTATTTTTTCCTCTGCGTCAAATTTAGCAGATTGGCGAGGCTCTGCCAAATGCTCTCCGTATTTTATCCACCTTTTCTCGTCCCATTTTGTTGTATATTTAGCAATATCACTTCCTCGCAATAATGCTTTGTAGCTCTCATCTACTCGGTAATCAGCATCATAAATCCTATTTTTTACCATTTGTTCAGATTGTATAGGTTTGCCTTTACCTTTTTGGTATGGTTTCATACCTGATACTACATTGCAAAAATCTGCAATAGGAAAAGTATTTAATTTAATTTTATCAATAATATTTTGAGTTGTTTCATCAATAAAAATATTGATAGGTTCGCCATTATTTTCTTTCCATTTATATTGATTTTGATAAAAAATATTTGTTTTATTTTTTTCAATAACCCTAATTTTTACTTTATGATTTTGTTCTAAATTTTTCTTAAAAATTAAAACATCAGTATTTACAACAGCTTGAAATACATTTTTTTCATAATGTGAAATCTCTATAATATTTGTTTCAGTTAGTAAAAATGTTCTAAATTTTTTCAATCTTAAATTTATTAACCAAGTATTTGGAATGACAAATGAGGTAACGCCATTTTCCCTTAGTAAATAAAAACTTTTTTCCGTAAATAACAAGTATGTATCAAGTTGATAATCTTGTTTTTTATAGTTTTTAGTAAAATAAATTTTTTCTTCTTGTGTTAAATCCGCACCATAAGGCGGATTACCAATCACAATATCAAAACCATCTACATCAAACATTTCCTTAGGGTCAAACCATGTAGCGGTTTGTTCTTGGTTGTAGGGATTCCATTGGATAGTCGTTTTGAAGTTTTGGAAATTGGTAGTGAGGGTTTGGATTTCGTGGGTGAGGGTTTGGATTTCGCTTTTGGTTGTGGTGATATTTTTTTGAAGGCTTTTGATATTTTCGTCTTCTTTTTTAGAATTATTATAGTTTTCTTTTGCTTTTTTGAGTGATTTTTCTTGTTCTCTGAGAAATACGTCTTGTTCGTTTATTTTATTTTGGGCGGTGCGTATGGCTTGGTTGGTGGTATTTTCAAATTGCGTTATGAGATTTTGGACGATATTATTTTCTTGTTCTATGAGTTTATTTTTGGTATTGCGGTCATTAGCCCTAAAAAATCGTTCTCTTATGGAGGCACGTTGTTTGATAAGTTTTAGTTTTTCTTTGGCTACCTCATCAAATAATTGGTGTGTAGTTTGTATTTTTTCAGGGGCAATGAGCGAATTGGCGGAGATGATTTTGGTTTCCAAATTTGGGAGGGTTTCAATACCATAATTATTCGGATTTTGAAAATCAGGTTTTTGTTCAATCACAAGAGAGAGAAAAAACCTAAGTTTGGATATTTGGATAGCAGTAGTTTGGATATCTACTCCGAAAATACAATTTTGGATAATGAACAATTTTCGTCCATAATCTTCCATATTTTTCACAAACAAATTATCAATTTCCAATAGTTTTGCTTGTCTTTCTTCGCTGTTGCTGATGTCGTAAGCGTTGTCTATTTCTTTGGACACGATTTGTTTTTGCACATTTCGCCAAGCGGAATTGTCTTTGTCCAATTTGCGTAGGATAAACACGATTTTCTGCACAATACCCATAGGAAATGCCCCAGAGCCACACGCAGGGTCAAGGATTTTGATATGGGCAAGTGCATTGATGATATTTTGGGTGGTTTGTGTATCAAAGTCGTGTCCTTCTTTGGCGTAGTCCATGAGGTCGTGCAGGCGTTGATTTTCATTTGGGGCGATATTTTGCAGATACGCCACGAGGCTTTCATTTACCATATATTCCACGATTTCGCGTGGTGTATAGAACGAGCCTGTACCTTTGCGGGCAGTTTCGCCTGTTTCAGGGTTATAATATGCAAGTAGATTTTCAAAAATCCTACCCAACAATTCAGGGTCAAGGGCGATATCTTCTTCAAGGGGTGTATTTTCTTCTATTGTAAATTTGTATTTTTTCAATATTTGCACAATTCCCTGCACAAAATCATATTTTTTGTTATTGGTTTGGTATGCTTTATTGAGCAGTATTTGGATATTAGGGTCAGTTTCTATGTTATTTTTGGCATTGAGCGGTTTTTCTCTAAAAAAAAGAACATCAGGCATTTCCGCTTGTTTGTTTTCGGTGCGTGAAAAACCTTCTTTGTCCGTACATTCAAAAAGCCCACCATTTAGGAAAGGGGTATCTTGAAAAATGGACATAATAGCGTCAGTATGATTTTCGGATAGGTTTTTTGAAAAACTATTTTTTGGATTTATATTTATATGATTTAAAAAATCTTTTTTAAACAATTTTTCATATCTGTATAATGATTTTACCTCGTTTGTACTTCTATTTTTGGCAAAACCTTCATCTGAGGCGAAAGCTCTATTTTCTTTTGGTTTGTTGAGTGTAGCGAAAAAAAGATTTTGGAGAATAGCTTTATAATAGGCGTTTTCGTGTTCATTTTGGAGGATATTTTTCACAAAATATTCATCAAAAAGGCTTTCATTTACCAGTTTTTTTTCCTTGATAAACCACACAAACACCAATCTTGTAAGCATTGAAATAAGTGCTTTTTTGTTGGCAAGTTCTTGCAAAGTGTCATCATTTTTATCTTTTCCTTCCATTGAATTTCTAAGGTATTCAAAAGGAAATTTTACATTAGCCACTGCCCAGAAGTACCAATTAGCAATTTCTTGAAAAAATTTATTATTCAAGGCATTGATATCCAATATTTTAGTCCATGCTTTGTGCAATTCCAAAAAACTATTTACGCCTTTATTTTTTTCTTTTATTTGCAAAAGGTTCAAATCTTGTAAGGTTTCAATATGTGAGCGTTTTGGTTGTTGGACATCAATATCTTTGAGCATACTTACCTTTCCGAGTGTTTCTTTGGTGCGGTCTGTTTTATTGATTTGTCGGTTGATAACTGCGAGGCTTATGTTGTGGTCATATTGAAAAAGCACAAATACAGGTATTGGAAATACTTTATTGATATATTGTGTAAGCGTAGTAAGCGTATTGCGTCTATATTCTTGCTTATCTTGGAGTTTGACACAAAAAAACAGGTAAGAGTTAATGTTATTCACATCAATCCTATTTTTATTATCTGTGTTTGTTGCCCCAAACATATCGTTTTGCATATTATCTTTTACTTCTTGGTCAGTTATTTGAAAGATAAAATTGGCAGAAACGACATATTTCAAGCTATCTTTTTCATTTTGGGTAAAAGGTACATTCCAAGAATCTTGTATTTTTGTCCAATCAAGTTCATTATTTGTCCTAAAACTTTTGTAGCCTAATGCGTTCAAAAACTCAAAAGTTTTATTTTTGAGGGTATAAGAATTATCGTTTTGAGCGAAATTTTGGAGTTGTGTGTGCATGGTTTGTATTGATTAAGCGGTAAAAGAAAAAGGCTTTTGTTGAAAGAATAAAAAAGCAAAAATACACTTTTAAATGAATTTTAATGAATTTCTTCCCAAAAATTTTCATTCAAAACATTGTAAGATATTGTTTTGACAGCATCTACATTTAACCAAAAAAACACCACGCAAATATTGTTTTGCGTGGTGTTTTTTTATAGTCTTTCCGCTTTCAAATGCAGTCATTACGCATTATTTCCGAACTCACGCTTTTTAAGATAGCGCCAGACGAGTCTCTATCGTTGATGTATTTGTCAAGGTCAGACCTCCTCGCCCAAAAGTGTAAATATAAACGTTGCACCTTCTTTGCGTTTTTGTCCAAGATATATTTTGCCTTTTTGTGCCTCAATAAAATCTCTTGCAATGGCTAAGCCCAAGCCTGTATTAAATGATTTTTCGTGTCCTGTGGTAAAAAATCTATCAAAAATCCGCTCTCGCAAAGCTGGATTTATGCCTTCGCCTGCATCTGTTACAGATACAAACACAGTGTTTTGTTCGTGCCACACATCTATCTCTATATTGCTGTGTTCTGGGGAATATCTTATGGCATTATTCAATAAATTGACAAGCACCCAAGCGGTTTTTTCGGTATCAGCTATGACATCTGGCGTATTTTTTTCGGTGTTGATTTCAATGCTAATATTTTTTTGAAACGCAATATTTTCCACTGCTTTATACGCATAATTTATTATTTTTTCTACGCTTACAAGCCCAATATTAAGTTTGATTTGTCCAGCTTCCCATTGCGATACTTTGAGCAATTCACTTACCATACGTTGCATACGGTCTATATCCTCCTTGATATGTGTGATAAGTTCGTTTTGTTCTGTATTGAGCATACCGATTTTTGTATTTTCCAACAATTCAATACTCATTTTTGTAGAGGCGATAGGCGTTTTTAACTCATGCGAAACGGTTGCAAGAAAATTGCTTTTCGTTTCGTCCGATTCTTTAAAAGCGGTTACATTTTGCAATACTAAGGCAAAACCTGCTTTTTCTTCTTTTTGTGAAAAAGGATTTTTGTAGGTAATTTCAATAAGTTTTTTGGTAAAAAAATGTTGTTTATCATGCCATTCAAAGGCAATAATAGGAGGCGAATCAGGTTGTGGCTCACGCGTTTCTACATTACGCAAAAATTCATCTACAAAATCATATTTATCTGCCACTACTGTAGCGTGATTTCTGAGCATATCTTTGTCCAAACCTATCAATTCCATAGCCAACTGATTGGCTTGTAGGGTATTGCGTTTATTGTCCAAAAACAAAATACCACTGTCTAAGGCGTTCATTACTGCTTCGGTGCGTTTTTTCTCGGTGAGTATTTCTGCGAGGTTGATTTCTTCATATACTTTGAGTTGCAACACCATCGCATTAAAGGCTTTTGCAAGCGTGCCTACTTCGTCATTTGTGCGTATTATTATTTTTTGGTTATAATCTTTATTTTCTATTGCTTTTATTTTAGTGGTAAGTTCTTTGATGGGATTAATAATATAATTGGGCAATAAAAATAACACTAATAATACTAAAATTATACCTAAAAAGCCCAAAACTTTGAGAAAAACATCTAAATTGTTGCCTGTCTGGTGTAGTTTTTCATTTTTGACTTGCATTGCTTTTCCATTAATATCAAAAAGTTTTGCAATATTAGTATTCAATATTTGATAAATATTTGTAAAATCTTGTGTATTTAATGTAATAGGTTTTTGATTGGTTGTAAGGTTTGTATAATAAATTTCTATAAGATTTTGATATGTTTGATAATCTTTTTCAATGATTGCAAGCAAATCTTTTTCACCTATTTCGGTGATATTATTTTTACTTTCTTGCAATTTTTTTTCAAAACTTTTAATTTCTTTTTTTAAAATAATATTAAAATCTGCTAATTTTTGTGCATTAATGTTGTCTTGTTGTGTTTGCAATATTATATTTTGCACATTGCCCAAATGCGTGTGCATATCGTTGGTATAAGCCAAAGAACGAAAATTGTCTTTAAGCACAAGTTTGCTTTCCGCAGTCAAACGATTGATGTAATACAAAGCAGATATACCTATGATGATAAGCATAAATAACAAAGTACTAAGTGCAAAAGTGATTTTTGTTTTTAAAGTAAAATTCATTTGAATAATTTTTTTTATTGCTGGTTAATTTTTAATGTCTTTTTTTATAAAAAAATACGTGTTTTGACCTTTGACCTTATAATTTTGAGCTTTGACCTCATAATTTTGAGCTTTGACCTCATAATTTTGAGCTTTGACCTTATAATTTTGAGCTTTGACCTCATAATTTTGAGCTTTGAGCTTATAATTTTGAGTTTTAACCTCCAAATTACCATGTTAGAGGTTAAAACAAGTGTATAAAAGGTTAAAATAAGCATTTAAAGCATTAAATATCTATTTATTTTGAATATTTTTTTATAAAAAAAGAAACAAAAGGCTGTTAAATTCCTAATTTTTAATTCCTAATCCCTAATTATTTTTTACACCGCCAAATCATCTTTTTCTATATCTTCCATTTCAGCCACATTTTTTCTACGTTCAAATAATGCAATCCCAAACGTAAGCACACCAAGTCGTCCTACAAACATTAAAAAAATAATCGTCAGTTTCCCACTTATACTTAGTGAACCTGTAAGCCCTGCACTTAGTCCTACTGTACCCAACGCAGACGCTACTTCAAACAAGATATGGGGCAGAGAGGCTTTTGGCTCGGTAAAAGAAAGCACATACATACCCAAAAACACAAGTGCAGTATAAAAAATAAAGGTTGCTACTGCTACCGAAACCCTTTGTGTGGGAATTTCTCTACCCAAAAACTGCACTTTATCACTACCAATAAACTTGCTATACACCACCGAAATCACTGCGGTAAAAGTAGTTGATTTTAACCCTCCTCCAGTGCCTGATGGCGAAGCACCAATATACATCAGCAATGTAAGCGTAAGCAAAATGCCTGTGGTAAGATTGCCAATAGGTATTGTATTAAAACCTACCGTTGTAAAAGCACTCATTGCTTGAAACCAAGCAATCAAAAGTCCATCAATTACATTATATTTTTGGAGTGTAGGCTCTGCCACATAAATAACGCCTGTACCAAACACCGTCAAAGCAAGCGTAATAATTAAAATAATTTTGCTCGTAAAAGTAATACCTTTTATTTTGCCCCTTGCGTATTTCCACAAATCCAACATGACAATAAAACCAATAGAACCCAAATAACTCAATACAATAATTATCAAATTAATAAAATAATGCGTAGGATAATTTTCAAAACTATTATTATACAAACCAAAGCCTGCGGTACAAAAAGACGATACACTATGAAAAATAGCACTCCACAACGCAAAATCCAAAGGCACACCAGCCATCAAAAAAGCAATAAAAAATAATATTGCCCCTATTGCCTCAATAATTATGGTAAAAATAATCACAGAACGTACAAAATCATGTAAATCAAATGCTTTGGGCATGGTAAATTCAGTGCTTAATACCCTTATTCTGTACCTTGAAAGCTTATCAGTAGTAGCCAATATCACAAAAGAACTAAATGTCATATACCCAATACCGCCTATCTGTACCAAAAGTGTAATGATGATTTGCCCAAACAAATTATAACTATCATACAAACTCACCGTAACCAAACCAGTTGTAGAAATGGCAGAAGTTGCCATAAAAACACAATCTAAAAACGGTACAGCAACCTTTTGGGCAAAAGGCATATACAAAAGAATAGCCCCTGTAAGCGTATAAATAAAAAATCCCAGAAAAAGATTTTGTTCAGAAGTAGGACGAAAACCAAACCAACGCTTGGGAGGTTCGGTAGTGTCTTGGTTATTGACTTCGTAAGTATTGGAGATTTTCGTTTCCATATTATAGGTAATAATTTTAAGGAAAAAGGTGCAAAAGGAAGAACTAACTTTCCAAAAGTTTTAAACTTTTGGAAAGTTTTATTTAATTTAAAGGCTTTTTTACAACCTAAACAGTGTTGCGAATATTATTCTGGTTTCAGATTTGACCAAATCAGGTCGCCAATCAGGCGTAAGCGGTGTAGTAGTGTAACCATCAGGCGAAGTAACACCACCTCTACCTGCAAAATAAGGCACTTCACTTTGGCGATACACACATTCCAAACGAAATGTAACGCTTTGATTGGGCATCACATCAAACGTAGTAGAACAATCCCAAGCATTGAATTGGTCGCCTGCATTGGCAGTAAAAGGAAATGCCCCTGCGGTTTGTGTAGGATTAGTAGGATTAGGCAAAGCACTTGCTTGTCCTGTTGGGAGTAGCGTAAGATACCTACCAGGATTATTGATAAAGCCACCACCTATTGTCCAAGCCAATTTATTTTCATTGAACCACATACGATGATACACCATACCACTTACAAAATATTGTTCAGTAGTATTATCTGTTTTATTAAAACCTGAAACCCCTCCACCACTTTCAAAACCTACATCAAAGGTTGCAGAAAAAGCAGTACGACTAATACCTTTTGATTTGGGGTTGTTGTAAGTGCGTAGTAGGAAGCTATTGTCTGTGTGGTAACGTTTTCTATCAGGGTTATTGCCTGCATCAGTCCCAAAATAATTATTAGAAAGGACTTGTATGTATTCTTTTGGTCGCCAAAGGAATTGCGCCCCAAAACCTGGCATACTATTAAACTTACCGTAGGTTTGCCAACCGTTAATAAGCCAAAGTTCAACTTTCAAATTTTCAGTAGGAAATGCTTGCACCCTTGCCCCATTAAAAAACCATGGGGTATTATCCGAAGTATAAGAAGGTTGATACGCCCAATTTTCACAATTATAATAAGAAAAAAGCCCCACATAGGACATAAACATTCCCACATCAACATTGACCCCATGCCAAAGGTCAAAATGATACCCTGCATACGCCTCGCTAATGTAGCGATACACATTGTCCAACTGATATTGCCCACGATATGGACTAAAATCATTGCGAGGCACTACGGTTGCCCTATTACCAAACTGTGTTTTGATTTTGGCACGTGCATTTTTATAAAAAAATTCTCCGCCAATGCTTGCAAAATTTACTTGCATTTCATTGTGTCGGGCGGTAGTCGTAGAACCAATGATGGTGTTGTCATTCGGATTATTGAATGAATAATTGTAATTGACATCAACCATAATATCCCCTGTGAAATATTTGGTTTTCAATACTGCGGAATCTCTGCGGTCATTGCCATTGAGCCAAGTATAATCACCATTGGAAAAAGGTTCTCTTTTCAAGCGTGTTTGCACACTGTCATTTTGAGCGTTTAAGCTAAAAAGCTGAAAAAATAAAGTAGAAAGTAAAAAAATATGTTTCATTTGTAAAATTTAAAATATGACAAATACACATTTCCAATTTTACGCCAGCTTTTATTTGTAAACAAAAGCATTGATAATCAATATTTTTGTAAAAAATAATAAGATTTATTTTTTTATTTTTTTCAAAATGAAAGGGTTTAATTTTTCATTTTGAAAATATCATAATACTTTGAACACACTTCAAACAAAAAAGGCTTGGACATATTGTCCAAGCCTTTTTTTTATTTTGAAAATGATTTATCTAATGCAAATTTTTCAGGGTACAAAGGTGTGATTTGGCTATAAAATTCACTTATAATACGCATATCTGTTTCAAAATCAGACAAATAAATGGTTTTGCCAATACCTGCGAGCCTTTTTTTATAATCCACATAGCCCAAACAAATAGGCACACCTGCTTGTTTGGCTACATGATAAAACCCAGTTTTCCATTCATCACACCTTTGTCGTGTGCCTTCAGGTGTTACAACCATGATAAAATTATCTTTGTTGTCAAACAACCGTGTCATACCTTCCACCAAACTCGGTCGTGGTGCATCTGGCGTTTTTGGTCTTCTATCTACTGCTACTGCTCCGAGTGGTTTGGTAATAAGTCCAAAAGGGAAAAGCGTCCATTCTCTTTTGATGGTAACACGAATACGTAAGCCATAAATTCCAAAAGCAACCATCATATACCAATAATCCCAATTGGTAGTGTGTGGTGCAGCAATCACGATACATTTTTTCATTTCAGGCGGGAGATTTTTATCAACTTTCCAACCATTTATCCAAAACAAAAAACGCCAAAACCATTTAAACATATTTAAAACTTATTTTAAATTATTTTTTTTATAAAATTAAAAGCAAAATGAAAAGGCGTGTAATTTACATAAAAAAAAATTCTTACCAATTTATTTTGGCAAAAGTTTCATTTCACCATTTGGCGTAATAAAATAAACTTCTTTGGTAGGCGTAGGACGGTCAATTGGGTAACGCACTTTGAGCTGATACGAAAATTGTACTACTGGAGCTAATACTTGTGGATTGACCACCAAATCAAAACCATTTTCAGATACTTTGTTGTAATATTGAATAATTGGTTTGCGAATACGTTGCACAGTACCACGTTTTTTTTGCACATCAATAGACAAAGACGCAGAGGAGGCTTGGTGACTCAAATATCTTTCAGTGGGATATGTTACTGCACTTTCTTCAGACATTGTTTTGTAAGGAGAATTAAAATCAACACCCAATTTTTTCATTTTCTCCAATTTTGCTTGGATTACGTTGATGGCTTCGGTTTGAAGTTGTGCTTGTACTTTGTTGATGTCTTGCACAATGTAATCCACTTTGATAATATCATAAATTTCATAATTGGACGCAATGGTCATGATTTGGTGCAATTTACTTTCTTCATCTATCAAGATGTGAATATTTTTTTGGAGTTCAAATCCTTTTGGTACTTCATTGTAGGATTTACTAAAAAGCCTTTTTTCTACTTCTATCTCAAATACAGGCACAAGCGAAATCATATCTACAAAAATATTAGCAGTAGAAACGCCAATTTTTTGCAATTCATTTGAAAAACCATTCAAGCGGTCATTTGCCATTTTATCCACTTCGGTAGCTGTTTCACCTGCTTGCAAAAGGCTAAAAACCGCCATAAGTTTATCAGGTTTTACATTGATAAGGATTTTTGCGTCCAATGTTACTGCATTGTATTCAGGGTTATTGGCAACAGCAATATTGTTTTGGTCATTAGAAGTTTTAACTCTGCTATTGCTATAAGGCGAAACGCTTTGGGCACGTTGTTTATAAAAATTGCCCGAAGATTCTTCTTGCTGATAATTTACATTGCCTTTGACTTGGGCATAGTTTTTTGTATAAAAAAACAAAAAAATCAGGGAAAATAAGAGAATTTTTCTCATACTAAAAATAGGTTTTAAGTTTTATTTAAAATTCGTTGTAATTTGGTATTTTGCAAATTAACCTTTTTTACAAAAAAATTAGCAATTTTTTTTTATTTTTGTAAAAAATTCTTAAAAAACCTTTTACAAAAAATGCTTTATTTTCCCAATCAGACCTCTTTTTATCAAGGCAAAGTACGTGATGTGTATGGATTAGGCAATGACAAATTGCTTATGGTGGCTTCTGACCGTATATCTGCTTTTGATGTGGTGTTGCCACAATTTATCCCATACAAAGGGCAAGTTTTGACGCAAATTTCAGCGTTTTTTTTGGCAAAAACACGCCACATTGTCCCAAATTGGCTTGAAAATAACCCTACGCCTAACGCAAGTTTGGGCAAAAAATGTGAAATGCTCCCAATAGAAATGGTTATACGTGGTTATCTTGTAGGAAGTGCGTGGCGTGCTTACAAAGCTGGACAAAGGGTTTTTAATGGCATTACTTTGCCTGACAATTTGCAAGAAAATTGTATTTTGCCTTCGCCTATTCTTACACCTACAACCAAAGCAGAAAAAGGCACACATGACGAGGACATTACCAGCCTTGACATTTTGCAAAAAGGCATTATCACAGAAAATATTTATCAAAAAATGGTGGATTATACTTTTCAATTATTTGATTTTGGGCAAAAATGGGTAAGCGAAAAAGGGCTTATTTTGGCAGATACCAAATACGAATTTGGCTTATATGAAAGCGAATTATATTTGATAGACGAAATTCATACGCCTGATTCTGCACGATATTTTGATGTAGAAAATTACACCCAAAGCCTCCAAAATAATACTGCTCCTACCCAAAAATCTAAGGAAATGGTAAGACAATGGCTTATCAAAAATGGCTTTCAAGGACAAAAAGGACAACAAATTCCCACTATGTCAGCAGAATGGATTGAAGCAATATCACAAGAATATATTTCATTGTATGAACAAATCACAGGCGAAAAATTTGTGAAATATGATTTTACAATGGAAAAACTGCAAGAAAGTTTGTAGTTTTTTACCAAATATAAAAAATTCAAAACTTATCCACATTCGCAAAAATGAATGTGGATAAGTTTTTATTTTACAAATTTTTTATTTTTTTTATAAAAAAAATAAAAAATTATTTGGAAATCTAAAAAAGACTATATAATTTTGCACACCTAAATAAAAATGCGAATGTGGTGTAATTGGTAGCCACGCTAGACTTAGGATCTAGAGCTGCAAGGCGTGGGGGTTCGAGTCCCTCCATTCGCACAAAATATTGCTACAAAAACCCTCAATACCTTACATAATGAGGGTTTTTTTGTTTAATTTTTTTTAAAAAAATAAAGAAAAATAATGGAAATTACCCTTGTTCGCCCTACTTCTGTTGATGAAAAAGCTGTCATCAAAGTCATTATTCAACCAAAAGATTATAATCCTGAAATAGACAAAGAAGCAAAAAAATACGCAAAAACTGCTACTTTCAAAGGTTTTCGCCCTGGTCAGGCACCGCTTGACCTTGTGCGCCACATGATTGCAAAAGATATTTTGCAAAATATTGTATTTGATTTACTTAGCAAATCTTTGTATGGTTATTTAGACGATAATAAATTGGCTATTATTGGCTATCCTATACCTACAGAAGATACGCCAGCATTTGATACAAAAACACAAAAAGAATTTCATTTTTACTATTATATTGGTTTGGTAGATGATTTTGAGGTAAATCATACTAATATCAACTTCACCAATTACCAAGTATTGGTTAATGAAGAAATGATAGATAAAGAAATAGAAAGCATACGCAACGCAGAAGGTGAAACAAAACCTACCGACAATCCAGCAGAAGCTACAGGCGTATCTCTACGCATATCATTGACGCAAATAAATACAGATAAAGGCGAAAATGATGCAGACAACAAAGTTACTTATGAAGAAGACAGCAAACTCCAACTTGATGATTTAACCCCTATAATAGTAAACAAGCTCAAAACACTCAATATTGGAGAGGAAGTAGAAGGCACATTAGAGGAAATTTTTGAAGATGTACATATCGCAGGCGAAATATTGAACTTGGAACACAAACATTTGCACAACAATCCAAACCCTTGTACGCTTATGCTAAAAGGTTGGTTGGTTGATCAACCAACTGAACTCAATGAAGCATTTTTTGAAAAACATTTTCCTGAAAATACACCTACTAATTACGAAGAATATCGTGAAAAATTAAGTAGCGAAATCCAAAAATTGCTTGACAAAAATGTAGATTCTGCAAAAAAAATGCTTATAAAAGAAGCAATTTTGGAAAATACAACAGTAGAATTACCAAAAGCGTTTTTTGAATATTGGATGAATGAACTAAACGAAAAAGAACCAGGACAATACACCGAAAAAAATTACAAAGTCATTAAAAACCAATTAAAATGGGATTTAATTTCGTCAAAATTGACTACTTTATTTGATATTTCTGTATCTTCCGAAGAAGTATTGCTTTTTGAAGTAAATAAAATTCTTTCACAATTTGGTGGGCATCTCATAAATAACGATGAAATCATGAAGCGTGTGTTTGAAATGGTTACAGAAAATTTCAAGAAAAAACCTGAAGAATTTAGAAAAGTAAGCGATGACGTAAAAGAAACAAAATTATTTGATAAACTTCTTGAACTTTATCAAGACATGCCAAAAACCATTGTTACAATGGAAGAACTCAACGAAGTGCTTAAACCATTTATAGAAAAACAAAAACAAGAAGACAACGAATTTCAAATTTCTGAATTAACAGAAGTAGAAACAGAAAATACCACAAGCGAAGAAGTGAAATAATTTCACATTTGCACAAAAAAAACCGTTCAAAACATTTATTTATAATGTTTTGAACGGTTTTTTTTATTTTTCTAAAAAAATTTTTACTTAACTAATTGCTATTTTTTTTACTTCGTCAATCCATTCTTTTACCTTAAAAGAAGTGCCTTTTTGTTCAATAATAATAATTGGTGTGTTTGCCTCTATATATTCGCCTTGTGTAGACGCATCAAAAACTTGATTTTCTATCAAAATCTTTCCGCTTGGACGCAAAACAGTTTTGGCTATGCCTATTTTGCCTACCATTTCTGCAGAATACATGTTAGCGGTGTAACCATCTTCTGTGTTCATAGAAGTTTGTAATGACATATTAGGATTATTTTGTAAAATTTTTGGCAATAAATATAATCCTCCTCCTGTGATTAACCCAAAACCGCCCAACGACATAAAAAATGCCTGTGTCCATTGTGCAAGTGTTATCATAGCAAAATCAAGCCCTTGATTGGGTAATTGAAGCACAAAAATAGACATAAATAAACCTATCAAACCTGTCAAACCAACCAACCCAAAACCAGGAATTACAAATAATTCTACCGCCAACAAACCTGCACTACCCAAAAAAGCCCATATTTCCCACAATTCTATCGTGAGTGGTGCAATACTAATTTGCCAAAAAGCGAAAAGTGCCAAAAGCAATGGCAACGCTATTTTTTTGAGTAAATCATTCATACAAATTTATAAATTTGAAAACTAAATTATTATTCTTTTGAGCATTTTTTTTATTAAAAATATTCCAACTAAAAAAAATAATGACAAATATAACGAATTTATAGAATATTTTTGCAAAATGAAAGTATTTATCACAGGTATTACAGGATTGGTGGGTGGATATGTTGCAAGGGAATTGTTGGCACAAAAACATGAAATAATTGCATTGTATCGCCCCAAAAGTAGTTTTGACGATATTTTGGATATTAAAAATAAAATTCAATGGATAGCAGGCGATTTGCACAATTTTGAAGCCTTAGCACAAGGCATGGAAGGTGTGGATTATGTAATTCATGCCTCTGCATTGGTGTCATTTTCGCCCAAAGATAAGGATAATTTGTACCACACCAACGTAGAAGGTACAAAAAATGTCGTAAATACTGCCCTTGATTTTGGGGTCAAAAAATTACTTTTTATTAGTTCTGTTGCGTCCTTAGGGCGTTCCAAAAATGCACAATACATTACCGAAACGCAAAAATGGGAAGCGTCAAACCTAAATTCACACTACGCCAAAAGCAAATATCTGGCAGAAATGGAGGTTTGGCGTGCTTATGCAGAAGGGCTTGATGTGGTTGTAGTAAATCCTTCTATTATATTGGGTGTAGGAGATTGGACAAAAAGTAGTACACAGATTTTGCATTATGCCCAAAAAAAAGCCCTATTTTATCCAAAAGGTACAATCAATTATGTAGATGTGCGTGATGTGACTGAAATGTCGTTGAAACTCTTGTTTTCTGATATTTCAGGCGAAAAATTTATCCTAAATAGTGGAAAAATCTTGTATAAAGATTTTTTTGAAAAAATTGCCACTATTTGGAAAATTCCCCCACCAAAATACCAATTGCCTGATTGGCTCGCAGGAATCGTATGGCGAGTATTATATTTTTGGGGTATGATTTCAGGCACAAAACCTACTATCACCAAAGAAACCGTACAAAGCACCAAACTTGATTTATATTATGATAGCACAAAAATCTGTGAAAAACTTCAAACTTCTTTCAAAACCTTAGATAATACGCTTGATTGGGCTTGCAAGGGTTTGAAGGAAAAATATAAAATTAGTTAGGTATTTGGAATTTCTACTTTTTTACCAAAAAAAAACTTAATTTTGTTTTTTTAAATATTTTTTTTCATATTGATTTTTTATTTTTTTAAATATTTTTATACCAAAATTTTTATAATCCTCTAAACTTTATTTATATATGGATTTTGATGTTGTAGTGATAGGCTCAGGCCCTGGCGGATATGTGTGTGCAATTCGTTGCGCCCAATTAGGTTTAAAAACTGCGATTGTAGAAAAATATGATACATTGGGTGGTACTTGCCTCAATGTAGGTTGTATCCCTTCCAAAGCCCTTTTGGACTCTTCAGAGCATTTTCACAATGCAACACATACCTTCAAAACACATGGTATTCATGTGGAAAATGTAGGCATTGATTTTACACAAATGATTGAACGCAAAAATCAAGTCGTAAAACAAACGTGTGATGGGGTGGATTTTCTCATGAACAAAAATAAAATAGAGGTTTTTCATGGTGTTGGTTCTTTCATAGACAAAAATACCATTAAAATTACCAAAAAAGATGGCGAAACCACACAAATTCAAACCAAAAACGCAGTAATTGCCACTGGCTCCAAACCCGCTTTATTGCCTAATATGACATTGGACAAAACTCGCATTATCAGTTCTACTGAAGCCCTCACATTAACTGCGTTGCCCAAAAGTATGGTGATTATTGGTGCTGGAGTCATTTCTTGCGAATTGGGTTCTGTGTATGCACGTTTGGGTACAAAAGTAGTAATGATAGAATATTTGGAAGGCGTAATCCCAAGCATGGACAAAGAAATGGGCAAAGAATTGCAAAAATCTTTGAAAAAAATGGGCATGGAATTTCATTTTAGCCATAAAGTAACGTCTGTTGTGAATACAGGCGACCACGTACAAGTAAAAGCAGAAGGAAAAGATGGCAAAGAAGTAGCTTTTGAAGCAGAATATTGTCTTGTAGCCATTGGTAGAAAGCCTTATACAGATGGTTTGGGCTTGGAAACATTGGGTATTGAAACCAATAGAGGAAAAGTGCCTGTAAATGAACATCTACAAACAAAAATAGATAATATTTACGCCATTGGTGATGTAATTGATGGTGCTATGCTCGCACACAAAGCTGAAGAAGAGGGCGTTTTTGTAGCTGAAACCATTGCTGGACAACACCCACACATCAATTACCTGCTTATCCCTGGTGTAGTATATACTTGGCCTGAGGTAGCAAGCGTTGGCTACACCGAAGAACAGCTAAAAACCCAAAATCATGCCTATAAAACAGGCAAATTCCCATTTAGAGCATTAGGCAGGGCAAGGGCAAGTATGGATATAGATGGTATCGTGAAAGTATTGGCGGATAAAGAAACTGACGAAATATTAGGCGTGCATATCATAGGTGCGCGTGCTGCAGATATGATAGCAACCGCAGTTACTGCTATGGAATATAGAGCATCTGCAGAAGATGTAGCACGTATGTCTCACGCACATCCTACGTATATGGAGGCTTTGAAAGAGGCTTGTCTTGCTGCTACCGAAAATAGAGCATTGCACATTTAATTTTTCCAAATAAACAAAAAAAATGCTTATACATGAATGTATAAGCATTTTTTTTGTTTATTCTATTATCGCTATTCATTCCTTTTTATGAAATTTAATCGAAGCATTTTTCTGTATTTTTTGTTTTTGGTAAGTTGCCAAGACAGCACTTTGAGATTCTATACTTTTTACTATGAAACAGAACAAATATTTGAATTTAAAAAAAATGGAAAATATATTTACAAAAGAGCAGGACATTGGGGAGATTGTGCATCACAAGGTAATTATCTTGTAAGATATGACACCATTATTTTACTGAATGATATATGTGGTATAAGCAAAAAATACCTTTTGACCAAAGATAAAAGATTAATTGATTTGGAAGAAACTTGGGACTTTGTGTTGATGACAAATAAATACCAATACCCAGAATACGGAGGCAAACAAAATAACATCAAATACCCAAATGTTCCCACAAAAACAAAGACACAAGAAAAAGATATGGACGAAACGTTAGATTTGATTTTCAATACTCCAGAAATCACAAAATACATTCCTGAAAACATCGTTTTTAGACATTATTTATATTTGAACAATAAAATCAAAATTGGAAATAAAATAATCCCTTTTACATCTGATTCAACCATAGAAAATACAAATACACCACATATCAAATTTAAAGATATTAACCAAAATGAAGATAATATCAAAATATATTTTTGGATTATAAAAAATAAGAAAAAACTTTTGTTCTATTGCGAAAGTACTAAAATAAAGGGGAAATGGGCAGGAAAATGGGAAATATCAAATAACCATCATAGCACTGAATTTTTGGACATCGAAATATCGCAAAATGCTAAGAAAAAAAAATAGTACTATTTTTATTGTGTAGTGAGCATATACGTCCAAATATTTGGCAATATTGCATTTGCACCAGTAGGTGAATTGTGAAAAGATAATGCTGGAATATTCAAAGAAAAATTACGTAAATTGTTGTAAGGCGCTACCAAATTATCAACCAAAAGAGGATTCTGTCCCAAAGGTAACACACCCAAAGCACGCAAATTAGCTACTTGATATGTAAATGGTACGATTTCGTCTTGAGTATGAAGCAACGAAAAATGTTTGTTTGTAGGTGTTTGACCACTTTGAGATAACCAATTTGCAGGGCTACTGAAATATGTGCTATAATCATTTGGACCTGAAAACATAACTACCCTCTCTGCCAAATTATATTTTCCCAAATAACAAGCATGTCCTGAGCCTTGTGAATGTCCCGACAAAATTACTTTATTCCACAAAATTGTATTTGTTGAAGATAAATATTGCCCCCAATTTTCAGATGGATATGTATTTTTTAAAAATATTAAAAGCTTTGTAGTGCGTGTAACAATACAATTTAAAACATTAACATCTACAACACTACTAACTTGATTTCCAAAACATATTTCGTCTCTAAAATTTTTAAAACCATTGGGGTCGCTGCTATTTGACATTGAAAACGCAGCAATATCATTGGGATAAGAAAGGCTAATCACGTCCAAACCAATTGTAGCACTATTATCACACACCAAATTATAGTCTTTTGGCACACTGTAACTTCCACCAATAAACAAAAATAATTTATTCAAATGCGTTTTTGTGTTTCGCACCACATAATGACTTTGTTCCGAAGTAGCATAATTTGCATCTGTTTGGTTGGGTTGCACCAACACAGATACATTTTTGGCTGGCGTATTATCAGGCGTTGGTGTATCGTCTGTGCTATTTTTTTTGCAAGCACTTTGAAATACAACAAGTAAAATAAACAAAAATAAAGCAAAAGTTTTTTTCATAAGATTTTTTTATAATTACAAAAAAAATGCTTTTAAATAATTTAAAAGCATTTTTTTTATTTATTTTTGAAATATTAAATGGTAACGATTGTTGTATTGCCATTGATGGTAAGCGAATATTGATTATCGCAAGCACCACTCCCAAAATCAAATATCGCAACATTTTGTCCAAAAGTCAAAGTCATTTTTCCTTGCACAGGCAAGACAACAGGGTCAAAAACATTTGGCTCAATACTTGGCACAAACGCAGTAGGACAGGCAAGTTTCCACAAACATCTGTCTGTGTTTGTATCATTGATAACAGTGTTATATGACACACCACCACGTGTAGTGCCATTACTCATACCTGACATGGTAAAAATAGCAGAGCTTACATTTACCACAAAATTATTATCCAATTGTGCAGAAATATTGCGTTGATAATTGCACGCCCAAAGTTGCGAAGTACCATCACTATACACAAGTTTCCCACCTGTTACAATTACCGTTTCACTTTTGCTAAGATTGCCTTGTATAAAAGAAAAAGCGGTGCAAGTGCTTGTCGTTACGCCTTCGAGTTTGATGCCATTAACATAATGATTGTCAAAATTAACTGTTACTACTGTTCCAACATTGTTAAATGGGTTAAAAACTCCTGTTGCGGTAGGGCGTTGATAGGTATAAATTACTTTGCCTTTGCGTTTGCGTCCATCAGTGCCTACACAACCTTGTGTGCCAAAATTTAAGGTAATTGTTCTCAATATTGTGCCTGTACCATTAGGCGAAGTTGGATTACCTTCTACTGTTACAGTTGCACAACCACTGAGATTATAGGCAGAAAACACATACGTATCAAAATTTTTATTGTTGTATGTAGAGGCTTCTCTTGCTTGTACTTGTGGCGTTTCCATTGCTTTTTGGGCAAAATCCTGTGTGCTTTGATAACTATCTTCTGCTTGTTTTCGCTCGTTGCTTACAGTTGTAGCTTGGTCTTGTTCAGGGTTTATTTTTTTTTCTTCTTTGCAACTTGCCAAAAATAAAATCGCAACAAAAAATATGGTTTTAAATAAATTTTTCATAATTTTAAAAAAAGGATTTAATTAAATCAAAGTGTAAAATACAAAATAAAATGTACGTTTAAACACAAGACACTAAAAAAAGAAAAAAGTAAACTAAATTTTTAATTTTTTTTCGAAAAAAAATAAAACTAAAAATACATATTTTTTATTCAATTAAAAAAATCCTAATTTGTAATTATTTATCTTTGAACTTTAAAAACCTAAAAAATTACTAAAAATGAACGAAAATAGGCGTGATTTTCTCCAAAAACTTGCACTTATTACAAGTGGAAGCCTTTTTTTGCCCAATGCTTTATCTGCAAATGTATTTGTAGGAGCAGACAGAGCAGATAATTCTTTAAATGACAATTCTTTTAAATATGTAATAGAAAATGGAAAAGTTTTTTCGGAAGGGCAAATAAAATCACTTTTTGTAGGCATTACACAAGACAACAAAATACAAACCAGCGAAACCCCAATTTCTGCCCAAAAAATCATAGACGCAAAGGGAAAAGTAGTAAGTCCTGGTTTTATTGATATTTTGGCAGACAATGCAGGAAATCCTGAAACAACTTATCGTATTTTTGAAAAATATAAACTTACTGATGGAGCTACAACTGTTCTCCAAATGCACGGTGGAGCAGCATATCACAAAACTATGCACCAAAAATTTGATAATTTGCCCCATTATGTCAATTATGGATATGGCGTATTTGTGATGATTTTGCGTTTGCGTTTTGGCAATGTAGCACAACGCTTAGAATACACTGAAAAAGCCCTCAAAGAAGGCTCATTAGGCGTGTGCCATAGTATAGAATACCAGCCTACACCTTATGAAGAGCTATTACAATATGCCAAACTCGCCAAAAAATATGAACGCCCTTATTTTTTGCATTTGCGTTATTCTGCCCAAAATACTGAGCTTGAAGGCGTAAAAGAAGCGATTAGACTTTCGCAAGAAAGCGGTGCAAGGGTGCATATAGACCATTTACATTCTACAGGTGGCACATTTAATATGTCCAAAGCCTTAGAACTTATCCAAAATGCTAACAATGTAGGCAATGCACATATTACTACTTGCGTATATCCATATAGTTTTTGGGCTACCTATTTGATTTCAAGGCGTTTTGACCCTGGCTGGCAACAACGTTTTGGACTTACATATAAAGATTTAACAGTGGTAGGCACAGGCGAAAAATTATCTGAAAGCACTTTTAATATGTACCGCAATAGAGCAGGATTGCTCGTAGCTGTGCCAGAAGGCACGATGGATATGTCTAAAACCATTGATTTGGCTTTGCAAACAGATTTTTGTATGATAGGCTCTGATGGCGGTATAGAAAGTGAGCCACGTGCCAACAACCACCCACGAGGAGCAGGTTGTTTTGCCACAGCCATAAGGCATGGTTTGGATATTGGTATGAGTATTGAGAAAGTTTTGGGAAAAGTAACTACGTTGCCTGCTCAACTTATGCGTGGTGCAATGGACAGCAGAGGCGACATAAGCAATGGAAAAATAGCGGATTTGGTAATTTTTGACCCAAAAACAATCAATGGAAAAGCCTCTGTTGCCAATCCAAACCAATTTTCGGAAGGAATATCAGAAGTTTTTGTAAATGGTGATTTGGTGTACCAAGACCAAAAAATATTAGCTTCTAAGGGAAAACCAATTACATATTAAGTCTTTCCAGAGTCAGGTTTTTCAGTTTTTTAATGTATTTCTTATTTTGGGAAAAAAATTCCCATTTCTGGAAAAATAAAATATATAAATTTATCTAAATTACTGATTATCAATGATTTACGTAAATGGAATAGTATTGGATATATTGATACACGAGATTAGAACTTAACATAAATGGTTGAAGAAACAACGGAAAACCCATTCCTTTTAGGAATGGGTTTTTTATTTTCCCAAAATGAAACTATAATTATATATTTATGCTTAATAGATTCTGCTTTTGGTTACTTGATATTATTTGATTTATTACAAAACATTTTTTTTCTTAAAAAAAGTTCTTATGAATTTATAAATTATAATAATTAAAAAAATTATACTAAAATAAAAATCTCAAAACACAAACAAGAAATTTGGTAGTATCAATAATAACCGTTGAATCTCAATTTTTATCCAACTGTAACATGTGCAGTAGGATAACGATAAGATGTACTAATTACTTTTTTGCTCAACGCAAATGCAAGTGTAAGCGTGCCTACGCGCCCTACATACATCGTGAGAATTAGGATTGCTTTGCTATAATCATTGAGTAAAGGCGTAGTTTCCAAACTCAATCCAACCGTTGCAAAAGCAGATATTTGCTCAAAAAACAATTGTCTGATGTCCATATTATCTTGCACAATCGTCAATAAGAAAATACATATCGCATTATAAGCCAACGCAAACGCCACAATAGAAAATGCTTTGCTTATCACATCATTTGGGATAGTGCGTTTGTTGATTTCCACATTTTTTTTACTGGTAATACTTGCAATCGCAGAATGTACCAAAAGAAAAAATGTAGAAGTTTTGATACCACCTCCAGTAGAACCTGACGCAGCACCTACAAACATCAAAAATATAATCAATAAATAGGTTGCTGTGCTTATAGATGATAAATTGAGCGGTACTGTATTAAAACCTGCGGTACGTGTAGTAACGGATTGAAAAAAAGAAACTACAAATTGTTCTAATAAGTTTTTGCCTTCTATACTGTGTTTTTGTTCCAAAAAAAAGTAGAAAACTGCCCCCACAAGACACAAGACAATAGTCAAATTCATGGCAATTTGTGTATTGAGATTCCATTGTTTCCAAGGGACTCTAATGCGTTCTCGGATATTTGAAGGTGTAAATACATCTGCAATGGTAGTATAACCTAAACTACCAAATATAATAATAAATGCAATAACCAAATGCACAATATAACATTTATTGACAATATCCTCGCTCAAATTATTGCTAAAAAGACTAAAACCTGCATTACAAAATGCAGAAACCGAATGAAAAAAAGAGTACCAAATTTTATTGGAAAGGCTATTATTAAGTTTTTTGTTAGAAGGTGGTACTTGTGCTTGGGCGGTGCTGTCAGGTGCAGTTTCTACTGCTTCCAATATTTCTACTTCTGCGGTTTTTTTGGCGGTAGAATCTTTTTTTACTTTATATTCTTGACTTTTGGTATCAATTTTTTTGGTAATTGCTTTATTTTTTTCAGTAATTGCTTTACTATTAAAATAAAAAACTTCTTTGTTGATGGGTTTATTTAAAGCAATTTCTGATAAAAGTTCTTTTTGGGGAATAGGTGTATGATATTGTACTTCTGGACTCCACGCAAAAAACAAGCAAACTGCCCCTATCATTTCCACCAAAAAAGTGAGCATGATTACTTGTCTAAGCGTTCTTTTGGCGTCACCCAACGATTCTGTACTAAGCATATCTTGTATAATTGCTTGTTGTTTCAATCCCACGCCTTGACTTAAAAATGTAGCAAAAAATGTTGCAAATGACACAATACCAATTCCACCAAGTTGTATAATTACCAATATAACAATTTGCCCTTTTACCGTAAAAAAACTCGCAGTGTCTTGCACCGCAAGCCCTGTAACACATGCTGCAGATGCAGAAGTAAATAACGCATCTATAAAACGCATACTACCCTGAATAGTGGTCATGGCAGGCAACATCAAAAATCCTGCTCCACTAAATATCAATATTACAAAACTAAATATAAATGTAGTAGCAGGCGATATACCCAAGTTATCAAGGTACTTAGTGGCACGTGCAATGCCTGTAACTATCAAAATGAATAAATATAATACCACAAATGCCTCATAAAAAGACCGATAATCTTCGTATCCTAAAACCAAGAATACAAAATAAATAAATTCAAATCCTAATAATTGCCCAAAAGCAGTCAGCAAAAAACTGCCAACTAAAATACTTTCTAAGCGTTTTTTTTCAAAAATATATCTTTTTTTATCAAAAGCATACAACATGCGCACCGCATAATCCACTACAAACAATCCTATTAATCCCTCCAACCATCTAAAAATTTTGCTTACCTCATCACTTTCCAACTCAAAACCCATCACATAAATCAACACACCAAAAGCAACCCAAAGGCTCGCAGTTTGTACCCAATCCAAAATACTAATTACTTTTTCACGACTTGCGTATAGTATTTCATTTAGTTGTTCTATCCGAGTTTTTCTTTTCATTTTTCAAATATTAAAATTTCCCCCTTTGGAACTTGCTCCTTTGGGGCTGGGGCTTGTTAGGGGCTTTTTTAAATAATTCTATAATTTTTATATTCACCAATACGATAACCTATATTTTTTTCAAACCAATTCAAAAATTTTTCTGTTGTAGTTTTAAAATTTTTGACATGTAAAGGGTGTTCAAAAACCCAATCTTCATTTTTTACCCTTTCGTGCATCACGCTTGGGTGTATGCCTTCAAACAAAACCAGCGAATCAATGCCTTCATACGAAAATTCATGGGAAGGAGGGAGGTCTGTTTTGTACCAAAGACGGTGAAAACTTTGTATTTTAGCGAGTTGCAGTTGAGGCGATTTTACCCAGCCATAATGATAAATTTTTGCATTTATTTTTTTTACCCTAAGTTTTCTATTTGGTTTTATTCTAAATCCTTGTGCGTCTTTGTAAGAAAAAACTTCTTTGTGTGGTCTTACAATGCGAATTTCTTTGCGATACCAACGCCTTGTATCACCTACATATTTATATGAACCATAAAAATGTGTATAATCAAATAAAAGCCCTTCCACACGTGTATTGTCTTTCCATTTGAGCATCGCATTTTTAATATTTTCCAAATCTTGTTCATGCACAATTTCATCACCTTGCAAATAAAATGCCCAATCCGAGTCTTGTGCAATGTGTGCCAATGCTTTATCCGTTTCTACTGCCAACACTTTGCCCCCTTCTCTGAGCGAATCGTCCCAAATAGAATGAATAATTTTGATTTTTGGGGAATTAATACCCTCAATGAGTGCCAAAGTTTCATCTTGTGAATTGCCTACAACCACAATATATTCATCACACAACGGTAAAATAGATTTGATAGATTCCACAATTGGATAATCAAATTTTATAGCATTGCGTATAAATGTAAATCCTGAAACTTTCATTTTTTAATTTTTTGTGATAATGTCTTATGGTAATGTTTGTGGTAATAATCTGTGATATTTTTCTTGTTTTAAATCTTATGCAAATAAACCGTTTTTTATTTGTGCAATCAATTATTTTTAAAGAATATTATCAAAAAAAACATTTTATACAAATTTTTATAACCATTTTACTAATTTTAGGGTTATTATTTTATTTTTTTTCAATGAGATAATAAATTGCTTTTTTTTCTTTTACCCCAAAAAATATAAGTTAAATTCAACATATGGAAAATAAAGTTCTATTTGAAAACAAATATATTTGCATGTATTTGGACGAGTCAGTACCTTGTATTGTCAAGGAATGGAAAGGTTTTACGCCCAAACAAGCCTTCAAAGATATCCTATGACAATTCCAAATTTTTTTTGATAAATTTTTAAGAATTTTAAAAATAATTATAAATTTTAATTTTTTTGCTTTTTAGACATAGTTTTTGCTTCCTATTTTTTCTACATAATTTTATAATTATCAAAAAAATAGATACTATTGTTTTTATATT
>JANPJR010000021.1:0-6379 GCA_031425615.1 Cytophagales bacterium
TTTTTTTTTTAGTTTTTTTTCTGGTCATATTTTTATTAAAAATTTTTACGCTTTCACGCAATCCGTTAGCATGGTTTGATGAAGTGATGTTTGCTTCTATAAGTCAGAGTTTTTGGCAAAATGGGGATTTTAAAGCCCCAATCGCTATTTTTGACCAAGAAGAAGTGCGTATTTATGGTTTTTTTTATTTTTTGTATGCAGGATTTTTGCCTTATATTTTTCAAGATGTATTAGGTTTTGCACATTCGCCTTTTTATTTTAGAATGGGCAATATGTTGGCAGGTTGCGTTTTTTTGTATCTTTTTTATAGGATAATATGCATTTTTTTGCATTTCCCAAAAAAATATAGTCTTTTTTTGACTGCGGTTTTGAGCATTGACCCTTTTTTTAATTTGTGTTGGCACGAGGGCAGAATGGATATCACAAGCATAAGTTTTGGATATTTATTTTTGATTTTTTTAGAAAACAATAATAAAAATCAGGAAAAAGGAGATTACGAAGAAATTAGTCATAAAGCCCAAACAACAAAACATCTATTTTTAAATTTCAAATACCAAATATTATGCGTACTGTGCATTGTATGTGCATTATGGACTACGCCACGTATAGCGTTGGTATTGGTGGGTTTTGGTTTAATTGGATTTTTATTGGATTTTCCAAAAAGAATTTTTTGGGTAAAAACTGCGTTTTTTGCGGTTATTTTTTATAGTTTTTGGATTTTTTGGAAATTTAAAAGTGTGGTGGATTTTGTGCTGTATTATCAAAATGGTGGAAATTTGGCACATGAAAGTTCATTCCAAGAACATTATTTGGGTGGTAGAGGTTACATTCCCAAACATGAATATTTAATTATTTTGCTTACTTTTTTGTATGCAGTAATCAGCCCCCTAACCATGAACCTCCAAAGGGGGAGCAAGTCCAAAGGGAGAATAAATATAAAAAACGTTTTTAGTTTTAAAATTTTTAATAATCAAAAAGCTTTTTTATTATTGGGTTGTGCGTTGAATATTATACTTTTTTATATGTTTGTGTTTGATTATGGGCAATATTCTATTTATATTTTAGGTTTTTATTATATTTTATTTGGGTATTTTTTAAAAAATTTTAATTTTAAATGGTATTTGTCTGTTGCTCCCCCTTTGGGGGCTGGGAGGCTTCCTTTGGGGCTTCTTGGTGGGCTTTTATTACTATCTTTTAATTTGTTCTTTTTTTTAGGGAAAAATTTGCAAATATTTTCGGATTATACACGCAAAAACCCACAAATTGCCAATGATTTTATCGCAAAAAATCTTCCCAAAAATGCCCGCGTGATTGGTGATGCAACTTATTATTATGCCCTTACAAATGCCAAAATAGCCTTTCAACTTATGGATAATTATGATACAATGGAAAAAAGAGAACTTTCACAACGCCAAAAATTCCAGTATTCACACATCATTATTACGGAAATGCTACGCAAAAAACGCCCTGAATTATTGGATTATTACGAAAAAAAAGCCAAAGCATCAGGATATTATTGGAAAAAAATAGCAACTTTGCAACAAAATCCTCCACAAACATACATCTATATTAGCAATTTTTTTCGTCTTTCACAAATGGAAAATCCTGCATACAACGCAGAAATTTATATATTAGAAAAAATTAACAAAAATTAAATCCTAACTATTTTTTTAAAAATGATTTTCCAAATAAAATTTTGTTTATTTTTGCAAAAAAAAAGCCCCCTAACATGCCCAGCCCCCAAAGGAGGAGCAAGTCCAAAGGGGAACAAATACAAAAAAATGATATTTTTTAAGTTATTATATTTCATAATATTTTTTCATTCTCCTAATTCCTAATCAAAAAATTTCCCCTTTGGGGGTTAGGGGCTTCTTATTCTCTCAATGTTTATCTCACATCTTTCTCGTTATATACCTGAAAATATTATTCCAAACGCACATTTTACACAAATCAATGGACTTACAGATGAATGGATTTTGGCACGTACAGGTATTCAAGAAAGGCGAAAAGCAAATTTAAAAGAAAATACAAATGTGCTTGCCATCAATGCAGTACGTAAAGGATTGGAAAACCTACCTTTTGCCAAAGAAAATATTGATTTGATAATTGGCGGTACTTACACGCCTTATGACACAATCCACACATTGGCACACGCAGTACAATATGAGTTAAATATTTCGGATATTCCTGTGATTTCGGTTTCTACTGCGTGTTCTACTTTTGTCAATGCAATGGAAATTGTGCAAGGATATTTTGCATTGCGTAAAGCAAAAAATGCTTTGGTGGTTGTTGCTGACCATAACACCGCGTACAGCAATGATTTGGACACGGTAGGCGGTCATCTTTGGGGTGATGGAGCGAGTGCTTTTTTCGTGAGCCAAACACGACAATCAGAACAAGATTGGGAAGTAATAGACATTATCACCGCAGGTGCAGGCAATGTGGGCAAGGCAAGTGAAGGCGTTTTTTTGCGTCCTACGCAGGAGGGTTTTGTGATGAAATACGGAAAAGATGTATTTATGAATGCCTGCCAATATATGAGCAAAGTAACAAAAGATATTTTAATACGTAATAACCTTACATTACAAGACCTATCATATTTTGTGCCTCATCAGGCAAATTTACGCATCACCAAAAACGTAGCACAACAATTAGAATTGCCTGAAGAAAAAGCCCTTTCCAATATTCAATATTTGGGTAATACAGGTTGTGCAGGTTGTGCAATTGCATTGGACGAAAATAAACATTTATTCAAAAAAGGCGATTATGTAGTCGTAGCAGTGTTTGGTGGAGGTTATTCGTATGGGGCAATGTTGATTAAAATTTAAGAAATTTCTTACTATTTAGACCCATACCCCCCAAAGGGGGAATTTAAAAGTATTTCAACTTTCCAAAAGTTTAAAAATTTTGGAAAGTTAGTCTAAAACTAATAAGAATTAATATAAAAAATTTGGTTAGACTTTTGGTGCAAACCAAATTTTTGGAAGTTACAGAAAATTCAATACATTATTTTTGCCATTTTTTCTTTCCTTTATCTTTTTCAACATTTTTTTTTGCCATTTTATTTTTTGGCATAGGTTTAGGCGTTGGTTTGTTTTTGCCTGATGCTTTTTCTTTGATGGCTTGTATTTTACGACTTTTTTCGTCAAGCATTTTTTGTTTTTGCAATTTGGTTAATACTTTTGGTACAACACGCTGTTTTTTTTCATGAAAAGCTCCTTGAAAATTAGGGTTTTCTTTTCTTTTTTGGCGGTCAATTTCCCTCAGCATTTCTTGCCTTTCATCAAAAGGCGTATCAAAAATTTTTACTTCTTGCGGAATATCCAAGAGCGGAATTGGTTGCTGGATTATTTGTTCAATTTTGCGGATATGATATTCTTCTGACATGGTACAAAAGGTAATTGCAACACCTTCTTTATTTGCCCTGCCTGTACGCCCAATTCTATGCACATAATCCTCATACACAATAGGCACATCAAAGTTGATTACATGGGTTACTTCGCTCACATCAATTCCACGTGAAGCCACATCAGTTGCCACCAACACTTGCAAAACACCCTCTTTAAACTTTTCCATTGCATTAGTGCGTGCATTTTGGTCTTTATTGGCGTGTAAAACCGCAATTTTGTTTTTTGGTACAAATTTTTTGAGCATGCCCATTACTTTATCCGCAATTTTGCGGGTACGTGAAAAAATCAAAACTTTTGTAAATTGTTCAGGAAATTTTTCAAAGAAATAACGAATAAACCCAATTTTAGTGTCCAAATTAGGCACATTATAAAGTTCTTGCGTAATGGTTTCTGCGGTAGTTGCAGAAGGTGTAATTTCTACTACTGTTGGATATTCCAAAAAATCTTCGCTTAGTGTGATAACTTTTGGCGGAATTGTGGCAGAAAAAAGCAGGTTTTGACGTTTGGTTGGGATAATTTCCAATAATTTATTAATTTTTGGCATAAAACCCATATCCATCATTTTGTCCGCTTCATCAATAATAAGCGTTTTAAGGTGTTTTACCACAATAAATTCCTCAAAATACAATTCCATAAACCTGCCAAGTGTTGCCACGATAATATCTACGCCTTTGGCAAGAGTATCTTTTTGAATTTTTGTGCCTACGCCACCATATATTGCTACACAGCGAAGGTCTGTATATTTTGTAAAATCCCTTACTACTTGTTCTATTTGCATCACAAGTTCTCTTGTAGGTGCAATAATTAACGCCCTTGCGTGTTCGCCTTGTGCATATTTTACTTTCATCAACAAAGGCAATAAATACGCAGCAGTTTTGCCTGTGCCTGTTTGTGCGATACCCATTACATCATGCCCAGAGAGTGCTATTGGGATAATTTTTTCTTGTATAGGTGTAGGTGTAACATAACCCAAGTCTTCGCAAGCACGCAAAAGTTGGGGATTTAGAGAAAAATCTGAAAAAATCATTTGTTTTTGATTAAGAATTAAAAATTAGAGATTGGACATTGACCGCCAAAGAAAATGCTTTTAAGTTTTTGCTTAAAAACCTAAAAAAAATGGTCAGACCTCGCTATGCTACGGTACAGACCATTTTTTATGTTGTATTAAAATATTGCCTTTAAATTTCCCTTATTGGGTTTATTATTGGCTTTATTTTTACATCAAATATTTTAATATATTTACTTCTTTTGGCGTAAGAAAACGCCATTTACCGCGTCCAACCTCTTTTTTGGTAAGTCCTGCATACATAGTGCGGTCAAGTTTGATAACTTCATAACCCATTGCCTCAAACATACGACGAATAACACGATTTTTGCCTGAATGTATTTCAATGCCAATTTCTGTATCACTCAATAATGCAGCTTGGTCAGCTTTTGCGATGCCATCTTCAAGTTCAATCCCTGTAAGCAACTTATCAAAATCTTCTGGACGAATACGCACATTTAATTCTACATGGTAGATTTTTTTTGTTTCAAACGAAGGGTGGGTAAGTTTTTGGGTAAGTTCGCCATCGTTGGTAAGCAAAAGCAAACCTGTGGTATCTCTGTCCAAACGCCCTACGGGATACATACGTTCGTCGCAAGCACCTGCTACCAAATCCATTACTGTATTACGGTCTTCTGGGTCATCAGTTGTGGTAATAAAGTCCTTTGGTTTATTGAGCAACACATATACAAAAGGTTTTTCCCTTAGTATTTTTTCTTTGTATGTTACTTTGTCTGTTCTTTGTACTTGATAACCAAGTTCTGTAACGATTTGGTCATTTATTTTTATTTTGCCTGCTTTGATAAGTTCATCAGCCTCTCTACGTGAGCATACCCCTGCATGTGCAATGAATTTATTAAGACGCATTGTGTCTTTTTCGTCCTCTTGATTGTCATCATAACGATTTTTGCTTTCGTATTTGCTTCTTTCGGGTTTTCCTTTGTCAAACCTACTTTTAGATTTATAGTCGTTTTGTTGAAATTCGTCCCTTTGGTATGGTTTTCTTTCGTAACCATTATCACCGTAAGATTTCCTTTCGTAGCCATTATCACCGTAGGATTTCCTTTCGTAGTTATTATCACCGTAGGATTTTCTTTCGTAACCATTATCACCATAGGATTTCCTTTCATAACCGCCATCACCGTAGGATTTTTTTTGTGAAAAATCTCTGTTTGAATTGCGTTCTTGATTGTCAAAACGTGGTTTTTGTTGTTCATTACTCCCAAAATATTTACCCTGTGAACTATAAATTGGTCTTTCTTTAGCACGTGATTGATTTTCTTTTTGTGTTCTTTGCACAAATTTACTTAGGCGTTTTCTGGGCGTTGCGTCTTGATTTTCATTTTGGCTATCATTTTCTTCACCATCATTTTTGCGTGAGCGTTGTGGTTTTTCGCTGTAAAATTCGTTGCTCTCATCTTCTACACCACCAAAATTATCATAACTTGTGTCTTCGGTTCTTCTTTTTTTGAAAACAGGTTTTTGTTCTCCATTTTCATCTAAATTCCTTTTGAAGTTGTTATCTAAATCCGTGTACGATTTTTTTTGGTATGTTTCACTTTCTTCTCCTTCGTTGTTATCAAAACGTTTTTTGAAGAATGGTTTATTTTCGTACCCGAAGTTTTTTTTTTCGTAAGGGCGGTCATTATTATATGATTTCCTTTCGCCACCTCTTTCGTCATTATCAAAACGTTTTTTGAAAAATGGTTTATCACCATCTCCAAAAGATTTTTTCTCGTAAGGGCGGTCGCTGTTGTATGGTTTTCTATCCTCAAAAGATTTTTTATCGTAAGGGCGGTAGCTGTTGTATGGTTTTCGGTCCCCTCCTTCGGTGCTGTCTAATCGTTTTTTTATAATTGGTTTATCCGCAAAAGATTTATCTCCTTAGGATTTTTTCTCGTAAGGGCGGTCGCTGTTGTATGGT
>JANPJR010000022.1:0-57292 GCA_031425615.1 Cytophagales bacterium
TTCGCCTATTTTGTCAAAATCTCGCCTTTTGTATTCCTGTGCAGGTTTTTCGCTATCCACGTGTGGCAATATCACGTATTTTAAGTGGTTGGTAAGTGTTTTTACGATTGGTTTGGTAAGCGTTGCCTCTTTTAGGAATTTGTCGCACAAGTCCGCTATCGTGGGTAATTTGGGCTTTTCATTTTCAATGGATTTAGCTACCCAAACTTTATCAATGAGCATTTTTTCAAACTCTTTTGGTTTTACTCCTTTTTGAGCTTTTTCCAAAAATAGTTGCAATTCCAAGCACTCTTGTATTTTGGTTTGTATAGTTTGGTTGTAAAGTGCATGATTTGGCTCACTTCCTCTAACCATTTTTGTTGTACGGTCAAAATCCTCATCTTTTACATAGATTTTTAGGCTTTTGCCCTGCCCTGCTTGTTTGCCATTGATAGTAAGACGAAGTAATAAAGGAGCTTTGTTGTCTTTTTTCCTTAGTTTGTCTGACCTAAACCAAACAAAAGGTACAATATTATTAAAAAATAAACTTTTCATTTTTTATATTTTTATGATGTTTTTTATCGGGTGGAAAATGAATGTTTTTGTATTGCAAAATATTTTTGCAATAGGTTTGAGCAGGTTTTTGGTTTTTTTGTGTTGCAAGAGAAAAGATATTTTTATATGCTTTTTTTTTGGTTTTTCCGTTTGAAAAGGTTATAAAAATATCTTTGTTAGGTTTTTTGATTTAATCTAATATTTCCTTTTCTTGGAAATTGCGTCCTTTAAATTTTGGAAAAAAATTTGTTTTGTTTGGTCGTGTGTGCCACATTGAAAAAACTATCGGATAAGTACATTGAAAACTTATGTATTTTTTGTAACCATTATCATTATACCCAAAATCCTTTTTACGCAATGCTTTCATTTTTTCGTTGGAACATTCCCAACTTTTTAAATTTATTCGCTGGTGGATATTGAGGTTATGGTATTTTTTTAGATTATACAAGCGTTCTTGTTCTTCCTCTAAAATCATTTTTTCGTTTTTCAATTCGCAAATTTTATCCTCCATTTCTGAAATTTTTGCAAATATTTCGTATTCTTTTGCGTTGATTGTGCTTAGTTTATACATAGTATTTTTTGTATCAAAACACTTGCAAAATGTTTTTACAAGCGTTTTGAGGGGTTTTTTGGTTAATATTTTCCTTTGATGATACGATTTACGATATACACAGATAACCCTGTTTTTTGGCTTATTTCCGTTTGTGATGTGCCTTTATTGGCAAGGCTTATGACTTCTTTTTGTTGGGTATCGTTGGCAAGTTTTTGCCTGCCTGTTTTCCACGCTTGGCGGTGTGGAGGCTGGTTTTGCCTTTGAAAACCTATCGGATTGTGTTGGGTTTTGGCAGTTATCGGATTGCCAAAATTATCCACGATTTGATTATTTGACTGGGGGGTGTTGCCTGTGTAAAAAGCGTTTTTGATGTCTTGTAACTCGCTTTTGATGTCCTCTAAGGGGTTTTTTGTGTGGTGGTTGCCTTTGCTATTCATCAGCAAACTAACGACTTCACCCAAACCAAATATTAACCAATTACACAAAATTAGCTTTGTTTCTATGGCGTTGGCGGTGGGGTATAGTTTAAATATTTCGTTTATGGTTACGTGGTTGTAATAAGTGATTACAAGGGCTAAAATCGTTACCAAAATACTTTTTGCCCATTCATTGTGCTTGCGAAAATAGGAAGTTGCAAGGCTCAACAAAACCTCCACGAACATTAACCCAAAAATCAACGTAAATGCAAAAGGCTTGCGTTTTTCTAATTCTGTGATAAACAGTGCGTTGTTTTGTGTAAATTCGGTAAATACGCTAAATATGGCGTATATCAAGGAAAACATACCTAATAACAAAAAATTTTCTAAGTTTTTGAACAAAAAACCAAAAATACTTTTTTCTGCGTCTTGGTCGTTTTCTACTTGCAAAGGCGTGTTTTTTGATGTACCTTTGAACATGTTTTTTATATAGTTTATCATAAAAAAAAATTGTTTTTAAGCCTTTTTTCATTCTCGTAAAATGAAAAAAGGTTTTTTTGTGTGAAAAATTTATTATTTGGGAAAATTCATATTTTGAAACTGCGAAAATAATTTTTTATCTTCCTGCGTGATGTGCGTAATAATGGTGCTTTTAGTTTTTTCTCGGACTGCTGACATTTCTTCACTTACACGATTATCAAGCACTTTTGCGTAATATTTTTGTGTGGTACTTATGGTACTATGCCCCAAAACTTTGGCTACTACTTCATAACTTGCCCCTTTGTTGAGTGCATAAAAACCAAATGTTTTTCTGCCTATGTGTGTGGTCAAATTGTGCTTGAAATTCAAGAGTTCAGACACTTCTTTGAGGTATTTATTATACTTTTGATTGGTTATCAAAGGCAATTTAGTAACACCACCATATTTTTGAATAACCCCCAATGCTTCGGGCAAAATAGGAATTATGAAAGATGAACCGCTTTTTTGCCTTTCGCCTTTTATCCAAAATTTAAAATTGGCGTCTTCTGATTGTTCTAATAATTCATGCTCGCCTTTTACCACTTTTGCCAAATCCGCATACGCCAATCCTGTAAAACATTGAAACAAAAAAAGGTCTTTCACTTGATTGAGTGATTCGCTGTGGAAGTTGGCTTTTTGCAAAATATTCAGTTCTTGGGCTGTAAGAAATACAAGCGGAGAATTTTTTAATTTTGGTATTTCGCAAAATTCAAAAGGATTTTTGACAATTATTTCCCACTTACACGCAAGTTTAAAATAATGTTTCATACCTTGTATGTTTTTTCTGCGTGTATTTTGGCTTAACGTAGTGTATTTTTCCAAATATTCACAAAATAAATTTGCGTCTTTTTGGTTGATGTGCCTGATGTCTTTTTCGGTTTTGCTTTCGCTTTTTAAAAAATCCCTAAATTTGGCGGTATATTGTTTTACTTGTTTTATGCTTGCAATGTTAATAGTTTTTTGTTCAAGCAAAGTCCTGTAATGTGCAATAACCTTTTCTCGCAAGTCGCCAAATGTGATTTTTTTTTCTATTTTGAAAATATAGTTTTTCAACGTAGGCAATGCCATTTCTTCGCCATTTTCCTCCATAAGCAATTTACATTCATCAACACGTTTTTTAAATTTTTCTAATGCTTGATGTTGTTGTTTTGTGTTTTCGTTATAAATCACGCTTTCACAAGCGGATAACCAAGCGTTCTGTGGTATTTTAATGCCTGTGCTGATACTTATTTTGTTACCATTATAAGCCAAATTGCACAGAATACAAGTTGTGTTTTCGCCTTTTTTACTTTGGCGTGTTTTGATGCGATAATGCACCGTTAGTTTGTTTTTCATAAAGAAAAGTGATTTTTTGTTTGATTTCTATTAAATTGTTTAATACATTGACCAAAACTTCCAATATATTCGTTTGATTTTCAACGACACTTGTTTGTGCGTCGCACATTTTTGCTAATAAACAAGATATATGCGTATCTTGCTGTGGCTTGTGTTTTTTAGGCATTCGTAAATAGGGGTAAAGTGTTATTTTCTTGTTTCAAATCAATGTTTGAGGTGTGGGAAGTGTCCATGATACGATTAGTGTGTTTAAAGTGGTAAAACATTCAGCTCGCCCTCCGCCATGACCGCAGGGGCTTCGTCTGTTACAAGTAATCCGTTTTGCATGATTTCAATGATAATATCTTTTTGGGTACGAACAGGGTGTTTTTGTGCTTTTCGTTTGTTAGCTAAATCCCTAACTTTTTGCATGATTAGAGAAGGCACTTGAATAGAAATAGGGTGTGTTTGCATATTATTTATTATTAAAATGAATTTTAATGCAAATTTAGAATAATTTTTTTATAATATTCAAAAAAGTCATTAAGATAATTATTTTTATGATATAAATTATTGATTATCAAGCTAATTATTTTTTATAAAATAATTTTATTACTTTTGCATTATGAAAAAAGTCATTGAAATAATTAAAAAGCATAGAAATAGGCTAAAACTAACACAAACAGAAATGGGAGAAAAGTTAGAAATGACACAGCCTAATTATGCAAAATTTGAAAATGGAAAGGGAGAAATTACGCTTTCTCGCTTAGAAAAATTAGCTGAAATATTTAATATTTCAGTAGGGGAGTTATTGGGTTTGGGGAATGTAGAAGAAAAAAGCCCTACACATACCACAGGAGAGGGTGGTGATGTACAGGCATTGCAAAAAGAAATACAAGACCTTAATAAAGAGAATATGGAATTAAAAGATAAAGTGAGTTTATTACAAGAAATAAACCTTTTTAGAGAAAAAGATTTAAAAGCCTTCAAGGAAAAACTTGAAGATGCAATTTTTGAAGACCCACGTATTTTTAATGATTTTATACTTTTTTGTGCTAATCCAAAAAGTGAATATGATTACTCATTGAATATAAATATGAATATAAGTTTATATTTTTACGCAAAACATAATTTTTTGTATAACCTAATAGCAAAACTTAATTTATTTGATAATGAAGGAAAAAATTATTTTACAGGTTTAGAACAAAAAATGCGAAATTTAGGAAAACGTATATTATTATGGGATTTAAGCAATAAAGGAATGAAAAACATACTTAAAACAAAAGAAGGACAAGAAAAATACCTTGATGAGAAGATGAAATCATTTCAATACAATGGAACGCCAATGCATAAGATAAGGGAATTTCAAGGAATTTCAAATTGGTTTTACGCTATTTTAAAAGAAACTATTTCAGAGTTTATTAGTTGAAAATAATAAAAATAACCCCTAACCCTCCGCAGGACATTTTAGGATAAAAAACCACATTTTTTATAATGTAATATTTATAATAAAAATGTAATATTTTATAAAATGAAATTTATCCACTAATTTTTTAGTTGATAAAAACACCCATTATTAGGCTAAAAAAGAATATTATTTTGTATGTTTTTTGATATTTTCTCAAAATTGTGTAATATTGATAAAATAAATATTAAAAAATAGCATAAAAATTGAATATAGTATTATTTATTTTTATGTAATATTTTTATATAAAAATGATTTTTTTATTAAACACAACACCCAAACACACCATAATAAAAAAAATACATTATGCCCAAAAGATGAAAAAAAGATGCCCAAAGATGAAAAAAAGATGCCCAAAGTTGATAAAATAATGCCCTAACATGGCAAATAGATGGCAAAGAGATAGGAAAAAGATAAAAATAAACGAAAAAAACACACCAAATTACCAAAAATGAACTTAGAAAAATACGATTTCAGTATAATCTTGCATTGTGAGATATAGACCAAACCACAGGTGAAGCAGATTTTCAAGTATATTCCAAAAAAATACATTTTAATCCATAATCAAAAACATAAAATAAGGTTCTAAACCATTTTCAACATTTTTTTTTCAACAACTCCTTTTAACAATGACCATACAACAATACATTGATAATATCAATCAACGATACAAATTAGGCAATGCAACCGAACATACTTTTAGAGGCGATTTGCAACAACTCATTGAAAGTTTAGTGCCAAGCATAAGAGCCACCAACGAACCAAAAAGACAATCTTGTGGAGCGCCTGATTATATTTTGACCAAAAAAGATATCCCTGTCGGTTTTATTGAAGCAAAAAATATTGGAGATAAAGACCTTGAAGGGGCAAAAAAAACAGGAAATAAAGAACAATTTGACCGCTACAAAGCATCACTTGATAATTTGTTTTTTACGGATTATTTGGATTTCCATTTATACAGAGATGGGCAATTTATAACCAAAATCGCAATCGCAGAAGTTACTGACAAAGGCATAATTGCCATACCTCAACACTTTGCAACCTTTGAAAATCTTATCAAGGATTTTTGTGGAAACATAGGACAAACCATAAAAAGTGCAAAAAAATTGGCAGAAATGATGGCAGGCAAAGCACGACTGCTTTCTGATGTGATTGAAAAGGCTTTGACAAGCGACCAAAACAACAGCGAAGATAGCACCCTAAAAGACCAAATGACCGCATTTAAGCAAATCCTTATCCACGACATTACTCCAAAAGGTTTTGCTGATGTGTATGCCCAAACTATTTCCTATGGAATGTTTGCAGCACGATTGCATGACGCTACTTTGCCCACCTTTAGCAGACAAGAAGCTGCTGAACTTATACCCAAATCAAACCCATTTCTCCGCAAACTTTTTGGCTATATCGCAGGCCCTGATATTGATGACCGCATAAAATGGATTGTGGATAGTTTGGTGGAGATATTTTTGGCGTGTAATGTGGAGGAAATCCTAAAAAATTATGGAAAAACAACAAAAATGGAAGACCCTATTATCCATTTTTACGAAACTTTTTTGAGTGAATATGACCCTGCATTGCGTAAAGCTCGTGGAGTTTGGTACACGCCTGCACCTGTTGTCAATTTTATAGTAAGGGCGGTTGATGACATACTCAAAACCGAATTTGATTTGCCACAAGGACTTGCAGACAACAGCAAAACCAACATAAAAATAAACCAACAAGGCAAACAAGTAGAACAAGAAGTACACAAAGTACAAATTCTTGACCCTGCCACAGGGACAGGAACTTTTTTAGCGGAAGTAGTTAAACACATTCACAAAAAATTTGAAGGACAACAAGGCATTTGGACTAAATATGTGGAAACACACCTATTGCCACGCCTCAATGGGTTTGAGTTGCTCATGGCAAGCTATGCCATGGCTCACCTGCAGTTAGATTTGTTATTGACTGATACAGGCTATAAAACAAACAATAATCAAAGGCTTAGAGTATATCTTACCAATAGTTTAGAAGAAAGCCACCCAGATACAGGAACTTTATTTGCAAATTGGTTAAGTATAGAGGCTAACGAAGCCAACTACATAAAACGTGATACGCCTGTAATGTGTATCATTGGCAATCCGCCTTATAGTGGCGAAAGTGCCAACAAAGGCGAATGGATAATGCAACTCATGGAAGATTATAAAAAAGAACCAGGAGGAAAAGAAAAACTTAAAGAACAAAACTCAAAATTCATAAACGATGATTATGTAAAGTTTTTGCGTTACGGTCAACATTTTATTGAAAAAAATGGAAGTGGCGTTTTGGCTTTTATTAATCCTCACGGTTTTTTAGACAATCCAACTTTTAGAGGTATGCGTTGGAACTTATTAAAAACGTATGACAAGATTTACACGATAGACTTACACGGTAACGCAAAGAAAAAAGAAACTTGCCCTGACGGAAGTGCTGATGTAAATGTTTTTGATATTGAGCAAGGTGTTTCAATAAATTTCTTTATAAAAACAGGCAAAAAGAAGCCCAATGAATTAGGGCAAGTTTTTCATTTCGACATTTTTGGAAAACGAGAATTAAAATATGATTTTCTTTATGAAAATACTTTAAAAACAACACCCTATAAAAAAGTTGAGAATATTGCACCACACTACTTTTTTGCACCAAAAGATTTTAACGAACAAAAAAATTATGATAAAGGTTTTCACCTTCTTGAATTATTCATTGAAAACTCTTTAGGTGTACTTTCCAAAAACGATGATGTAACCATTTCGTTTGATAAACTTCAACTCAAAGTAAGAATTAAAAATTTTACAACTTTATCTGAACACGAAGTAAAAAAGACTTACGACATTAAAGAAGATAGCAGAGATTGGATTTTAGCAAAAGCAATCCAAGATTTAAAAGAAAGTAATAAAGAAGAAAATTATAAACAAATAGCATATAGACCATTCGATAATCGTTGGACTTTTTTTACAGGAAAGCCAAAAGGCTTTTTTGCATACAGCCAAAATCGAATAATGCGGAACCTTAAAAATGAAGACAACTTTGCTTTAATTTCAGGGCGACAAGGTCAAGCAGTTGGAAATATGCAATGGAATTTGTCATTTATCTCAAAAACAATTTCAGACCAAAATATTTACTATCGTGGCGGTGGTTCAGTTTTCCCTCTTTACCTTTACCCTGACACCAACGGACAACAAACCATAGGGCAAAGTAATGAAAGAGTTCCAAACCTAAACAAAGAAATTGTAGCCCAAATAACCGAAAAATTAGGTTTAACTTTTACCCACGAAAAAGAAAAAACCGAAGGCACTTTTGCACCAATAGACATATTGGATTACATCTATGCGGTGTTACATTCGCCTACTTACAGAGAAAAATACAAAGAATTTCTAAAAATTGATTTTCCACGTGTGCCATATCCCAAAGATGTAGCAACTTTTTGGAATTTGGTAGCATTGGGCGGAGAAATACGACAAATCCATTTGTTGGAAAGTCCTATTGTAGAAAAATACATCACACAATATCCCATAGATGGCGATAATGTAGTGAGGAAACCACACTTTGTAAATTCTGCCCCTTTGGAGGGATTGGGAGAGGTAGGAAAAGTATTTATAAATGACACGCAATATTTTGCAAATGTTCCGCAGACAGCGTGGGAGTTTTATATTGGTGGTTATCAACCTGCCCAAAAATGGCTCAAAGACCGCAAAGAACGCACACTTGAATTTGACGATATTTTGCATTACCAAAAAATCATTGTTGCATTGACAAAGACACACGAAATAATGACAAAAATAAATGAAATAGAAATAGAAACAACGCCCTAACAACAATCTTAAAAGTACATTTTGATGCGTAATCAATAGCATATCAATAGCATACTGATAACCACGAAAAAGCCAAAAAATGCGTATCAATAGCATACTGATAGCTTATCAATAGAAAATCAATGAAATATGACTATAAACTATGGGTAGATATAGAAATTATGAAACAATGGAAAAAAGAGCATTTACAGCAGTAACAAAACAATTTCTTAGTATGTATGAAGACTATCCTTATATAAAAAAATGGGTAGCCCCTTGTATTGATAAAGCAAAGAATATTTATATTGAAAGGCAAAACGAAAAAAAAAATACACTTTTTGAGGGAAAAAACAATATATAACCAATATTGCCAATATCCAAAAATAACGACTAACCCACCGCAGGGCATTTTAGGGTAAAAAGCATATTTTTATAATGTAATATTTATAATAAAAAATGCAATATTTTATAAAATGCGATTTATCAACTTAATTTTAAGTTCATAAAAACACCTATTTTTAGGCTAAAACAGAATATTATTTTATGTGTTTTTTGCTATTTTCTCAAAATGATGTAATATTAGTAAAATAAACATTGAAAAATAGCATAAAAATTTAATATTGTATTATTTATTTATATGTAATATTTTTATGTGAAAACAACAATTTTATTAAACACAATACCCAAACACACCACCAAAAAAAAGCTATACCATGCCCAAAAGATGAAAAAAAGATGCCCAAAGTTGGGGAAAAGATGACAAAAGTTGATGAAATAATGCCCTAAAATGGGGAATAGATGGCAAACAGATAGGAAAAAGATAAAAATAAATGAAAAAAACACACCAAATCACCAAAAATGAACTTAGAAAAATACGATTTCAGGGAAATAGACGACAAAAAAAGTGTTTCCTATGTGTTCCTAAGCACAGGCACAAAAGGAAATATTTTAAAATTGGTGTCTTTTCAGGCTAAAAATAGCTTTGAGTATAATCTTGCATTGGGAGATATAGACCAAAGCACAGGCGAAGCAGATTTCCAAGTATCTTCTAACAATGGAGATATAAAAAAAGTAATGAGTACCATAATGGGGATAGGATTAGATTTTTTCAAAAATTATCCAAACTCTGTTGTGGGCTTTGCAGGAAACCAAGAAAGGAAAACAAAGTTTTATCAAAGAATAATCCGCAATAATTTGAGTGATTTATTGCAATATTTTGTAATATATGGGGTTTTATCTTTGAGTGAAATAGAAATTTTTAACCCTGAAATTGAATATTTTGGGTTTTATTTTAAACTAAAAAAATAAATTAGTATGAAACAAGAAAAAAACAACAAACAAGCACTCAAAGAGTTAGGCAATTACTCTGACGAGCAAGTAAATAATATTTTGAAAGGCATTGAGGAAATGCAAAAACCCGAAAATCAAAAAGCATTTATACCCACAAGCCCAGAATTGGATAAAAAGTTAAAAGAAATTGCAGAAAATTAACCAATAAATAAAAAAAACCTACTTATAATCAGTTGTAAGTAGGTTTTTATCTTTTTATTTCTAAACACAATATATAATCAATAGCACACCAATAGCTTACCAATAGCATACTGATAACCACAAAAAAGAAAAAAGTGCGTTCTGATAGCTTACCAATAGAAAATCAATACGTAATGATTGGTATTTGATAGCCAAAAGACCATAAAAAAAAAACACCACACATTTTTTATAATTGTGTGGTGTTTTTTTTTGTTTTAAACAACTTTTTTAGCAAAAAAATTGGGTGATGTGGTTTTTTTCTGTGTTGTTGGCATAAGTGGTTTTAGGATTTTTTCCAAAAAATCATTTAAAGGCTTGTTTTCTGCTTCTTGTTGGCGTTTGACAAAAGCCTGAAATTCTGGGCTTTTCTCCCAAATCTTATCAAAATCTTGTTTGGCGGATGCTAACAACGCATTTTGTTTGGTGATTAGCTCTCGTTCTTGTGCTTGATGTTCTGCATGAGTCTTTGCGTGGAGTGTTTCAATGTGTGCGAAGTGATTTATTTTGCTCAATAACATTTCTTTGCGGTGTTGAGCCAAAACCTCAAACCTATGTATTCGTCTTTGCTGTTGATGTTGTCGTTTTTGTGCTAAATCATAAGCGAGTGTTTGGGCTTTTGTTTCTGCAAATGCTTTTATGCGTTTTTCGTCTATCACACTTGCCAGCTTTTCTTTTTCTGCCAAAATATTAAGTTCTTTTTGATGTTTTTGGGCTTGGTGTGTTTTTTGATTTTCCAAAATTTCAAATTCCAATGCTATTTTTTTGGCGTGTTGTTCTGCTTGTTTTTGGCTTTCCTGTTGTGCAATTATTTCCTTTGGTAATATAAATTTTGCGTGATGTTTGGTGCATTTACTACTACAAAACTTTGCATCTGTGCGACTTGCATTAAAAGCAACACCACACACAACACATATTTTTGCATGCAAAAACACACGTTTTTTTACATTTTTTACTGTTTTTTTGCCTTTTTTCGTGCTTTTTTCTGTATTTGACATATTTTTTTTAAAAAAAGTTTTTTTTTCATTTTTGTTTTCTTTTTTATTTCTTATTTATTCCGAAATAATGAAAATAGTAATCTTAGATAATTCTTTTTTATTCCGAGATATTTTTGGCGTTTTTTCGGTAGTTTTTTGGCTGATTTCCTTGTGGTAATTGGAGGGCTATTTTGCCATATTTTTTTACCATAAATTATAGAAGTTTAACAAAAAAATGTATCCAGGGAATAGCACACCAATAGCGAAAAAATGCGTATCAATAGCATACTGTATTGATACATTTTGACCATAAAAAGAGAAACACCACATAAATATTGTTTTATGTGGTGTTTTATGTGTGTTTTAACGTTTTTACTTCTCCACATCAACATAAATAAAAAGCAAAGTTTTTATTTATTTCTAAAATCAGGGTTATGCACAGTTTTAGCAAGTCCATTTTTTACACAATAGGTATAATTTTCTTTGCAAAAATCACTTTCATTATAACGTGCTTCTATTTCGTAGGGGTTTTTATCATACCCTTTTGCGATAGCTTCTTTTGTATATTTGTAAAGGAAGGGTAAAAGTCCTTCTCTTTGGTATTGTTGCCAATGAATAAGCTCATGGTCTAATAATTCTTGTGAAACTTTGTGTTTTTTGCGAATAAAAACACCTATTGGAGGCACTACAAAGCCATTAAAGCCAAAAGGCAACCAATTAGGATAAAATATAGGTGGGGTATTTTTGTGATATTGTCGCATATATGCACTATATAAGCCTATAGTTAAAACCGCTAATGAGCCTACGCCCACACTTGTATAAAATTGTTTATCATTCATGTTTTACTTTTTTACTATTTAAACGTCTTTTTTAACAAAAAAATTTGGCAATTTGGTTTTTTTTTTTTTGTTGGCATAAGCGGTTTGAGGATGTTTTCCAATAAACTATTGAAAGGCTTGTTTTCTGCTTCTTTTTGGCGTTTGACAATTATGGGCTTTTCTCCCAAATCTTATCAAAATCCTGCTTTGTAGTTTCCCAAAAAGCATTTTGTTTGGCAATAAGTTTATTTTGTTTTTTGACCATAAAGAGAAGAAACATGAAGCATGTTAAAAGAAGTGCCAATATTTGATATGTTGTAAATATTATGGTCTAAGGAGTTGGAAAATTTTATGTGATTTAAAATTATATCATTTTAAGGTGTTTTAAGCAATCTTCTAATAAAAATATTTAAATACTATGTAAAAAATAAAAATGCGTTAAAACGTTTAAAAATAGCATTATTTACAAAAAAGTATTTTTAGTTTATACCTACATTTATTTTTTATTAAAAAAAGATGTAGGAAAGTTTGTAGGTAAAAAAAAGTACCTCAAAATTCTGTATTACCTATTTTTAAGGTCTTAACTACATACCTACATTACCTACATTAAATATATATAATAATAAAAAAGGGATATAAAAAAAAAACGTACAAAAGTTGTACAGAAGTGCGTTATAAGCGTTGTAGCGTGTTTTTTGCGTGTCATACTCTCTACAAAATCAAAAAACCGTTTTTCTGTGAAGAAAAACGGTTTTTTTTATTAAAATCACAATATTTTTACCCTATTTTTTCAACAATTCTTCCATTTTACGCTTAAGATTGGCTAATTTATCTTTGAGGTCTTTATTTTCTTTTGTCATTGATTATAAAGCAATGTCATTACCTAAATAAAAACTCACTACCATACAGATTTTAAAAAACAAACTCAAAACGCAGGAAAAAGGCTTTTTTTAGTGTTTTTTACTGAAAAATAATTTTTTTCTTTGAAAAATTAAAACAAATATGATGTTTAACGCTGTTTTGAGTTTGTAATTTTTTAAAAAAATCAGGGGTCAAACCTCTGTAAACTATGGTACAGACCCAATTTTTTGAAAAATGGTATTAAAAATATTTTGTTTAAATCATTTCAAAGCACTTTTTTTAAATTCTAAAAAGATGTATAGTAACGTGCAAATTTATAAAAGCTAACAACTGAAAAAACTGCCAACTATCATCAATTAAAAAACTGCCACACAACTCCAAACGTAAATGTACGTCCAAGTCCTATATAATTGGGTGAAGTTTGGTAGCCATTATTTTTGGCTTGGTTGAGGTGCATCATACGCCCAAATATTCTAAAACTACCAATTCGCACATTGCCAAACACGTCTATTATCACATATTGGTCAATATTGGTGTTATTTTGCAAATAAAATTGTTTTGCAACAGGCAAATAACCATCAGCATAATAATCAGATTTGAAATGTGCTTCTATGCCAAATTGCGATTCAAGCACCTTTGTATATAAACAATTTTCGCAATACAAACGCAATGTCCCCATCAAAGGTGGACTACGAAAAAGGTTTTTTTGAATATTTTGGTTATAAATAAATGTACCTTCTGTGCGAATTTTTTTATATTTATAACTAAAATCCAAACCAATACGAAATATCTGTACCAACTCATTTGTTTGGTTTGGGCGTGCTTGCTCATCAAAATACACATAATTACCCACAATATCATATTGCCCAAATAGTTTTAAAAAATTGGAATAACGGTTTAAGGAATCTTTTGTGTTGGATTTTTGTGAAGTTAATTTATATGCCCCTTTTATTTCGTTGGCGAACACATTACTAAAATTATTTGACCACCTAAAATGATTGCTCACATATTGCCTTTGCACTAAGGTAGGCGAATATAATACGCTTTTGTATTCTGCCTCAAAAATCGGACTTTCCAACTTAGCACTTAACAAATAATCTTTGCCCAATAAATGTTCTGCGGAAAGTGTAAGGCGTGTTTTTTCAGAAAATTGATAAAATAATTTTCCACCAATAAAATTCTCTACACCAGACGAAAGGCGACTGCTCAATGTATCAGTGCTTAGTACATTGCTTTGGTTATCATAATTAACGTATGCTTTGCCTGCGAGGTCAGTTTCCCAAGTATAAATACGATTGGTAAAATATGCCAAATAATTAAATTTACCGAATTTACCTTTTAACCCAAATTTATTTTCGTACCACCAATAAAAAGTATTTTCTTGTGTTATATTTTGGTCAATGGCAAATTTTTGTTCCACATTTCCCCCATTTGTAAAAGCATAATATCGCTTATGATTCAATGAGCCTGTACTGTCATCAGCATACGCATTGCGTTCTCTGCGTACATCTGCAATCCAATAAAACGTAAAATTTTCTGCAATATCAAAATATTGCCCTAAATGAAAATTATTCTCTGTGAGCCAGCTTCGGGCATCTTTACCCAAATTTGCATCTGAAAGACGATAACCATACAAATTATTATTTGGCTGTGAGGCATCAAGTTTTACGCCTCCTGTTTCGTTATTGTTGTGGTTGAGATGGCTAAAATGAAAAAAAAGTTTGTAGGTTTTTTCAGGTGAAATATAGCTTGCAAAAAAACTCAAATGTGTATGGTCATTCCAAATATCACGTGGATTTTCTGCACCATATTGTTTATTGCTATTGCCTCTGCGGTATCGTAAGCCAATATTTAGATTTTTATTCACAGGTGTTGCATACAGAAAACCAACGATTTGGTCGCCTGTTGTGCCTTGTTGATAAGATAGTTGAATAAAAGGCGATTTTGTATCAAAATAAGCAAAATTTTCAGGATAAACACCATAAAATTGATACCTATTCATACCCAAATATGTACCAATGCGGTCAGGTGCATCATAATACAAAGGTCGTGTAGCACTTGCCCAAGCCCCCAAATCTTGGAGCATATAATTGGTTTTGTGGGTAGGCAAATAGTAATGAAAGCCCCTCAAATTGGTATCTAATGCTACTTTACGAATACTGTCTGTCAATACTTCTTGCTCTTGGTAGGTAAGCGAAGTTTTGGCATTATATACCTGTTTGGTAGTATCATCAATAATTTTGCTTTGTGCAAAGCTATTTTTTGGAAAGAAAATAGAAATTATGACCAAAAAACAACTGAATACACCGAAAAATATATTTTGGGTGTTTAATTTTTTTGAAAAAACAATAAAATTCATGCACAAAAATAAACATAAATCTGAAAAATGTAGAAATTTTTTTGTAGATTGTATTTTATTGTTTTAAAGTTGTTTGAGATTATTCGTATAATCAACAAAAAATGTATTCAAAACAATGTGTAATTTATAACCTTGATATTTTCAAAAAAACTATTTTAATCTTTTTCCAAAATGCACACCGAAAGCAACTCAAAATATAATGATTTAGAAAAAAAAACTGTATTGGAAATTCTCCAAGATATGAATCAAGAAGACAAAACTGTTCCTTTGGCAGTAGAAGAAGCAATCCCACAAATAGAAAAATTGGTGCTTGCGATTGTGCCACGTATGCAGGCAGGCGGGAGGGTTTTTTATATAGGGGCTGGCACAAGTGGTAGATTAGGCATAGTAGATGCTTCTGAATGTCCCCCTACATTTGGTGTGCCTGCGGATTGGGTGCAGGGCATTATAGCAGGCGGAGATGGGGCAATTCGCAAAGCGGTTGAATTTGCAGAAGACAATCCTACACAAGCGTGGCAAGATATTTTGGCGTTTAATCCTACCAACTTGGATACTGTTGTAGGTATTGCTGCCTCAGGCAAAACCCCTTATGTAATAGGCGGATTGCAAGAAGCACAAAAAAATGGATTGCTCACGGGTAGCATTGCTTGCAATGAAAACGCTTTGATTTCACAACATGCACAATACGCTATAGAAATAATCGTAGGAGCAGAATTTTTGACAGGAAGCACAAGATTAAAAGCTGGTACCGCACAAAAATTAGTATTAAATATGCTTTCTACAAGTATTATGATACAACTTGGAAGGGTCAAAGGAAATAAAATGGTGGATATGCAACTAAGTAACCACAAACTTATCCAAAGAGGCGAAAATATGTTGGTAGATATGCTAAACATATCACCAGAACAAGCAAAAAAATTATTAGCCCAATACGGAAATGTGCGACAAGTGTTGGAAAATTATAATAAAGATTAGGCTGTTTTTTATTGGGTGTTTTAGGCTTTACTTAGCCTTTTCTTCTTTGTTTTCTTGTTCTTCATGTTTTCAACAAGACTTACCAAATTTTTTAAATTTGGCAAGTCTTTTTTCGTTTTTTTTCTATTTTCTATTTTTTTAACTAATTTGCCTTACTACGATACAAATTTTAAAAAAACACATTCAAAATGCAGGAAAAATGTTTTTTTAGTGTTTTTTACTGAAAAATAATTCGTTTCTTTAAAAAATTGTATCCATTTAGGTAGGTAAATCTGTATATTATTTTAAAAAATAAATAATTTTAAAATAATATTTTTTAATTTTATAATTATGAAAAATATTATTTTATACAAAAGTTTACTTAATCTACTACCTTTTTAAATTACCAAATTTTGAACATTATTTAGGGTTTTTAAAATAAATTAGTACTAAATTTACTACCTAAATATATATTTTTTTATTAAAAATGGTGTTTAATTTTTTTTGCAAACTAACACAAAACCACCATTAAAAAAAACGTTTTTTGTCTCAAAAACCTGACAACTTAAAACCTGACAACAAACTAACTTTACTTACTTTATTCCCTATGTTTTTCTACACGCCCATTTTTATAGGCATACACGACTCTTTTTATCTCGTCTGGCGTGTTTGGGTTGTCGTCTATATCTTTGGGCGTGATGTCATGCGAAAGTAATTGTACTTCGCCTCCCCACAAGTAGGCAATTCCCATCAAAGTATCTTGCACAAAATCCTCCAAAAGCGGTTTTCCTTCAAAATGATGTGCCAAACACAATACACTATCATCAGTTTTTTGGGTATCAACCGTTACATGAGGTGGGTGATAAAGCGTGTTGATTGCCATTTGTTGATAATCTTCTGCTTTTCTGCTTTTGATATAATATTGTATGCTTTCATTTTCCTCGTTGTAACGTTGCCCAATAACATAAAGCTCATGTGCATCTACAAAATCTTGGTCAATAAACGTTTTCAACAAGGTAAAATCCGAAAAATTATCCCTTAATTTAAAAATTGCTTCCTTGCCCCTGTTGGTATTTTGGTTGTAGTTTTCCCTATTTTCTGCATTTTCCATGCGTTGAAAGTGCTTTGTGAGTTTGCCTTTATTTGCCAATTCTTCCACATATTGTACTAATCTAAGCCCCAACGCATACGGATTTAGCCCTACTTTTTGCACAGAGGTAACCATTGCATTTATTTTGGCATAGCCTATTTCATGTCCTTTGATGCGGTCATCTTGCCTAAAAAGTTCATCATGCCAATAACTTGCCCAGCCTTCGTTGATAATTTTGGTGCGAATTTGAGGTTCAAAATACACCGCAGTATCACGCACTACCGTCATTACGGATTTAATCCATTGATTTTCAGATTTTCGCAAAAAAGGTGAATTATCTCTGATAAATTCAATCAAATCCACACTACTTTTTTGTTCCCAATGTTGCAAAAAATTATCATATTTGGAGGCAAATTCAGGATATTTTTCTCTTATTTCGTGAAAAAACAAAGGTTCTGCAAGTTGTGCGTGTGTTTGTAGAAGTTGATTGTAGCGACTGATTTCATTAAAAACTTCATTTTCAGAAATTTTTACTTCTTCTTGCAAAAAATCTCCAAAATAATAATCCAATGCAGAAGGTGGTTCTTTGTCTTGGTGTTGCAAAAAATTTAATTCTCTAAAATACGCATTCAAATTGTTGATATTTCTGCTAAATTCAATGGCATAATCCACCCAACGTCCTTTTTTGCTTCGCAAATCAGCCAAAAGTCGCTTATCTGCCAATGCTTTGCCTACAAAATCATCACTCCACGTGTGGGCAAACATTTTATTGTTTTGAAAAAAATCAATATGCCCCAATACATGATAAAAAATCATAATATTGAGCCAATCAGGGTTATTGTCATTATAATACGAAATTGCTGGGCGAGAATTGATGACTGTTTCGTAGGGATTGGCAGGATAAATTTTATATTTTCCCATTTCTTTCAATACTTCTACATCATTTACCCAATAATCATACAAAGTCGGAATCATGACTTTGGGTGTGAGTTCCAATAAATCACGGTTGGACACAATATATTCTAATGTATCACTTTCAAAACGCAAGCCCGCACTTATAGCACGTTCTTTACAATGTTCCATGATGCGTTTGGTGTGTTGGCTGATAAGTTGCATATTTTTAGTTGTCGGTTTAGTGGTTGTCAGTTTATTATTTTTGTAACGCTTTTTTTACGTAAAAATTGATTTTTAAAATTAAAAGAAATCTATTATTTTTGAAAAAAAATCCTTAAAAAAAAGAAAATCGTAAAACTTTGAAAAACCTTTTTTATTTAATTCTAATCTTTTGGGGTATCAGTATATTGGGTTTAGTGTGGGTTTTTAAGGCAAATAATACGCAAAAAGAAAATCATTTTGCCCAAAAAAAACAACTTGTACAATCACTTTTACTCACAGATTATTGTCTAAGCACCGAATCACGCCACACACGCCATATTAGCATGGCTGAAATTATTGCACCTTTTCAGGATTTGCCTGCGTATTTGGAGCATTTTCCAAGTTCGTCTTTTTTTGCTCCAAATATCCAAAGAAAAAGTAGTAAAAAATAAAAAAGACAAATTTCAATTATCCTAAAAATATAACCCCAAATTCATGGACGATACTCAAATACTCAATAGGCGATTATTTTTATTAGATTTTGTAGTGCAATGCATATTATTTGTAATCAACATAGTTTTTTTATGTTGTTTGATATTGGATTTGGTAACTCAATACATAGAAATAGGAGATTTTTTTCCTTATGCTTATATGCAGGCATTTATTTGTTTTTATCAATTTTTAAGCATTACCTTATCTCGGTTTTTTTTCTCATTTGATAATATGAGTATACATAGGAAAGTTCATTTTTTTGTAAGTTTATGGGTTATTGTAATTTTCGCTTTGATGTTTATGACATCATATATTAGGGTTATAAATGTAAAAGAAGACCTTTATTCAGGTACATTTTTTCTATTTTTGAGTTTTTTTTTAGTAGTGTTTAATCTGTTTATAGTTCCTCAAATACTGATGTATTATTATTTTTGGATTACTTGGAACGAATACAAAGGTCAAAATGCTTAAAAAATTAATTTATGGATAATAGTGGAAATGTGTATTATTGTAATAGGTTTTTTGGTTATGGATTAGTTAAAAAATGAAAAAAGAAATGCCTTACCAAATTTAAAAAATTTAGTAAGGCTTGTACGAGCATACAAAGAACAAGGAAGCGAAATATTATTCTACTGTTACAGATTTAGCCAAATTGCGAGGCATATCTACATTACAACCACGCATAATAGCAATATGATACGACAATAATTGCAAAGGCACAACTGCTAACATAGGCGAAAGAGGCTCAATCGTAGCAGGAATTTCAATTGTAAAATCTGCCATTTTTTTGATTTCTACATCACCTTCTGTTACTATAGCAATTACACGACCTTTGCGAGCTTTTACTTCTTGGATATTAGAAATAATTTTTTCGTAACTGCTGTCTTTTGTCGCAATAAATACCACAGGCATTTCTGCATCAATCAGGGCAATAGGGCCATGTTTCATTTCCGCAGCAGGATAACCTTCTGCGTGTATATAAGAAATTTCTTTGAGTTTCAAAGCACCTTCCAATGCCACAGGGAAATTGTAACCACGTCCAAGATAAAGGAAATTTTGGGCATCTTTGAATACCGAAGCAATTTCTTTTATTTGGTTGTTCAATTTCAAACATTCCGCTATTTTTTGAGGGATAGTTTCAAGTTCTGCCAATATTCTGCGATAATCACTTTCATTGATAGTGCCTTTGCGGTACGCAACCAATACCGCAGTCATAGTAAGGATAGCAAGTTGTCCTGTAAATGCTTTGGTACTTGCTACACCAATCTCAGGTCCCGCATGAATAAATGCCCCTGCGTGTGTTGCCCTTGCGATAGACGACCCAACCACATTACACACACCAAAAATAATCGCACCTTTTTGTTTGGCAAGTTCTATTGCAGCGAGTGTGTCAGCAGTTTCGCCAGATTGTGAAATACAAATCACGACATCATTTTCACGAATAATAGGGTTTCTGTATCTAAATTCAGATGCATATTCTACTTCTACAGGCACACGTGCAAGTTCTTCAAACAAATATTCACCCACAAGTCCAGCGTGCCAAGATGTACCACAACCTAAAATCATAATACGGTCAGCAGTTACGAGGCGGTTAATGTACTCTAACATACCGCCCAAATGCAATCTACCTTCTAAGGCACTAATGCGACCTCTAAGGCTATCAGCTACGGATTTTGGTTGTTCGTATATTTCTTTGAGCATAAAATGCTCAAAACCTCCTTTTTCTATTGCTTCCAACGCCAATGTAAGTGTTTGGATATAAGGTGTTTTGATGGTAGAATCCAAATGTTGGATAGTAAGTTTATTATCTTTGATAATAGCAATTTCCAAATCATCAAGATAAATAACTTCATTGGTATATTCTACAATAGGTGTAGCATCAGAAGCCAAAAAATATTCGTCTTTATTTTTGCCTACACCAATCACAAGCGGACTGCCTTTGCGTGCTGCAATAAGTTTTTTTGGGTCATCTTTTGACATAATAACAATCGCATAGGCACCTACAACCCTTTGCAACGCCAATCTTACCGCTTCTTCAAGTTCTGTATTTGTATTTTTTTGTATATCTTCTATAAAAGTAATTAATACTTCTGAGTCTGTATCACTTTTGAATGTATAACCTTTATTTTCAAGGTCTTGTTTGATGGCAGAATAATTTTCAATAATGCCATTGTGAATAATTACGAGTCTTTCGTTGGCAGAATAATGTGGGTGTGCATTTCTATCATTTGGTTCGCCATGTGTAGCCCAACGTGTGTGTCCTATGCCTATATTGCCATGTAGATTGGTATTTTTGAGGGCTTCTTTGAGGTCAGCTACCTTTCCTTTCTTTTTGTATACTTGCAAATCGCCATTAAGCAATGCCACACCAGCACTGTCATAACCACGATATTCCAATCTTTCAAGACCTTTTATAATAATAGGATACGCCTCACGCATACCTGTATAAGCTACAATTCCGCACATAAAAATAAGATATAAAAATTTAAAATTGTGTTTTTAAACAGAATAAAAAATACTTTTTTTGAATAAACGCCTCAAAAATCTTGCAAATATAAAATATTATTTTGCCATTAGTGATTTTCTTTTGATTTTTTATTTATTTAAAAAAGGTTTATTTTAAATAAGACAGATTTTTGCAAAAAGGTTGCTTTTAAATTGTTTTTAAGAAAATTAAAAAATTTACGCCCCCAAATCCACTAATTGTACTTCAACGTTGTGTTTATCCATATGTTTGTCTATCAAATGTTGTGGTAAATTAAACCATGCTTTTGCTTGGTCTAAAATCCACGCATCACTCGTGATAACAGGCATATCTATCTCCGCAAGGGCTTTATCAGGGCTATGCACAAGTTGAATATCCCAATCCCAACCTTTTTCTTGTGCGATTTCAGCCATCAATACTTTAAGACGACCACTATTTGAGATAGGCGAATCCAAAAACCAATGTATTTTTTGCACTTCCAAACCCACAAGTGCCTCGCCTAATAAATAAAAAGCAGGTAATGTTTCCTCTACTTTTCTGTAAGAACCATGCAAACTTGCCAAATCACGCAATATGTGGTCTGTTCCTCTAAAAATCAACCCACCAGACAGCATACTTTCTGTGATAATAAGTTGGTTGTAACCATCTATTGCTACATTTTGCCCTTTGAGTTGGTCAGTTGTGATTTGTTTTTGTTGGCGGAGTGCGTTTTGTGTAGGTGGCGTACTTGCCCTAAAAAGTGCTTTTCTTTGGCGTTCATTGAGGCGATATTTATCACCTACGAGTTTGACAGAAGCGGTATCAGGGTAATCACGCTCAAATAAATAATTCAAATCCTGCACACCCAACCTAAGAATGTTAATCCATTTTTCATTAAAATACTCTTTGTCTGAGGGATGTTGTCCTCTGTGTTTTTGGTGATTGGGCATGTGTTTTTAGGAAAAAAAATAAGAAAAATATTGTAAAACTCAAATATATAGATTTTTTTGGGAATCAGTAAAGAAGAATTTGTGCAACCCATTGATTACAAAAATTTTATAAGGACTTTATTTCTCAAAACTTTCTTACCGCATTTTTATCAAAATCCCATTCAGGCGTATTCAGTTGTTCCATCAATTGTGTGTTATACCAAGGCGAAAGGGCAGTATTTTGTGGATTTTGTAGTATGTGAATATCTTGCGCAGGCATATAACTTTGTGCCAATAGAAATATTTTCTCGTTATTTTTAGGGTTTTGGGCAATATCAACCACGATAACTGCATGACCAGGCGAACCACTTTTTAGGAAAATATCACCAATTTGCAATTTCTCCAAAGATTGTTTTTGCGTGTCTTTTGGCAATGAAAGTGTGCCTGCGTAACTGTAAATAATTTCTAAATATTTTTGAAAATTAACATAACTTTCATTATTTTTTTCATTATTTTCCTGTGTACTTTTTACCCATTGCACGTTATTTCCTTGTACTTTGATGCGATAACCTGCACGCCATTTGGCATATTCACACAAAAAACCATTAGAAAAATGGAATTTTATATCGTTAAAACGCTTTTGTGTAAATAAATATTCTGCTCTGAGCAACATAATTGCATCTGCACATTGCACCAAATTTTTTTTACCAATAGGTAAATCAATGACCGCAAATTGTGCGTTTTGGTTTTCTTTTTTGTTGCCATTGTATAAATAAACGGTTTTATCTGCACGCAAGGGTAGATTTTGGAGATACCAACCAAACGAATTTTTTGGACTTTGTACACGTTGAAAACCCGCAGGCAACGGGATTTCATTTATTTTTTTGATTGAGTTTTTAAACCTCAACCCTTGCCTCTCTCCAAAGGTAGAGGGGGATTTTAGAGAATTTTCTTTGGTTTGTTGTGTCAAATTACCACAAGCACACAACAGAAAAGCGTACAAAAGAAAGTGATTTTTGTAATGTAAATTTATCATAATGAAATGCCAAAAAATATTTATTAAAGATACAAAAAATATTTCAAAAATAAACTACAAATTTGCACCAAAATCTCATTTCAAACACCATTTTTTTATTTTTTATGACTTACCCAAATCCAAACACTGCTTATCCGCTTGCCCATTATGAAAGGCTTTGCTTCTTGAAAAACATCATCAAAAATCCAAATATTATTGTGGGTGATTATACCTATTATGATGATTTTGAAGATGTGCATAATTTTGAAAAAAATGTAAAATATCACTTTGATTTTGTAGGTGATAAGTTGCATATTGGCAAGTTTTGTATGATTGCATCAGGCGTTGAATTTATCATGAATGGGGCAAACCATCTTGTAGAATCAGTTTCTTCTTATCCATTTCATATTTTTGGGCATGATTGGAGCAATGCGATGGAAGGAAAATCATTTCCACAAAAAGGCAATATTGTGATTGGAAATGATGTATGGATTGGTTACAAAGCAACTATTATGGCTGGCGTGCATATAGGTAATGGGGCAATTATTGGGGCAAATTCGGTTGTTATCAAAGATGTACCTGCGTATAGTATTGTAGGTGGAAATCCTGCCAAAGTTATACGTTTAAGGCATGAACCTGACCAGATAGCACATCTGCAAAAAATTCAGTGGTGGCATTGGGATTTAGAAAAAATAACAAAAAATGTGCAGAAATTAACAGGGAAAGTGGAAGAATTGGAATAATTAGGAATTAAGAATAATTTGGTTTTTCTAACATTTGTGCAGCAATCTTAAAGTGCATCAGTTTAACGTTTTTGTAAAAGCCCTAAAATCACGTTATCTGCGTACTTATTAGAATAATTTCCCGCTTAGAATAGTTTTCGCACAAACTTTTTAATAACCAATAATTTCATTTACGAACATTATTCAACAGATTTAACCAAAATATTCAATAATGTTTGGCTTTTGATTTCGGTTTCTTTCCATTCTTTTTCAGGTATTGAGTTTTCGGTAATGCCTGCACCTACATACAAGCAGATTTTTTGTTGAAAAAACTGCAAACATCTCAAATTTACAAATAAATTATTCGCATTGTCAATGTTGATTGCCCCTAAAAAACCTGTATAAAATTCACGATTGTATTGCTCATTTTCCAAAATAAATTGCATACTTTCTGTCTTTGGCATACCACACACCGCAGACGTTGGGTGCAAAAGTGGCAACATGACTGTTCCAAGATTTGGAAAATTGGTGGCGTGCATATCTACCGAAAAAAACGTTTTGAGGTGCAATAAATTTCCTGCTTGCACAGTTTTGGGACCTGTTTCTGAAAATTCTCTGAGCCTTATTTTTTTAAAACAATTAATAATATACCTGCTGACCATTGCTTGTTCTTCTATCTCTTTTTGTCCCCATTGCACGTCTGTATGTGGCGTATTTGGTTGGTGAGCTTGTGTGCCTGCGAGTGCTACTGTTTTGAATGTATTATTTTTATCTGTTTCCAATAATAATTCAGGTGTAGCACCAGCCCAAATGCCTATATTTGGCAAATAAAACACATAACAAAAGGCAGTAGGATAGGCACGAGTAAGGTCATCAAAAAATTCCAATATTTCAAAATCTTGTGTGGGATAATCTACCCATTTTTGGCGTGAAAGCACCACTTTATCGTATTGTTGTGCTTGCATTTCGCTTACTGCTTTTTGTACAATTTCTTTGAAATGTTTTTCTGGATTTGTATTTTTAAGCGTTATATTTTTTAATTTTTCTTTGAAATTGAATTGTGGTGTGTGTTTTTTAATTTTTTTTAATTCAAGGTTTTCAAAAAAAATATCTATTTTTTCTGTGTCTTTTTTGTGATTTTTTGCGTGATTTTCTTGCATGCTTTTCCCAAACAAATCACTTTCATTATATATTTGCATTTCGCTGTGCCAATACAAATCTGCGTGGATAAAATATGTTTGTTGTATATCAGGATTGAGAAAAGGGCTTATGGCAAAACCTTTTATATTTTGCTCCAATTCCAAATCTCCATACGTAATATTTTTTCCAAAATCTGCTACAAAATGTATTTTTTTGGTATTGGGTAATTGCCAAAAGACACAAGGTATATCATTTTTGAGGGCATTTTGCCAAAGTTCTGCTTGTATAATGTGTGGTTTTATGGATATTTTTTCGTCTATTTGTTCCGCAAGAATTTGTTTTGTTCTCATTTTTTTTAGGTGTTTTAAAAAAAAACAAAAAACCAAATAAGAAGGTTTAAAAAAAACAAAATTTTAATCTCTCCCTTGCGCACCTGCTTCGTTTTCGCAATGTTGGTCAATCAAATCAGTTGCAGAAAGATAACCCAATACACGTGCTTTTTTCCAATCTTTACAAGCACTTTTTTTGTCATTCATTTTCAAATATGCCATACCACGCCAAAAAAACGCTTCTTTGTCTTTTGGATTAAGGGCTAATGCGGTGCTAAAATCAATGATTGCCCTGTCATAATCTTTGTCATAAAAACGTGCAATCGCAAGGTTAAAATATGCCTCAAAAATCTTAGGGTCAAGTTGCAAAGCCTTCACACAATCTGCAATCGCTTTTTTATTATCATTAAATTTATAATAAATTTGGCTACGCTGGTGATATGCAAAAGCAAATTGTGGGTTTATTTTTATGGCTTCATCATATTTTTTCAATGCTTTACCATAATCACCTTCTGCATTGAATTGATTGCCTTGTTCCAATAGTATTTCATGTTTTTGTTGGGCAAATATTTTTGGTGCGAAACATAAAAAAAGCACCAAAAGAGTGTTAAAAAGTGTTTTCAAGTGTAGGTTTTTTTTTTGAAATGCTGTTTTAAGATTTTAGTTTCATTTCTTAGTTTTTAAATTTTCGTCTTTAAATTTATCTAATTGGTCAAGGTAATTGGGTTCTGAATATTCAGAATTGCTATAGTTTTACTTTTTTATCTTCAGGCAATTTATTTACCAATTTTATGACATAATCACACAACACAATGTCTTCAAATTCATGCGATTTTCCCTATACTTTTGCGTCATAATTCCAAAGGTTGCCCTCTTGGCGAAGGCTCATTAATTCATCTATGATATTTTTTCAGATTGTCAAGCGTTTCGTTATATTTGTTCCTTTGGGTGAGGGGTTACTATTCTTTTAATTTTCTGTAATACAAAATATTACAATTTTGGGGTGCAAATATTTTTTTAGCCACATTCAAAATATCTTGTGTTCTTACATTCCCCAATGCTTCCATTTCTTCATTTACGCCATTAGGATTGCCAGCATTTGCCCAAAAAGCGATATTCATTGCCCTATTCAAAAGTTCTACTTCTGAAAATGCAAGCGTAGATTCTGCTTTATTTTTTACTTTTTCCAGTTCTTCTTCTTGCACAAGTGTTTGTGTGGTTTCCTGAAGAATTTTCTTAATTTCATGTTCTGCGGTTTCCATTGCTGTATTTTCGTTGAGGGTACCACTCACAACCAAAAGTCCTTCGTCAAGCGAGCCAGTAGTATAAGCACTTAGGGACGAAAAAACCGGGTTTTCTTTGACCAATTTTTGATACAAACGTGAAGATTTACCTCTACCAAGCACATCACTCAATAAGTCTGACGCATTATAATCTTTATCAGTTTTTTTTGGTGCATGAAAAGCCATGTAAATTGCATCAGAAGGTACTTTTGCAAAAACTGTTTCTGTGCGTGGAGCAGTTTGCGGTTGTTCTTTGGGCAGATTTCTAATATACTTTTCACCTGCGGGAATAGCACCAAACCATTTTTCAGCCAAATTTTTGATTTCTTCTAATGAAATATTACCTGCAACGCTTAGAATGGCATTTTGTGGTACATAAAATTTATAAAAAAATGCTTTCACATCTTCCATTGTAGCATCTTCTATGTGCGAAATATCTTTACCAATCGTTGCCCAACGATATGGGTGCGATTGATACGCAAGTGGGCGAAGTTTGAGCCACACATCACCATAAGGTTGATTGAGATAACGCTGTTTAAATTCTTCAATCACAACTTTGCGTTGCACTTCCAATACTTTTGGGTCAAAAGATAATCCAAGCATGCGGTCAGATTCCAACCAAAAAGCGGTTTCAATATTGCTTGCAGGTAATGTAATGTAATAATTGGTAATGTCTGGCGAAGTGAAAGCATTGTTTTCACCACCTACATTTTGCAATGCCACATCATATTCAGGGATATTTTGCGAACCACCAAACATCAAATGCTCGAATAAATGTGCAAATCCTGTTTTTTCGGGATTTTCGTCCCTTGAACCTACATTGTATAGGAGATTGAAGGCACACATTTGCGTAGTGGTGTCTTGGTGAAAATACACGTTTAAACCATTAGCAAGCGTAAAATGTTGGTATTGTATCATGTTTATTTTGGTATTTGTGTTTTATTTTTTTTGGTGTTTTTTTACAAATGTAAAAAATGTTTTTAAAATTATCAAATTTGCATTTTTTTAGTTTTTTTCAAATTTCTGATTTTTCAAGTAAAAATTTCCTGACTTTCATCAATATTTTCCCTAATTTATTCAAACCTGAGCCATTACCACCATCACCCCAATAATTATCGTTTTCGGTGTGTTCTATAATTTTGGCATCTTTTGTACTTTTTAGGAGTTCTGCCAATTCTTCATATTGTGTAAATTTTGTTTTTACTGCGTCATACATTACGTTATCCTTGATTTTGTCCCAATTTTTCACAATTTTAACTTTTCTACTCCTGCCCAATTCTGCGGATTTCATTGGTGAGTCTGCATTTTTAATTTTTTCTTGGTAATCTTTATCTTCAAATTTTTGGGCTTGAAAATAATGTTCTGTTGTTTGCCAAGTTTTGCCATTTATTTTAATGGGGAATAATGCGAAATTTGAAAATTCGCCATACGCCTCAGCTACACTATAAAATTTTATTTCTTGTTGTTCCATTATTTTTTTGATTATATTTTTAGTTTTTTAAAATCCCACTCGTATAATTGCCAAATCATCAGTTGCTTTAAGTGAAAAATCTTTTTCCAAAACTTTTATTTTCATTTGCAGCATTTCATATTTTTCATGATAATCCATATTTTGTAATAAATACGTTTTTGGATTGATTTCTGAGAGATTTTTAGGGTTTAATTTTTGGAAAGTATCTATGCCATCAGTACAAATTGAAATGCTTTTTTGATTTTCAAAGGTAATAATCTGTTTTTGGGCAACAAACCAATCTTCAAATACTTCACCAAAATGATACGCCAAATAATCAGGTTTATTTTCTTGTTCAAATGATATAGTTTTATCGTCAATATTTATTACACCATCGCCTATTGCTATAACAACACCTTTTTTTGCGTCAAAAACACTTAAAATAAGCGTACTCAAAAGCTCTTTTGTATCCAACAATAATGTGTTTTTAAGGTTTTTGAGGTTAACATATATATTCTCCAACATGAATTTTAAGGTTTCAAAAGGCGTTTCAATCCCTTTTTTTTGTAAAAAATCTTCGTAATTTTTTTCTTGAACAATTTTTTTAATGATTTTTCCAAAAAGCGTTGATGAAAAATGGCTATCAATACCCATAGAACAACCATCCATAACTGCGATAATCGTATATTTACTGTCTAAATATTCTACACATAAAAAATCTTCACAAAAATCTTGGTGGTATTCTCCCATTTTGATGAGTTTATATATTTTCATATTGGTTTATACTTATTTCTCTAAAAATGTGTTCACAAAAATCTCATTTTTTAATAATTGATAAAAATCAAAAAAATATACAAATTACCGCTTATTTTTAATATTTTTGCCTAAAAATACAAAATATTGACAAGGATTTAAAAACCTTCCTTAAAAAAATAATTACATGAAAATCCTACACACCGCAGATTGGCATTTGGGCAAATATTTGCACAATTTTTATTTGCTCGCAGAACAACAATATATCTTGGAACAACTTTGCGAAATTGCAAAACAAGAAAAACCTGATGTCATATTGTTGGCAGGTGATATTTATGATAGACATCAACCAGCTTCTGATGCGATTGAGGTATTCGACAAAATCATGGGCAAATTGGTGCTTGATATGAAAATTCCTGTCATTGCAATAGCGGGCAATCATGACAGTGCAGAAAGGATTAATTATTGCAATTATTTGCTTAGAGAACAAGGTTTACATATTTTTGGTACGCCTGTCATGCCTCCCAGACCTGTAACATTGTTTGATGAACATGGTGGCGTTGATTTTTATCCAATTCCATATCCTGAGCCCGAAAATTTGCGTATTTTATTGGGTAGAGAGAAGGCAATTCACACACACGAATCTGCGATGAAAGCTATTTTGGAGCCTATCAAGGAAAGTACAGTTTTTGGTAACAATCACCGAAAAATCGCTATTGCACACGCTTTTGTGGGTGGTGGCACAGAAAGCGATTCAGAAAGGCAGTTGAGTGTAGGGAATATCTCTGTAATGCCTGTGCATCTTTGGGAAGGGTTTGATTATGTGGCGCTTGGACACTTACACCGCCCTCAAAGTTTGGGCGAAGGTAAAAAAGTGCGTTATTCGGGCTCTATTCTCAAATATTCTTTGTCAGAAGTACATTCGCACAAGTCTGTCACGATAATAGACATGGATAAAACGGGAGATTTTACCCAAAAAATCATTCCGCTTATTCCTCAAAAAGACGTAAAAGTACTAAAAGGTATTATAAAAGATATGGAATTTGTGCCAAGTGACAGCGAAAATTTCCCTAAACACGAGGATTTTTTGGAAGTGGTTTTGGAAAATGATATGCCTGTGCCAAATGCCATGCAAATCGTGCAACAAAAATTCCCAAATACGCTCAACCTCAAATGGTCATCACTCAAAAACTATAATACGCCACTTTCACGCATGAACGCAGAAAAACTCTCTACGATGTCAGAAATGGATTTGTTCAAAGATTTTTTTGAAAGACACCTCCAAAAAGAAATGGACAACATACAAAAAACAATCTTGTCAGAAGTGATAAATGATATTAGGAAAGGACAGTAAAAGCCACCAGCCCCTAAAGGGGAGCAAATACAAAAAAGAAATGGGGGATTAGGAATTTTTTGTATTTTTGGAAAAAAAATAAATGAAAAAAATAAAATTATGAAAATCTTGCTTGAAAATTTTGCACCAATTCATAGGTTTGAATTTGATTTAGAAAAAGATTTTAGTATCATTTTTGGAAAAAATAATATCGGAAAATCCTACGCAATTACTGCGGTTTATTTGATTTTGAAGAATTTGAAAGAAACAAAACCTCATCATAGTTTTTATAAAAATTTAGATTTTTTAAATTTTTATAAACAAGAAAAAAAAATAAATAACATAGGAATAACACTTTTTTTTAAAAAACTTGTACTTTCCGATTTTTTAAAAAACTTAGAAAATTCATTCAAAAATTCTTTTTTTTCTTTTGAACATTTATCTAATAAAATTTCAAAATTACCTTTTAAAATTACGATTGATTTAGATGGTTTTAGTTTTGAAATTATTGAAGAAGATAATCATTTAGATATTACAAATATTATTGTTAAAAATAAATATTTACAAAAAATAGAAATTATAGATGATAGTTCTATTTCAAGTTTTTTTAGACGTATGTTATCATTTTGGGAGAAAATACAACACAAAATCCAAAACATTTATTTTTTGCCTGCTTCTCGTTCTGGGCTTTATCAAGCGTTGAACGCATTTGGGGCAATCATGGTAGAATTGTCAAAAAGTCGTAGTTTTTTGACCAAAAAAATAGAACTCCCCACGATTTCAGAGCCTGTTTCAGATTACTTTTTGAATTTATCCAAAATTTCAAACCATAATACTGCCTTAACCCAAATCGTAGAAAAAATAGAAACTGAAATCCTAAAAGGTAAAATTGTATTCAACCAACAAACCAATAAAATAGCCTTTATACAAGATAACCTTGATTTTGAGTTAGATTTAGCTTTTGCATCTTCTATGGTAGCAGAAATTGCACCTATTGTTGCACATTTAAAATTTATTATTGATAATTCAGATAATACAAAAAATTCCAGTAACATCATTTTCATAGAAGAGCCAGAGGCACATCTTCACCCAGAAATACAAGTAAAACTATTAGAAATTTTTTGTAATATGATGGATTTCAACATAAAAATTGTGATGACAACACACAGCAATTATATGTTTAACAAACTTAGTAATCTGATTTTGGATAAAAAAGTGGATTACAAAAGGGTGGATTCACAACTGATGATACCCACAGAAAAAGGAAGTATCATTGACAAAAAAAATATGTTTGCAGAAGAAGAAGGCATAGAAGACAAGAATTTTTTGGCAATCGCAGAACAACTTTACGAAGAACGTATTAGAATTTATGACAAACTAAACCAAGAATAAGCTAAAAATATGCTGATAGAATTGTTGAAAAATGAACAACTTTTGCAAGACTTTTTTTGTAAAGTTTGTGTAGAAAATGGTGTTTCTATGAATATTGATGAAACCATAGGAAAAAATGCAATTTTAATCATCAAAGTTGATGATTATTATAATGATGAAAACGTTGAAAAACGGGATTGCTCACCTGATTGTCTTATCATTCAGGCGTGTGGCGAAAATTCGTTTAGAATTTATATTGTAGAACTAAAAAATATTGCAAGTCCGCATAGTTTTGAGGTAAAAAAAGTAAAGGAAAAATTTATAACCTGTCTTCAAGATTTTATGAGTGAGCGTTTTGGGCATATTTTTCATGTTGAAAACATCAATTTTGCAAGTATAAAATTATTTTTTGTGGCTGACCCTTATGGCTTCAAAAAAGAGCCTGACAGACAAGACCGCTTGTTTCAACCACTCAAAACAGATTACCTTTTGGCAGAAAGGATACCCAAATTCTTTGGAAAACACCTGTATATTGAACCAAAAATCCCAAATCCTATGATTAAAAATTGCTCAAATATGTGATTTTTAATGAATAACCACAATTCCAAATCTATAATCCAAAATCTTCATGCGATATTTATACTTTTTTTGGCTGTGTGTATGGTTTTTTGGCGGATTTTTTGTGTTATTGCCTTTTTTTCTGGTCATTATCCAACGCAAACAGTGGCACAAATACTATTTTTATCTTGCGAGGGCTTGGGCTACGGTTTTTTATATGATGATAGGCATCAAAATTAAAATAGAAGGCTTAGAAAATATCCAAAAATCAGAAAAACCAATTATTTTCTGTCCAAATCATTTCTCTTATTTGGATATTCCATTGCTCACATATACAATTCCGCATTTTTTTGTGTTTGTTGGGTTGCATAATTTGGGCAAAATTCCACTTTTTGGCTATATGTACCGCAATATTCACATATTGGTCAATCGCGAAAGCCTAAAAGATCGTTATAGAAGTTTTATAGACACGCAAAATGCACTTTTAGCAGGCAAAAGTTTGGTTATTTTTCCCGAAGGAGGCATTTGGACAATAGATTTCCCCAAACTTTCGCCTTTTAAAGATGGGGCTTTTAGGCTTTCTTTTCAAACCAACACGCCTATTGTCCCTGTTACGTTGCTCAATAACTGGGAAATGATGCCACTACTTGATGCGAAACGCCTTCGTTACAAACACCAAACCGTTATTTTTCATACACCTATCATACCAAACCGCCAAAACAACCAAAACGAAGAAATAAAACGACTTCAAAATACATGTTTTGAGGTGATTAACCAAAGATTAGGTAATAAAAAAGCCCCCTAACCCCCAAAGGGGGAACAAACTGTTTTCATAAACTTCTTATTTGAATAACTTGGAATAAAATATGCTCAAATCTTTTGAATTTTTGGTAAATCCTACGGTTTTACCTATGAAAAATTGTTGTAAAACCTATCTTTTCCAAGAATTTAGGCATATTTTGCAGGAAAATAACGAAAAAATGTATTCTTTTTACCTCATCAAAAAAAAATCGTATGAAATTCACGCCCAGATGTGTGGTAATTTGTACAATAGCACTTTTTATACACGTCAAAAGGCAACTTTTGGCAGTATTTCTATGAAAAAAGGTATTGATTTTGAAGTTTTAAAGGGATTTTGGGAAAAAATTGAAGAATTTTTAAAGGGAATTGATACTAAAAAAATCATCATAAAACATTATCCAAGCATTTATGATACAGAAAATTCTGTTTTATTAGGGAAAATCTTAGAACAAAAAGGTTTTTTGAAAATAACAGAATTAAATTACATCTTACCGCTTGAAAACATTGATTTTTTTCAAAAAAATCTTCATAATTCTAATTTTCGCCACCTAAAAAAAGCCCAAAAACAAGGTTTTTCTTTTGAAAAAATGCTTTTTGAACAAGCTACGCAAGTATATGACTTTATATATGCGCACCGCACACGTAAAGGTTATCCAATGACTATGCAACAAACGGATTTTGTGCAACTCTGGGCAGATTTCCCTAATGAAACGCTGGTTTTTGCTTTGAAAGATGACGAAATCGTGGTAGCTTTATGTGTTTTTTTGGCAATTCACAAGGATATTTTGTATTATTTTTATCCTGCTGATAATGTTGATTATCAACATCTTAGCCCAATGACATTTTTGGTGCATTGTGTTTATGAATATGCTCTTGAAATGGGGTTTAAAATGATAGATTTGGGCATTGCGACCGAAAATGGCGAGCCAAATATTTCGCTTATGTCCTACAAACAACATCTTGGCGGTATTGTAGGTGAAAAAATTACGTGGGAAAAATGAATTTATTTTTTTTGAGTTCTAAAAAGATAGGAATTGATACGAAAAGATTTTGCATTGTAATTACATTTTTGTTATTTTTTCTAAAAAAACGTTATAAAAATCAAAATATGGGTTTTTGTAATATTGCTTTGTGCATATCTCTAAAAATAAACTGTATTTTTGCTTTTTTATAAAAATAACTATACAGAAAATTCTTAGCTGGAACTTTTACATGAAAATTTTAGATAAATACATTTTATTTCGTTTCTTAAAGGCATACATTTTTATTGTATTGGTATTATGTGCGGTGTTGATAGTGATAGATTTGGCAGAAAAAGTAGAGAATTTTAACCGCCCTCAGCTTACAGTTTGGCGTATTTGCACAGAATATTATTTGAATTTTATTCCGTATTATGCCAATTTATTAAGCCCAATTATTATTTTTATTACTGCGGTATTTGTTACTGCACAACTCGCAGGTAGAACCGAGATTGTGGCAATGTTGAGCAGTGGCATGAGTTTTCAACGCATATTATTGCCTTATTTTATAGGTTCTTTGATGATTGGTACGTTGGTTTTTTTCTTGCATGGTTATATTGTGCCAAATGCCAACAAAATCAGACACAATTTTGAAGATAATTTTGTGAGAGATAAATTTTATTTTGGACAACAAAATTTTCATTTTCAAATTGCCCCAAATGTATTTGCGTATATCAGAAGTTATGACAATGCTTCACAAGTAGGGTTTAATTTTACGCTGGAACGCATTGAAGGCTTGGAACTCAAAAGTAAATTGGAAGCCTCTCGCATGATTTGGGACGTGAAAAAGAAAAAATGGACGTTGGAAAGTTATCGTTTGCATACTTTTGACGATAGAAAAGAAACCTTGAAACATGGCGATAAAATGGACACTTTGCTCAATATTTCGCCCAAAGATTTTGAAAGCAAACACCTTTACCATGAAAGGCTTACACTTACAGAACTTGACGCATACATCAAACAACTACAACTTCGTGGCAGTGATGGCATTGAGATTTTTTTGATTGAAAAATACGAAAGATATGCATATCCTTTTGCAATTATTATTTTGACGATTATTGGTGTGGTGGTTTCTGCCAAAAAAACACGTGGGGGTACAGGTATTCAGATTGCTTTTGGTTTTGTGTTGGCATTTGTGTATATATTTTTGATTGTGATGATGCGTTCTTTTGCCCAACAAGGGGGTATTCCACCACAGTTTTCTGCGTGGATTCCTAACCTTATTTTTTGTGTGGTAGGATTTGTGATGTATAAAAGAATGCCTAAGTAACCATCTTTATTTCTTCAAAATTAAAAAGATTTTCTATTTTTAGGAATATCTAAGATAAATTTGCAAAAGGTTTTTACAAAAACTATTCAAAAAAACAATTTTCCAAAAATGACATATCTTTTACTCACTACGCTTTTTACGGTGGCGTGGTTTATTGTGTTTCGGTTATTTCGCAGTTACAATATTAATACTTTTACCGCAGTAGTTACCAATTATTGGGTGTGTGTGCTTACAGGTTTAACAACATTCGGTTTTGTAGGGATTTTTTCACAAATTGATTTTTCGCAAACTTGGCAAATCCTTGCCTTGTCTTTGGGGGCATTATTTATAGGCACATTTTATTTGACTGCATACAGTACCCAACATGCAGGCGTAACGATTACAAGTGTATCTGCCAAAATATCTTTTGTACTTACAGTAGTGTTGAGCAGGTTGATTATTCCTACAACTGATGTGCTTGATATACTCAATATTTTGGGTATGTGCGTGGTGATTTTGGCAATATTTGCAGTTACACACCAATCAAAAAAGCCTTCGGGAAGTAACGCTGAAAACAATAAAAATCCACTACAAATCAATATTATTATACCTTTGGCAGTGTTTGGGCTTACAGTTTTGGTGGATACTGCGGTCAATTATTTGAATGCGTATTATGTAAAACCTGAAAATTCTGCACTTTTTTCGGTGCTTACATTTATGGGGGCAGGTATTGTGGGTTTATTGATTGTGATAGTCAAAATACTTCAAAATCAATTTTCTTGGGAATTTAAAAACTTTGTTGGTGGCATTGCATTGGGTATTCCAAATTTTTTCTCTTTGTATTTTTTGCTTTTGGCTTTACAAGCGTTTGACAACAATGGGGCTTTTTTATTTCCCATATTTAACGCATTTGTAATATTGTCGTCTGCATTGGCGGGCGTATTGCTTTTCAAAGAAAAACTGTCTTGGATTAACTATACAGGGCTTTTCTTGGCGTTGCTTTCTATTGGATTCATGGCACATCAAAAGATATTTTAGAAATTAAAAAACAAGTTTTGCTTTTAACACTTTAAAAAAATAATATTAAAAAAAAACTAAATTATGTTTAAAATTTGGTAATTTAAAATGCTATATAATTTAGCTAATTTTTATCATAAAATAATATCTTTAATAAATTAAAAATTAAAAAATATTTTTTTAAAATAATATAAATATTTGCATACCTAAATAGATACTATTTTTTTAGTTGTCAATGCGTGAAGAACAAAACACTTAATAATGCACAAAAAAACAGACCTTAAAAGTCTGTTTTTTTTGTTTAAAAAAAATAATTATCAAAATAATTTCAAGACAAGTTTTGTCAAAAATTATAATTATTCAAGTTAAAATTATAATTATTTCAATATGAGGGTATTTGTAGGGCGGTATTTTTTGGTTTTTGGGGCGTTTTAAATCTTAATTTGTGAAAAGTTTCACTAAAAAACCCTTTTAAGAAATTGAAAACAATTATAAATATAAAACAACTTTTATATGGGCTACTGTTACTGTGCCTACTCATGTTCGGAGGTCAGGTAAGGGGACAAGCTCCTGGAGGAGTAACTTCTAATTTAAAACTATGGCTCAAAGCTGATGCTGGTGTTACACAAAGTAGCGGAGTAAGCCAATGGAATGACCAAAGTGGCAACAGTTTGAATGCTACCTCAGGAGCAGGTACCAGACCTGCTTTTGTAAGCAATGGTTTAAATTTTAATCCCACTTTACAATTTGATGGTAGCACGCATAGAATGGTTACACCAACTACATCCTTGTTTACTGCCAATAATTCGCCTGTTTCTTTCTTTACAGTGTTTAATACCACCAATAACTCAGGACAAAGATTTTTATTAAATCAGCGATTTAATAACAACTGTGTTACCAATGTTCAATTAGGCTATACTACAGGATTTGGTGGACAAGGTAACTATGGGCTTCATGTAGGCTGTGGAAATGCTGCTGTTACAGCAAACAGTACGATATTGAATAATACTTATTATTTGATGTCATCTTTGATACTCAATACAGGTACTTCGCCCAGCAACGTGAATACTTTTAGAAATGGGGCAAGTGTAGGTGTATCTAATGACGGAAGTGGGTTTACTCCAGCAGGTAGTTATGAAACCTCCACTCAAAATGTACCTATAGAAATAGGTGTGAGGAATGATGCCTATTTGGGAGGTAGTTATAATGCTTATCATGTTGGTAATATAGGGGAGATAATTACTTATACAAGCACACCTACCGCCACAGAAAGAAGAAGAATAGAATCTTATCTTGCCTTAAAATATGGTATTACGATAGACCAAACTTCAGCTACTGATTATCTTGCCTCAGATGGCACAACAGAAATGTGGAATAAAGACCTTTCAGGTGCAAATACCTACAAAAATAATATAGCAGGGATTGGCAGAGACGATTTGTCCGCTTTGAACCAAAAACAATCTAAATCTATCAATGCCAATGCACCTATAACGATTGCCTTAGGCACTCTCGCTTCTACAAATGCTTTGAATACCAATACATTTGCGAATGACAGAAGGTTTTTAACTTGGGCTGATGATAATGCTACACTTGCCTCAACAAGTACAACTGATGTGCCCAATATAAGTTTTCCTCGCAGAATGTTGCGTATTTGGCAAGCCCAAGAACCCAATGGAGATGTAGGGAATGTGCAAGTAACATTGGACATCACAGGTACAGGCTTAACAGGTGCAAGTGCAAGCAATTTTGTATTATTATTGGATAATGATGTTACTTTTGCGAATGGTGTAACAAGTTCAATAACTGCAAGCACTTTGGTAGGCAATATTGTAACATTTAATAATGTAAATTTATCAAATGGACAATATTTCACATTTGCTAATTTTACTGGTACTGCACCAAGTGCAGTAAGGGGCAATATGATGACTTTTGATGGCGTAAATGACCTTATAAATGCAGGAAATATTACCCAATTAAATGGTGCTTCAAGAATTACGCTTGAAACATGGTTGTATATTCCTTCAGGTACTTGGTCAAGTTATGGTATGATAATGTCTAAACAAGATGGAGGAAATACAAGCTCCTTCAATAGAGTAGAACTTAGTCTTTCAGGTTCAGGTCAAGGAGATGATAATGATATAATAGCTGTAATAGGTGGTATAGATGCAAATAGTAATGCTAACTATAATACCACTACAAACGTGATACAATATAACACTTGGTATCATGTTGCTATGGTATTTGATGGGACACTTACGGGCGACCTCAATAGACTCAAAATTTATGTGAATGGCGTACAACAAGGGCTGACTTTTGCAGGTACTGGCACTGTGCCTGCGCAAACACCCATCACTAATTCTGGGGCGGTTTGTATAGGCTCACGCCAAGGCGGTACACCATCTTTTAGAGGTTCATTAGATGAGGCTCGCATCTGGAACTCTGCCCGCACCCAAGCCCAAATCCGTGAAAATATGCACCTCACACTTGCAGGTACAGAAAGCGGTTTAGTAAGTTATTATCAATTCAATGAAACATCTGGCAATGCGGTTGATGTTGTCTTAGGCAATAATGGTACATTACAAAATGGTGCAAGCAGAATCGTCTCAAATGTGGCTGTGGCAAGAGGTGGCTCATCACGCATGAATATTACCACAGGGCTTAATACTTTTACAGGTACAAATCTTGCCATCAACTTTACTACTGCCCCAGCAGATGAATTTGTCACTTATCAACTGCGTGGTAATCCTGTGAATGGTGTGAGTAGTGTAAGTGGTGGTAGTACCGCTTCTTGTTATTGGATTGTGAGGCAATTTGGCAATGGAAGTGTGGTGTATAATCAAATGCATTTTACCTTGCCAAGTAGCAATACCATTTCTACCACAGACGAATCAACCCCAAGTAATATCAAACTGTACAAACGTGCTGACAATGCTACAACTGCCTTTGGGGCATCTATCGCAAATGCAACAAGCGCAAGCAACACCACAAAAATCGTTCAATTCACAGGACTTTCACAAACAAGTTTTAGCCAGTTTGAAATTGGGTCTTCCACAAGCCCATTGCCTATTACTTTATTAAGTTTTGAGGGAAAAAGGCAAGAAAATGAAAATAAAGAAATCGTAAAACTTGATTGGAAAACCGCTACTGAAATCAATAACAAAGGTTTTGAAGTAGAAATATCTGAAAATGGACAAACATTTGCAAAGGTTGGATTTTTGGAAGGTAAAGGAAATAGTAATGCAGTTGTCAGTTATCAGTTGTCAGTAAATAATGCAAATTCTGCGTATTATCGTTTGAAACAAGTAGATTTGAACAATGATTTTGTATATTCTAATGTGATTTTTGTAAGTGGTTTTGAAAATGAAATCAAAATATATCCTAACCCTGCAAATGATTATGTGATAATTGAAAACATCTTAAATACTGAAAATCAAAGTACCAAAATCACCGCTTTTGATGCACAAGGCAAGACTGTGTTTGATATTTTTACAAAGGAAAATGCGTTGAAAGTTGATGTATCAAATTGGGAAAGGGGCTTATATTTGGTAAAAATTGGAAAACAAACGAAGAAAATTATTGTGGAATAAGCCCAAAGTCACTACCCCCAGCCCAAGGGAATAAGTTTAAAAGGAGTAAATCCAAAAAAAAAGTAAAACAAACAAAAAAATATTTTGCTAAACGTATTTCACTAAACTTAAATCCTTTATTTTTCCAAAAAAAATGAAAAAAAACTCCTTATTTTTTGCCCTTGCATTATTAATATTGGTAGCTTGTGGCAAATCTGACAAAGCTGAAAAAAATACTGAACAATCAGAAAAATCTAAAACTACAGAAAAATCTGCGGAAAAAGAAACTACAGAAAAATCTTCTGAAAAAACAGGCGAGGATAAATACGCCCCAGAAACCAAAGAAGCACTGGCATTGCACAACAGCAAATTTAAACCCAAAATGAAAGACAAAGACATTATAGATTTGTTGCAAGGAAGTTGGGATTTATCCGCAGAAATTGACCCAGCAGGTGGCAAAACAAAACCACAAATAAACCAACAACTCATCATAAAGGGCGAAAATGCCAAAATAACCTGTATGAATTGCAAAGACAATTCACACAAATTAGTAGATGTCTTTTTGGTGCTTAGCCAAAAACTGATTGCGGAGGAAAATATTTTGCAAGGTTTGATTTTGCAGGTACACACAGATGAGAAAGATGGAGGTGGTAATCCAATAACAATTGCTATGCCTTATGGAATTTCTAAACTAACCGAAGATGAGTTTGTATTGGATTATGTGGGCGGAGAAGGTGGGAAAGCCATTTATACTCGTTCAAAATAAATTTTTTGCAATAACTATATTTTGTTTTAGAGAGATGCTAAGACTCACAAAATAAAACTTGTAATAGTTTTAAACGATTAATAAAGTATACAACAAAAAAACCGCTTGTTTGGGCGGTTTTTTTATTTTGTTATTTCATAGAAATATTCTGATAATCAAAAATACATAGTTTGGATGTTTTTAATCTTTTTTTACTAATTTTACGAAAAATTTATAAGAAAAGTATTGTTTTCCACAAAAAACGTTTTCCATGCGATTTCGGGTTTTTTTCATATTTTTGGGTTTATTTTTTTATAATGGGTTTCCTGTTTTCTCGCAAAAAAATCCTGAACAAACTTTTGCGGAATTAGATTCTATTGGGCGAAAATTTTGGCGAAATGCTTCTTATACATCTGCTTTAGCATGTTATCAAAAAGCACTCATTATTGCAAAAAACCTAAAAGATTTACGAAAAGAGGCAAAAGCATTGAGTTTTTTGGGGGTAATTTATGAAAATCAAGGCAATTTTGATACTTCTTTCAAATATCATTTTCAGGCAATACGCATTAGAGAGCAAATAAATGATACTTTATTAGCCCATTCTTATATGAATATTGGCATTGTATATGGCGCAAGTGGAAATATAGATAAAAGTTTGGAATATTATTCTAAAGCTATTGAAGCCAACAAAAAAAACAAAGACAAAAAAATAGATGCGCACAACAATTATCACATTGCTTCTGCTTTAAAAACCAAAAAAGAATACGAAAAAGCCACCAAATACGCTGAAAAATCACTACAAATTGCCCTAAAATGGGGTATAAAAGATATACAAAGTGATACCCAACATGTGCTTGGGCTTATAGCTACCGAACAAAAACAATATGAAAAAGGCAGAGAATATTATCAAAAAGCATTTGAACTTGCCACCAAAGAAAAAGATTGGCTTATTTTGAGCTATAATTTACAGCATTTTGCAGAAAATTATATGCAAAATGGACAATACCAAAAAGCCCTTGAATTTGCAAAAAAAAGCCTTGATTTGGCAAAAAAACATGGATTAAAAGCAGAAGAACAACTTGCATATAAAATAATAGCAGAAATTTATGCTAATACAAATGACTATGCAAATGCTTATGTACACCATTTACAATACCAAAATCTAAAAGATACTTTATTTAATCTAAAAAAAAATCAACAAATTCAAGAACTTACCCTACAATACGAAACAGAAAAGAAAGAACAAAAAATTGAATTATTGGAAAAAGATAAAAAAATAAACCAAGATATTATACTTTTACTCATTTTAGGGATTGCATTAGCGATGTTGCTATCTATGTTTTTGTATTTTTATGATAAAACAAGGAGAATGTTGCAAAAACAACAATTAGAAATCACAAAAGCCAAAAATTTATCCTTAGCCATGGAATTGGAGTTTAAAGAAAAACAAAATCAAGTAGAAAAAGAAATATTTGAAGAGAAAATGGCACAAAAAGAAAGAGAATTGACCAGCACAACCTTGCATATTTTTCAAAAAAATGAATTGTTAAGCAATATGCAAGAAAAATTGGACAAACTTGATGTAGATGTACGCACACAAATAAAACCAATGTTTGAAGAAATCAGAAATAATATTAACTTAGAAAAAGATTGGGCTAATTTTGAATTACATTTTTTGAAAGTTCATCCCAATTTTTTTATAAATATACGCACAAAATTTTCAAACTTATCCCAAAATGAACTTAAATTATTGGCATATTTACGCCTAAAACTTGCAAACAAAGAAATTGCAAATATGCTCAATATTACGCCCAAAAGCGTAGAAATGTCTCGCTATCGCCTCAAAAAAAAGTTTAATCTTTCTATAGAAGAAAGTTTGGACGAATTGATTGAGCAGTTTTAGGGGAAATAAATCTAAAAATCTAATACGCTTTATGTTTTATATTTGATTATTTTTTAAACTTATTGTATATAAAACTTAAAAATAAATTAAAAAGTAAATTTTTCAGAAAAAAAATAAAAAAAGTGAATTAATTTTAAATAATTTTTTTAAAAAAATTTGGAAATTAAAAAAATATATGTACCTTTGCACTCACTTTGATAAGCAAAGTGAATTAATTGACAAATTAAAGACTTAAAAAATAAATTATTGTAACAAATAAGTTATATTTTGAAGTATCAACAAACAAGGGGATATACCAGAGTGGCCAAATGGGGCAGACTGTAAATCTGCTGGCGTACGCCTACGGTAGTTCGAATCTACCTGTCCCCACTATATTACATATAATTATAACGATATGTAATGTGTAAATAAGCGGAAGTAGCTCAGTTGGTAGAGCGACAGCCTTCCAAGCTGTAGGTCGCGGGTTCGAGCCTCGTCTTCCGCTCTGTGATTTATTTATTATTCTTTCCAAAGAATTAGGCTGACGTAGCTCAGGGGTAGAGCACTTCCTTGGTAAGGAAGAGGTCGTGGGTTCAATTCCCATCGTTAGCTCCATTTTTTTGTGTATAGGTTATAAAAATCGCTTTTTTATTTTCTATATTTCAATAATCCCAATATCTTAGCAATTTTTCAATAATGGCAAAAGAAAATTTTGACCGCTCCAAACCACACGTAAACGTTGGTACTATTGGACACGTTGACCATGGTAAAACTACACTTACTGCAGCAATTACAAAAGTATTGTCAGAAAGAGGTTTGGCAGAAAAAAGAGATTTTTCTCAAATTGACAACGCTCCTGAAGAAAGAGAACGTGGTATCACTATCAATACTACACACGTAGAATACGCAACTGAAAATCGCCACTACGCTCACGTAGATTGTCCAGGTCACGCTGACTATGTAAAAAACATGGTAACAGGTGCTGCACAAATGGACGGTGCTATTCTTGTAGTAGCAGCAACTGACGGAGCTATGCCACAAACACGTGAACATATTTTGTTGGCACGTCAAGTAGGTGTACCTGCAATGGTTGTTTTTATGAATAAAGTGGATTTGGTAGATGACCCTGAGCTTCTTGAGCTTGTGGAAATGGATTTGCGTGAATTGCTTACATTCTATAAATTCCCTGGTGACGAAATTCCAATTATTCAAGGTTCTGCTTTGGGTGCTTTGAATGGCGAACCAAAATGGGTAGATAAAGTACTTGAATTGATGCAAGCTGTAGATACTTATATCCCAATTCCTGTACGTGCTGTTGAAAAAGATTTCCTTATGCCTGTTGAAGACGTATTTACCATCACTGGTCGTGGTACTGTAGCAACTGGTCGTATTGAAAGAGGTGTAATCAACTCAAATGACCCTGTTGAAATCATGGGTATGGGTGCTGAAAACCTTAAATCTACTGTTACAGGTGTGGAAATGTTCCGCAAAATCCTTGACAGAGGCGAAGCAGGTGATAACGTAGGTCTTTTGTTGCGTGGTATTGACAAAGAAGCTATCCGTCGTGGTATGGTTATTTGCAAACCAGGTACTGTAAAACCGCACAAAGAATTTAAAGCTGAAGTATACGTTTTGTCAAAAGAAGAAGGTGGTCGTCATACACCATTCTTTAACAAATACCGCCCTCAGTTCTACATGCGTACTACTGACGTTACAGGCGAAATCATGCTACCTGAAAAAGTAGAAATGGTTATGCCAGGTGATAATATTAGTGTTATTGTAAAACTTATTAACCCTGTTGCACTTGAAAAAGGTCTACGTTTCGCTATTCGTGAAGGTGGTCGTACAATTGGTGCAGGTCAAGTAACTGAAGTTCTTGATGTTAAATAATTAGATTTAATAATTGAGATAAAACAAGCCTTAAAAAATTATATTTTTAAGGCTTGTTTTTTATGTTTGATTTTTAAAAATTGTGTTTTAATAATTCACAACTATTTTTTGAGTTTTTTCAAAAAAAACTTTTTTTTCTCAAAAGAAAAATTTATCTTTGCAAACATTTTCCTATATACGAGTGTAGTTCAAGGGTAGAATAGCGGTCTCCAAAACCGTTGATGGGAGTTCGAATCTCTCCACTCGTGCCAAAAGTTTTAAAAAATTATTCTTTTCAAAAATCATTTTAATTCTTAGACCTTTAAAATTTTTAACCAAAAATTTAAAAATTTTAAAGGGCTAAAAAATTATTTTTACCCAATAATATATACGAGTGTAGTTCAAGGGTAGAATAGCGGTCTCCAAAACCGTTGATGGGAGTTCGAATCTCTCCACTCGTGCATCAAATATTTATATTACTTGTTAAGACAAAATTATCTTCAAGATGAACAAATTATTTTCTTTTTTTAAAGAATCCTATACTGAAATTACTGAAAAAGTATCATGGTCGCCTTACAAAGAGCTACAAGCTAATACATATTTGGTGCTTATTGCATCACTTTTGCTTGCCCTTGTGATTGGAGGTGTAGATAAAGTATTTGACATTTCACTCGGATTCTTATATTCTTTCTAACATTCATTTTTAATGGGTTATTTGTAATAAATTCATTTGTAACAAATCCATTTTTAAAAATACTATTTTTTACAAATTATAATTTTTTATTAAATGAAAAAAAAAGAAAAGAAAGACGTAAAGTTGGAGATAGTCAATCCATTAAAAAAATGGAAAGGCTTGTTTTGGTATGTGGTAAAAGCCATATCAGGGCAAGAAAAAGTTATTAAACAACGGTTAGAAATAGACGTAGAGAAAAAAAAATTACAGGATTTTTTGGTAAAAATTGAAGTACCAACCATAGCACCAGTCAGTTCTGATGTAAAATACAGCAAAACAGGCAAAAAAATAGCACAAAGAGAAAAATTATTTTTTCCAGGTTATGTATTGGTTTGTGCAGATATTACACACCCAGAAGTAATGCCTTTAATTCAAGAAACACCAAGTGTATTGGGTTTTTTGGGAGAAAATGAAAATATGTCCAGAACACCTTCCGAAACGAAAGATATACGCAAAATGCCCACACCACTTCGTGAAAGTGAAGTAAAACGTATTTTGGGTACAATAGATGACGACAATATTGAAGGAGGTATCAGCAAAGCAACTTATTTTGTTGGACAAAACGTAAAAATTATTGGAGAACATTCATTTAGCGGATTTGATGGGGTTATCTCAACTGTCTTTGACGACAAAAAACGACTAAATGTACTTGTAAAAATGTTTGGTGCGGATACACCAGTAGAATTAGGTTATACACAAGTAGAAATTGTAGGCGTCTAATTGTATTTTATACTAATTTATGACAAACATATTAGTAGAAAATTTATAATAAATTATGCTACTTTTCCATAAAACATTATTTCGCATATTACATATTTTTATAAAAATAAATGCTTTGGTGAAAACGCAAAAGTATAAGCCTAAGAATTTAGCTTCCAAATTTTTGTAAAAACAAATAATATATTTTTAAATAAAATTTTTTAACAGGGTAAAAACTAAATATCATGAAAGAAGTAGCAGGACTTGTAAAGCTTCAAGTAAAAGGCGGTGGGGCAACCCCTACACCTCCGATTGGACCAGCGCTTGGTAGCAAAGGTCTCAATATCATGGAGTTCTGTAAACAATTTAATGCACGTACACAAGATAAAGCAGGGATTGTATTACCCGTAGTGGTTACGTATTACAAAGACAAATCTTTTGACTTTGTGGTAAAAACACCACCTGCTACAAATTTACTATTGGAAGCTGCAAATATCAAAAAAGGTTCTGCAGAACCAAATCGTAAAAAAGTAGGAACAGTAACTTGGGAACAAATACAAAAAATTGCTGAAACAAAAATGCCTGACCTCAACGCATTTACGATAGAATCTGCTATGCAAATGATTGCTGGTTCTGCACGTTGTATGGGGCTTAAAATCTCAGGAACAGCACCTTGGGAATCAAGTAACTAATCCTTTGATATTAACAAAAAAATCTGTTTTCCACCATAAAAACAGTTAAATTTTTAGCAAACATGGCAAAATTAACAAAAAAACAAAAAGAAGCTGCAGCAAAATATGATGCTTCTAAAGAATATTCTTTGGAAGAAGCAACAAAAATTGTGAAAGAAATTACTTTTACTAAATTTGATGCTTCTGTAGATATTGATGTACGTTTAGGCGTAGACCCACGCAAAGCAGACCAAATGGTGCGTGGAGTGGTAGCATTGCCACATGGTACGGGCAAGAAAGTACGTGTTTTGGTACTTTGTACACCCGAAAAACAACAAGAAGCTATCGACGCAGGTGCAGATTATGTAGGGCTTGATGATTATATTACCAAAATTGAACAAGGTTGGACAGATGTTGATGTGATTATTACCATGCCTACCGTAATGGCTAAGGTTGGTAAATTGGGACGTGTATTAGGTCCTCGCGGTCTTATGCCTAACCCAAAATCAGGCACCGTAACAATGGACGTAGCACTCGCAGTAAAAGAAGTAAAAGCTGGTAAAATTGACTTTAAAGTTGATAAAACTGGTATTATTCATACAAGTGTTGGCAAAATATCTTTTGACAATGACAAAATCATTGATAATATCAAAGAAGTTATTAGCGCACTTGCTAAACTAAAACCTTCTACTGCAAAAGGTGTATATTTCCGTAGTATCAATATTTCAAGCACAATGAGTGCTGGTGTAACAATTGATAAAACAACCCTTCAAGGTCTTTAATCTTTAACCCCATTCACAACAAAATTTTATGAAAAAAGAAAAAAAAGCAGTTGTTATTGAGGAGTTGAAAGACAAATTTGCTAAATGCCAATTCTTTTATATTACAGATGCAGGTGGAATGAGTGTTGATAGCATCAACAAATTTCGTCGCTCATGTTTTGATAAAGGTATTGAGTATAAAGTATATAAAAATACCCTCATCAAAAAAGCACTTGAACAAAGTACTGACAACCAAATAGACTACACAGAATTTAACGATAAAGTGCTTGCAGGTTTTACTGGTGTGTTGTTCTCTCCAGAGTCAGGTAGTGCTCCCGCAAAACTCCTCAAAGATTTTCGCAGAGATAATCCAGGCGTTAATGGCAAACCATTTCTAAAAGGGGCTTTTATTGATTCATCTTTATATATTGGTGAAAATACACTTGATGAACTAAGCAAAGTAAAATCTCGTTTGGAGATGATTGGCGTACTTGCAGGTACTATCCAATCTGTAGGAGCAAGTTTCGCTTCTGCACTCAAAACTAGTAGTGATAAAATCGCTGGTGCATTAAAAACTGTTTCTGAAAAAGCATCTGAGTAATTTTTTAATTAAAAATACTGAAATACTTTTTATAAATTGGTTTAAATTTTTAGTTTTTTTTATAAAAAAACATTTTTCTACTTAAAAATTCATTTTAAAACTAAAACTCTTTTTAATTTTTTTCTTGTTGTTGTACTTTAATTTATTTTTAATAAAACCACAAGAAAACGAATCATAATTGAATAAACTTTCCTAAAAATATGGCAGACTTGAAAGCACTCGCAGAACAAATTGTAAACCTTTCATTGAAAGAAGTAAATGAATTGTTGGGTATCCTAAAAACAGATTATAACATCGAACCAGCAGCAGCAGCAGCGGTTGTTGCTGCTCCATCTGGTGATGGCGGTGCTGCAAAAGTAGTTGAAGAAAAAACTGCATTTGATGTAATCCTTAAAGCTGCAGGTGGTCAAAAACTTGCGGTTGTTAAATTGGTGAAAGACCTTACAGGTATTGGTTTGAAAGAAGCTAAAGACCTTGTAGACACTGCTCCAAAACCTATCAAAGAAGGTGCTACAAAAGACGAAGCAGCAGCACTTAAAAAACAATTAGAAGACGCAGGTGCAGAAGTAGAGATTAAATAAGTTGATTGATATTTTTTGACATGCTACTGCTTTAACCTCAAAATACTTTTTTAGTTTTTTATTAAAAAAAAATATTGAAAAAGTGGAAACAACGTCAAATTAATATTTAATACAAAAAGACTTATTTAATAACTACCTTTACTATGTTACTTATTTTTGTATCAAATTTTTTGTAATTTCTGATAGAACAGACTTGGCTTGTATAGGTCAAGTCTATTCTTGTTTATATTTAGATAGCCATTTTATTTGAAAAAAGGCTAAAAAAAAAATCCTAAAAGTATATAAATTTAGCATTATTTTGATTTATGCAAAAAAATGACCGCATTAACTTCGCAAGAGTAAGAAAAATCGTAGATTATCCCGATTTTTTGGATGTACAGTTGCAATCATTTAAAGATTTTTTCCAAATTGATACCCCTGCTGATAATCGTACTGACGAAGGTCTTTACAAAGTATTTGCGGAAAACTTCCCTATTAGTGATTCCAGAGAGAATTTTCTTTTAGAATTTATTGATTATACCGTAGAACCACCAAAATTTTCGGTTGATGAGTGTATTGAGAGGGGACTCACTTACGCAGTGCCTTTGAAAGCTAAACTCAAACTTACCTACAAAGATGAAGATGCGGATACTGACCTTACCGAAATAGAGCAAGATGTGTTCTTGGGTAATATTCCGTATATGACCGAAAAAGGCTCTTTTGTTATCAATGGTGCTGAAAGGGTTATTGTATCACAGTTGCACCGTTCTCCTGGTGTATTTTTTGCACAAAGCAAACATACAAACGGAACAAAATTGTATTCTGCAAGGATTATTCCTTTTAAAGGCTCTTGGATTGAGTTTGCAACTGATGTAAATAATATCATGTATGCATATATTGACCGCAAGAAAAAATTTCCTGTTACCACACTTTTGCGTGTAATTGGCTTTGGACAGGATAAAGAAATTTTGAATCTCTTTAACCTTTCAGAAGAAGTAGACGCAACTGCTGACCAACTTTCTAAAATTGTAGGACGCAGGCTTGCTGCAAGGGTGTTGAAAACGTGGATTGAGGATTTTGTTGATGAAGAAACAGGTGAGGCTTATTCTATTGAACGTTATGATGTATTACTTGAACGTGATGCAACTGTTGAAGAAAAACATATTAATACAATTTTAAGCTCAGGCAGTAAATCCATTTTCTTGCACAAAGAAGATGCAAATACATCTGATTTTCAAATTATTTATAATACTTTACAAAAAGATAAATCAAATTCTACAAAAGAAGCGTTGGAAGAAATTTATCGCCAACTTCGCAACAGTGAAGCCCCAGACGAGGCAACTGCAAAAGAGGTAATTCATGGCTTATTTTTTAGTGATAAAAGATATGACTTGGGCGAAGTAGGACGTTATCGTTTGAATAAAAAACTTGAACTTTCATTGGAAGACCGTGTTTTGACAAATCAAGACATTATTTCCATTATTAGATATTTAATTGGGCTTATCAATTCAAGGGCTGTTGTTGATGATATTGACCATCTTAGCAATCGTCGTGTACGTACTGTGGGTGAGCAACTTTTTTCACAATTTGGCGTAGGTCTTGCACGTATGGTACGTACCATTCGTGAAAGAATGAACGTAAGGGACGAAGGCGACCCTAAACCTATGGATTTGATAAATCCACGTACTTTGTCATCTGTAATTAATTCGTTTTTTGGTACAAATCAACTTTCGCAATTCATGGACCAAACCAATCCATTGGCAGAGATTACGCACAAAAGGCGTATGTCTGCACTTGGGCCTGGTGGTCTTTCAAGAGAAAGGGCAGGTTTTGAGGTGCGAGATGTGCATTATACCCATTATGGAAGGCTTTGTACGATTGAAACGCCAGAAGGGCCTAATATTGGTTTGATTTCTTCACTTTGTGTACATGCTAAAATCAATCCAATGGGCTTTATTGAAACGCCTTATCGTTTTGTGATTGATGGAAAAGCAACTGATAATATCAAATACCTTACCGCAGAAGAAGAGGATACACACCACATTGCACAAGCAAATGCACAACTGAGTAATGAAGGTTTGTTTTTGGAAAAAGCAGTGAAAACAAGGTTTGAAGGTGATTTTCCTATTGTAGAACCAAGTGTACTAAAATACATGGACGTTGCCCCTAATCAAATTGTATCAGTGGCTGCCTCTTTAATTCCTTTTTTGGAACATGATGATGCCAATCGTGCTTTAATGGGTTCTAATATGCAACGCCAAGCAGTGCCTTTGCTCAGACCACAAGCCCCTATCGTGGGTACAGGTTTGGAAGAAAGACTCGCAAGAGATTCACGAGCGTTGGTGGTAGCAGAATATGATGGCGAAATAGAATATGTAGATGCAAAAACGATTGTAGTACGTTATGATTATGATGATGCACATTTGTTGTTGTCTTTTGAAGAAGATTTGAAAACATATAACCTTATCAAATTTAGAAGAACCAACCAAGACACTACCATCAATTTGCGTCCTATTGTTTTAAAAGGGCAAAAAATTTCAAAAGGTGATGTACTTTGTGAGGGTTACGCAACACAAAATGGCGAACTTGCACTTGGGGCTAATATGAAAGTAGCTTTCATGCCTTGGCAGGGATACAATTTTGAAGATGCTATCGTGATTTCGGAAAGGGTGGTAAGAGAAGATATTTTTACGTCTATTCACATTGAAGAATTTGAAACAGAAGTAAGGGATACCAAACGTGGCGAAGAAGAACTTACTTCCGAAATTCCAAACGTAAGTGAAGATGCTATCAAATACCTTGATGAAAATGGTATCGTAAGCGTTGGAACACACGTAAAAGAAGGCGATATTTTGGTGGGAAAAGTAACACCAAAAGGTGAAACTGATCCAACACCAGAAGAAAAACTTTTGAGGGCTATTTTTGGCGATAAAGCTGGGGACGTAAAAGATGCGTCTATGAAAGCTCCTGCATCATTAAAAGGTGTGATTATTGACACAAAACTTTTTGCGCGTGTAAAACGTGATAAAGATGGACGCGATAAAATCAAACTTGAAATCAAAGCACTTACACAGAAATATAGCAAAGATTTGCTAAAATTGCGTGAAGCTATGATTGAAAAAACAATTACATTGCTTGAAGGTAAGGTTTCAGGTGGTATTTTCCACAAATTTGACCCTTCTAATGAAATTGTACCAAAAGGCTCTAAATTTACAAAAACTAATATCACAAAAGAGTTATTTCCAATGAAAAATCCATACCGCGATGAAGAAGCGTATGCAGTGCCTGAGGAAGTAAATTTTATTACTGATGTGATTTTTGAACATGCAACTTCTGATAAACAAATCAATGCAACATTGGTACAACTTATCAAAAATTATAATAGAAAACGCAACGAAGTTACAGGACTTTATAAACGTGAGAAAAATATCAAAGAAGCAGGGGACGAATTGCCAAATGGCATTGTGAAACTTGCCAAAGTGTATGTTGCCAAAAAACGTAAATTGCAAGTAGGTGATAAAATGGCAGGACGACATGGTAACAAAGGGGTTGTGGCACGTATTGTAAGAGATGAAGATATGCCTTTCTTGGAAGATGGTAGCCCTGTAGATATTGTACTTAACCCACTTGGCGTGCCTTCACGTATGAATTTGGGACAAATTTATGAAACGGTGCTTGGCTGGGCTGGTTTGAAATTGGGTAAAAAATATGCAACACCTATTTTTGACGGTGCTACCGAAGAAGATGTAGTTACAGAGCTTAATCTTGCTAATTTGCCACGTTTTGGACGTACATATTTATATGATGGGCTTACAGGCGACAAATTTGAACAACCTGTTACTGTTGGTGTAATTTATATGCTCAAACTTGGTCACTTAGTTGATGATAAAATGCACGCAAGGTCTATCGGGCCATATTCACTCATTACACAACAACCACTTGGTGGTAAAGCACAATTTGGGGGACAACGTTTTGGTGAAATGGAAGTGTGGGCGTTGGAGGCTTTTGGAGCGTCTAATGTGTTGCAAGAAATCTTAACCGTAAAATCTGATGATGTTGTAGGACGTTCTAAAACGTATGAAGCCATCGTAAGAGGTGAAAATATTCCTTCTCCTAATATTCCAGAATCATTTAATGTACTTGTACATGAGCTAAGAGGTTTGGCGTTGGAGATTACATTAGAATAAAATATAAAAGTTCAAAGGGTTTAAAGTTCAAATTGGTCAAAGGTCAAGCGGGTTAAAGGTTTAAAAAAATTAATTGAAAAATTATTTTTAAACCAAAATCTTAAACTTTGAATCTTAAACCTTAAATCTTAAACCCTTTGACCCCTTTAAACAAAAAATAATGACTTCTATTTGAAAAAATAATATGTCTAAAAAAAACAAAAGATATTCAAACGATTTCCGCAAGGTAACAATCAGTTTAGCCTCGCCTGAGTCAATCCTTACGGGTTCTTATGGCGAAGTAAAACAACCTGAAACCATCAATTATCGCACATACAAACCTGAAATGGACGGTTTATTTTGTGAAAAGATTTTTGGTCCCGTAAAAGACTGGGAATGTCATTGTGGTAAATACAAACGTATTCGCTACAAAGGTATTGTGTGTGACAGGTGCGGAGTAGAGGTTACAGAAAAAAAAGTACGCAGAGAACGCATGGGACATGTTGCCCTTGTAGTGCCTGTAGTACATATTTGGTATTTTCGCTCTTTACCCAATAAAATTGGGTATTTGTTGGGATTGCCTACCAAAAAACTTGACCAAATCATTTATTATGAAAGATATATCGTAATACAAGCTGGTATCAAAGATAAAGATGGTATCAACCAATTAGATTTCCTTTCAGAAGAACAATATTTGGATATTTTGGATTCACTTCCACGTGAAAACCAAATGCTTGATGATAAAGACGAAAGAAAATTTATCGCTAAAATGGGTGCTGAAGCCCTCGAAATGCTCCTTTCTCGTTTGGATTTGGATACACTTTCGTATGACCTTCGCAATTCTGCTTCAAGCGATAAATCACAACAACGCAAAGCAGAAGCACTCAAACGCCTACGTGTAGTAGAGGCTTTTCGCAGTGTGAAAAAAAGAAATGCACACCTTACTGACGAAGACCGCAAAAAACTTAGTGATGAAGGTAGAAAAGTAATAGATAACCGCCCTGAATGGATGGTAATACGCAATGTACCTGTTATTCCGCCAGAATTGCGTCCACTTGTGCCATTAGATGGTGGTCGTTTTGCAAGTTCTGATCTTAACGATTTGTATCGTAGGGTTATTATTCGCAACAATCGTCTCAAAAGACTTATTGAAATCAAAGCACCTGATGTAATCCTACGTAATGAAAAACGTATGTTGCAAGAGGCTGTAGATTCTTTGTTTGACAATTCACGCAAAGTAAATGCGGTACGTGCTGATGGAAATCGTGCTTTGAAATCCCTTTCTGATATGCTTAAAGGGAAACAAGGTCGTTTCCGCCAAAATCTTTTGGGTAAAAGGGTAGATTATTCTGGACGTTCTGTAATTGTGGTAGGACCTGAACTCAAATTGCATGAGTGCGGTTTGCCAAAAAATATGGCTGCAGAGTTGTTCAAGCCTTTTATTATTCGTAAATTGATTGACAGAGGTATTGTGAAAACAGTAAAATCTGCCAAAAAAATTGTGGATAGAAAAGACCCTATTGTGTGGGATATTTTGGAAAATGTATTGAAAGGACACCCCGTTCTCCTCAACCGTGCGCCTACGTTGCACCGTTTGGGTATTCAAGCATTTCAACCAAAACTTATTGAAGGAAAAGCGATACAGTTGCACCCATTGACTTGTACTGCATTTAATGCTGACTTTGACGGTGACCAAATGGCGGTACACGTACCACTTGGACACGCTGCAGTATTGGAGGCTTCATTGTTGATGCTTTCTTCGCACAATATTCTTAACCCTGCCAATGGTGCGCCCATTACAGTACCTTCGCAAGACATGGTACTTGGGTTATATTATTTGACATTGGGTAGAAAACACACTGAAGAATATCCTGTTTTGGGAGAAAATAAATTATATTATTCTGCGGAAGAAGTAATTATTGCCCTCAATGAGAAAAAACTTTCTAAAAATGCCAATATCAAAGTACGTGTAAAAGTACGTAACGAAAAAGGTGAATTAGAACCAAAATTGATAGAAACTGTTGCTGGGCGTGTGTTGTTTAATCAATTTGTGCCACAAGAAGTAGGATATGTAAATGAAGTTTTGACTAAAAAGAAATTGCAAGGTATCATTTCCAAAATCTTTAAAATAGCTGGTGTAGCACGTACCGCCAATTTCTTGGATAATATTAAAACACTTGGTTTCCAAACTGCTTACAAAGGGGGACTTTCTATTGGGCTTGATGACGTAAAAATTCCAACTGAAAAAGAAGGTTTTATCAAAGAAGCAAAAATAAAAATTGAGGAAATTTTGGATAATTACCAAATGGGACTTATCACAGAAAATGAAAAATACAACCAAGTAATTGACATTTGGACAAAAGTAAATATTAACATTACCAATATCCTCCTCAAACAACTCAAAGAAGACCAACAAGGCTTTAACTCTATCTATATGATGATGGATTCAGGCGCAAGGGGTTCAAAAGAGCAAATCCGCCAACTTGGTGGTATGCGTGGATTGATGGCAAAACCGCAAAAAAATCTACAAGGTTCTGTGGGTGAAATTATTGAAAATCCTATTCTTTCCAACTTTAAAGAAGGTTTGGACGTATTGGAATACTTTATTTCTACACATGGTGCGCGTAAAGGTCTTGCGGATACTGCCCTCAAAACTGCTGACGCAGGTTATCTTACACGTCGTTTGGTTGATGTGGCACAAGATGTTATTATTACAGAAGAAGATTGCGGTACGTTGAGGGGTATTTCTATTAGTGCATTAAAAGAAAATAATGACATTAGAGAGCCACTTTCTGAACGAATCTTGGGACGTGTATCTGTTCATGATGTTTTAAACCCTGAAACTGACGAAATACTTGTAGCATCAGGACAAGAAGTAACCGAAGAAATTGCAGACAAAATAGAAAAAGTAGGCATTGAAAGCGTGGAAATTCGTTCTGTGCTTACATGCGAAACACGCCAAGGTGTGTGCTCAAAATGTTATGGACGCAACCTTGCTACAGGTAGAATGGTACAACGTGGTGAAGCAGTAGGCGTTATCGCTGCACAATCTATTGGTGAGCCAGGCACACAATTAACACTTCGTACTTTCCATGCGGGTGGTGTGGCTACAAGTTCAGCAGTAGAAGCAAACCATAAATCAAATTTTAGTGGTCTTGTGGTATTTGACAATGTAAAAACATTGCCAACCATAGACAACGAAGGCAAAGAAACACAAATCGTAGTTGGACGTTCTGGCGAATTTAGAATTACATCACTTGATGGCAAAAAAACATTTATCACACACAACGTGCCTTATGGTTCTTATATGTTGGTGAAAAATGGACAAGAAGTCAAAAAAGATGATGAAATCTGTAAATGGGACGCTTTCAACGCAGTAATTCTTTCTGAAAAAGATGGTAAAATTATCTTTGATACCATAGAAGAAGGCATTACCTACAAAGAAGAAGAAGACCAACAAACAGGTCACCGTGAAAAAGTAATTATTGAATCAAAAGACAAAACACGTAACCCAGCTATTATTGTAAATACAGGCGTTGAAGAAACAACTGTTACCCATAATCTTCCCGCAGGTGCGCGTGTGTCGGTTACTGATGGCGAAAATATCAAAGCTGGTACTATCCTTGTAAAAATCCCACGTATTATGGGACGCAACAGAGATATTACAGGTGGTTTGCCTCGTGTTACGGAATTGTTTGAAGCACGTAATCCTTCTAACCCTGCTGTTGTGAGTGAAATAGATGGTGAGGTAGAATATGGTGGTATCAAAAGGGGTAATCGTCAAATTTTGGTAAAACCAAAATCACGTACTGACAACGACCAAACTGATAGAGACCGCTCCAAAACATATATGGTGTCTATGTCAAAACATATTCTCGTAAATACCAACGACTTTGTGAAAGCAGGACAACCACTTTCTGATGGTGCTATTACGCCTTCTGATATTTTGGCTATCAAAGGACCTACCGCAGTACAAGAATACCTCGTGAATGAAATTCAAGAAGTGTATCGCCTACAAGGGGTAAAAATCAATGATAAGCACATAGAATGTATCGTAAGACAAATGATGCAAAAAGTGGAAATCGTGGAATCAGGCGATACCAACTTCCTACAAGGACAAGTAGTGGATAAATTTGTGTTTCGCGAAGGAAATGATGATATTTTGGTGTACAACAAAAAAGTTATTACTGATGCAGGTGATTCTACAAGGCTCAAAGCTGGACAAATTATCACTGCAAGAGAATTGCGTGATGAAAATTCAAGCCTAAAACGCAGAGATATGAAACTTGTGAAATCACGTGATGCAGAACCTGCGGTTTCTCGTCCTACATTACAAGGTATCACACAAGCGTCTTTGGGCACAGATAGCTTTATCTCTGCAGCATCTTTCCAAGAAACAACCAAAGTACTTAGTGAAGCTGCTATCGCAGGTAAAATAGATACTTTGAATGGTTTGAAAGAGAACGTTATCGTAGGACATCTTATTCCTGCAGGTACAGGTTTGCGTGATTATGAGGAACTTGAAGTAGTAAATAGAGAAGAAGTATCAAGAGATACCCTCGAAACTTACACCATCAAAGAACAAGTAACCGAAGAATGGAAATAATTTTTATTTCGCTAAAATAAAAAAACCAAAAAAAACGCCTCTTTCTTGTCAAAAGAAAGAGGCGTTTTTTTTGTAAAATAAAAAAGTGCGTTATTTTTGTAAAAAACTTGTATAATTTAATTATTCTTCGTATGTTAAAATATCCTAATCTCAACACAAAATACCTTTTCCTTTGGCTTTGGGTGCTTGTATTATTTATGTATGGCTGTAAGCCCAAATT
>JANPJR010000023.1:0-1699 GCA_031425615.1 Cytophagales bacterium
GCCATCATGAAAAAAGAGCCTACTGATTCAAAAGAATACAGAGGCTCAGAAGTATTGAAAATGGAGAGCAACGCAGTTTTATACGAATTGAGAGAACTCAAATCCCTTATTGCTGAATAATTAAAATAAACTAAAAGGACAATGGAAATATTTTTAGGTAATATTGGCGAGGTTGCTACCTTTGCAGATAAAAGTCTGGATTTTTTATTTTCAGATTTTGGCACACTTGATTATGAACAACAAGCAGGGGATTGTGAGGAGGAATATTGGGAAAATGATACTTATGGCTTTGATTATCACGTAAATTATTAAAAAGACATGAATTTTTACTTCAAAACAAAAAATGGAGAAAGAGATAATAAATCCTATCTCCTCCATGAAGCAATGGCTAAAATCGTTCAACTCCACCATGAAGGGGTGGCGTTTATCATGTCCACCGAACTTGTGGATATTGATGCAGAACGCCTGATGCAAATAAAAGGTATTTTAAAACAACGCAAGCTAAAAAAGAAAGAATTCGCAGAAAAAACAGGCAAAACATACCTCCACATAATCAAAGTATTGGAGGGCAATACCACCCTTACAGAAGACCTTTATCGCAAAATGTGCGAAATATTAGAAACAGAAGTGATAGTGTGAGAAAATATTATATTTCTTTTTACAAAAAAAAAACCTCCCCAATCAAATTTATTTTTGGTTGGGGAGGTTTTTTTTATTTTTCTTCTTCTGTATCAGTGTCGTCTTCTTTTTCACTTGGGTTTTGGTCTAAATACTCATTTATGTGGTATTTTAGCCATTCTTCACAATCTTCAAAGCCTGACGAACCTTTACATTCTTGGACAGCTTCTAAACATTCAAGCAAACTACCAAGCGTGTAACCATTGCCTTTTTGTACGAGGCTCACCCTTCCGCCTTTGTCTTTTCCATATTTGAAGTGCTCTTGCGAAATATCCACGTGCAAGTGACATTCACTTTTTTCACCTATGAACCCGTTGTGTGGTTTGGGACATTTTGTAACACCTTCAAATTTTTTATATTTTGGTTTTTCTTTAACTGCTACTTTTTTTTCTGTTGTTCCTTCTTCTATTTGTTTTTGTTCTTTTTTCTTTTTTTCCTCGTGTGGATTATATTTTTTTTTCGCTGTTCTTACTTCTTTTTGTTTTCCAAGAGTTTGTTCTTTCACTTTTTCCAAAATTATATCCTCCTGTTTTTTTTCGGTCGTTTCTTTTTTTGGTATTATTTCGTCTACGCTTTTTTGTTCTTGTTTAGTTGCCCCTACGTTTTCTAATTTTTTTCTGATGACTTCCCTATCTGGTCTTTCATTTTCGGTGTTAGGTTTTTCCACTTCACCTATTTCATTTTCTATTTTTTCATTTGTTTTTTTGCTTGTTCGTTTAAGCATTTGGTATGCGAAAAGCATGCTTACTCCAAAAAGTACCATGTAGACATATATCATCTGAAAATCGCCTTGTACAGGTGCTTGACTTGCTGTATTCCCCAAAAAAGGATTTCCCTTGCTTGGCTCATTTTTCAGAAATGGATTTTCCTTTTTCTGAATGGTGGCACTCAAAAAAGGGTTGTTTTTTGCAGTTGTTGCCACATGTGAAGTTTCAACTTGTGGGTTTTTGAGCGGTTTTTTGGTGTGGAGCATGGGGAGTGTTATTTATTTTTTATAAAGTTCCTGCATTTGGTTTACATT
>JANPJR010000024.1:0-44771 GCA_031425615.1 Cytophagales bacterium
AGTAAGTTGCAAGAAAAACTCCGAGCCTGAGCCTGACCTGCCTCCTGAAACCCAATCAGGTGCAAACACCTTCGGTTGTTACCTCAATGGCGTACCCTGGAAACCAAGCCCTCGAAGCCCTGGTAATCCTACACTCTATATCCAACTTGACGGACCTTATTTTGCATTGTATGCCTATTATGAAGAAAATGGTAGAGATGAGAGAATTGATTTTTTTTCAAATAGGGTAAATTTTGATAAAGTAGGGAACTATTCACTAAAAAAAATCCTAACATTATTAACTGTTGTGGTTTTTTAAATTCTAAAAAGAATATAGAAATGTATACAAGAGACTCAGATGTTGTAGAAGATGGTATGCTTACCATTACAAAATTTGACACCAAGAAAAACTTTGTATCTGGTCGTTTTTGGTTTTCATTACAAAAAGGAGATATTAAATACGAAGCCAAAGATGGGCGTTTTGATATTTCTTTCTAATTTTTCACATTTTTCGTTTTTTTTTTCTAAAAATTTTATGAATTTTCAACTCAAAAAATTAAATTTGCACCGCACTTGCACTAATTGCGTTTTTTCTGTTTCTGTCCTTTCAAACTAAGGCACAAAATATAAAACCAGAAGATATTTACAAACAACGTGTTATGCAGGTTGTTAGCCCTCTAAATACTTCTATCATTCCAAATGGGTTTTTATACGAATATAGTTACCCTATATTTCCTCTCTCCAAACTCGCAGGCACACGCTTAGACCGTAACCAATTATTTTTATAAAAAATTAACTAAATATTTAGTTAATTTTTAATGGAAAATTTTGAAAAAGTAAAATAAAAATTTTAACATTTTGATATTTTGTTTTTACAACATCAAAAACTTACATTTGCATATATTTTTAAATTACTTATTTTCTAACCTTTTTTCATTCCTTTTATGAAAAAATTCACAACCCATCTCTTGCTGGTGCATCAACCAATGGCAGAATCTTTAGCAAAACAAAATTAATTGCCTACCCAAATCCATTCATAGGTGATGATTTCCAAATCAAAATTGATGGACTTGAAGGCATTGATTATACGAAAGTTGCAGACCAAACGCTAATAGGTTTTGATTATAATATTCGCTTACAAGACGACAAAGGGCAAATCATTCAGACACTTAAAGATAACAAAGTCATTACCAAAATAGATATGCGAGCTTACCAACAAGGCACCTATTACGCTTTTGTGGAAGCTGATGGTATTGTGAAAACAATTAGGGTAATAAAAAAATAAATCCATTTGAACAAAACAATAATTAGAAAAAACGTTTCATTTGCTGGCAAATGAAACGTTTTTTCTGTTAAAATCCTGTTGGTTTTAGTAGATTCTTTTAGGGCAGTAAAAAAATGCAATCAATAAATCTTAAATTTTGTACTTTGCCCTTTGCCATTTTGAAAAGAAAGGGTATAATCACCCACAGACAAAAACATATTTTTATCATCTTTTGGCGAAAATTTACACAGGAAAAAACCTGCTTTTTGGTCAGGAATTACAATTGTTTTGACGATTTCATTATCTTTTTTTACTTCCAAAATAAGATTTTTCGTGTCTTCCCCTGAAAATCCGTACAATTCCACATTTGGCACATTTTCAGGCATAAAACCAAAAGTTTTTTTGCCCCAATTTTTACTATATTTCAAAGAATTGGGCGAGAAAAGCACTAAATTTGTTTTTTCTGCATTGTTTTTTTCTACTAATTGGTGAATGTATTGTAAAGGCATGATATAAATGCTTCTGCCATGCGTAGCAAGCAATAATTCTTGTTCTCTTGGGTGAATTGTAATGTCATAAACCGCTACATTTGGCATATTTCCTGCGATATTTTGCCATGTTTTACCTGCATCAAGCGAAATGTATGCACCTTCATCAGTACCTATATACAAAATATTCGGTTTTTTGAGGTCTTGCAGTATTACATTTACGCTTTCATTGGGCAAATTACCTTTAATTTCTTGCCAATTTTGCCCAAAATCTTCACTTTTATAAAGGTATGTTTCTATATTGTCGTTGCGGTAACCTGTCATAGCCAAAAACACCGTTTTTTCTTCGTGTGTTGATGGGCAAATACTACTTACCCATAAATTTTTTGGCGCGTTTTTGCTATTTTTTTTGTTACTTTTTTCATTATCTATATTTATACCCTCCCATTTTTCACCTCCGTTTTTACTTACCCATATATTACCATCATCAGTACCTGCATACAACAAGCCAAAACGCTTAGGAGATTCTGCAAAAGCTGAAATGGTATTAAAAGGAACGTTTTTTTGGGCTTTATTTTGCGTCAAATCCTCGCTAATTTCTTCCCAATTTTCGCCCTTTTGCATACTTCTATGCACTTTTTGACTACAAATATACAAAATATCAGGGTTATGTACACTCATCACAAGCGGTGTGCGCCAATTAAACCGCAAAGCAGGCTTTCCAATTGCCCTTTTTGGGGTAATTTGGGTGCTTTTTCCATTTTCCAAACGGTAATAATTCCCAAATTGGTAACCAGTATAAACCAAATCTTTGCCTTTTTTTGGGTGTGGAGCCACTACCATACCATCTCCACCCATGATAAACTTCCAATTCGCATTTTCTTCAGGTTTGCTCTTACTACTTCCCACCCAAACGCCATTGTCTTGTAAGCCACCATATACATTATAAGGCGTATCCATATCAAAAGCAATGCTATAATATTGTCCAACAGGCATATTGTTGAGGTGTGAAAAATTTTCGCCTGCATCATAACTCATATATACGCCACCATCATTGCCCAGAATCAAATTTTTATCATTTTTTGGGTTAATCCACAAAGCGTGATGGTCTGCGTGAGGACTTTTATCTCCAACAGACACAAAATTTTTGCCTCCATCTATACTTTTCAAAAGTGGAACACCCATGATATAGATTGTTTCAGGGTTTTGAGGGCTTATAAAAATTTGCCCAAAATAATACCCATACGTATAAAAAACACCATCTAATTCGTGTTGATTAACTTTTTCCCAAGTTTTCCCCATATTTTTGGAGATATACACTTCGCAACCTGCAATAACAGTATTGAAAAGGTCATCATTGCCATTTTTATTATATTCATAAAGGGCTTTTACAGCGTATTTTTTGTTGCGAATATCATTTTTAACACTTTGGGCGGTATATTTTTCGGGGAATTTTTCTTCTTTTAAAAGTGAATCCAAATAATTGTCTTGAATTTGAAAAAATGTATTTTCTGACATATTTTCAAAATCTTTTAACTCATATTTCTTATGATTGGCTATTTCTGTACTTGTATTTGTTCCCCCTTTGGGGCTATCTTTGGGAGTTAGGGGGCTATGGTTATCCAGCACAATATACATCATATTTGGGTTACTTTGTGCAATCGCAATACCCATTCTACCCATATTTTTATTAGGAAGTCCATTATTTGTTTGGCGTGTCCAAGTTTCGCCCCCATTTTCGGAAAAATACAAAGCAGAGCCATCGCCTTTTTCCTTAAAATAATTTGCTTGTCGGTGCCTTTCCCATGCAACAGCCCAAATAAAATTTGGATTTTCAGGATTCATAGCCATATCTATAATTCCTGTACTATCATTTATAAAAAGTGTATGCTTCCATGTACGCCCACCGTCCATAGTTTTATAAATTCCTCTTTCTTTATTTTTGCTATACAAAGAACCAATACTTGCTACAAAAGCAATATTTTCATCTTTTGGGTGCAGTATTATTCTGCCAATATGTTGGGTATTTTCCAAGCCCAAAAACTGCCAATTTTTGCCTGTGTCTATGCTTTTATACACGCCAAAGCCAGCATAACTTGACCTACTGCTATTATTTTCACCTGTTCCAACCCAAAGAATATTTGGATTATTGGCATGAATGGCTATGTCGCCAATCGTCATGCGTGCTTGATTATCAAAAATAGGCGTAAAACGTTGTCCATTATTTTCTGTTTTCCAAACACCGCCAGAAGCATAAGCAACATAAAAATTTAGGGGATTTTGTTCATTTACTGCTATATCAACCACCCTTCCGCCCATGACTGATGCCCCAATATTTCGGATAGGATATTGTTGAAAAAGGCTATTTTGCCTTAATTTTTGTTTATCTGCAACCGCTTTTTGGCGAATTTCAAGCGAAGATGCAGAAATTTCGGTATTTTTTTGGGCAAAAATGGTATGTGAAATCCCAAAATAAAAAAAAACATTAAAAAAAAAGAGACCTAAAAGAAAAATTTTTTTCATAGAAAAATAAAAGTTCAAGTGTGTTTAACAGAATATTCAAAGAGAATGTTTAAAATATTGAAAGTCTTGGTATTAAAAGTTTTGGTACAAATCAGCCAATAGCTAAAAAAATAAAGTTTTTTTTGAAAAAACCTCAATATTACAATTTTCATTGTAATTGGCAATTTTTATTTTGTATTTTTGTAGTGATTTTTGTAAGATACTTTTATACGTGATTTTTTTTGAAAAATAAAATCCCCAATTCCTAATTCCCTTGATACGCAAAACTTGGAAAAATTTGAGCATAAGCACCAAAGTAAGTACTACTGCGGGCATATTGATTTTATTGGCATTTTTGGTAATTAGTTTATTCAATTATCAAAATGAAAAAATCGCTATTGAACACCAAATCATGCAAGAAGAAGTACCTATTTTGATTGACAACATCAATGCGCTTGTGCAAAAAGAATTGAATTTGCCCATTACCATTACAAATATTACCGCCAAAAATCCACTTATTTTGAAATGGCTTGAAAGTGGAGAAGTAAATAACCAAGATATTATTGCGTATTTTAAAATGTTGAAAAAAGATGCTAATATAAAGGTTGTAAATTTGATTTCAGACAAAACCAAAAAATTTTATAATGATTATGGTGCAGTAAAAATGGTAAAAACCACTGAACCACGTGATTTATGGTATTTTAATTTTAAAAAAAGTAACAAAGAAAAAGAATTTAACATAGGTATCACAAACCTTGATAGCATGGTTTTTTTTGTGAATTATAGAATTGAAAACGAAAAAAAAGAATTCTTGGGTGTTACTGGTGTAGGTTTAGGGCTTAATCAACTTGTAAAAAACATTTTAAGCAAGCAAATTGGCAAACAAGGCAATGTTTTTTTGATTGACCAAAATGGATTTATCAAAGTCCATAAAAACCCTGAACTCATTCACAAAAATAAGTTTGACAATGAAGATAAGAATATCAATAAATTGCCCTACATTCAACAAATTGCTAAAGAAATCCTGACTTCAAAAAAAACACAATTTTCATACTACAAAAATAACGAAAAAATTATCGTTCATACCAAATTTATTGCTGAATTTAATTGGTATTTGGTTATTGAAGTGTCTGAAAACGAAATGTTAGCCCCTATTTTTACCCTTTTTATAGAAAATATTATTTGGGGATTTGTGGTTACGATTGTCATCATTATATTCCTAATTTTGGCCATTAGAAGGTTGATACTCCAACCACTCAAAAGATTTAAAAAAGCATTGCTTAGTTTTTTTGATTTTTTGAATAGGGATAGAACAGATATTGAAATTATTGGTGTAAATAATAGTGACGAATTGGGCAAAATGTCAGAAGTTATCAATAAAAACATTCTCAACATCAAAAATGGCATACAACAAGACCAAGTATTATTACAAGAAACACTCGACATTATAGATGTGATAAGCAATGGAAACCTCACAAAACGCCTTGAAAATCAAGGCAATAACCCTGAACTTAATACACTCAAACTTGAAATAAACGAAATGCTTGCCATACTCCAAGAAAAAGTAGGGGCAGATATTAACCGAATTATGGAAGTAATGCAGGCGTATCAAGGCATGAATTTTACAGAAAAAATCCAACATGCAAAAGGAACAATAGAAAGCCAAGTAAACGAAATGGGGCAAAGTATTTATGTGCAACAACAAAAAATTATCGCCCAAAACCAAGAAATTAGCCAACAAAAAGACGAAGTAGTAAGTTTTAACAAGCAAATCCAAAGTAGTATTCAAGCTGCACTCACCATACAACAAGCAGTATTTCCATACCAAAAAAAATTGGACGCACTGCTCAAAGAATATTTTATATTTTCACGCCCAAGAGATGTTGTTTCAGGAGATTTTTATTGGTTAAATGAAGTAGAAGGAAAAATAATTTTTATTGTGGGTGATTGCACAGGACATGGCATTCCTGGTGCTTTTATGACGTTGATAGGTTGTACATTGTTGGATAAAATCGTAAGGGTATGGGATATTGTAAAACCAGATGAAATCCTTACAAGATTGCATGATGAAATATGGACAGTATTGCGACAAGGCGAAATCAATAATTATAATGGTATGGACGTATCTGTGTTGGTATTGGAAAAAATAAATGACGAAAAAACAAACGAATCCCAAACAAAAATTACTTTTGCAGGTGCAAAAAATGGATTTTGTTATATTTCAAGCGAAAATCCTACTGAAATTCAAGAAATAAAAGGTAGTCGTAGAGGTATTGGAGGCATACAAAACCTTAAAGTCCCTTTTGAATTACACGAAATTATGTTGCCAAAAAATTCATGGATATATGCAGGCTCTGATGGATATGCTGACCAATGCAATCCAGAAAGAAAAAAATTTGGCTCTGCAACGCTCAAAGAACTTTTGTTAAAAAATAGGGCTTACACCCATATTCAACAAGCTCAAACACTTGCCCAAACGCTTGACCAATATCAAGGAAATACTGGACAACGTGATGATATTCTTTGGATTGGGGTAAAACTTTAAAAAAAATTTTCAGTAATCAGTTTTTTCAGTAATTAGTTATTGTATAATCATGTTTTTATTTTACTGAATTAACTTAAAAAAAACTGAACAAACTGAACAAACAGAATTAACTTAAAAACTTTAAAAATATGTCTTTTCAAAATATTGCCATTCAAATTGAAAACCAAATAGCAACACTCACTATCACACGCCCTGCTAAACTCAACGCACTCAACCATGAAACCTTAGCAGAAATACACCAAGCTATGGATATGCTTGATGCACACACAGAAGTACGTGGTGTAATACTCACAGGCGAAGGCGTAAAGGCTTTTGTAGCGGGAGCAGATATTTCGCAAATGGTTGCAATGAATGCACAAGAAGCACAAACATACTCAAAATTTGGACAAGATGCCTTTGCAAAAATAGAAAATTTATCTAAACCTGTGATTGCACTTGTCAATGGATTTGCATTGGGTGGTGGTTGCGAATTAGCTATGGCTTGCCATTTACGCATTGCTACCGAAAATGCAAAACTTGGTTTGCCCGAAGTAACATTGGGCGTAATACCTGGTTTTGGTGGCACACAACGACTTGCCAAATATGTAGGTAAAGCAAAAGCCATTGAACTGACCATTACAGGCAATATTATATCCGCACAAGAAGCCCTACAACTCGGTTTGGTAAGTTATGTATTTCCTACAATAGCAGATGCCTCAGCAAAAGCACACGAAATACTTGAAAAAGTAAAAAATAATGCCCCTATCGCCATAGCACATGCTATAAAAGCCATCAATGCACTCCAACCAAATGATGCTATTGGTTATCAACTTGAATACGAAACTTTTGGTACATTGGTCAATTCAGAAGATTGCAAAGAAGGTATGGGGGCTTTTTTGGAAAAAAGAAAACCAAATTTTAAAGGAATTTAAAAGAATTGGGGATTAGGAATGAGAAATGAGGAATCAAACAGCCAATGTTGGAATATTTAACATTTTTTTAGTAAAAAACTAATCTATAATTCATAATCCCCAAATTCATAATCCATAACCTTTTATGAAAAAAAAATATTCATTTCCTAAAAGTGAAAAACTTACAGAAAAAAAAAGTATTGATGCCATTTTTAAAACAAAAAAAATGGTATTCAAATTTCCTTTTAAAATTTTGTATTTGGGTAAAGAAAACGTAAAACCACCAAAAACACTTATAAGCGTTCCAAAAAGAAGTTTTAAAAAAGCAGTAGATAGAAATCTACTCAAAAGACGCATAAGAGAAGGTTATCGCCTACACAAATATATCCTACAAATATCGCAAAAAGAAGAAAATCAAAAAGAAGAAAAACACATCTTTGTATGCGAATCCTTAGCATTTATGTATATCGCAAAAGAAATTTTGCCTTCTGAAAAAATCCACGAAAAAATCATTTTTTTACTCAACGAAATTAAAAAAAATTCTTATACAAATGTGGAAAACCCAACATAAAATCCTACAATATGATAAAAATTTGTAGAAGATTATGTATTTTTGCAAAAAAATTTTAAAAATAAAAAAACAATCTAACATGCAAACAGCAGAAATCCACACCGCAAAAGGTGTGATGAAAGTGGAATTTTATGCGGAAGACGCACCAAAAACAGTAGAAAATTTTGTTAATTTATCCAAAAAAGGTTTTTATGACAACCTTGCTTTTCATCGTGTTATCCCTAATTTTGTAATTCAAGGCGGTTGTCCAAAAGGCACAGGTACAGGCGGAGCAGGTTATACTATCCCTTGCGAACTCACAGGCAATAACCAATACCACGACAGAGGCGTATTGTCTATGGCTCACGCTGGCAGAAACACAGGAAGCTCACAGTTTTTTGTGTGCCATAGCAGAGATAATACCGCACATTTAGACCGCAATCACACTTGTTTTGGGCGTGTAGTAGAAGGTTTGGAAGTAATTGATTTGATAAAACAAGGCGACAAAATTGAAAAAATTGTAATCATAGATTCAGAAGATATCTAAAACTTGCTATAAAATAAACAAAAAAATGCTTAGATACATGTATCTAAGCATTTTTTTTGTTGTAATAAAGTTTTATAGGCTATTAATATTGTTAAAAATGAAAAAAAAATCAAATAGACTTGATTGCTCTTGGTGGTGCAATCGTTTTTTGATTTTCAATCTCAGATTTGATAGAATGAAATTTTTCCAAAGATTCTTTTTGGTTTTTTTGCAAGGTTTTCATTTTCTCTAAGGTTTCTTGCAAATCCTTGTTGAATTGTGTTAAATGACTCATAAAGAAAATATTAAAGGTATAATAGGATAACTTTTATTTTTATAATTTGTTCGCAATTTGTATTCCAAAATAATATTTTATTTATTTCTTCCACAAACAGCAAAAAATGTTTTATATAAAAATTTTCACAAAAAATAAAATATCACAAATTTTTTAGTTTTTTTAATATAAATTCGGAACAAAAATAAAAGAAAAAAAATTGCATTAAAATGAGTTCAAAGCATTTTTTTTATAAATCTTACAAATTTATAAGAAGAAAATACTAATTATTATCAACAATACAATGTTTTTGGTTTTTGACCATATTGCTAAAATTCCATTCCACCAAATTTTGAAAGTTTGCTTTGCGAAAAGCACAATTTTCTACTGCACACAAAGGACAAGAAATAGGCAAACAAGGGTCTGTATGGATAAAAATCTCGGTTTGTTGTGAATGTTCTCTTGCTACAAGTTTCTCTACTTCGTGCAAGTGGGCATGAGCGGTTTCCAAATCCAAATAATAAGGCAATGTAAGATGACAATCAATATGAATAGCATCACCATATTGTATAATGCGAAGGTTGTGAAAATCAATCCATTCACGTTTACGGTTTTTTTGCAAAATCAAAATTAAATGTTCCAATAAAGTGCGGTTTGCTTCGTCCATGATACCTGAAACTGCCTCTTTGAGCAAAAAATATCCTGTACGAATATTCAAAAAAGCAAAACACAAGGCTATTGTACCATCTAACCATTGCCAACCTGTAAGATACAACGCCCCCAAACCCAAAATCAAACCTACACTTGTAAAAGCATCAGCTTGTATGTGTTTGCCTTCTGCCAATAAAATATGGGAATGAAATTCAGTTGATTTTTTAATGAGTAAATACGCCAACGTAAAATTGACTACTGTACTCACGATTGTAAGCGAAATACCAACCTCCAAATGCTCTATTTTGTGTGGGTGAATATACGCATAAAAAATTTCTACCACCATAAACATACCCGCCATGATGATAAGTCCCCCCTCTAAACCTACCGACAAAAACTCTATTTTGCCATGCCCATAAGGGTGATTTTCGTCTTTTGGGCGTGACGCAAGGTATAAACTAAATGACGCAAAAATGCTTGCAACTACGTTGGCGATGGATTCTAAGGCATCAGTAAGTATCGCATCAGATTTTGTTAAAATATATGCTGTAAATTTGATAAACATCAACAAAATTGTTAGCACCAACGTAAGACGAAGTAAAGCGTGTTTAGACATATATATTTTTTGAATATATAAAATAAATTATTGTTGGTAAGCAATTTTTTTTTGACAAAGCAAAAAAAACCATAAAAATACAAAATACAAAAAACGTCCTTTTTTCAAATAAATGAAAAAGAACGTTTTTCTCATGCAAATTTAATGAAAATTTTATTATTATTGACGCAGTTTTTTTTATTTAACATAAAAAATCTCTCACTGCAAAAGCCCCTAACCCTCAAAGGGGGAATAAACAGCTTTTAGCTGAAAAAACTAATAACTGGAAAAACTGACAACATTATTGGATAACTGGGTGTCGTTTAAAGGATTTTGTTTCATCAAATAATTTGCGAAAGGTAATATGTGTTTTGGATATTTCACACTCAAAAGACTCATACAAACGCCTCATAACAGGCAAAAAATCACCAACCCAATTAAATTCAAGGTCTTGGTAACGGAATTTTTCGTTATACGCTACTTTTGAAAATTCTGCAATCAATGCACTTTCAATGCCAAATTTTTGAAATCTTGGGCGTATGCCAATTACTACACCCAATATCCTTTTGCATTTTTTTCGCCACATATAATACAAAAACTTCAATGTTCCCCAAAGGTTCATCTTACCATTCACATACCTAAAAATCTGGTTTAATTCGGGAATCATAACCATTACGCCAATAGGTTGCCCATCATAGTATGCAAACCAAATGAGTTTTTCATCAATAATAGGTTTCATTTCATTCATGAGGGCTTGCGTTTGTGCGGTAGTCATTTCAGCAGTACCTTCATGTTTGAGCCAACTTTCATTGTAAATTACCCTAAAATCTTCGGTATATTTTGCTAAATTATTGAGCTTGATATGTTCAAAGGTATAAGATTTATTTCTATAAATACGTGCTGCTTTGGCATAAAATTGTTCTGCTAATTTTGGACCATCAAGTCTGCGGTAATACGTATATTGCTGAAAGTAATCTTTGAACCCAAAATTTTCTAATAATGTTCTATAATATGGGAAATTGTAAGGCATACAATAATTAGGTGGTGTAAATCCATCAACCAACAATCCCCACCATTTGTCCCTATTACCAAAATTGATAGGACCGTCCATTGCCTCCAAGCCTTCATTTTGCAACCATTTTTGGCACGCATTGAGTAAAATATTGGCGTATTCTTGGTTATTGACACATTCAAAAAAGCCCATTCCACCTGTTGGTTGGTCGTTACCAGCATTCATTTTAGGTATTTCATAAAAAGATGCTACACGCCCTACAATTTCGCCATTGTCATCTTGCAAAATCCATCTAATACATTTTCCATCTTTGAAAGAAGGATTTTTTTGCGTATTAAAAACCGCTTCAATATCCTTGTCTAATGGACGTATAAAATTTCCGTCATTTTTGTATAATTGTAAGGGCAAATCTAAAAATGCCTTTTTTGCCCAATTATCATCATCTTTTACTTCTATAAGTTTCATGGTAAAATTAATTAAGCCCCTCAGCCCCCAAAGGGAGCACAAATTCTAAATAGGAACGAAAGGTAATGTTTTTTAATTTAAAAAAATTTAATGTTTAACCATATTTATTCCCCCTTTGGGGGTTAGGGGGCTCCCTAAAACATTTCTTGCACATTGATATAAAACCCAGAAGACGCTCGCGAGCCAATCGCATAATCAAAAGCGATATTGGTGCGAGATGCTTTGTTGAGTTTGAGCCTCAACCCTGCTCCTGCCCCATAATCAAATTTTTGGGCAAATTTTATATTGTCAAATTGATTGCTCAGGCTTACTGTATTGGCATACACCACAAAACCCCAAAGCCCATTTTTTGAAATATTGTGGCGATATTCTGTTTCAAAATACAACATTTCTTGTCCCCTAAAACGTCCTTGTGCAAATCCACGCCCCGAATTGCCATACGTATCCCAACCCACCGAAGGCAACATCATATAAGGTGCTTTGCCCGCAGTAATAAGTTGCATGAAACCCCAAAAACCCAAAATACGTGCTTTTTCAGCGTGCAATTTAATAAAATGTCTTGCTTCTGCAAAAATTTGTTCATAATTGCTACTTCCCCCCAAATCTTTGGCACACACACGATAATTGAAAGCCAAATATGAGCCTTTATATGTGTTTATGGCATTGTCCCTGCTGTCATATATCGCATTGGTACTGATACCAGAAGCAGTGCTTTGTTTTATATCAAAATTGTTTAGTAGATTATAAGCATAATAAGGCGTAAGATTTGGATTATTTTCTGCAATTCTTTTTTCTGCCAATTCATCACTTATATTATACCAATTATCATAATGCACACCCAAACCAAAATATAAATTTTTAGCTGTTTTTTTTAAAAAAGTTTGGTGAATACGTATCAAATTGTATTTTAATAAAGATTTTTCATCTTCATTTATATTTGTACCAAGTCCATAAGTAGGTTGGTTTGAAATCAAAAAACGCCAATCACCTTGCAAAATCCAACCATCATTTTTAGTAAAAATATTAGAACGAGATGTAAGAAAAAATTGATTTTTGGTGGTCAAATTTGCAACAAGTGATACTGCAGATATGCGAGTGCTATCTACATCACCCAAATATCGCCCAAGATTGCCCGCAAGCCCATAAATAAATCCACTTGTAGGGTTGGACGCAATCGCAGGAATTATGCCAAAAAAAGTTTTGTGAGCCTCTGGTTTTTCTGCTGTTTTGGTGTCTGCTTCTTCTCTTGCTTTTTTGCTTTTTAGATAATCAAAAAGTTGGCGTTGTGGTATTGTATCTTTATGATTGGTTTCTTGAGCAAAAATTTTTGTAACTGAAATAAAAATAAAAAAGACAGCAATCCAGCCAAGCCCCAAAGGGGGAATAAGTCCAAAGAGTGGAAAAATACGAAATTTTAAAGTTAAAAAATGATACGATTTTGTGTATAATTTCATGATATATGTCCCATATAAAAATGGATTTTCAAAACTTTATTTAAAAATTTTGTTTTATTTTTTTTAACCAGCAAAAATAAATAAAAACAAATGATTTTCAAAATGCTTTATTTTACAAAAAACCCCTAACAAGCCCCCTGACCTCCAAAGGCAAATAATAGCCAAAACTGAAAAAAATGATAGCTGAAAAAAACTGACAACTTGTATCATTTTACTAAATAAAATTTCTCTGTTTTTTTAAACTCTTTCCACGACATTATTAAAAATGGAAATTCGTTTTTAAAATAGCCATTGTCATAATTTGCAAAATGTTGCAAAACACGATAATCACGATACGAGGCTTGTCCATCAATTATAAGCCCCAAAAGCAATAATTTTGCTAAAAACTGCCTTGCTTCTGGTACAATACTTTTGATTTTTTGCAAAATATCCTCTTCTGTGTTGTACGTAGGGCGTGCATTGGACGAAAGTCCAAAATGTGTAACGATTGCTTCTGCCAGAAGATAATGATTTTGGTGAAAACTGCGTTTTGCAACCGCAACATATTGCAAAATATCCAATAAAATCTCTTTTGTAGCTTTATTTTTATGAACTTCCACAGGGATTTCTTGTATAAAATCTTGGATTTTCTTTGGTGCAAAAAGTCTAATACGTGCTTCCATAAAAACACGATTGGTTGCATAAATATCCCAAAATGCAAAAATAGGCAGGCTTATCAAATCAATCAAATATTTGAGAAACGCAAAACGCAAGGTCAAACGCCAAAAAATCCTACTCAAAACCATTTTGATAAATACATTACTTAATGTTGCTTTAAACATATTGAGCGTGCTAAACAACGTTATTTGCCATTGGGATAAACCTTTTTGTGGGTCTATGCCAAAATTTAATAATTGTGTAGCAGATTTTTCCATACCTACCGCAAACAACATTTCAAATTCTCGCACTTGTGCGTCCTCTGTTACATCTTTGATGTTGCTGTTACAAATTTGAGCCAGATGAAATACCATGTATAAATTGAGGCGTACCAGCAATACAATTTCCAATACTGCCAAAAAACCACCATACAACATATAAATATATGGTATTTGTATATGCGGAAAATAAGGCAAATCTACATAAAAATGAAGAAATAATCTTGGAAAAAACCAATAAGGTAAGTACAATAAAAGTATGCCACTTGCACCCAAAAAACCTGCATAATATAAGCACTTTTGGCGAAGATTTCGGATTTTTTCGGTTTGTAAATCTTGGGTTTGTGGAATTTTTGTTTGATTTTTAAACAAATTTTCAAAGTATTGATATGCCCATTTTTCAGGCAAAAAAAGCCTTTTTTTCATTTAAAATTATTGATTATTTAGCCCCCTAAACCCCAAAGTGGGATTTAAAGAAATATAGAATTTTTAAAGTTTAAAATTTTAGAAAATTTAGTTCAAAATCAATATTTTAGATTTAACCTAAACAAATACAAAAATTATTGATTTTTTGACAAAAAAATTGGACAGACACCTAACCTATGTGCCTGCCCGTGGATTTTGTAGGATTCGAACCTACGTATTACTGTTTCTCAGACGGTTGCCTAACCATTTGGCTAAAAATCCTGTACCTATGCGGTACGTCCTTAGATTTTTTTTGCAAAACACTTTTGTGAGACCAACGTTTTTCCATTAAACTACCACCGCATTGTTTTTGTGTTTAAGTTTTTTATTTTTAATAAAAAATTTGGTGCAGTAGGAAAGATTCGAACTTCCATGTGAGGCATATCCTTTGCAAAATAGATAAAAGGTTTTTAAGCTAAACTTATGGAACGAAAGGCTTAGATTTAACTTTTTAATCAGTTATTACTAAATTGTTAAATTTGAGAGAAAACTGATTAACAAGGCATTTAGTCTAAAATTTAAAATAAGACTGTTTCCATGTGGCAAATATAGTGATTTTTTAGTGATTTTCAATAATTTTTTATTTTTTTTAAACATCTAATAAATTGAGCGAAAAAAATAATTTCTAATTAAAACTTCACGCCTATCATCAACACATCATCCGTTTGGTGGTATTTATTTTGCCAAGTTTCGAGTTCAGAAATAACACGTTGTTTTTGTTCAGAAAAAGGGAGATGGCTTATTTTCAACAAAAATTCACGCATATTTCTTTTCATATATTTGCGTCCTTCTTGCCCGCCAAATTGGTCTTGAAAACCATCAGAAACCATATAAAAAATATCTTCGTCTTGCACATCAAGCGTAATTTTTTCAAATAATTTTTGTTGTGTTTTGGCAGAAAAACCAATAGAATGTTTGGAGGTATCAAAAACTTCTATCTCAAAATCACGCACACGATACAATGGGTGGCTTCCTGAGCCTGCATAGGTAATTTGTTTGGTATCTTCATTATACACCAAAATTCCGATTTCCATGCCATCTTGTATTTGTTTTTCGCGGTTTTCTTTTTTAAGATTTTCAATTACTTTTTTATCCAATTCATACAAAATGGTGTCAGGCGAAGTAATTTTTTTCTCGTTGATGATTTCATTCAAAATAGAATATCCCATTACAGTCATAAAAGCACCTGGCACGCCATGCCCTGTACAATCTGCACAAACCAATATTTTAAGCATTGGTATTTGTAGTGATAGATTTTTTTGGTGTGTTTGTTCTTCTAATGTAGGTGGTATTTCGTATTGATACGAAAAAATAGAATTTGTTTTTTGAAGGTGTTTAATGTTTTGGGCGGTATTTTGGGCAATATTTTTAGTGGAATTTGAGGTGAAATTTGGCATTGGTTTTTCGCCATACCAATAAAAATCGCCCGAAACGATATCTTTTGCCCTTAGAAAAACAAAACCCTCCGCAAAACTTTTTTCTATGTGTGTTACATCATGAAAAAGTGAGCTTTGAATCCTGCTTGCATAGTTGATGCTGTTGCGGATTTCTTGGTGGCTTTTTTCTACTTGCACGTTTTTTTTATTGATTTCATCACTTTTTGCCTGAATTACTTGGCTTTTTTCTACGATTTCGTCATTTTTTTGTGATATTTCTATGGTGCGTTGTTTTACTTTTTCCTCCAATTCTTGTGTTACTTTGTTTTGTAGGTGTTCATTTTCTTGTAATTGAATGATAAGATTTCGCTGTGCGTTGTGTTTGTCGTCCTCCATTTGTCGGTATCTTTCACTTAAACCCAATGAAAAAGTAAAAATTTGGGCAATTACCCCAAGTTGATAATACAGAATATTATTGTGTAATTTGATAACACCAGATGCACCCAAAAACAACAATAATCCACCGCCAATCATCAAAATAGTACCAACCGCAAAATATCTTGCAGGGCGTTCGCCCATTGCAAAAATAAAAATTAGCATGATAAGCAAAATTACTTGTATGCCACCAAAAAATATGCGTTCTACGTGCATATAATTAACATAACTTACCGAAACCAATACAATCAACGCCACCAACAATGCCCCAAAAACCACCGAAACAATGCGAATAACCAAATCCCAAAAAGGCATTTCTTTCCAACTTTTGAGGTAATTTCGCATAAATGATAAATACGCCAAAAAACCCAAATGTGCAGAAAAAGGCACATAAAAAAAGTCAAAATCAGGAAATTCACCTAAAAAAAACTCATTCATGTAGCCATAAAAACTCAAAAAATAAATAGAAGTCGTAAAAATATACAACACATAATATATATACGTCTTATCTGCTAAGGTGATAAACAACAAAAGATTGTAAAAAAGCATCATCCAAAGCAACCCTTGAAAAAATCCTTGAATAAGATTATCCCAAATAATATTTTCCTGCCAAGCACGTTTAGGGATTATTTTTAAATTCAAATCTGGGGAAAGGTCTATTTGATTTTGAAATTTTATGAAAATAGTTTTTACACCGCTTTGTGCAGGGAGAAAAATCTCAGCAATATTATAACGCCCTGTTTTGATGGTTTTTTTAGATGTTTTTACGAGTTGTCCTGTGATATGGAGGTCATATTTCCCATTATTTTGGGGCATATACACCTCTACATTTGATACTTTTCCCAAGCTAAAAATCCAATCTTCGTCTTGTATTGTAGTATTTTGTACTTTTAGACGACACCAATACGTGGTAAGTGCTTGGAGTTCTTGGTTGTGGTATTTTTGTAAAGAAAATTTTTGTTGAAAATCTGCTTTACTTACCTCCTCAATTGTCAATCTACCTGTCAAATCCTCTACTAAAGGCAGTAGGCTTTGTTCCAATTTGTAGCCTTGTGTAATTGTCCCAAAGGTCAATATTTCATCTATTGTGCTTAATGAATGTGTAGTATTTTGGGCAAATATTTTTGGTAAACTAAAAAAAAACTGCGTAATAATCATGGCTATAAAAACTACAAAAATTGTTTTTATATTGCCTTGTATTTTCCCTTGTATTTGTATATCCATTTTTGAAAAATGTTTTTTGGTGGTGTTTTTTTGGTTTATGCTTTTATATTATAATTCAAATTGTAAGCTATCAGTTTTTTAAGTTGTAAGTTTTTATAAATTTGTAGTTTCAACATAAAAAATGAAGAAATAAAATGAAGAAATAAAATGAAGAAATACGTGCTTATTTTTCTTAAAAAAACATCAAATTTTATTTTTTTGAAAAAAAATCATAACATACGACTTAACACTTAGGTTACTGTAAGTTTTTGTAAATTACGAAAAACTGACAACTAAATTAACTGGCAACTGAATTTTACCTTAAAAACTTGAATAGTTACGCTTTTTGCCTATTATCACAAAAATAATACAAATTTGGCTTAAAAAAATGCTTGAAAGTCCAAATTAAAGGTTTTTCTTGTTTTATTTTAAATTCTTATGGTTTTCTTTTCATTTTTTATTTTTTATTTTCGTTTATTTTTTATCTTTGCTAAAAATAAAAAAAAACTGCTAATACATTTATGAAACTAACCTATAATGCACCTGTTGTGCTTACATTGACATTGATTTGCACAATTATTACAAGTTTGGATACCGTTTTTACCACTGCATTGATGAATGGCAAAACTACAGGGGCGATTTCACAAAACTTCTTTACGGTATATCCTTTTAGCAGTCCATTTATGTCATTTGACAATCCACTTGCTTATTTTCGTTTATTTTCACACGCATTAGGTCATGCAGGTTGGGGGCATTTGTTGGGCAATTTTTCATTTATTTTGCTTGTAGGTCCTGTTTTAGAAGAAAAATATGGTGGAAAATCTTTGATGATTATGATGTTTTTTACTGCATTAATTACAGGAATTTTGAACGCAACTTTTTTTCCTAATGGACTTTTGGGTGCGAGTGGTATTGTGTTTATGATGATACTTTTGGTTTCCTTTACCAATGCAAAACGTGGTACAATTCCTTTGACTTTTGTGTTGGTAGCGAGTTTGTATTTGGGTAGTGAAATATACAATGCTTTGGCAGGTGATAACAAAAATATTTCGCAATTTGCACACATTATTGGTGGACTTTTTGGTGGTATTTTTGGTTATATGATGAATAATATGCCCAATAAAAAAGTACCAAATACAGATATTCACTTATAAAATACAAGCTTCCTACCCCTAAGGGGAACAAAATACAAGTCCCCTGACCTCCAAAGGGGAATTAATACCAATAAAACCTAAATATTAAAGGTTATTGGCTCCCCTTTGGGGGTTGGGGGCTTTTTAATTTTCTTCCAATCATGGCAAATACACCACAAGAAAAAACATTTATTGAGAAAAACATCATGCTTATATCTGCTTCTACATTGGTGGCAGGTGTATTTTTTATGTTTTTTATGCCTTTTATTATGTCAAGATTCCATTTTTATTATGGAATTACTGCTGCGAATGAGGTTGGCGATGCTTTTGGTGGCATTGCCAATCCTGTTGTAACATTGATAGGTGTGTTTTTGACGTTCTTGGTGTTTTATATGCAATATATGGCAAGCGAAAGACAACACGAAGAATTGGAAAAACAAAAACGTGCTGCTGAATATCGTTTTATCAAGGATTCTATTAGCAATATCAAAAGCGATATTATGGTTATGCGTTATACACAAGGGCGTGTTACATATTCGCATGCAGAAGCCATTTGGCAATTTATGGTTGATAATGTATTGCACACCCAAAATGTAGAAACTACAATAGACCTTCCACCACAACAATATTTTCAGATTTCGTATTTGCTTACTTTATTTGAGCCTCTTATTACCGAAATCCAAGAAAGTAATTTGGAAGATAAAGAAAAATTGCAAGTTTTTCAAAATCTGGAAGGACTTTTTGAAGCATCTTTTGCTTTTATTTTGAGGTTGGAAGAAAAAATTATCAGAGAAGGAAAAGAAAAACAAATTAATGGCTATGTGCGTAGAAAAATTATTGTGCCTGTGAAAAAAATTAAACTCTTGTTTCAAGGGGCAGTAAATAACTATAAAGAAAACGAAAAAGATGTATTGATAACAACTATCGCTAACGCTAAAATTAAATTTATAAAACACATTGGACTTGTAGACCAGAGGGCTAATATTAGATTTTTCAAAAGTTACCCAGATTATGTCAAAAGCAACCCTATACCAATGCTTTCTGAACAAGAATACATGGATTATTTTAACAAAGGCGACCAAATTACAAAACTTATTATACAAGAACCTGTAAGATTGTTGATGCGTTTGGATTTCTTAAAACAAGTCATGTTTGATATTCCAATGAAAGACAAAATATGCGTGCTTACACTCCCAAGACAAGAATTTGAAGATTATACACAAATTGATATTTCTGAAATGAAAATTGATAAAGATATTTGGCGTGATAAATTTGTTGGAAAATTTGTGTATGATAATAAATCACAAGCAAAGTTTTTAGAAAAATTTGCCCGCATAACAGATAATATTTAATCCTAAAAAAAAGCCTACAAAGTTGTTTTGTAGGTTTTTTTTTGACTTATAGGAAATTTTAAAAATATGTGCTTTGTTTTTTGAAATTGTAGGGTTTTTTTTGGGAAGATTTAACGAGATGGGTGTTATATATTTTCAAAAAACTCAAAATCACAACCAAAAACATCCCTCAATTCTTGACCAACTTCCAAAGAATCTTCACTATTATAATACCACAGTACTTGTAAATAGATATTTTGGTCAGTAATTTCACTAAGTAAATGAAAAATTAAAACGCTAAAAACTTCATCTTTTAAGTATGTATTTTTGAAAATCACCGTAATTTTTTCTTTTTTCGTATTCTTCAAATCTTTGAGTAAATGATTGATAGAATCTAAGAAAACATCATTTCCAGTTGCTTGAAACTCCCCATAAAATGATATCGTATTATTATCAAAAATAAAATAAGGTTTATCCATACAAAATCAAAAAAAATAAACCTTAAATTAAAAAATTTAAGGCTTTATTTTTATTTTATAAAAACGGGGAATTTTTTATACAAGTTGTTCTAATGCGATTCCGAAAGCAGTTTCTGTAAGATTGATTTTTGAAGAATTTTTTGCATGAATTTTCTTCAAAGCCTCCAAAATAGTAGCAGAAACATCTGAAAAAATAGCATGGTCAGTTACTTCTGCATTATCGCTCATAAGATACGCAAAAGTGCGTGCCATACCACAATTTGCCACAAAATCGGGCAACAATGCACAATGTTTGTCGGTATATTCTGTAATATCACCATAAAAAATCACGCTCATATCTTCTGCAAAAGGCACATTCGCCCCACAAGATATTACTTCCAAGCCATTGGCAAGCATTGTTTCAATGTGTTCTTTTTTAACCAATCTTGACGCAGCAGCAGGGATAAAAATCTCTGCACCTGTTGCCCAAATTTGTTTTTGTGCTTCTTCAAAAGACACCATATTTTCAGCAACAAGTGTATTATTTTTTCTATCTGCAAAAAGATTTTTGATTTCGTCCAAACCAAAACCTTTTGGGTTAATCAAACCGCCCATTCTATCTACAATACCTACAATTTTCACTCCTTCTTTGGCAAGATACAATGCACTTGTAGCACCTACATTGCCCCAACCCTGAATAATTGCCCTTTTTTCATTTAGATTTCCGCCCCAAAGTTGGTAATAATGTTTTACTGCTTCAGCCACGCCATAACCTGTAATCATATCTGCTACTGTATATTTTTTGTAGGAAGGTGTAGGGATATAACGTGCATCTTCCAATATTTTTTTTACGCCATTGCGAAGATTGCCTACTTTGCGGATTTTTTCTGGTTTTGAAGGGTTAAAATGTCCATTGACAATACCTTCTTGTGGGTGCCAAATGCCATATTCCTCAGTAAAAGGGATAACTTCCTCTACTTCATCTACGTTCAAATCGCCTCCTGTGCCATAATAATTGCGTAGCAATACATACACCACTTTGTACCAACGTTTTAGCACTTCTTTTTTGCGTGGGTCACTTGGGTCAAAATTTATGCCTGATTTTGCACCACCTATTGCGGGACCTGACACCGTAAATTTCACCTCCATTGTTTTTGCCAATGATTCCACTTCACGTTTGTTTAAGCCAACCCTCATTCTTGTACCACCACCCGCAGCACCACCACGTAGCGAATTGATTACAACCCAACCTTCTGCGTCAGTTTCACTGTCTTTCCATTCAAAAACAATTTCAGGGCGTTTTTCTTCAAATTTTTTGAGTAAATCTTTCATTTAGAAAAGCAATTTATTAAAAGGTAAAAAAATATAATTAATTCCAAGTTGTCAGTTTTTAGTTTTTAAGTTGTCAGTAATTATAATCAGTAATTATAAATTGAAAACATAATATAAAACATAGGCAAAAATATAATTTTTTTTTGAAAAAATAGCAATAAACAAGGTTTAAAAAATCAAGGTTTTTATGACAAGAAATATTTTGTATGCTGTGTGTTGTATTTTCTATACTTTTATATTTTTTGTAAATAGAAAAAAAAAACATACTTTTGAAAAAATGCTTATTTTTGGTGTAATCTTTTTTTTATATTTTTCTATTTTTTTCTTAAAAAACATGATAGTTGCCATTCATGGAGGGCGGTCATTTCGTCCTGATTCACAGCCTTATATCCAAAAAATGTTTGATTTTTTAGACAGTGAAGGTATTTTTGTAAAATTATCACAAATTTTTTGGGAATTTTTAAACCAAAATGGAGTGCAAACACGTATAAACCACATATATACGGACAAGGAAAACTTGGGCGAGGCGGATTTTTTTGTGAGTGTAGGTGGTGATGGAACGTTGTTGGAATCTATTACCTATATTGCAGAAAGAGAAATACCTATTTTGGGTGTGAATACTGGACGATTGGGTTTTTTGGCAATTATTTCACCGCCTGATATTATTGGGGCTTTGCAACAAGTTTTGAGGGGATTTTATCATGTTGATGAGCGTACGTTAGTCAAAGTAGAATCGGACAAAATTTTATTTGGCGGTTTAAATTTTGGTTTGAATGAATTTACAATTACAAAACGTGATACATCTTCCATGATTATCATTCATACATATATTAATGGTGAGTTTCTCAATTCGTATTGGGCTGATGGTTTGATAGTGGCTACACCTACTGGTTCTACGGGTTATTCGTTGAGTTGTGGCGGTCCTGTAGTGTTGCCCCAATCACGCAATTTTATCATTGCACCTGTGAGTCCGCACAATCTTACAGTACGCCCTTTGGTTGTGTCTGATGATAGTGTAATATCATTTGGGATAGAAGGCAGGGGCAAAAATTTTTTGGTGTCATTAGATTCTCGTTCCGAAGTAATTGACGCACAAATACAAATTGCGGTTAGAAAAGAAAGTTTTTGCGCAAAATTAATCACATTCAACGAACATAATTTTTTAAATACCCTTAGAACAAAATTAAATTGGGGGCTTGATGTAAGAAACTAATAAAAAATAATTATAAAAGTAATTTAACAAGAATTTAATATTAAATTCATAATAAATTTTTCCTGATACGTTATAAAAATGTTTTAATTCTAAAAAAAAATTACGATTTTTGCAAGATTAAGGAATATGATTGTGATTAAAGATTATCTTATATTTTATACTATTTAATTTTACAATAAAATACATAGTTTTATCATAAAATACACAACACAAAATAATAATAAAGTTAAAAGACCACTCAAAATTTATGAAAAAAATTTTTTCTTGGGGAATGGTTTGCTTGCTCTTAATCACGACATTACAAGTAGCATACGCACAAAATCCATTTTATAAAAATAAAAAGAAATTTAACAAAGGCAATCGTGAGCAAGGTTATTATGCGATTGGGGGCAATATAGGTGTAATCAATTATTTTGGTGACCTTAACCCGCTTGCACAATATGTATCAACAGATATTACCAAATCACGCCCAAGTTTGGGTATTAGTTTGATGAAAAAAATGTCGCCACGTATTATGTTAAGAGGAAGTTTGTCATGGGGTCGTATTATCGCTGATGATAACCAAGCTGCAAGCCCAACAAATGAACGCCATAGATATCGTTATATCCGCAATTCACATTTCCGCAATGATATTTTTGAACTTGCTGCAGGTATCACGTATGATTTATTGCCAAGTTCAGGGATTTATTACAAACGCAGAGGCAAAGTACCATATCTTACCGTAGGTGTTGCAGGCTTTTATCACAATCCAATGGCACGCACACCACAACAATTTGGTGGCAGATGGACAGCTTTAAAAGGTCTTAGTACCGAAGGGCAAGGTATCACACCAACCAATCCTGATGACAAATATTCAAAACCATATTCTTTGTTCCAAATTGCAATTCCTGTGGGCGTAGGCATGCGTTTCAAATTGAATGACCGCACAGATTTGGCAGTAGAAATAGGTTATCGTATTACATTTACAGATTATCTTGATGATGTAGGAGGCAATTATGCTGATCCTAATGACCTCAAAAGCGACCTTGCACGTGCTATGGCTAATCGCACAATGGAACAAACTGCTATTCGTACTGGGGCTGACCGTAGCGCTGCTTTTGAAATCAATGCGATTACACTTGACCAACGTGGCAATCCTACTGTGGCAGGCTTTGGTAATGCAGGCGACAAACGTGGCGAATCGTCAAGGGACGTATATATTATGAGTGGTGTGCATCTTATCCGTATTTTGAATACAGGTATTCGTTGCCCTAAATTCAAATAAGCCCCCTAACCCCGAAGGGGGAATAAACAGCCTTTCAATGAAAAAAAGAAGGTCTAATCATAAAGATTAGACCTTTTTTGTATTTATTCCCCTTTCCCCTTTGATGGTCAGGTGGCTTTTTTAGGGCTTTAATTCTTCATTTTCTTCTTTACCTCTTTTTCTATTTGTTTGGCACGTTCTTCGGGAGAAGGTTTGTTTTTTGCTTCTTTCTTTTCTTTTTCCTTTTTTTCTTTTGCGAGTATTTCACCTTTATTTTCAATCACGATTTGATGTGCAATAATATCCACCAAATCAATTTGCCACATTACACATGTATTAGGTGGAACGAGGATTTTGTCAGCAGTTTCGCTGACCGACATTTCATCATGGGCGAGGTGTGCAGGAATATAAAATTTTGCCCTTGCTCCTTTTTTCATCAAAAACATTACTTCGTCCAAAAAAGGCATTACAAACTTCTTACCAATAGGAAACTCCAGATTTCTGCCATCTTGTTCTGAACTTGCATATTCTTGGTCTTGATTTTCTAAGTTGTAGGCTTTATACATTACACTTACTACATCACCTTTTACAGGAAATTCCTCTATTCCTTCGTTTATCATTTGATACCACACACCAGAATAGGTTTTTTTCCAAAGTGGTGAAGGATTTTTGGCAACATATTGTGCCAAAACTGCATTATCACGTTTTTGTTTATCAAATAAAATTTGGTTTTTTTCTGCTTCTACTTGCTCTATGTTGCGTATATCTAATACTTTGATGGTATATTTTATATTTTGGGTATTTTTTAAAAATTTTGGTGGATTTTTTTTCAACGCATCATACAAAAACGCAACAGGCACTATAAACGTAGCACTGTCATGCAAATGCAACAATCGCAACATTTCATCTATAAAACCCCTATTGGCGTAAGGGTGGTCATCTGTGTATGTGTAACCTACTTTTGGCTTGCCTTTAAAAGTTGTTTTGATGATAGAATCTTTTTCGGTAGCTGTTTGGAGGTGAAATGTAACATATTCTTTTTTTACGACTTTTTTTCCTTGTTTTTCGTGGTGTTTTTTGTCCAATTTTTTTGGTGGATGTACGATGTACTGAATGGCATAATCACGCTGATTTACGTTCAATACTACATTTTTAAAGTGTTTCTGGGCAAATATTATTTGGGGTAAAAACAGGAAGAAAACGCAGTAAATAATTTTAATTTTTGTATAAAATGGTATAAAAGTTCTTGTAAAATTTGTACTATCCATGTATTTTTTTGTTAATGTGAGTTGATTGAGTTAATCGCCATTAATTATTTTTTTACTGAAAAAACTGACAACTGGAAAAAATGATTACTGAAAGAAAAACGATAATTTGTGCTTTTTTAATATTTGCGTTTTAATTTTTATAATTTCCAATTTTTCGCCTACACAATCGCAAATAGCTTTTTCTTCTGTTTTGGTGTAATTTTTTTGATTATTATTTTCGGTTTCTTTTTGCAAATTTAACCACATTTTTTGGCAATTTTCCATGTAAATTTTGTGTTCATACATCGCCAAAATACCTACAATATGTGAGGCAAAAATCGCTAATAGTAGAAGCCCTGCAAAAAATATAACGATTTTTTTATACATTATTTTTAGATTAAAATTATTTTTTAAGGTTAAAAAAATAAATACAAAATTGCAAACCCAAAATAAATTGCAAATCGTAACATACCTACTTGCAGATGCTTGTGCAAGCCCCATTTCATTGCCTACACGCCCCAAACCTGATATAAGTGCAGAGCCAATCGCATAAAAAGACAGGAAAATATAAAAATAATAAGGCGTAAATTCAGATAAAAAAGGTTTTGTGTTTCTTTTTTCTAAAAAAAATAACTGCACAATACCAAAAATATAAATTCCAACGCCCACCATACCCGAAATCATAGACGCAATAGCATCAGACTCAAAAATAGGACAACCCAAAAACGTGAAAATATACGCCATATAACTTACCACATATTGTATACTCAACATAGGCGTTGGGTGGTGCAAAGGACGTTGATATCCCTGAAAATACACCAAAAATACAAAAATTGTTACCAATAACCAAACAGACAAATACGTGATTTTTTGAGAAAATGAAGATTTTTTTTGTAGAAAAATTGCCAAAAATCCAATCAAAAAATATAATAATCCATTGGCAAAAGAAAATACTGCCACCAATCCACACAAAATTGCCCATGAAAAATGCCACATATTTGATTGTGGTTGTGTGAGAAAATGTATGCCCAATACCACAAACAAAATATTTAAAAATATTTGGATTTGCCAACCCCAAACAATGTTTTCATTTTGTCCAAAAGAAAAAAACAACAATGAAATACTAAAAATTACGAAAAAATTAAAATTTTGATTTCCATCTTCTTCTAAGAAATCTTTTTTGATTTTTTGTAGCATAAAAAATGCAATACAAGCCATTAAAAAGATATTTACCCAAAGTTCAGCCTTGATATTCCAATGCGTAAAATACGCCAATGTCAAAAAAATTATTCTTGGAAACAACAACCTGTGTTCGTTGTGTTGTGCAATTAAATCTGCAAAAACAATATTTTCTACACCTGAAAACAACTTACCTAACAATGGAATAAATGCCCATTGGTCAAAAAATGGAATATTTACACCCAAAATCCACACAATTATTGCATTGAAAAGTAAAAATAATACAGGAATTATAAAAAATAATTTTTTGGAATACATTTTTGGATTTTTGTTTAAGCACGCGGATAACGCGGATTTTACGGATTAAAACGGATTTTTTTCTGCTCAAATATACAAGAAACTTAGGATTTTCCTACACCAATTATTTATGCGTAACCTACCAATTTATACACCAAATACCCCACTATTTCATGTATAAGCACTTCCCAAAGGTGTATTGCGCGGGTATTAGGCACAAAAAAATCAAGTGAAGGCAACCTTAAATCATTGGTAAAAAAACCTGCACTAAATCCATCAACCTTTAAACCTGCTTGCTGAAAACAACCCAAAGCCCTTCGCAAATGAAATCCTGAAGTAATGACCAAAAAATGAGTGTTTTTTGATGATATATCTTTTGTATCTTGAGCATACATTTTTTCTAAAATTTCTTTTGTAAAAAGGGCGTTTTCATGTGTATTTTTGGCTTTTTCCTCTATAATAATGTCTTCTTGTGGTATTTGGGCGAGTGCCAATACATCAGCAAGGCGTTTTGCTTCGCTCACATATACTTTGCCAAAAGCGGTAACGGTGCCACCTGTGATAAGAATTTTTTGGATTTTGCCTTTGCGATACAGCAAAACTGCGTGCATCAATCTGTCTGCACCTGTATCAAAATATGTGCGGTCGTTGGGCGTTTTTTGGTAACGTGTAATGCCTGTGAGTACAATGCCTACTTTGTAAGGCGTTTTGGGTAATTGTGTCAATGGCGTAGGTTGAATTTCCCAATACCACATGGCTACATCTGCCAAATATCCATTATTGAACACAAAACAAAATGTAAAAAACATATACCAAAGTCTTTTTTTGCTTACAGTATTTTTGGTAAAATATGCAAAAAAAACTAATAACAACAACCAAAATAAAGGCGAAGTAAAAATATAAAGAAGTTTGGAGAGATAAAAAAACATAGTAATTTTTTGTTGTATCAATTCTATTTTGAATCAAAAAGCTAAATAATAAATAAATTTTTTTACAAAAATCCATAACTAATTTATTAAAAACGTTTTTTTTTTTAATTTTGTAGAAAAAAAACTAAAAAACACAATGAAAATCATTCCTGCTATTGATGTTATTGAAGGAAAATGCGTAAGACTTACGCAAGGCGACTACCAACAAGCCAAAATATACAACCAAAACCCTTTGGAAGTAGCCAAAATGTTTGTGGATAATGGTGTGAAATACCTTCATTTGGTAGATTTAGATGGTGCTAAAGCAGGTAAAATCATAAACTGGCGTGTTTTGGAGCAAATTGCAAATAATACAACATTGCATATTGATTTTGGAGGCGGATTGCGTAGCGATGAAGATTTGAAAATAGCTTTTGATGCTGGTGCAAAACAAATCACAGGTGGAAGCATTGCCATCAAGCAAAAAGATGTTTTTTTGAATTGGCTCAATCTATATGGTAGTGAAAAAATAATACTTGGAACTGATGTACTGCATGAAAAAATAGCAATAAGTGGTTGGCAAGCAGATAGTAAAGTGGATATCTGGGATTTTTTGGCTGATTTTTCTGCACAAGGTATTACACAAATCATTTGCACAGATATTGAAAAAGATGGAAAATTGGAAGGTATTTCATTAGATTTATACAAAAAAATTAGGGAAAAATTCCCTGATTTATTGCTTACAATAAGCGGTGGTGTGCACCACATTTCAGACATTGAAAAAGCCTCTCTCCTCTTACCAAATGCGATTATTATTGGCAAAGCATTGTACGAAAATAGGATTTCTTGGAAAGAATTGCGTCCATTTTTGGGTTAATTACTTTTGTATAACCGTGCAGGTTTCTAATATGGACTTGGAAGCCCGCACGAGATACAAATTTACATTTAGTTAAACTTACTGAATCACTTGGCTAATCAACGATACACTAAAAATAGACAACAAAAACCACCCAATAAATCCTTCAATAACGGTCATATAACGGATAACACCTTTCACAGGAATTTCGCCAAAACCCAATGTAGAAAAAACGTTTAGGCTCAACGTAAAAGCATCAACAGCACGCACAAACACAAAATATATAAAACCTAATACAATAAAAACCCCAAAAACAAAAGATATTAAAAAACGTCTGCTTTTGCCCAATTCTTCCCATTTGTCATGCACAAAATCAATGCGTTCATAAAACCACACTTCCCATGTATGTTTATAACTACGCCACCAAATAGTAGGCTTGGCTATGAGGTGAAACATAAGCGGTAATCTGCCCATTTTGCCATTGGTAAGTCGTATAAATTCTTGATAATCATTATTTTCTATTTTACATACTTGGTTACGAAGATAAATATTTTTTAATTTTTCTTTTTCTAAAAAATAACTCGCATACAAGCGTAATTGGGTATAAATACTATTTTGGGTATATTTTCCATCTTCATCTTTGTTGCCATTGAGTTGAAAAGGGCTTATAAAATACACCACCGCAAAAACCAACAACACAATACTTGACAAATAAATAGATTTCAACGGGTTAGTACCATAATCACAAAAATCTCGCAAAAAAACATTCATCAAATACGCAAAAAATACCGAAACACGTGTGTCTTTTTGGTAAAGATTATACAAATATTCAGTTTCAATATTTTTCCATTCTACATAACAACTATTGCCATAAGTACGATTGCCTTGTGCCTTAAACAACCCATAAAATGTTGCATAACAACTTATAAGATTGCTAAAAACCACTTCATCTTTTATTTCTTTGCGTTGTTTCCCACTGACAAGTTGTTTTTTTGCATCATAAATAGATATTTTATTATTGGCAAAATTTGTCCATTGCACCCTTGTATTCAAAGGATTTATGTTTAAGGCATCAATTATCATTGCCCCATTGAGCTTGCCACCTGTATAAAGAAATTGATTTTCTACTGTTGCTTGTGCAAGGTTGAGGTTGGTATTAAAAGTGTTATCTACCAGTTGGAGGTTGGTAAAGTGGGTTTCAGAGATATTAACAGAATATTTTAAAAAATTTTTATTACGTTTTGGCACATCAAAAGTACAATTGTGCATGGTAAAATCTATGGCTTCACCTTTTTGGTTAAATTCAAATAAATGTGCCTCTATCACATACATATCAAAAGGCGACATGCGTGTATCGTTTTGGATATTTGGATTTATGGAGATTTTACAGTTTTGAAATTTTGCATAATCTTTCAATGTATTCAAATGATAGCGAAACCCATGTTGAAATTCACAATTCTCAAAATTTAAAAAAACCAAATTGCACGTAGCAAATCTAACGGTTTTCTCAAAAATACAGTTTTTAAACCATATATGTGCATTGCTAAATTGTGAAATCGTAACATATCCTTTAAACACAAATCTATTCATTACCCACCACATACCACCATCAATATTGACTTTTTCTATGCCAATATCATGCACACAATACATCAAAGGGGCGTTATTTTCTGAAAAACGCTTATCCATAAATGCCCTATCTTCTACTTCATCAAATTTTAGGGTAATATCTTTAAGAAGTAATTGGTATTTTTCATTGTCTGTTGTATCAAAATATTGTTTGGTTAGTGCCTTTATAAATTTTGAAAAAGACACTGTTTTTCCATTTATATCTGATTCCACAATTTTATAATTAGGAATTTTTCGGATTTTTTCAGTTGCAAAAGAATCTATTTTAGTAGTTTCTTGGGCTTTTAAAACAAAAAAAATGTTACAAAAAAGATAAAAAAATAATATTAAAAAGTACATCTTTCTCATAAATATAATGAAAGCTAAAAAATTGTAGGTAAAATTTACGCAAAATACGTTTTTTCTACATAAAAAAAATATTTTTAACCCTGATTTTTATTTGTTTTGGAAAAACTATAACACGAACCCGATTAATTAACGCTTAAAAAATTTGTTTCATTATTTTAACTTTTGTAAATAAAAAACATAAATTTAGGCTTTGATTTATCCAAAATTTGCAAAAACGATAATTTATACGTAAAAAAGAATTATTATTAAAAACGGAATTTAGCTTAATTTAAGAATTTATTATCAATATGGGAAAAATATAATTAAATTTAATATGTAAATCATTGATTACCAATTATTTTAATAATTGGTATATATTTAGAATTGCATCAAATACAAATTTAATTCATAGTTAGTTGAAGAAAAATTCAAAAAACCTTTTCCTGTTGGGAAAAGGTTTTTTTGTTATAAATATGTAAACGTAGGTTTAAAAACGCTTAAAATGAGGTGTAAATTTGAAGAAATATTCCATTTCGGTAAAATATAAATAATTTAACTGTGTTTTAAAGCATTTTAAGATACTTTGGGTATAAAATCATTTTTTTGCGTAAGCCTGAGTAAATATAAAAATTTGTGATATTCCAAAATTTTGATTATTTTTACGTAAATAACTATTTTTTCTAAAATGATGGAATTATTATATATCTGGGTAGATAATTACAAAAATATCAAAAAACAGGGCTTTAATTTTAGCCCAAAATATCGCTTTGATTACAACGATAATGAAAAAGAATTAACCATTACCGAAAATCTAAATCATATTCCTAAATTTTTTCCTGAAGGTATTAGCAACGTTACAGCTATTGTTGGAGAAAATGGGGCGGGAAAGAGTACACTTTTGGAATTTATAAAATCTAAGTCTTGGTTTACTTATAGTCCCGCACATTATAATGATGTAAATGGTGATATCGTTGTTATCCGAGAAAGGAATTCTGAAAAAATAATTTTATATGTCCATGAGGAGAATAAAAATGTAAAGCTAAAAAATGAAAGCAATATAAATATAAAAGAAGAAGAGTTACCGCAAAATGGAATTTTTTTTATACCAATCTTTTATTCAATTTTTTATGATTTATATGATAGCGAAGCCAAAAAAATTCGTGATGGTGTTGATATATCTACTAATCATTTAATCAGGGAGAATAACAAGTCTGGTGTTGCTTATTATTCAGAGTATATTTATAAACATTATCCTCAAACAGAAGTATTTGATTTTCTTGAATGTATAAAACAAATAAAATTTGCCACAAGTAATTTTAGGGATAAGGTAAAAAATATTAAAGTACCTGATAATGCTTCTTTCTCAATTCGTGCGGTACGCTACACAGATAAAAAAGAAGAATATAAAAACCTTTCTAATGATATTAATATGAAATATATTAGGGTAAGAGAAAGATTTGAAAAAGAGTATGAAAATAAGAAGAATTCAAACGATACAACGATAATTTTGTACGCAAATACAATCTATCAACTTTATCACTTGCTTTTATATGTACTTAATTTTATAAATAATATACACAATAGCACTTATCCCTTTAAGACTTATAATAAGAAAAACTTAAATAGGGGAAAATTGGCTTTGAAAAGATTAAGATTAAAATTTAGGAGGTTAAGTTTAAAAAATAAAATTAAAAATTTTCTAAAGTCTTTTGATTTACAAGGGCTTGATGAATTAGTAGGTTTTATTGAAGATAGTATAGAAAATGATATGTCTTCAAATGCTAAAAACATTGTTTTAGATTTAGACAAATGTAAAAAAATTTTGGAAATAGATAAGAAGCTATCTAAGGAACTAAACCAAAAATTTAATCAAAAAGGTGCTGAAATACTGATTCCATATTTTACGTTTTATTGGAATGAATTGAGTAGTGGCGAATATGCTTTATTTTCTTTATTTGCTCGCTTTTATGAGTTATTAACAGAACTACAATCTAAAGAAAATATTTTAATCCTCATAGATGAAGGTGAGCTTGGTATGCACCCCCAGTGGCAAAAGCAATATTTGAAAAGTTTGATAGATGTTCTCCCCAAAATATTTGAAGGTAAGCAATTACAAATTATCCTTACCTCTCATTCGCCTTTTTTGGTGTCTGATTTGCCTAATGAAAATATTATTTTTTTGGAAAAAGACGAAAAAACAGGCAACTGCGTTGTGAAAAATAGCTTGAATGATATGAAACACACATTTGGGGCAAATATTCATACTTTGCTGACAGATAGTTTTTTTATGAAAGGTGGACTAATGGGGGATTTTGCGAAAAAAAAGATAAATGAAGTTATTAAATTTTTGAACAATGAAGAAAGTGAAATCACAGATATAGAAATTGCACAAAAGTATATTCGTGCTATAGGCGAGCCAATTATTCGCAATCAACTACAAAAAATGTTGGATAGCAAACGCCTTTCAAAAGTTGATGAAATAGCACAAAAATTAAATAATCTACAAAATGATTTAAACCAATTTAATAAATTATGATAAAGATACAAAGGGATAATCTTGATGAGTTGGCGAATGAATGGTGGGAAAAATTAAATAAAAAATTAAAGAAAAAGATTGGAAATTCTAAAAATGGATATCGTATTTATCATGAGGAATCTTTAATAGAAAAATTAAGAAATAAGGCAAACAATCAAACAGATTTAGGCAAACTATATTCTTTTTTTTTAGATGAAAGCAATGATTACAAATTTCTTAAGGAAATTGTAATATCAAATCCAAAAGAAATGAATAACATAATAGAAAAAGTGAATGGTAAAATGAAAGAACTTGGGATTTCAGAAATAAAATATAAAAGTACAAAAGGTGAAGAAAATTTCGATAAAATTTTTAACTATGATGTTATTAGGAAAAACGAAATTGGTTATTGGTTTGGCAAAAATATAAACTCAAATGTTTGCCCATATTGTAATAGAGAACATACATTTACATATAGAACAAAAGACAATAAACCTAAATTATTATATGATTTAGACCATTTTTTTGACAAAGCTACTTATCCTTATTTATCTTTGTCTTTTTACAATTTAGTACCATCTTGTGGTATATGTAATAGAATATTTAAACATGAAAAACATTTAAATTTATCAGATAATTTCCATCCGTATTTAGAAGGATTTTCAGATGAATTGAGGTTTAGCATTAATAATACGAAGTCCGAAGTGGAGGAAAATATAAAAAATTATAAGCCAAAAATTTCAAATGAGGAGTTAAAAGAAGAAGTTGAAAAACATTATGGGGTAGCTTTTTTTTATGGGGATTTGGACAGTTTCCGTATTAATTTTAAATATAAAAAAAATATAACACTTGAAGAGAAGAATATAGCAGATAAAGCATTAATAAAAGATAAAGGAAATGTAGATATTTTCCAATTAAAAGAGGTTTATAACCAACACAAAGACTATGTTGTGGATATTATCCAAAAAAATATAGTTTATAATGATGATTATATAGAAAGTTTATTCAAACAATTTGAAGGTACTTTATTTAGAAATAAGGAAGATTTGATGCGTTTTATTTTAGGCAATTATATTTCAGAAGAAGACTTAGGCAAACGCCCTCTTGCCAAACTAACGCGTGATATTAGCGAAGAATTAGGATTATTATAAAAACATAAAAAAAGGCTTTCAAAATTGAAAGCCTTTTTTGTTATTTCCAAAACTGAAGTCTTGAACTAAACGTTGTATCTATTTTTGAAGGAATACTTGGACGAAAAAAGAAGGCTTAAACTAAATCATGCGTGTAATAGTTTATACTAAAATTAAAGATTTTATCTTTTTTTAAATATTGCCATAAATCAATAAAAAGACACTTTTTAACCTAAAAATTTTTGTAAAAAATAGTATAAAATGATTTGCCTTTGTTACTTAAAAACTAAATAAGTGGGTTATTTTTTGGTAAGAATTTAGGTAAAAGTAGCAAGTACAGCATCAATTAATGTAATGTACTCAAAAGTCTTTCTAAGGCATATTCATCAGGTACAAGCACCTCACGCGCTTTACTTCCCTCAAAAGCACCTACAATGCCCGCCCTTTCAAGTTGGTCAATAATGCGTCCTGCACGATTGTAACCAAGTTTTAACCGTCTTTGTAGGAGTGAAGTGCTACCTTGTTGGTTTATCACAATAATACGTGCAGCTTCCTCAAAAAGTGCATCTCTTTCGCCAGAATCGTCTGTACCAAATGGATTTGTGTCGTTGCTTGCCTCTATTTCGGGCAATTCATACGCAGACGGAAAAGAAGGCTGTTCGTTGATGTGGTCGCAAATCCTTTCTACTTCTGGCGTATCCAAAAATGGACATTGCAAACGGATAATATCCGAACCCATAGAAAACAAGAAATCACCCATTCCGACCAACTGTTCTGCTCCCCCTGCGTCCAAAATAGTGCGTGAATCTATCTTAGAAGTTACTTTAAATGAAAGTCTTGCAGGAAAATTAGCCTTGATAATACCTGTAATCACATTGACCGAAGGGCGTTGCGTAGCCACAATCAAGTGAATACCAACCGCCCTTGCCAACTGTGCAAGCCTTGCGATAGGCGTTTCTACCTCTTTGCCTGCTACCATCATCAAATCCGCAAGCTCATCAATTACCAATACAATATAAGGCAAAAATTTATGTCCTTTATTTGGAAGAAGTTTTCTTTGACAAAATTTTGTGTTGTATTCTTGAATATTTCTACAAGAAGCATCTTTCAATAGATTGTAACGATTGTCCATTTCCAAACACAAAGCCATCAAGGTATGAATTACTTTGGACGTGTCTGTAATGATTGCATCATCATCACCTGGTAGTTTTGCCAAGAAATGTTTTTCTATTTTATTGAATAAAGTTAATTCTACTTTTTTAGGGTCAATGAGTACAAATTTAAGTTCTGCGGGGTGTTTTTTATAAATTAAAGAAGTCAAAAACACATTCAAACCCACAGATTTTCCTTGTCCTGTTGCACCAGCCATAAGTAAGTGAGGCATTTTTGCCAAATCTGCCACAATTACCTCGCCTGTGATAGATTTCCCAAGCACAACAGGGAGGGCTTTGTCTGTATTTTTGAAAACATCTGTTTCAAAAATGGTTTTCATGGCAACCATTTCTCTTTTTTTGTTAGGAACTTCTATACCTATTGTGCCTTTTCCTGGTATTGGGGCGATAATCCTAATACCAAGTGCAGACAAACTAAGTGCAATATCGTCTTCCAAGTTTTTGATTTTGGAAATCCTTACGCCAGCTTCTGGTATTATTTCATAAAGTGTAACAGTAGGTCCTATTGTTGCGCGGATTTGCGATATACCAATGCCATAATTGCTCAAAGTTTCTACAATTTTGTCTTTATTTGCCTCCAATTCTTCGCTTGAAACTTGCCTTTTTATCACAGGAGGTTCATTTAAAAGTTCAGGGTAAGGTTTTTGGTAGCCTTCTGGTACAAGTGTAGGGTCATAAAGCCCTGCGTAAGACATTGTATTTTTTTTGTTGAATAAATCTTCTTCTTTTTCATTTTTATTGTTTTTATCGTCATTTTCATCAGAGAAAAAGCCAGAATTTTTATTTTTTACATTGTTTTGGGCGTTGTTTTTTTCTTCTGGTGTAAAAAAATCTTCTTGTTTGTCTGTTGCAGTATTTTTATCAAAATCCAAAGGCAATTTTGGGTGGATTTTGCTTGGTTTTTCTTCGTTGTGTAGGAGTGTAGAAGGATTTTTTTCTGGGTTTTCTAATTTATCAGGTTTTTGGTGGATGTGAAGGTTTTGGGTAAGATTTTGGTTTGGATTTTTCTGTTTTTCTTGTGTATTTTTAAGATTGTTAGGGGTATTTTGGTGATTATTTTTTGTGTTTTCATCATTTTTCTCAAATTCATCTTCAAAATCCTCGTTTTCGGTTTCTTTTGGTGGTTTTTTTCCAAAAATACCGCCCAAATTGGTACTCAAATTATTTAAAAAATTAGTAACTGTATTTTTTTTAGGTGGATTTTCGCCAAATTCGTCTTGATTTTCATTATAACCTTCATTTTCTACTTTATCAGGGCGTTTTCTGCCATCTTTTGGGGGAATAGTTTTGCTAAAATCACTATTTTTATTATTGTCAGCATTTATTTCTAAGGTAATTTCAGGGTTTGTTTTGGTAAATTTAGGGTTAGGATTTGTATTAAAATTAGGCGTTGAAATGGTTGTTTTCCCAAAATCTTTGTTGGGTTTTTTGGGTGTAAATTCTTTCCCTTCACTTTCTTCGTCATTTTCTTGCATATTTGCATTAGAAAATGGATTTTTTATCAGAGAAAACTTAAATTTTAGGCTTTGGAATAAGTTTTTTGCCTTTTGCGTTACATCTCCATCAACCGTAAATTTCGCAGAAACCTGCACATAATATACCATAAATACCAACAATCCAAACAAAACCACTAACATAGTGCCTGCGGTGCCTATCAAGCCCCTCAAAGTCTCTGTAATGGCAAAACCTAATCCACCCACCAAAAAACCAAAATCAGGATTGTGCGAAAACAAAGCTCCCAGCAAAATACTTGTCCAAGCTACTGCAAAAGCACTTATTTGGAGGGTTTGTGTAGTAGAAAATAATTCGGTTTTGAAAGCCAATCGCCAACCCAATAAAAAAGTAATAGGCACTAAAAGAAACGCCCCCAAACCAAACCATTTGAAAATAAAAATGTGTGCAAGCACCGCCCCTGTCATGCCAAGCCAATTAGTTACTTCTCGCCCATTGTCTTGCACTGATGCACTCAAAGCAGTTTCTACCACACTTTGGTCAGCTTTTCCTGTGAAAAGATACGAAAAAAATGCAAAAAATAATGCAAAAGAAGTAAGTATGAAAAAAAGCCCAATACTTAATTGAAATTTCTCATCTTTTAGGATAAAATCTATGATTTTGGTTAGCCATTGTGGCGGTTCAGGTGTTGGAACAGGCGTTGGATTTTTGTATGAATTGTTTGCCATTTGTATAAAGTAAAATTAACCACTAAAAAGCCCCTTAGTTTAACAACATTGCCCAAAGGGAACTAATACACAGGGAGAGTAAATTTATTATTTTAAGAATTAAGGAAATAAATTGAAAAGTTGGAGTATGAAATAATCATAATTATAAAATAATAATTACAAAATTACACTTTTTTATGCAATAAACCACACCCTTTTGTATAAAAATTATGTGAAATAGTGTGTAAAAATTTAGAATTTATATATTTTTTATTCAAAATTTTTTATAGTACATTTAAAACCATATCAATTTTAGCTTAAAGTTTAGAAAATTTTGCATTGAAACAACCAAAAAACGATAAAAAAGCATATTTTTGTATAAAATAATTTTCTAAGCCATTTTTTACACAAAATTAATATCAAAATTCAGTATCAATCCATGAAAAAATTTTTAATGAAAGTCGCTTCGTTTGTTGCCCCAAAAATGGTTACAAATATGGCATATAATTTTATCACAAATCCACAAATTCAAAAAGCAAGGGAAAATGAACAAAAAACCCTTGAAAAGGCTGAAAAAGCAATTTTCCCTTTTGGTGAATACAATATACAAACTTATCAATGGAAAAATAATACGCAAAATAACAATGAAATTGACAACAAAAATAGCAACAAAAAAATCCTTCTAATTCATGGCTGGGAAGGGCAGGCGGGCAATTTTTCAGATATTGTTGAACGACTTTTACAAGAAAATTATACTGTTTTTGCTTTTGATGCACCTTCGCATGGACTAAGTTCAAAAGGCAAAACACATCCCTTTCAATTTGCGGAAGTTGTAGGAATTATGATACGCAAATTTGAGGTAAATATGCTTATCAGCCATTCTTTTGGTGGGGTTGCTACTACACTTGCATTGTCCAATAATTTGGATATTGAAATAGAAAAATATATCCTTTTGACTACGCCTAATAGGTTTTCAGAACGTATAAACAGCGTTGCAGAACAAGTTGGTATTTCAAAAAATGTAAAAAAAAGGCTTATCAAACAACTCAATGATGACGCAAAAATTGATATAAATACATTGAATGTATGTGATTTTGTACAAAAAATTAAGGTAAAAAATGCCTTGATTATCCACGATAAAAATGATAAAATTTTGCCTATTGAATATTCCCGTGTTGTGCAATCATATTGGAAAAATGCAATTTTGGAGGAAATAGAAGGCACAGGACATTTTAAAATTTTGAGGGAAAAAAAAGTAATGGATAGAATTGTATTATTTTTGGAACAATAAAACAAATTTCTATATGAAAAAAATCATAAAATATATACTCACACATTGGTTTGTGCAAACTGTATTGACATTGTTAATTATTTCTGTATTGTTTGTTTTTGATAATCCTGCATACAAAGATTATAGAAGAAGCATTATGATAATTTCAGCAGTGTATGGACTTTTGCGTTTTTTGTTTCTTAGAGAACCCAAAAATACAGAAAATAAAACAGAAAAAACGGTCAATACATAAAAGATTGACCGTTTTTTAACATATTTTTAATATGTTGTTCCCCTTTGGGTAAGGGTTTAAAATTAAATATTTTGTTTTTTGCGACAACGTTCTATAGATTTTTCATATATTGCGATGTCGTCATTATTGAGCGAAGTACGCAATGCAGAACGGTATGCATCAATAGATTCTTGGTATTTTCCTTGCATTTCATACATAATACCATATTCATTATGAATTTTTGATTTATTAATGCCTTTTACCTCCAAAGCACGTCCAAGATGTGCTTCAAGGGCATCATATTTTTCAATAGAGGATAAAAGCACTGCATAATTCATGTAGCCTGCAAGGTATTCAGGGGCATATTTAAGGGCAAGTTTATAACATTCCTCTGCTTTTGCGTAGTCTTTGTATTTGGTTTCGTACATCCAACCCAAATGATTGTATGCTTTTCCATACGTGGAGTCTTCCTCCAAAATCTGTGAAAGCGTTTCAAATGCGTCCACAATTTTGCCATCTCTGATTTCGTCATCAGCCCTAAAAAAAAGACGGTCTAATTCGGGTGAATTTGTCATATTTTTCGTAATTTTTTTGTAATAAAATTTTTTAATATTTTAATCTAAGTTGTGTGTTGTATTTTTTTCAAAAAAAACGCTGAATTTTGATGTTTTTCAAGGAAAATAATTACTTGCCTTATCGTTTTTAGGTTAAAAATATAAATTTTGGTAAATCTATAAAAACTGGTAACTTAAAAACTGATAACGGACAACTTGGGTTATATTTTGGATAAAAGTTCTGCTTTTTTGGCTTGAAATTCCTCCTCAGTAAGGATTCCATTTTTTTTGAGTTGGACAATTTCCTCCAATTTTCTAAAAATATCGCTTTTGGTATCGTCTTTTTTGTCTTTTGGTTTTTCCGTTTTGGTAATTTCTTGTGTAAACGTTTCGCCTTTTTGGTATTCTTGTTGGTAAAATTGTTGCGCCCAATTAAAATCCATGTTGAATAAGTCGCCACCATTCGCAAAATGATTGGTAAAAACTTTGCCCATGCCATACGTTGAAGCACCAGACAAAACAGACATAGAAAAACCGCCCAAAATAGCCCCTATTACGGGAATAGTTTTGATAAAACTTGCACCAATGCGTGCCATTGTGCTTCCTGCTACTGCTGTGATGATATGTTTGCCTGCACTTTCGTCATAATTTACTTCGTATAGATTGGCAAGTTGGCGAATCATATCCAACTGTACCGCAGTAACACCTGCAATATCAAGAATTGGAATTGGAATCGCCCCTGCACCACTCGCCCATAATACATGATTGCGAATAATGTCGTCTGCTTTTTGTAATTTTTGTAAGTTGTCCATTTTTTTTTAATTGTTTTTTTTTATCCAAAAAAGTATATTATTTGGAAGGATTTTAGATGATTTTTTGCAATTTACAAATTTTTATAAAAAAGTATAAAAAATTTTACTTTATTTTAATTTTTATAAAATTAAAATAAAAAAATATGCTAAAAACTACATTAGAAAAGTCATCAAAAATACAAAGTCTTTATTTAAAAACCAAATCAAAAATTTAAAAATTCTTTTAAGAAATCAAGCCTAAAAAACCAATATGTATAATCCAAAAATTACAACTTTTTTCACAGAAAAACAAGTTTGTTCCACCAATATAGATGCGACTTCTTCCTCTCGTTCGCCACAAAAACCTTTACTTTTGATGAAAAGATTAAAGCAAAATGGCTATATCAAAATGTTGGATATTATAGAAAAATTTGAACCCGTATCACGCAAAGATTTTTTGCTGGCACACACCAAAGAATATGTGGATAATGTATTTAACAAAAAAGGCAATTACGATTCTAATATGTTGCCTTGGTCTGAAAACCTCATAAAAAGCCTTCCCTATACCACAGGCTCGCTTTATCAAGCCAAAAAATATGCGATACAAAACCCTGAAAATGTATGTTTTGCACCTGTTTCGGGTATGCACCATGCACGCCCAGAACGCGGTTTGGGCTTTTGTACTTTTTCAGGGCAGGTAATTTCTGCCATTAAAATTTACCAAGAATTTGGAAAATCTGGGGCTTATTTTGACCTTGATGGGCATTTTGGCAATAGCATTGAAGATACACGTGGTTTTAATCCAATGCTGGACGAGGCAATTCCTGTGGGGTGCAACATCAATCCTGACAATGAAAATGACTATTATGTGGCAGAATTTGAGCAAGCACTTGTAGACATCCGTCTTCAAATATTGCAAGACAAGGTGCATTATGTTGTGTTTGCACACGGGGCAGACAGCCATGCAGAAGATGATTTGACAGGGCAATGCGACACAAATCATTGGGTAGCGTGTGCAGAAATTTTTGCACATTGGGTAAAAGATATTTCCGCAGAAATGGGTAAGCCTTTGCCTGTGGTTTTGGCATTGTTTGGGGGCTATCGCCAAGATAATTATAATGCGGTACTGGATTTGCACACTAAATCACTGCTTAGGTGTAGTAATATTATTTGTGGTAACGATTTTGAAGATGTGTTGAGGATTCCTGATAGGGAGAAAAAGAAGAAATAAAATAATTAGTTTAATGTTTTTTTATAACAAAAGGCGTTTTTGGGATAATAAAAAATTAACTCTTATAAAAAATAACTATGGATATTTTAAAAATAGAAGTTGTAACCGAATTAGATTCAGAAACACACGAAATCAAGTATAATATTGCTGGGCAAATTTATATCAATGATAAATTGGTTGTAAGTCATAAAGAATATCCTATTGATTTAATGCAACTTCATACCTCTATTATGCAAGTCGGTATGTATGATTTTTGGACTTGCTCTTGTGGAGATGCTGGCTGTGCAGGTTTATGGAGAACTATCCAAGTCAAACATGAACAAAAGAACATTATTTGGAATTTTACGAAATTGCCCTTTTTACCTGATGGTACATTTATTTTTGACCAAGAAATGTATAAAAATGAAATTGATAAAGTAATAGGGCAAACTAATAGAATTGCACGTTATAATAAACAAGCAAACATTCCTTTTGAAATTTGCCCTAATCCAGCGTTTATAGAACTTGATAAACTGATGAATTATTAAGTATAAAATCAATCAATCCAACTATTGTTCCCCCCATTTCCAAAAATTTTATTAGGCAAAAAACACAAAAATTTGTATTTTTGCAAAAAATCAGCTATTACTTTATTTCTTGCTCATGAATTTTTTTACTAAAATTTTTCTGTTTTTATCTGTTTTTTGGTTATTTTCTATATTTGAACCTAATAACAAAATATTTGCACAAAGTACGTCACAAATAAAAATAGATAGTTTATTGCAATTACTCCCCAATGTGGCTGATACTTTACAAGTAAAAATTTGTAGAGATTTGTCTATTTTGTATCAACGCAAAAACTTCAAAGAAGCCTATCATTATGCACGACTCTCAAGGCAAAAAGCAGAAAAAACCCAAAATTACAAGCTAATTGGTAATAGTTTGGATTATTTAGGGAGTTTGTATGTGCAACAAGGAGAGTTTGTGGAGGGACTTACCTATAAGTTGCAGGCGTTGAAATTATTTGAAGAAAAAAATTATAGAAGTGGATTGGTTTCGCTACACAACAACGTAGGTTATACGTATTATCGCCAAAATGACCTTATCAAAGCACTTCACCATTACCGCAAAGCCTTAGAAATCGCAGAAAATGAAAAAGTAAAAATGGAAGAAGAAACTGCAACATATTTGCTCAACATAGGCGAAGTGCTTGCAGATATGAAACTTTATGATGAAGCCATTATACACGAAGAAAAGGCAATAAAAATCAGTGAAAAATTTAATGTTGTGGATAATTTGGGTTATTGTAATGGTATTTTGGGTAAAATTCATAGAGCAAAAAATAACTACCCACTTGCTATACAATATTTGCAAAAAGCCATTGATATTTTTAAAAAACTTGACCAGCCAGATGATATGTCTGAATATCTTTTGCACCTTGCACGCACTTATATCTTGCAAAAAGATTTTCAAAAAGCACGCTCAACCGCCCAAAATGCCCTCAAAACCGCAGAAATAGCCCAAGCTAAAGAATGGATTAAGGAAAGTAGAAATACTCTCGCAGATATTTATACCCAACTTGGCGACAGCCCAAAAGCACTTTTTTACCTCAGAAAATATCTCTCGCTCAAAGATAGCATGATGAATGAAGCGGTAATGAAACAAAGCAATAATATGCACATATTATATGAAAGTGAGAAAAAAGAAGCAGAAATTGAAATCTTAAAAGATAAGTCTGAAATTCAACAGGCAAATATCCAAAATAGAAATTTTTGGTTGTTTGGGTCGTTCATTTTCTTGATATTAATTTCTGCGTTGTTGGCACTTTATTTTTATAAAAATCAAGAAAAAGCAAAGGCAAATTTTATATTGACACAACAAAAAAATGAAATAGAAGCCCAAAATAAAAAAATAGAAACACAAAGAGATAATCTCATACAACTCAACGAAGAAATTAACCAACGCAATGAGGAAATATTATCGCAACGTGATGCGATGGCTATTCAAAGCAAAGAAATAGAAGATAAAAACAGAGATATAACGTCAAGTATTGCCTACGCTGAACGCATACAATACGCTTTATTACCTTTTGAGGAAAATATAAAAACGCTTTTCCCACAAAATTTTATTATATTCCAACCAAGAGATATTGTTTCAGGTGATTTTTATTGGATTCAAGAAAAAGAGGGCAAAAAAATTATTGTTGCCATTGATTGTACAGGACATGGTGTGCCTGGAGCTTTTATGACTATGATAGCGGATTCGGTTCTCAACCAAATTGTACTGGATAAAAATATTACCGAAGCAGACGAAATCCTCAACCAAATGCACATCACCATACGCAATACACTTCAACAAGAACACAACCTTAATCGTGATGGCATGGATATTTCGTTGGTAGTAATTGACGAAAAAAATCATACACTTACGTTTGCAGGGGCACATAATCCACTTGTGGTATTTCAACACAATCAACGCACCATTATCAAAGGTGATATGTTGGCGATTGGAGGTTTTCAAATGGAACACACAAGGCGATTTACTGCACACACCATAGATATACATACGCCAACTACTTTTTATCTTTTTACAGATGGTTTTTCAGACCAATTTGGGGGAAATGAAAAAAAGAAATTTATGATAAGACGTTTGTATAATACCTTATCAGAAATCCATCACTTGGCACTCAGTACCCAAAAAGAAACACTTATGCAAATATTTAATGATTGGAAAGGCGACCAAAAACAAATAGATGATGTGCTGGTAATGGGATTTAAGATTGGGTAAGGGGAAGTTTTATATTGGAATAGCTTGGTAAATCCCCAATCTTTATTGATAATGCGAATTTTGGGGTTGAATTTTGTACTTTTCTAATAAATCCACTTTAAAAATATAACAAAACTAAGATAAGCCAATATTTAAAAGCATTAAAAATAGTAATAAAATACGCATTTTATTTTTGGAAATAAATTTTGATAATTTTAGATGTAAAAATTA
>JANPJR010000025.1:0-60430 GCA_031425615.1 Cytophagales bacterium
TTTATTTTTTTATAAAAGAACTTGAAAAACAACTTAAAGAATAATTTTTAAATTATTGCAAAATAACAAAATTTATTTAGAAATATTGTAAAAATATAATTAAAAATAGTTTAAAAATTGAAATAAAAATAAAAAATTTCAGCATGTTTTAAAAAAAACATTTTAAAAAAAACATTTTAAAATTAGGTTTTTGTGATTTTGAGGCTTATAACATCAAGCATACTATAAAAATTCAGCATAAAATTTCTTTTTTTTTTATAATAATTTTTTATTTCCTCAAAAAACACATAAATTTGCACCGCTTTTTAGCCTAACTTTTTGTTTAAAGAATTTTATTGTCTTTTTTCAAAAAAAACTAAATATTGTAATCTAAATTCCAAATATAATTTTAAAAAACTTAATGGCTTCTTATTTATTCACTTCCGAATCTGTATCTGAGGGACACCCTGACAAAGTAGCAGACCAAATCTCTGACGCTGTGCTTGATGCAATGCTCACACAAGACCCTGATTCACGTGTGGCTTGCGAAACATTGGTAACCACAGGACAAGTCGTAGTAGCAGGCGAGGTAACCACAAAAGCCTATGTGGAAATCCAAGATGTAGTACGCCAAGCTATCCAAAAAATCGGTTATAACCATGCTGATTATCGTTTTGAAGCAGAATCTTGCGGTATTATGGTTTGTTTGCATGCACAATCTCCTGATATTGCACAAGGCGTGAATGAAGGCGAAGGATTGGACAAAGAACAAGGTGCTGGTGACCAAGGTATGATGTTTGGTTATGCCAACAAAGAAACTGCGGAATATATGCCTATGGCACTCGCTTTCTCACACAGGTTGATGAAAGAACTTGCAAATATCCGCAAGAACGAAAGTGCTACTATGCCTTATCTTCGTCCTGACTCAAAAGCACAAGTTACAATTGAATACAACGAAGACCACACACCAAAACGTGTGCATACTATTGTAGTATCTACCCAACATGATGATTTTGACGAAGAAAGCAAAATGCTTGCAAAAATCCGCGAAGATGTTATCAAAATCGTAGTACCTCGTGTTGTACCTGCACACCTTTTAGATGCTGATACCGTATATCATATCAATCCAACAGGTAAATTTGTAATTGGAGGACCTCACGGTGATAGCGGTCTTACAGGTCGTAAAATCATTGTAGATACTTATGGTGGCAAAGGTGCGCATGGTGGTGGTGCTTTCTCTGGCAAAGACCCTTCAAAAGTAGATAGAAGTGCTGCGTATGCTGCGCGTCATATCGCTAAAAATTTGGTGGCTGCTGGTGTTGCAAACGAAATATTGGTACAAGTTGCGTATGCAATTGGTGTATCAAAACCAGTATCTTTAACTATCAATACTTACGGAACAAGCAATGTAAAACTTACCGAAGGCGAAATCGCTAACCGCGTAAGCGAAATATTTGACATGCGTCCTCGTGCGATTGTAGAACGTTTTGGTTTGAAAAATCCAATTTATTCTGAAACCGCAGCTTATGGACACATGGGACGTGAAAGCTACCAAAAAGACGTTACTTTTATTGAAACAGAAGTAAAAACTGTAGGTAACATCACAACCACTATCCAAAAAGAAGTAAAAAGAAAAGTTGATTTTTTCCCTTGGGAAAAATTAGACTATGTAGATAGCGTTAAAAAAGCTTTTGGTTTGTAAAAAAGCCCCCTAATTAATGCAAAAACCCTCATTATTCATAGAATAATGAGGGTTTTTTGTGTGTTGGGTTTAATCTATAATTAATTACAGTTAGATTTTTCTTAATTTCAAGTTTTTTAAGTTGTTTTTTTTTATTAAAAAAAATCAAAAACTGACAACTTAAAAAACTGATAACTTCAATTATCCCAAATAAGGTTTTAGCCCTCCATGTTTGCTGGGCGTTTTGAGACGTTTTATGGCTTTTTCTTTGATTTGGCGTACTCTTTCACGTGTAAGGTCAAGCAATTCCCCAATTTCTTCCAAGCTCAATATAGGCGAACCATTCAAACCGTAATATTTGGTCAGGATAATGGCTTCTCTTTGTGGAAGTTGTGAAATAGTGCGTTGTACTTCTCTGCGTAACGATTCGTCAATAAGATTAGAGTCAGGCGAGTCTTCTGAATGATTTTCCAATACATCAAGTAAATTACTTTCTTCGCCACCTGCAAACGGTGCATCTACCGAAATATGTCGCCCAGATACACGCATTGTGTCAATTACTTCGCCTTGTGTAATGTGCAATACTTCTGCCATTTCTTCTGCGGTAGGTTCTCTTTCATATTTTTGTTCCAATTCTGAAAAAGTTTTGTTCATTTTGTTCAATGAACCTACACGATTGAGTGGCAAACGCACAATACGAGATTGCTCTGCGAGTGCTTGCAAAATAGACTGTCTAATCCACCACACTGCATAAGAAATAAATTTAAAACCACGTGTTTCGTCAAATCTTTGTGCAGCTTTGATAAGACCAAGATTTCCTTCGTTGATAAGGTCGCCCAATGTAAGCCCTTGATTTTGGTATTGTTTTGCAACAGATACCACAAAACGCAAGTTTGCTTTTGTAAGACGTTCCAAAGCACGTTGGTCACCTTCACGTATTCTTTGGGCTAATACTACCTCCTCCTCTGGACGCAACAAGTCCACTTTTCCAATTTCTTGGAGATATTTATCCAATGATTGACTTTCACGATTTGTAATTTGCTTATTAATTTTAAGCTGTTTCATAGTTAGTAAGATTTTTGCAAAATATAAGAAATCTGTTTTTTAGTGGAACGATTTTTTAATACTTTTATAAACAAATAGGTTATTTTATTTGATTTAAAAGACTGTTTTTTTAGCATCTATAATCCTAATACGAAAGTTTTTTAATTTTGATACAGTTTTTTTAAAGTTTTTTGAAAAAAATTTGTTGTTTTTTTAAATTTATTTTGTATATTTAAACGCTTGTAAAAAAACGGAATTTTATTTGTTTTTTATGGTAAAAATTTACTTTTAAACCTAAAAATTATAATTTTATTTCGTTTTTAAAAAATTCTTGTGCCTGCTCCAAATTATCAAAAACCGTAAAAATTGCTTGTAATTTGGTAACAATCAACAATTTTTGTACTGCATAAGAAAGCTGTGATAACACAACTTCACCACCTGCATTGCGAAACATTGTGAGAATACGCACCAATACATTGATGCCTGTGCTATTGATAAAATTTACTTTGGACAAATCTACAATACATAGTTTAATGCCATCTTCTAAATGTGTTTGTAAAGTTTCTTGTGTGTCAATATCCCAACTTTCTGCCAAAAGATTATTGGTAAAAGTAAGTACGACACAATTATTCGTAACATGAATATTGATAGGCATATTAATTTTGTTTTTTTATTTAAAAAAATGATTTTGAGTAATGTATTTTGGTGGTGTTATTTTTTTTGTAAAACGGTTTTAAACCTAAAAATTTTATTTTGAATTTGCAAATTTTATTTTGAATTTATAGTTTTAGATTTTTTTATTTTAAAAATAAAAAAAATAATGTGAAAATTATAACAAATTTTGCTATAAAAACACCCAAAATCTATTATTTTTGTATAAATTTTTAATTTTGTGTTTTTTCAGAAATATTATGATAAAATCTGCAGAAGTTATATTGAAAGAAATTGGAGAAAAAAAATTTTCGCCTGTGTATTTTTTGCATGGTGAGGAAAATTTTTTTATTGATAAAATCTCTGATGCTTTGGAAAATAATGTATTAGAAGAAAGTGAAAGAGGTTTTAACCAACATATTTTTTATGGAAAAGATATAAATTCTATCCAAATATTGGGGCAAAGTCGCCAATATCCTATGATGTCTGACCGACAATTTGTCCTCATAAAAGAAGCACAACAAATTGCGGATTTTGGGCAAGAAGGCACTTTTGCACAATGGGAAATGTACCTCCAAAATCCTGCCCTTTCCACGATATTGGTATTGGCACACAAACACAAAACTTTGGCAAAAAACACCAAATTGTATAAACTTTTGGAAAAAATTGCAGTAGTTTTTGAAAGTAAAAAGATTTATGAAAACCAAGTACCTGCGTGGATTGTGGATTATCTGAAACCGCATAAAAGGGATATTTCTGCACAAGCAACGCAACTACTGGTAGAATCACTTGGGGTAGATTTGGGCAAAATCGCACAAGAATTGGATAAACTCATGCTCAATGTGCCAAAAAATACAAAAATAGACCCACAAGCAGTAGAAACATATATTGGCATTAGCAAAGAATATAATATTTTTGAATTCCAGAAAGCAATCGCAGAAAAAAACACGCTCAAAATCCAGCAAATTATTCGGTATTGGGAAGCAAACCCTAAAAAACAGTCTTTAATTCCTACGCTTGCTACGCTATTTGGCTTTTTTTTCAAAGCATTGGTTTTTTACCAAGAAAAAACTGCGGGCAAAAGTAATGATGATACACACCTCGCAAGCACCATGAAAATATCACCTTATGCTTTACGTGATTACAAAACGCTTATTGGTAATTATTCACTCCAAAATATTAAAAAAATTGTAGGATTTGTAGCAGAAGCAGACCTCCAATCAAAAGGAATTTTGCCTGTAGCTGATAGCAATGAAAGCGTGATTTTGAGTATTTTGGTGGAGAAAATTTTAGCTTCTTAAATAGCCCCTAACCAAAAACCCCAAAGGGGAAATTAACAGCCTTAAACTAAAAAACTGCATTATTTAAAGAATAATACAGTTTTTTTTATCTATAAATATATTAATTTTTTATCTTATTTTTTTGTATTTGTTGCCTTTGGGCTTGATTAGTGTGCTTTTATTCTACCAATTCTTGTGAAATTTGGTTCAAAATATCAGGGCTAAGTGGTTTTGTAACAAAACGCAATACATAATCATTGTCAATCATTTTGCTTATATCACGTTTATTGCTTGAACTTGAAAGTATAGCAATGCGACATTTTTCACGAATACTTTCGGGCAATGCTTCAAATTCTATCAAAAATACAAAACCATCTACAATAGGCATATTAATATCCAAAAAAATCAGTTCAGGGATATTTTCAGGGATTGTGTGATTGGCTTCTAAGTATTCCAAAGCATTTTTGCCTGAGTTTTGAACAATAATTTTTTCTGCAAATTTGGTAACTTCTATGATTCTTTTGGTAATAAAATTGTCAGTTTCATTATCATCTACAAGCATTACGAGTTTTACGGGAGTAGTTGCCATTATATATTGGAATGATTAAATATTTTTTGCTAAGTATTTTTGTCCTGTGTTTTTTTGCACAAATATAATTTTTTTTACATGAAAAATACAAAAAACTTACATTTTTTTTTGTATAACAAAATTTTTTTCATTTTTATTTATTTTTACCAAATAAGATTTTTAATTTTGGAGAAAATTTTAACGAACTATTATGGAAAAGCATTTTTTAAATTTTATGGTGAGGAATTTTTAGCCTATTACTTTTCTTCAATATATTCATTCCACACTTTTTTTATGCGAAATTTTCATAATTTTTAGCACATCCCACAAAAATATATGCGTTTAATTGACTTAGAAGTAAAAAATATTGGAACTTTCTTAGAAGGTAAAATACAATTTATTACCGAAAATGACAACATGGAAAAACCTCCTGTTACCATCATCACAGGCGAAAATGGTACAGGAAAAACGCTTTTGATTGATGCAATAAGGCTTTTATTGTATGGTGAGAGTAAAATATTGCAAAGAGATATTATTAGAGAAAAAGATTTGTTCAATATAAAAAGCTATATTTGGTTGGAAAATCAAAAACGAAATATTTTTTTACAAAAAAATGGCACAAATATTATAAAAGAAAACCAAGTACATGATTTAATCAATCCAAGATTTTATAATAAAGCATCAATCTTTAAAAACCACTTTATCATAGAATATTGGGCTTCTAAACTTTCTACTGATAGTTTTGAGATAAAAAGCCTTGTAGCCCCCAATCCAAACGACTTGTATAAAGATGCTTTGACAGGCATACACCAAAATATACAAGTTACACAACTTATTACCTTTTTTGATTATTTGAAAAGTAGCGAAGATGAAAAAGAAAAAGCATTAGGACAAAAATTATATGAAACCCTAAAAGAAATTTTTAAATTAAGTCTTTTAAACGGAGAATTGAAAAGTGTGGCACGCACCACGCTTACGCCCATTATTTCGCAAAATGGTTCTGATATTCCACTTGCAAATCTAAGTAGTGGAAACCTGTATCTTGTGCAACGTATGGTTTCGCTTTTGGGGCGAATGTATTGTTTGCACGTATTGGAGGATTCGCCTTTGGAACAACTTTGCAAGGCAAAAGGTGTTCTTTTGATAGATGAAGCAGAAAACCACCTCCACCCAAAGTGGCAGAAAACATTTATTCAATCTATTCAAAAGATTTTCCCAAATTTGCAAATTATCCTTACCACACATTCGCCTTTCATTGTATCCTCTGTTTCTAATGCAAAAGTTTTTGTGTGTGAAGCGAAAGGTGACCACACTATAATCGTAGATGAAACCGAAAATTATACGAATAAACCTATTGAAGAAATCTTAATTTCGCCTGTTTTTGGGGCAACTTATAGTTTTAATCAAGAAATTTCGGAACTTTTGGCAAAAAGGAAAAATGCGAAAAATGCACAAGAAAGAAAAAAAATAGAAAAGACATTGTTAGAAAAAAATCCCCAATATTTTTCATATTTGGATATGGACAATATTATTTCTCAAATTTTTGAAGATTAAAAATAAAATATGCGACACATTACACGCCTCCCAAAACCTGATATTTTGGTAGAAAAAGAACAAGAATGGCTTACTAAATTTTTAACGAGTGGAAAAAATCGTCCTGATAATAATAAATATGGACATGATGAAATTTTGGACGCATTGAAGCAAAGTAGCCACCACAAATGTTTTTATTGCGAAACTTTGTTAAAAGGAATCAGCAAAGAAATAGACCATTATATAGAAGTTTCTATTGACAAAACAAAGGCTTTTGAATGGGAAAATCTTTATTTGGCGTGTGAAAATTGCAATAATAAAAAAAATAATAATCAAATCTCTGTAGATGATGTACTAAATCCTTGTGTAGATACAAACGAAGAAATCCAGAAACATATTTACTTTGATAAAGAATTAATTTTTTTTAACACTGACAAAGGAAAATTAACCATTCAAAAATATGGCTTTGATAAACCTGAAAAGGATTATTTGAGAATGAAAAAAATAGACGAATTTAAAGATTTATTATTAAAAATTAAAGATAAGATGATAGAAAAAAGAAAGAGCAAAATGTCTAATAAACAAAAGCAAAAACTAAAACAATATATAAGCCCTCAAAATGAATATTCTTTGATGTTTGAACAATATTTTAGAAACTAATAAATTTGCAAAAAAATCCTAATTTTTAAATAACCTTCTTTGGATTTATCCTTTAAAATCTCCCCCTTTGGGGGTTGGGGGGCTTTTATTATTTATGAAAGGCATTATCCTTGCGGGAGGCTCAGGCACGCGATTGCACCCTCTCACGCTCTCGGTCAGCAAACAGCTTATACCTGTATATGACAAACCTATGATTTATTATCCACTTTCTACACTTATAAGTGCAGGAATTAGGGAAATATTGATTATTACCACACCACAAGACAACAATTTATTTAAAAATTTATTGGGCGATGGCAGCAAAATAGGCTGTAAATTTGAATATGCAATTCAAGAAGTGCCTAATGGACTTGCACAAGCATTTGTAATTGGTGAGAAATTTATTGGAAATGACAAAGTAGCATTGATTTTAGGGGATAATATTTTCTATGGCACAGGTTTAAGAAACCTTTTGCAAAAAAATCTTAATCCAGAGGGTGGAATGGTCTTTGCGTATCACGTTTCTGACCCAGAACGTTATGGTGTGGTAGAATTTGACCAAGACCAAAAAGCAATTTCTATTGAAGAAAAACCAAAAAATCCAAAATCAAATTTTGCAGTGCCAGGATTATATTTTTATGATAATCGGGTGGTTGAGATTGCCAAAAACCTACAACCTTCTCCAAGAGGCGAATATGAAATTACTGATGTAAATAAACATTATTTGGCACAAGGCAATCTTTCCGTAGCTATTTTGGATAGAGGGACTGCTTGGCTTGATACAGGTACATTTGCCTCGCTGATGCAAGCAGGACAATTTGTGCAGGTAATTGAGGAAAGGCAAGGGCTAAAAATTGGTTGTATTGAAGAAGAAGCCTTTGACAATGGTTTTATTACCAAAGAACAACTTGTAGAAATTGCCCAACCTCTGCGAAAAAGTGGTTATGGTGAGTATTTGATGAATTTGGTAAAGTAATTTTTTTTTACAAAAAATAAAAATGTCGTCATTTTTTACACTTTTAGAGGCGTGTGAAGATATTTATAAAGAAAAAGGAAGTAAATTTTTGGCTTTTGCATATCCCATTATAGACGAAGATGATGCAAAAGCTAAAATTATTTTTTTGAAAAAAAAATATTATGATGCCACACACCACTGTTTCGCATATAATATCCACACACAAGACCAAGCATTTTATCGCACAAATGATGATGGCGAGCCTGCACATTCCGCAGGTACGCCTATTTGGGGACAAATCCGCTCACACAATCTCGCAAATGTACTTGTGGTAGTTGTGCGGTATTATGGTGGCACAAAACTTGGTGTTGGCGGTTTAATAAATGCCTATAAAACTGCTACACAAATGGCATTGGACAATGGAAAAACAATAGAAAAATATTTTTATCAAAATTTTATATTGCATTTTGAATATCCACAAATGAATGATGTAATGAAACAAATTAAAAACTTTGATGCAGAAATCACACATCAAAATTTTGAACTTGCTTGCGTGTTGCACGTAAAAGTGCGTATGGATTTAAAAGATGACTTTCAGGAAAAAGTAAAAAATTGGGAAAAAACTTGATTTTTATGGTTTTCTAAAATCTTTCAAAATTATTTTTTTATTTGTAATGCAAGCAATAACAACACAAATGAAATAGGTGTAAAAATTAGCTCTAAGTGATTTTACTTGATGAGAAACCCCACCCTAAATTCCTCCCCGAAAGGGAGGGACTTTAAAATACCTTTTTTGTGGTTTTTGCGCCCTTTACCTTCTGGGAAAAGGGTTAGGGTTGAAAGTCAAAATCAAGTAAAATCATTTAGTACTGTAATTATTATTTTTTTAATTTCAAAAAAAAATATTTTCCTCCTATATTTGCAAAAGTTTCCTTTGTGAAACTTTCCTAAAAAACGGGGTGCTGTTTTTTTTATACCATAAAAAATAGGCTGAGATTATACCCATAGAACCTGATGCAGATAATACTGACGCAGGGAACAAGATTATGAAAATTATGGATTATAGATTAAGGATTTTTTAATCCATAATTTATAATCCCTAATTCCTAATTATTCTTTCTCCGTTTTTTAAAGAATTTTATTTAACTTTTTTCCAAAAAATTTAAAAAAACCTTTAAAAAAAACAATGAAAAAATCATTTTTCGCAATTTTCCTTTCTTTATTTTTTCTCCCAAACACTCTTTTTGCCCAAAACAATAATGATTTTGGCAAAGTTGAGGGTTATGTACGCAGTAACAAAAATCAAGCACCTATTTACAACGTAGATATTACGCTCAAAGGGGACACGATTTACCAAACCAAAAGCCATGATGATGGTGGATACAGTTTTCCAAATGTAAAAAATGGAAATTATACATTAACCGCTTCTTTTGAAAATCACACCACTTTTCAACAACAAATTAATGTAAGTTCATATATACTTGTGGCGATTATGCTTGAATATTTGGGCAAAATGGAAGAGGTTACAAATCTGGACGAAATCCTCGTAAAAGGTTTGCGTGTGGGCGAAGAAAATGGCATGGCGTACAATAATATTTCCCAAAAAGAACTCCAAAAACTTAACAATGGGCAGGATTTGCCCATTATGCTCAACTTCCAACCTTCGGTTGTAAGTACATCTGATGCAGGTACAGGCGTAGGTTACACAGGTTTGCGTATTCGTGGGAGTGACGCAACACGCATCAATGTAACAGTGAATGGTATTCCGATAAATGACGCAGAATCACAAGGCGTTTTTTGGGTAAATATGCCCGATTTTGTGAGTTCGGTGGCAGATATTCAAGTGCAAAGAGGCGTAGGAGCTTCTACAAATGGGGCTGGGGCATTTGGGGCAAGTGTCAATATCAAAACAAATACATATTCCGCAGAACCTTTTGCAGAAATTAACAACAGTCTGGGCAGTTTTGGCACTTGGAAAAGCAATGTAAAAGTAGGTTCAGGTTTGATTAATAATAAATTTGCATTTGAGGGCAGGCTTTCCAAAGTACAATCCAATGGATTTATAGACAGAGCAACTGCAGATTTGCGTTCATTTTTTCTTTCTGGTGGATATTTTGGCAAAAAAACCATGATAAAATTTAATGTTTTTTCAGGAAAAGAAATTACCTATCAAGCCTGGAATGGTGTACCAGAAGCACGTTTGCGTAATGATTTAGCAGGTATGCAGGCGTATATTGACCGCAACGGATTAGACGCACAAGATAGCCAAAACCTTTTGCAAAGCAATTCACGTACATTTAATAGCCTTTTGTATAAAAATGAAGTGGATAATTATCAACAAGACCATTATCAAGCATTTCTTACACACCAATTTAACAGTAATTGGGATTTAAACCTTGCTTTTCACTACACAAAAGGGCGTGGTTATTATGAACAATACCGCAAAGATGATAAACTCGCCACTTATAATCTTGATAATGTGGTAATTGGCAACGAAACCATTAAAAGAAGCGATTTAATTCGTAGGCGTTGGTTGGATAATGATTTTTATGGAATGGTATTTTCGTTGAATTATAACAAAAAAAACCTTGATTTTTCTGTTGGTGGTGGGGCTAATGCGTATAAAGGCAAACATTTTGGAGAAGTTATTTGGGCAAAATATGCCTCAAACGGTACAATAGGACACCGTTATTATGATAATGATGCCACCAAAAACGACATAAATATTTACACAAAAACCATTTATCGTCCTTTGGAAAATCTAAGTTTATATGCAGATATGCAAGTGCGATATGTGGATTATGATTTTTTGGGCATTGCCAATGATGCTTTTGGTATTAGAAATGTGCAACAAAAAATAAACTTTACGTTTTTTAACCCAAAAGCTGGTATTACATATCAATTAGACAAAAAAAATCAAATATATGCCTCGCTTGCAGTAGGCAACAAAGAGCCAAATCGTGATGATTTTACACAATCAAGCCCAGAAAGTCGTCCAAAAGCAGAAACATTGTTGGATTATGAAGCAGGTTTTAGGCATGAAAGCAATAGTTTTAGCTTTCAGGCAAATGGTTATTTTATGGATTACCAAAACCAATTAATTCTTACTGGAAAAGTAAATGATGTAGGTGGTTACACACGCCAAAATGTAAAAAACAGTTATCGTTTGGGCGTAGAATTGGTGGCTGGTTATAAGATTTTGAAAAACTTGACTTGGCAGGCAAATATGACTTTGAGCCAAAATAAAATCAAAGATTTTACAGAATTTACAGACGATTATGACACAGGTGACCAAAAATTGCTACAATTTACAGGCACAGACATTGCTTTTTCGCCTAATCTGATAGCAGGCAGTCAATTAGAATATATGCCTTTTAAAGATTTTACGATAGGTTTTTTGAATAAATATGTAGGCAAACAATACTTGGATAATACTTCAAATAATAACCGCAAACTTGATGCGTATTTTACGCAAGATATTCGCTTAAATTATGTTTGGAAACCTTCTTTTTTAAAAGAAATTAACTTTAACCTACTTGTCAATAATATTTTCAACGCTCAATACGAAAATAATGGTTATACCTATGGCTATTATGCAAGCGGAGAACGCACACAAGAAAACTTTTATTTTCCACAAGCAGGCACAAATTTTTTGATGGCAGTTGGGGTAAAGTTTTAAAAAAGTGGTTTAAATGAAATATTTTTCAAAAAATTGGGTCTGTACCAAAGTTTACAAAGGTCTGACCCTAATTTTTTGAAAAATTACCAGCTGAGAACAGCATAAAGGATAATATTTGTTTTAATTTTTCAAATAAACACATTATTTTTCAATAAAAAATTAAAAAAGCCTTTTTCCTGCGTTTTGAATTTATTTTTTAGAAAAATGTATAGCAATAAGAAAAATATGAATTACAAATTACCCAATAAAATTATCAGATAACCAAAAAATATTTTGAAATGCTTGGAAATTTACCTTTAAACATACCTTTTTTTTGAAAAGTATATCACAACAAAAAGTTAAAATATATTGTGGCATAATTTTTTCAAATTTTTAGGTTAGTTTTACGTCTTATTTCTAAAATGTAAATTTTTTCTATGGGAAAATCTATTTTTTTGTTTTTGGGTTTTATTTGGTTGATACATTTTAACCTTGATGCTCAGGATAAAAAACTTTTGGATAGTTTAAAAAAGCAAACACTTGAAACCAAATTACCTGATAGTACGCTTAGTTTGCTTTATTATCAAATTTCACGTGTATATAGACACAGCAAATTTGATAGCTCTTTTTGGTATGCCAACAATGGCATAACGCTTGCAAAAAAAATAAAATTTGATAAAGGCATCGCAGCAAATTTGAATGGATTAAGCACTTTGGAACTTAATCAAGGCAATTATTTGGTGGCACTCAAATTTGCATTGGAAGCACTTGGCATCAATGAAAAGCTGGGCAATATGACCGAAATTGCTTATACAAAAAACAATATAGGCGAAGTATATAGACTTTTGCGAAACTATCCAAAAGCCTTAGAATATTATAATCAAGCCTTAGTTTTGAATAAAAAATATGGTTATAAAGAAGGCGTAGCCATCAACCTGAATAATATAGGTGAGATTTATACCGCACAAGGCAAATATGAACTTGCTTTGGAACAGATGTTGGAGTCTTTGGCTATTTGTAAAGAATTAAAAGACAAAAGACGTATCGCATTGAGATACAATAACATAGGCGAAATATATGAGAAAAAAAACGAAAATCAACGAGCCAAACAATATTTTGAGGAATCTCTGGCACTCAATAATGAAATCGGGAATAAATTACAACAAGCAATTTCTTTGTGTAATTTAGCCAAAGTTTTGTTAAAAGAAGGCGACTTGAATAGCGAAATAGCAGAAAAATCGTATCAAATTGCCCTAAGCATGAAAGCCAAACGAGAAATAAGCAATGCTTTGGAAATTATTGTAAAAATTTATGAGAAAAAAAATCAATACAAATTAGCTTTTCAAAATTATAAATTATACAACCAATACAAAGACAGCATAAATATTGAGCAAGCAGATAAACAAACTAAACAAATCCAACATGAATACGAAATAGATAAAAAAGAAAAAGCAATCTTAGTGTTGGAACTTGATAATAAAATACGTGTTGAAAAACAACAAGCCCAATATGCTTACACAATCGCTTTTGGCATAGGCATTTTATTGCTAATTTTGTTGGCATTGCTACAATATCGTAAAAGTATTGCAGAAAAGAAAAACCGTATGCTTTTACATGAAAAAAACACAGAAATCATGAATAGGCAAACAGAACTAATTGCCCAAAAAGATTTGATAGACGACCAAAAACAAGATTTGGAAAAAGCATACAGAAATATGTTGCGTAATGAACATAAATTGGAAAAAATCATAGAACAATTACGCATAAGCGAAGCCTCTATAGAAATACAATGCAGAGAATTAGAAACACAAAACGATAAAATAAATGGAAGTATAAAATCAGCGTATGTCATCCAACAAGCTATCTTGCCATATCAACAAAAAATAGATGAACTGCTCCCAAAATGCTTTGTGATATATATGCCAAAAGATATTGTTTCAGGGGATTTTTGGTGGTTAAATGAAATAGAAGGAAAAGTATTTTTGGCAACAGTTGATTGTACAGGGCATGGCGTGGCTGGTGCTTTTATGACCATGATAGGCAATACATTATTGGATAAAATCATAAGGCTTAGAGGTGTACATAATCCAGCAGAAATCTTGGGGACTTTGCATGAAGAAATACAAATTGTTTTGAGGCAAAAAGAAAATAACAACAACAATGGTATGGATATGTCTATTATTTGCTTGGAAAAACTGCCAACAAATGAAACTTTGCTTACTTTTTCAGGGGCAAAACACACCATTTATTGCATTGAAAGTGAAGGCAAAATTACAGAACTAAAAGGTACACGAAAAGCCATTGGAGGACACCAAAACCAAGCAATAGATTTTGAAAACCATACGCTTGTTTTGCAAAAAGGAAGTTGGGTCTATACAGGCTCTGATGGTTTGCCCGACCAAAATAACGTTAAAAGAAAACGATTTGGCGAACAACGTATCAAAGAACTAATTTTGCAAAACTACCAAACTTCTATTGAAACCCAAAAAACAGCCATTCAACAAGCACTCCAAACACACATGGCAAACACAGAGCAACGTGATGATATTTTATGGATTGGTTTTCAAGTATAATTTAAAGTACTGTGAATATTGGGTTGGAATTTATACTTTTTAAATAAATCAACTTGAGAAATGTAACTAAGCTAAGATAAATCGCTCTATCTAAAAATCTAAGCCCCCTCAAAGATAAAAAAAATATGCCTTGATTTACTCAATAAAACCTTAGACATTACCTTAAAAAAAGGTTCCCTTAAACTCATGCAAAAATCACAACAACCTATTGGCGTTTTTGATTCTGGACTTGGTGGGTTATCTGTTTGGCAAGAAATTGTAAAACTGTTGCCTGCGGAAAACCTTATTTATTTTGCAGATAGTGCAAATTGCCCGTATGGCGAGAAAACAGTAACAGAAATTGAAGTTTTATGCAAAAAAATTGTAGATTTTTTATTGTCAAAAAATTGCAAAATTATTGTAGTTGCATGCAATACTGCTACTTCTGCATGTATTGAAACATTGAGAGCAAGTTATGACGTACCTTTTGTGGCGATAGAACCTGCCATAAAACCTGCTTCTATCCATACAAAAACGAAAAAAATAGGCGTTTTAGCTACTGAAAACACCTTAAAAGGTAATTTATTCAAAAAAACCAAAGAAAAATATGCCCAAAATATTAAAATTATTACGCAAGTAGGCTATGATTTGGTAGAAATTGTAGAGCAAAATCAGATTGATACGCCTGAAACATACACATTGTTAGAAAAATATCTCTACCCAATGTTTGCCCAAAATATTGACCAACTTGTGCTTGGTTGCACGCATTACCCTTTTTTAGAGAAAATTATCTTAAAAATTATGGATAATTATTTTTTGGAAAAAAATATACAAGATAAAAATCAAACAGAAAACCAAACAACAATTCAAATCCAAAATCCCGCTCATGCGGTTGCACGCCAAACAAAAAAAATTTTGGTGGAAAATCATTGGGAAAATCACACAGAAAATAATAAAAATTTTCAAGCAAATTTTCAATTTTTTACAACTGGAAATTCTGAAATCATGGAAAACCTTTTGAAAAAAATAAGTATTGAAAAATTTGACATACAAAATGTCATTTAAGCATTTGAGCTATTATTTCCTTTTCAAATGTTGATACAGAGAAGCAACAGGCAAACCCATTACATTATAATAACAGCCTTCCAATTTTTGTACGCCTATCATACCAATCCATTCCTGAATACCATACGCACCAGCTTTGTCCAAAGGCGGAAAATGCGCAAGATAATGGTCAATTTCTTCTTCTGAAAGCGTATTAAAATACACTTTTGTAGTTTCAGAAAAAGTAATTTTTTCGGTTTCCACAGTACGCACACACACGCCTGATACTACAAGGTGCATATTATTTGAAATTTTTTGCAAAAATAATTTTGCTTGTGCAATATTTTCAGGCTTCCCAATGATTTCATTTTCCAAAATCACCACCGTATCACACGCAACAATGGTGTGTTGGGCATATTGTGGCAAATTGGCAAGCGAAAGGGCTATCGCTTTTGCTTTTTCTTGTGCCAAAAACAAAGGCACTTCTTGTGCAGAAAGTTGTGAAGGATAATTTTCCTCATCAATATTGGCAATTTTTACCTCAAAATCTGTTGAAATTGCTTTAAAAAGTTCTTTTCTGCGTGGGGATTGTGATGCTAAAATAAAAGACATAAAAATAAAAAAAACCCGCTACCAAGCGGGAGAAATCATAAAAAATTTTTCCTGTAAGGCAGAGGGCATACATATTAAATTTAGTTATTAAAATCTTGCTGTTCCTTTGAGAACCGCTTCTTTCACAACTGCATCAAAACCTTTGCGGTTGATATCACGAATAACAGACGTTGCTACTTTGAGTTTAATCCACTCACCAAGTTCCTCAGAAAAAAATCTTTTTCTTTGCAAATTTGGGTAAAATTTACGTTTTGTTTTGTTGTTTGCGTGTGAAACATTATTTCCTGAACGCGTGTGTTTTCCCGATAATTGACAAACTCTTGCCATACTGTTTGTATATTTATTTTTATGAAAAATCTTTGAAAATACGAACCGCAAAGATAAAACATTTTTATAAAAAAAACAAAAAAATATAAATTATGGAAGTATGAATTTTGGCTTAGGTACTTTAATTGACTTTTTTTATTTTTATTTTAAGGAAAAATAAGGTAATTTTGGGGCTTAATTTTTTGAATGTTGAAAAACATTTTAATCATCTTATTTAACAAAAAATCTTAACAAAAATTTCATTTAAAAACATGAGCTTAGAAACAACAACGCAAAATATTCAGAAAAAAACTGCAAGTCTTAACGCTGATTTTGGTGCAAAAGTAAAATTCCATTTCACAGGTGGCGAAGGTGCGATTTATGTAGATGCTACTGTAAATCCTGCTATCGTAAATAACAATGATACTGAGGCAGATTGTACAGTATCGGTTGAACTTAGCGACCTTGACGATATGCTCTCAGGTTCATTGAACCCAATGGAAGCATTTATGCAACAAAAAATGCGTATTGAAGGTGACATGAGTATCGCCATGAAATTGCAAGGATTGTTTAGTTAAGAATTTTTAATTTTTTTCTTAAAATTATATTTTAAAATCCGTTAAAATTCGCCCAATTCGTGTCATCAGCGTTCCCATTTTTTGGTATTTGGCACGCGGATAACGCAGATTTAACGGATTAAAACGGATTTTTTTAAATATAAAAAAAATATAAACGTTGTATTTAAAAAAGCAAAAACATATTTTCTAATCTATAAGAAAACTATAAAATAATAAAGTAAATAATTTTACTACAAACCTTTAACTTAAATTTAAAAAGGAAAATAAAAAAATCTATAATTTATAATCTAAAATGAACAATCTTGTATTTATTCGCCAAGTGCTGGCATTTTTTGGGTATTTGTTAGTACAAGTTATTTTTATCAAAAATTTTGATTTATTTAATACTGCTTTTTGTTTTTTGTATATTAATTTTATCCTTTCTTTGCCTGTTTATACAGATAGAAGGCTTTTGCTTGTGCTTGGGTTTGTGATTGGTTTTTTTGTAGACAATTTTTATGATACATTGGGTATGCACGCTATGTCGTGTGTATTGGTTGCATATTTGCGACCTTATTTGATATTATTTTTATTTGAAAAAACAGAAATTTATGATGTTTCTATCAAAGAAAATGGGCTTGCAAAATTTTTACAATACACTGCGATTTTAGTATTTTTGCACCATCTATGTTTATTTTCTTTACAGCAATTTAGTGCAAAGCTTTGGCTTGATGTAATATTAAAAACCTTTGCAAGCACAATTTTTACGACTTTAATGATTTTTATTGTTCAATACATTTTCTTTTCGCCTTTTTTAAGCAATGCACGAGAATAGACGCTGGGTTATTTTGGGTTTTTTTGTGGGTATTTCCCTTATTTTTCTGACAAGACTTTTTTTTATACAAGTACTTAGTGCAGAGTATAGAAATGCTGCGGAAGATATTTCTGTAAAAAAAATTGTCATATACCCACACAGAGGCACAATATATGACCGCAATGGAAAACTACTCATCACAAACGCGCCTGTGTATGACCTCATGGTAATCCCCAACAAAGTAGACATTAAAAATATTCCTGAATTTTGTGATTTTTTGGGTATTACACCACAAGAATATAAACAAAATTTGGAGCGTGCCACCAAACAATCCAAAACACAACCTTCACCTTTTGTCAAGCAACTTTCTAAGGAAGAATACGCCCACATACAAGATAAATTGTCGGATTATCCTGGATTTTTTGCAGTTTCACGTACTTTGCGTGGTTATCCACACCAAAGCCTTGCACACGTATTGGGGTATATTGGGGAAATAAGTCCTGAAATGCTCAAAACTGACAAAACAGGTTATTACCGACAAGGGGATTATGTAGGCATAAGTGGTATAGAAGCCTCTTACGAAAAAGAATTGCGAGGCATCAGAGGTGCAACACATTTTTGGGTAGATGCAAAAGGCAAAGAAAAAGGCAAATTTCAAGATGGAAAATTAGATACGCTTTCTATTGCAGGACAAAATCTTACCACAACCATTGACTTAGAATTGCAACAATATGGCGAAATGCTGATGCAAAATAAAGCTGGTGCAGTAGTTGCCATAGAACCTGCAACAGGCGAGATTTTGGCTATGATTTCCGCTCCTACATACGACCCAAACCTCCTCGCAGCACGTGAATTTTCAAAAAATTATTCCCCTTTGGCAAATGACGAAAATAAACCTTTGTTTAATCGTGCCATAAAAGCCCTTTATCCGCCTGGCTCTACGCTTAAAACCGTACATGCCTTGATTGGCTTGCAAGAAGGATTTATTACGCCTGAAACTGTTTTCCCTTGCGACAAATCGCTTGTAAAATGCCATTGGCACCCCGTAGGTGGTGTGCATACTTCTATCCAACATTCTTGCAATCCATATTATTTTAAGGTATATCGTAGGATTATTTACCAAAATAAAATGGTACTTAAAGACAGCGTTTATACATTAAGCCCTGATGGTGATGGCAAAAAAGGTTTTGCTATTTGGCAAGATTACCTTTCAAGGTTTAATCTTGGAAGAAGAACAAATATAGATTTGGTGCATGAATTGAATGGCAATGTGCCAAGTTTTGCCTTTTACAATAAGAGATTTGGTGAAGGACAATGGAAATTTTCTAATATTTATTCCTTAGGTATTGGTCAAGGTGAAATAGGCGTATTACCTCTGCAACTTGCCAATGTAACTGCTATCATTGCTAATAGAGGATATTATTATACGCCTCACTTGGTAAAAAGTATTGGTGATAAAAAACTAATTAGACCAGAATATAACCAAAAACACATCGTAGGTATTGATAAACAGCATTTTGAAACCATTATAGGTGGTATGGCTGATGCGTATCGCATGGGCACAGTGTCGCCTGTGGCAATTATTGATGGCTTGGAAATATGTGGTAAAACAGGCACTGCCCAAAACCCACGAGGAGAAGACCATTCTGTTTTTATTGCTTTTTCGCCCAGAGTAAACCCAAAAATTTGTATTGCGGTATATGTAGAAAATGCAGGTTTTGGCGGAGCTGTCGCAGCACCTGTTGCTACACTGATGATAGAAAAATATCTAAAACGTAAAATCTCAAAAGAATGGGGCGAAAAAATTGTTTTGGACATGAAACTCATTACCCCAAAACCCCACTCTATCCTCAATCCTATTCCAAAAGAAATTACGACAGCAGAAACAAAGAAATAAAATATACACACAGGATAAAAGGTTTATTATTTGTAGCACAGGTTTTCAACCTGTGGTTTCGGAAAATACGCACACAGACTGAAAGTCTGCGTTTTTAAATTGTAGCACAGGTTTTCAACCTGTGGTTTCGGAAAATATACACACAGACTAAAAGTCTGTGATACAGGTGAAAGTCTGCGTTTTTAAATTGTAGCACAGGTTTTCAACCTGTGTTTTTCGGAAAATACACACACAGACTAAAAGTCTGTGATACAGGTGAAAGTCTGCGTTTTTAAATTGTAGCACAGGTTTTCAACCTGTGTTTTTCGGAAAATACACACACACACAGACTGAAAGTCTGTGCTACAGATAAAAGTCTGCGTTTTTAAATTGTAGCACAGGTTTTCAACCTGTGTTTTTCGGAAAATATACACACAGACTGAAAGTCTGTGCTACAGGTGAAAGTCTGTGCTACAGAATACTAAAATTGTATACCCAATCCCGAGAGTTTTCTACTAATTTTGCCTTCACAGGATTATTCAGCACATAATTTATGATATTTTCAAGTTCTTTGTCGCTTCGTATTACCCTGTCATAACTCTCTGTTTGCCAAAAACCTCCTGTCTTTCCTAATACTTCATTACATTTTTTGCCTGTATAGCCTTTGATACTTTTCATAAAAATAGATAAATTCTTGTATTCATCAACTGGTTTATTTAATTGGATACTCGTGTCAAAAACCCAATGCACATGATTGGGCATAATGCAATAAGCTAAGGTTTTATATAAATTATTTTCGTAATATAAAAGTGCCTCTTTTACGATTTCTGCTATTTCAGGTTGTTGCAAATACAATATATCACTTTCTTGGTCTAAATATTTATCATACCGCCCAAAATGACGCTTGCCTATATCATCTCTCAACTGCAAATGCTCCGCAGAGTTAGTAGGGGCTTTGATATTGTTTAATTCGTTTTGATACTGTTCTATCCACTCAACTAACAAGTTTTGAGGAATGGTATTGGCTAAACGAAATGTAACAAAAATTTTTTCTCCATGAGGATAATAATGAGGTAAATTACGCTTATGATATGTTTGCAAATGTTCCATGATTGTAAATAAAAATTGTAGCACAAGTTTTTAACCTGTGGTTTTCGGAAAATACACGCACAGACTAAAAGTCTGTGCTACAGATGAAAGTCCGCGTTTTTAAATTGTAGCACAGGTTTTCAACCTGTGGTTTTCGGAAAATATACACACAGACTGAAAGTCTGTGATACAGGTGAAAGCCTGCATTTTTAAATTGTAACACAGGTTTTCAACCTGTGGTTTTCGGAAAATATACACACAGACTGAAAGTCTGTGCTACAGGTGAAAATCTGCGTTTTTAAATTGTAGCACAGGTTTTCAACCTGTGGTTTTCGGAAAATATACACACAGACTGAAAGTCTGTGATACAAAAAAAACGCTTACAGAGATTTTCCTTTGTAAGCGTTTTTTTATTATCATAACCAAAAAAATATTAATTTTGACGAATATAAAAACCGTGTAAAATACTATGTTGTGGTATAATAATTTCTTCTTCGCCTGCATAATTGGTGCGTGTCAATGATAAGATTTCAAGTTGAATGCCATCACCTTCTTCTATGCCTTTGGGTAACAATGATTTTTCCATTTTGAAAGTATTGCCTGCCAAGTCAGCACTTGCAATTTGTCTTCCACCTCTAAATTGACTAAATTTAAAATTTCGTACTTTGCAAGCCAAATCATTGGGAATGTATTTTGCAAGGTCTGAATGTGCTTCGTTGCCCACAGGATATATATGAAATACTTGGTCTTTATCCACAGGAAAAGGCTCTTTCATGCGATATTTAAAACCTGTTTCATCACCCACATATACATTTACTATTGGAAAAGGCAACACTTTAAGCATTTTTTTGGTAACAACATTTGCTTTTGTTTCCATTGTGAGCGTGATTTCTGCTACATTTTTTGCGGTAGTAAGCAAAAAGATATTTGGCTCTTTTGTTTTTTCAATTTTGCCTTCCGAAACACTTACTTTGAGTTCCTCGTTGCTTGGAATAACGATTTTTTGTTGGCAATTTTGATACAAAATCAATGGTTGTGTGCTATAAATTTCTTGTGCAAAAGTATTATTGGTTTGCATACCAACAACAAACAAAACAACAAAAAAGATGCTTTTGATTATTTTGGTCATAGTTTTTTTTTATTTTTTTAAGACGTGAAAAAAGAAAATTTATTTTTACAAATGTATTTATAAAATACGAAAAAAGTGTAAAAAAAGATGTTTTTATTTACCCAAAGAAAAAAGAAAATTAACAGCTTTTAACTGAATTAACTGACCACTGAATTAACCGACAACTTGTATTATTTCAACAAAAACTTTCTTCTTATTTTATTGATTTTCATTTTTTGTTGTAGCACAAAACTTTCTACGCTCATTTGTGCAAATGCGTCTTTCCATGTTTCAAAAAGTTGATTGTTTTGATTTTTAAATAAAAATTCATCAATTTTTTTATCTTTTAAAAATTCTTCAAAAGTCATTTTCTTATTATTTATTTGGTAATGTGGTATTAAAAACACTATTTTTGTAAAAAAAACAGTATATAATTTTGAAATTATTTTTTTATCAATAATTTTCTAAAAAAAGTTAAAATTTTTCTTTGTAAAATTATATTTTTAATTTTGCAAAAATAGTAGTTTCCTGTCCAAAGGGGAAATAAAAAAGTTTAAAGTCCAAAAATCAATAATTCCATTCCTAATTCCTAATTTATAATTCCTAATTCTAAAAATATGCCAAACGATATGATACTCATTACAGGTGCTTGTGGGCAAATTGGGAGCGAACTTTCGCAAGCATTGGCTTCACATTATGGTGCAAACAATGTTATTATTACGGATATTCGCAAACCTGATAATTTCCATACTGACCTCGCTTTTGAAGCCCTCAATGTACTTGATGGTGGGCGTTTGGTAGAGTTAATCCAAAAGTATAAAATTACGCATATTTACCACCTTGCTGCGGTGCTTTCTGCAAGTGGTGAACAAGACCCACTTTTTGCATGGCAAATCAATATGGAAGGCATGCTCAATGTAATGCAAGTAGCACAAGAACGTGGCATAAAACAAGTATATCACCCAAGTTCTATTGCAGTATTTGGACATGATACACCAAAAAATAATACGCCTCAGTATACGCTTATGAACCCAAATACGGTATATGGCATTAGCAAATTGGCAGGTGAAAGATGGTCAGAATACTATTTCCAAAAATATAAACTTGATGTAAGGAGTTTGCGTTATCCTGGTATCATTAGCTATAAAACGCCTCCTGGTGGCGGTACAACTGATTACGCAGTAGATATTTATTATAAAGCATCAGAAGGCAAAAAATTTGAATGTTTTTTGCACGAAAATACATACTTGCCTATGATGTATATGCCTGATGCTATACGCGCTACGCTTGAACTGATGCACGCACCAAGCGAAAATATTAAAATTCGTTCTGCGTATAATCTTTCTGCTATGAGTTTTTCACCAAAAGAAATCTCAAATGCTATCAAACTTCATATACCTGATTTTAAAATTTCATATAAACCAGATTTCCGCCAAAATATTGCAGATTCTTGGCCTCAAAGTATTGATGATAGCCATGCACAAAAAGATTGGAATTGGAAACCTGCTTTTGACCTCAAAAAAATGACCGAAGACATGCTTTCGCATTTGCCAATCACTGTGTAAAAAAATTTAGGAATTAGAAATTTAATATTGCCCCAAGTTGCATGTTATATTTTTTTTCAAAAAAAACCCATTTATTTTATGGTTTTCTATGTTAAAATTATAAATTGGCGTAAATTTACAAAAACTGACAACTTAAAAATTTATAACTGACAACTTAGGTTACATTACAATATTGGACACAAAACACCTTCCACTTTGGCAACGTTTTTTTGTAAGTGACAAAACCATCATGCTTGCAATATGTGTTAATATTGTAATACTTTTTGCATTGTCATTTGATTATGTGCAACGTCATTTGCATTTTTTTGAAAACTTAGACAATGGTTTTACAGTATTTTTCTTTGTAGAAATGCTGATAAAAATTCGCATATCAGGCTGGAAAGACTACATAAAATCGGGCTGGAACAGGCTTGATTTTGTGATTGTTGTGCTTACAATGCCTTCATTGTTGTTATTATTTTTTGATTTGCCTGATTTTTCTGCATTATTGATATTGAGGGCATTGCGCGTAGCAAAGTTTTTTAGGTTTTTGCAATTTATTCCCAATCTTGCAGAATTGATGAATGGCGTAGGCAGGGCGTTACGTGCTTCGGTGTTTGTGTTGATTGCATTTTTTTTGTATATTATTATTATTTCGCTTTTCACATGTTATTTGTTCAAACAAATTGCACCTGAGTTTTTTGGCAATGCGTTGATATCTTGTTATTCTATTTTCAAAATGTTTACGTTGGAAGGTTGGTACGAAATTCCCGAAACGATTTCAAAAAAAGCACCCAACATTGAATTTTTTGTAAAACTTTATTTTATATTTATTGTTTTTACAGGCGGAATATTTGGAATTTCTATTGTAAACGCAATTTTTGTGGACGAAATGGTCAGCGATAATAATGATGCCTTAGAACAAAAAATAGATAAATTGGAAAAAACAGTTTCCGTTTTAATTAATGAAATTAGGGAAATGCGAAAGTGAGATTTTTTATTTTAAATAAACCATTGCAATAATTTTTTTGTAATGCCATTTTTATCCATTGAGCCTGCCTTATCCAACATTTTATCAAGTTGTTGCGTGAGTTGGTCAAGTTCATTTAATACTTTTTGGTAGTTTTGGGTTTCAGGCGTATCTTCTTCCAAAGGCACAGCGTTCAACTCTTGTATCGCTTTACGGAGCGGGTCAAATTCACGTTTTTTGCGTTCCCTGATGATACATTGTGCTACTTCCCACATATCTTTATGGGCAGAAAAATACTCCTTTCTGTCGCCCGATTTGAGTTCTCTATACACAAGTCCCCATGCTATCAATTCACGCACATTCATATTTACATTGCCACGTGAAACTTGTAGTTGTTCCATGATTTCTTCGGTACTAAGTGCGAAAGGTTTTATGAGCAAAAGAGCGTGTATTTGTGCCATAGTGCGATTAATGCCCCAATTTGTACCCAATGTTCCCCAAATTTGTATAAATTGTTCTGGTATTTCCATGATTTTTTTGGTTTTTGTGTCTTTGGTTTTTTCAAAAAATTTTATCGTACAAACAACATTGGGCGCATTTCAAAATAACGTTTGCGAGATTTAAGTTCTTGGCGTGTGAGCAAATAATACATCACCATAAAAACCTGTGGCAACACAAAATAAATCAATACATTCAAAAAATCATTCAAAAGAAGCATATTAAAAAACAATAAAATACCAACATAACCCCAAGCACTCCACACAAATACACGTCTAAAAAAACGTATTTGCTCTGAAAGACTTTTGCTAATTAAAAATACATTACTGCTAATCAATAATTGATACAAACCAAAAAAAATTTGGTAAATACCTACATATACCAATGATATAGGCGATATTACAGAAATAAACAACAATACAACATTGATAATCATTAAAATATGTTGTATTTCATAATCCCACGATAATATTTGAAATGTGCTGATTTTCATGTTTATAATATATTTTTTTGAAGTTTGTTTTGCGTTTCTTAGCGTATTTTTTATTTTTACAAAAATAATAATAATTTTCTACTTTATTTATATATTTTTCAAAACTTTCAAAAATAAATGAAAGTTAGGATAAAAGGGTAAAAAAGAAAAATGGGCTAAAAATCATTTTTCTCTAATAATTTTTCAGATTGTCAAGTCTGCGAGATTGACAACTGAAAAAAAACCTAATCCCCAATTCCTAATTAAATTAGTATTCGTCTTCTTCTTCAAAACTATCAGGCAAATTAAAACTGCTAAACAAATCCTTAAATGTAAGTCCATTGCTTAGTATTTGGCGACTAATTTGTGAAAATTCCGCCAAACCATGCAACGCAAATTCCATCATAAATAATTTTTCGGAAAAAGGCACATTTTTTACGTAATCATGTACCAAATCTGCCAAACCTGTTACATCATGCAACGATTTTTGGTAGGCTTTTTCGGTAGTATCAGCCAAAATATCCACTACATTGCCTGCATTAAACCATGTAACAATCGGAATAAACGGGTTATTTTTTTGTTTTTTGAATGAATCAGGTTCAGGGAAAAACTGCGTAAAACGCTTTTTAATTGCTTTTACAATCAAATTTTGGGCAACAATCAACGCCCCTTCTTGCTCACCTTCATACACGAGTTCAACTTTGCCTGTAATTGCAGGAATTATGCCCCAAAAATCCGCCAAACGGATATGCGTTTTTTCCTCGCCATTACGCAAAGCTCTTCTTTCTGCGGTACTGTAAAGATTTTCCAACGCAGCAATCGTCAAACGTGCAGAAACACCACTTTTTGCGTCAATATATTCGCTTTTGCGTGCTTCCATAGCAATTTCCTCAATCAATTCAATGGCAAAATCATGCACAGTTACCAAGTTTTTTTGGCTTTCGAGGATTTTTGCCTCTTGCATGGTGATTTTTTTGCCTATATCAATGGTTTTTGGATAATGCGTAATAATTTGGCTGTCAATTCTATCTTTCAAAGGTGTTACAATGCTACCACGGTTGGTATAATCTTCTGGATTGGCAGTAAAAACAAATTGGATATCCAAGGGAAGCCTCAATTTAAACCCTCTAATTTGAATATCGCCCTCCTGCAAAATATTAAAAAGTGATACCTGAATACGCGCCTGCAAGTCAGGAAGCTCATTTATCACAAAAATTCCTCTATGCGCTCTCGGAATCAAGCCATAATGTATCACACGTTCATCATTGTACGACAATTTTAGATTTACTGCCTTGATTGGGTCAATATCACCTATCAAATCCGCTACTGAAACGTCAGGTGTAGCCAATTTTTCGGTGTATCTGTCTTCTCTATGCCACCAATTTATGGCTGTATTATCGCCATTTTGGTCAATCATTTCTTTTGCAAAATACGAAAGTGGTCTAAGTGGGTCATCATTGAGTTCTGCGCCTGCTACAACAGGGATATATTCGTCCAAAAGATAAATCATTTGTCTCGCGAGGCGTGTTTTTGCTTGTCCCCTTAACCCTAAAAGGTTGATATGATGTTGCGCCAAAATCGCCCTTTCAAGTTCAGGGATTACTGTGTCTTCAAACCCCCAAATACCTTCAAAAGCAGGTTGTTTTTGGGTGATTTTATGGATAAGATTTCGCCTAAGTTCTTGTTTTACTGTTTCAGAAACGTAACCAGCTTGTTTGAGTTCGCCCAATGTACGAATTTTTAGTTTTTCAGCAGTAGAAAGATTGTGGTATGCCATGTTTTGGATAAGTCAAAAGGGATAAATCAAAAAATAAAATTTTGTATAATAGGAATAAGACAAAAAAATGAAACAAAAAGTTTTGAAATTTTTTTAAGATTTCTTTTAGAAAAACGTTGTGATTTGTAACAATCCAAAATTTTAAAAAGTAAATGTTAAAAACGGATACTAAACCATAAAATTTGGAACGAAAAAAAAAAATTTTTTGTTAAATTTGCGTTAAAACCAAGTATTTTACTATTTTTTCACAATTTACTTCACAATACAGGCAACCTTTTCACAAAACATTGTCTTGTATATAGTAGCAACCATTCATAATGGGCGACAAATCTTTTGAAAAAGAACTCTGGCAAGGCTGTCAAAAAAAACAACCACAGGCACAAGCTATGCTTTACAAGGCATATTTTGGTAAAATGCTTAGTGTCTGTCTGCGATATGCCAAAGATGAGGAAGAAGCAAAAGATATTTTGCAGGAGGGTTTTATAAAGGTATTCAATCATATAGATTCCTTCAAAGGTGATGGCTCATTGGAAGGATGGGTTAGGCGTATTGTGGTAAATACCGCTATTACGCATTTCCACAAGCAAAAAAAGATGTTTTTTGATAGCATTGATGGCAATACGCCAGATATTCAAGATACACAAGAAGATGACCAACTAAGCGAAGAATCACTCTTGCAACTCTCTTATGACGATATTTTGGTGTTTGTGCGACAACTTTCACCTGCCTATCAAGCAGTTTTTAATTTGTATGTCATTGAAAATTATACACACCGAGAAATCGCAGAAATGCTCCAAATAAGTGAAGGAACTTCTAAATCCAACCTTGCAAAAGCAAGATTAAAATTGCAAAAGTTGCTTACAGTAAAAGCCCAGTAGTTTTTATTAAGTTTTGTTTTTAAATCTGTTTTATATTTTATTTTCTAACAAAATTTTTTATTAAATTTTTTTTGTTTTTTTATAAAAAGTTTTGCAAAATAAATTATTTATTTTTGGATATGTAGTTATTACAAACACCACTATTACAAATACACACGTAAAAATATGAATGAAAAATTTGACCATATTTTTCGCAATATCGCTCAAGAGCATGAAAGCCCTTTTGAGCCTGCGGAATGGGAAAATTTTAAGAAGTTGTTAGAAAATAATACGCCAAATGCACCAGCAGTTGTGCCATTTTCTACGCCTGCAAATCCATTTTTTTCTTACAAAAAATGGGCTAAAACTCCTGCTTTGGCTTTATTGATGTATTTATTACCACAACACTTGGGCAATTATTACAATCATTTTAATTTTAATGCAAAAGAAAATTTTACAGCAAAAAGTTCTTTTGGAAATAATTTTAATTTGTTAGAAAATACAACAGAACAAAAATTAGAAAACACAAACCAAGAAAATAATCAACCCAATATTCAACAACAAACCAAAGAAAATATTGAGCAAAAACCTTTACAAATACAACACAACCAAAAAAATAACACCAATTCGCAAACGTTGCCAGTCAATAATACAAAAGAAAATTTTGTAATGTATGCAAAAGAAACCAAAAAAAATACTGAAAATACAACAAAAAACCTTGAAAATACGCAAATAGATATTACCATGAATAATATCCAACTTGCTACGCTCAAAACGATTGAAGCAAAACAAACAGAATTTCATTTGGCTAACAATCCCGAAATATTGCCTATTGAAACCCAAAACAATCCTTTGCAAAAATCGCCAAATATAAGCGTAAAAGCAGTTGCTACGCCAACAAATACAAGACATGCCACACATAATATAGGTTTGATGAATTTTGCATCTGCAAAAGGTGTTCAAATTGCGTTGTTCTCTAACCAAAATACGTTTGTAACACCACAAAAAAATGTAGAAGATATGCCTATTTTTGAAAAAAGGAAATTCAAAGCCCAAATCTCAAGTTTGATGAACCTTAATTCAAATGATTACCAAAATCTCCAACTTTCATTCCTTTTTAATGGTGCATGCAACGTGAAAGGCTTGCAAATGGCAACATTTAATGGTGCAGGAGAATTGGAAGGCATGCAAATAGGCATAGTAAATGTTGCCAAAAATTTAAAAGGAACACAATTTGGCATTATCAATGTTGTAGATAGCGTAAAAAAAGGGACACCTATTGGCTTACTCAATATTGTAAAATATGGCGGTTACCAAAAATTAGAAATTAGTACAGGTGATGTATTCCAAACAAATATTTTAGGGAAAATTGGTATCAAGAAATTTTATACTATATTTTCAGTTGCTACTGGTTACGGTATTGCCAAAGATTTCCGTTGGGCATTGGGTTATGGTGCAGGAAAAGAAATTACAATTTCTAAAAAATCTGCATTCAATACCGAATTTATGGCGTATCATGTAAACGAAGAAACACGCTTTACAAGAGAATTAAACCTTTTAACGCAATTCAAATTACAATACAATTTACAAATATTCAAAGGTACAAATATTTATTTTGGTCCTACGCTCAATACTATGTTTTCAGATTTTAGAAATGCTGATATGACACTTGGCTCGCAAATTGCGCCTTATGTCATGTATCAAGACAAGATTAAAAACAGTGAAACAAGCGTAAAAATGTGGCTCGGTGGTAATATTGGTATTAGTTTTTAAAAGCGTAAACAAGCCAAAAAAAAGCCACTAAACCCCAAAGGAAGAATTTAATACAAATTATAAGTAAAAAATACATTAATTTTCATGTTCAAAAATCCATTTATTCCTATTGCAATTATTGCGGTAGGAATTATTATTTTTTATAATTTTTTTTCAGGTGAAAGTACCAAAAGTGGTAAAGAAAATGCTGAAACAAATAATAATACTTCTACCAAAGAAAACATTGTAAAAACTCGCCAAGAGAAAGACAAATTTTTCAAAACAAATGAGAAGTCCCCCATTTTGGAAAAAGATAATTTCAAAAATCTTCATTATTTTGATTATGCACCTACGTACAAAGTAGAGGCACATATTCACCCAGAAAAAGCAAAAGACACGTTGTATATTACTTCTTCAAAAGGCGAGAAAGAGCCTTATTTAAAATACGCTAAGGCACATTTTACCCTTCAAGGAAAAGAATGTAATGTACTTATTTTGCAAAAAATAGGTATGCCAAACATTCCTTTTTTGTTGGCATTCAAAGATGCAACTTCGGGCAAAACCACTTATGGCGGTGGGCGCTACATAGATATTCCTGCATCAGCATTAAAAAATAAAGAAAATATTAACATTGATTTCAACCAAGCATATTTCCCGTATTGTGCTTACAACCCAAATTATATTTGTCCAATTCCACCAAAAGAAAATCATTTAGACATTAGTATTGAAGCTGGTGAGAAAAATTAAGAAAAAAGATAATTTTTCAAAAATCTTAATCTAAAAAAAATTGCCAATTATATTTTGTGCATTGGTTCGTAATATTTTTTGGTGCAATTTCTAAATGAAAAGCATTTTCTGCTGTTTTTTCAAAAATAACCATACAACCTTCGGATAATATCCCATTTGTATCAAATTCCAATTCTTTTATTTTAATTTGGGTTGTGATATTGTTCTCGTGTAATTGTTGGGAAAAAGGCTCTCCTGTATGCCCATGAAAATGATAATGTACTAATACCTCTTGCAACACAATATCTATTTCAGTCATTCCAAAACCTCTTTGGCTACTTTCATTTTTGTCGTGTGTAAGTAATATATCAATAATTTCTTTTGTTTTTAGCATTTTTTTGATATTTTCTTTTTCATATTCTTGAATAAACCTTTTTTCTTGTCTATTTTTTCTATCGCCTATCCGCCCAATACCTGCAAACACAAGCGTTTGATTATCACAAATAAATTTTTGGATTATACCACTTTTACACACAAAAACACGTTTGTAAGCATCTATCGCAAATATACTTTCAGTTGATTGTTGTTCTAATGTATCTAAAAAATCGTGGTCTTCGTGATTTCCTCTTACACAAAACATATTGAGATTAAGTGTATTCAAAAAATTTTGAATTTTTGGGTTTATTTTCACAAAATCATCACTAAACCCAAGTTCATTTTTGTCGTAGTTTGCATGTTTGAGTGTTGCTTTGTCCAAATTTTTAACATCAGGATAAGCCCCTATATCACCACATTGTAGTATGAGGTCTATTTTTTGATTTGTGGCTTTTTGGTAAATATCTACTAAGCGAAAAGGCAATAAGATTTTACCATGAATATCTGAAAAAATTGCAATTTTCATTATTTTTAGCTTAAATTTTATTAAAATTGACCAAAAATAATAAAAAAACAGGAAATATTTAAGAAATATTTGGAAATGTGAAAAACAAAGTCTATCTTTGCATACATTTTTGAGAGAAATAAAAATTTTATTCAAAAATTTAATTGGTCCGTTAGTGTAGCGGTTATCACGCTTCCCTTTCACGGAAGAGATCATGGGTTCGATTCCCATACGGACTACCAATTACAATATTTTACAAGGTCCGTTAGTGTAGCGGTTATCACGCTTCCCTTTCACGGAAGAGATCATGGGTTCGATTCCCATACGGACTACTCTAAAAAACCTCTGATTTCCGAATCAGAGGTTTTTTTGTTTTAAAGAAATTTTTATTTTTTTTGAAAATAAATTAAGATTTTGTAAAAATTTTATTTTAAGGTATTTTATTTTAAGGTTGTTTTTTATACCTTTGAAAAAAAACATATTTTTGACAAAATTTCTTCACAAAAAATAATTATGGACGAATTACTTTATGAAACGCAATATTTGACTATTGCCTACAATGCGGAAATTCCTACTTTGATTGTAAAATGGACTGGTTTTACATCAAGCCAACAATTTAGAGATGGCATAGACAAAATTTTTGCTTATATGGCAGAAAAAAATATTACTTCTACTATTACTGACATAAGCGAACATAAGGTAATAGCCACTGAAGACCAAGAATATGCAGCAAAACGTTCTGTGGAATACACACAACAATATGGTGTAGTAAAAAGAGCTTTGATTACACCTCAAGATGCTTTTGCAAGGTTTAGCATAAAACAAGTAAATGCACAGGTTTCAAAACAAGATAACCAAGATAGGCGTTTTTTTGGTAGTATTGAAGATGCAAAAGAATGGCTTTTGGAAGGTGATAAATAAAACTAAATAAAACACCAAATAAAAAAAATAAAAACGTATTTTTATAAAAAGCCATGAATAAAATTGCAATAAGGCAATATTATACTGAACTTCGCCAACATGTTACACCCAAAGAAATTGCATGGTACAGCGGACAAATTGCAGAAACTTTTTTTGATTATTGGAAACCACAAGATGACGAAACTTTGCACGTTTTTTTGCCTATTCCTCAAAAAAATGAAGTAGATACATGGCTTATTATCCGCAAAATTTGGCAAGATTTTCCACAAATTCAACTCCTCACTTCTATTACAGATTGGCAAACAAAAACGCTTTCACATTGTATTTTTGACAAAAAAACTGATATTCAATACACAAAATACAATATTCCCACACCCCAAAATTCTATAAATGTAATGCCCGAACATGTAGATTATGTACTCGTGCCTATGCTTGCGTTTGATGAATTGGGTTATAGAGTGGGTTATGGACAAGGTTTTTATGATAAATTTTTGGCAGAATGTCCTGTTTGGACACGTAAAATAGGGCTTTCTTTTTTTCCGCCTGTGCCACGCATTATTGACGCATATAAACACGATATTCGCATGGACATTTGTATCGTAAAAGACAAAATTTGGGATTTTAGACCAGAAGCCCCCTAACTACCGAAGGGTGAATTAATAAAGAAGGGGCAAAGTTTAAAGGTCAAAACAAAAGTAAGATTTAAAATTATTCAACATCAAATATTAAACCTTTGAACATTAAAACCTTTTAAACTTTCTCTAATCCCGCACAAGCATAAGATGGTCTTTTTGGTTAAATTTTTCTATTGTGTAAAAACTTCCTGTATAAGTTAATTCATATAAACAAAGATTTTCATGCGGAAAATCGTCCATTTTTTTGAGTGGATAATTCAATAATTGACACATCATAATCCGCAACGCACGTCCGTGCATACACACAAGCACATTTTTCTCATGATTTCTTTCTGACAAAGTCTTTAAAAATATTTTTTGGCGTTCAGCCACTCCTTCTGGGCTTTCGCCTCCTTCTATTTTGAGGTGTGTTTTGCCCATTCGCCAATCTGCGAGCATTTTATAATAATCAGCATCTTCTTCTGGCGTACTTTTTCTACCTTCTTTTTCGCCCCAACCAAGTTCATTCAAAGCAGGAAAAATCTCGTGTGGAATAGGTTTTTCTATAAAATTTTTGACTGATTGTATGGTACGTACAAGTGCAGAAGTATATACTTTTTCAAAAGGAATATGTTTGTATGCTTCCCAAAATGCTTGTGCTTGTTGCATACCTTTTGCATTGAGGCTTGAATCTACGCCACCGCCTTGCACAATGCCTAAGCGATTATATTCTGTTTCGCCATGCCTTGTAATGTATATTTTTTTGCAAGATTGTGCCAAATTATTCAAAGGAGCAACATTAGATATTGGATTCATTTTGGTATCGTTTTTTTGAAAAAAAATATTTATTTAAAAAAATATAAGCAGAAAATATAATTTTTACGTTATAGCCTTTTATGTTTTGCCTTTAAAATTTTTGCAAAAATAAATTAAAAATCCATAAAAATAAACAAAAAATTAAATGTGTATTCCTTTACACTTTTTATATGCGTTTTTTCTTATTTTTGCATGACAAAACAACAGCACAACATCAACAATAATTATGATAGAACTCAAAAACATAAAAAAATCTTTTGGTGGTAGAGAAGTCCTCAAAGGCATTGATGCCACATTTCATCAAGGCAAAACCAATATGATTATTGGGGCAAGTGGTACAGGAAAAAGCGTGCTTTTGAAATGTATCGTAGGGCTTGTGCCTATTGATGAGGGTGAAGTGCTTTATACAGGGCGAGAATTTACACGTGCAGACAAAGACCTCAAACGTGAAATTCGCAGAGAAATTGGTATGTTGTTTCAAGGTGGTGCATTATTCGACAGTAAAACAGTAGAGCAAAATGTGATGTTTCCACTTGATATGCTTTCTAATATGTCAAAAAGTGAAAAACAAGACCGTGTAAATTTATGCCTTGAACGTGTAGGACTTTCCCAAGCCTCCAAACGTATGCCTTCCGAAATAAGTGGTGGTATGAAAAAACGTGTTGGTATCGCAAGGGCGATTGTTTTACAATCCAAATATCTGTTTGTTGATGAGCCAAATTCAGGCTTAGACCCGCTTACTTCTATCAAAATAGATAACCTTATCCACGAAATCACACAAGAAAATAATATTACGACCGTAATTGTAAGTCATGATATGAACTCTGTAATGGAAATTGGCGAACACATTATTTTTATGCAAGAAGGTCATAAACTTTGGCAAGGTGACAAAAGTAATATCGCAAAAAGTGATGTAGATGCCTTAAATGAATTTGTATTTTCTAATAAATTATTGAGAGATTTGAGGACAATGTTGTAGGAATTAGGAATTTTTTTAAAATTTATTTTTATTATTTTGCCAAAATATAATTTTTATTCAATTAAAATAAATTGAACATTATGATTCTACAATCCATTGTTTTTTTAATTCATTATTTCCAAAAAAATAAAAATATTGTCAGGAATTGCCAAAATAAACGTCTATCAAAATATTGCGTGGTTAATTAAAAAAATATTTAAAAAAAATTCTTATGAAAAAAAACACAATTTATTTCTTTTTGTTATACCTTATGGTAAGCCTATTGTTTAGTTTGTGTGCTTGCGCCCAAACCCCAAAAAAGGATAATGAAAACAAAGCAGAAAACAAAATTAAACAAGATTTAGCAAAAAAATCAGAACAAAAAAATAACAAAAAAATGGAAAATTCGTCAGCAAAAGCCTCTTTTGGGGCAGGTTGTTTTTGGTGTGTAGAAGCAGTATTCTTGGAATTGGAAGGCGTAGAAAAAGTAATTTCGGGCTATATGGGAGGTGAAAACCCAAACCCAACCTACAAAGAAGTATGCACAGGCAACACAGGACACGCAGAAATCTGCCACATCATTTATAACCCCCAAAAAATCTCTTTCCAAGAACTCTTACAAGCATTTTGGGTAAGCCACGACCCTACTACGCTCAACCAACAAGGGGCAGATGTAGGCACACAATATCGTTCAGTGATATTTTATCATTCAGACGAACAAAAACAACTTGCTGAAAAATACAAAAAAGAACTTGACGCATCAGGTGCTTTTAGCAAGCCAATCATTACCGAAATTTCGCCTGCAAGTACATTGTATATCGCAGAAGATTATCACCAAAATTACTATGCACTCAATAGCGAACAAAGTTATTGTACATATGTTATCAAACCAAAATTGGATAAGTTTAGAAAAGTATTCAAAGATAAATTGAAAACAAAATAAAAAATATCAAAAAATATAAGAAAAAAAACAATTTTATTGTTCATTTTTTTACTATTTAATTTTTAGAGAAATCTTAATATTATCCAAAAATAACGCAAAAATTGTATAAATTTTTGCGTTATTTTTATTTTTGGATACTTTTTTTTAAAAAACTTACATATTGGCTTACTATCATGTTAATATATTTTTAACACACAAAAAATATTAAGGGGTTACTTTTTTAGGTTTAATTTTATTCATATTTTAAATAGGAATTTATAAAAATTAACAATAAGTTTTTTCCTTTACAAAAACTTAAAATTTATCATATTAAAGCTATGAAAACTTTTTTACCCGCATTATTTCTACGCACCCAAACAAAAAGCAAAGCAATTATATTTTTATTGTGCTGTTTTTGCGTATGTTTTACACCAAGTTATGCCCATAAATTGGTAAAAAATTGGCACAAAAAAACTGTAAATATTCCGCCAAAAGTATATATTTCGCTGGAAGAAGCCCTCAAAAATCCAAGCGATGTAGCTCATTTGGATTTGAGTGAGCAAGCCATCAATGATGAAGATGCAAAAAAAGTGGTTGCACTCAAAAATTTAAAAAAATTAGAACTTTTTGGGACACGCATTTCTGAAATCCCAGAAAATATCGCCCAACTTACTGCACTTGAAGAAGTTAATTTGGGACAAAATCCAAGTATCAATCTCCAAAAAAGTTTTATTACATTGGCTAAATTACCCAATTTGAAAAAATTAAATCTTGGAAAAAATAATTTTAAAAACCTACCTGCAGAAATTGGAAAACTCAAACATTTAGAAGAATTAGACCTTTATATGAATGGTTTGGAAGAATTGCCCGCAGAAATTACCAAACTCAAAGGCTTGAAAGCCATTTATTTACAAAATAATTTCTTTCAAAATTTTCCAAAAGAACTCTCTCAATTACCAAATTTGACTACATTAGATTTGTGTTTTAACCAAATAAAAAATATTGATGAACACATACAAAATCTCCAAAACCTCAAAATTCTCAATCTTGCACACAACGCACTAACCGCTTTTCCAAGTGCTTTGGCACAACTTACAGAACTGCAAACGCTTATCATTAGCGAAAATCCTATTTTGGAAGTAAATGCACTTTTTGAAAGTTTGGGTAATTTAAAAAAATTACAAATCTTGTATATCGCAGATTGTAGTTTGGAACAAATCCCTACTTCTATTGAAAAACTTACACAATTAGAACAATTATTTTTGCAAGAAAATCAATTTACACACATTCCAAAAGAGATTTCTGCTTTAAAAAATCTCAAAAAATTAAATCTTGCTAAAAATCATCTTGTAGATATTACGCCTTCATTTACACAATTAGAGAATTTAGAACATTTGGATTTATCAAAAAATGCCTTTCACAGTTTTGAAAATGTAATCACAAATTGCCCTAAAAACTTAAAAGGTTTTCAATACGAAAATAATAAATTAGAGATTATTACAGAAAATATTACACAACTTTCAAAACTACAAACACTTTCTTTGGCAAAAAATAATATTCACACATTACCACAATTCTTTGCCAAATGTAATGCACTTCAAGGATTAGACCTACACAACAACGACATTAAAAACCTTGACAATACAAGTGAAAATACGCCAGCATTGCAATATTTAAACTTGAAAGATAACCCTATTAGCTTGGATATGCGAAAAAATATCCAAAATAAATTTAAAAATACAGAAATTTTATTTTATTGAAAATAACGTATAAAAAAACAGCCAAAATCTTAGATTTTGGCTGTTTTTTTATGATTTTTTTACAGTTTTGTTAATACAAAGCTGAAAACCTATGGATTTACCTCACAAATAACATCAAAATTCCCAAAATACCAAAATCAATTCCCCAGCCAAATATTATCCCAAAAATAAATCCATAACCAATCAAAAACGCAAAATATTTGCGTGCAAATCCATAAAATAAGCCTTCTAATTGCTCAGGGTGCATTGCTTCAATTTCTCTTTCTACAATCCCCTTAAAATCTAATGCAGTCAATAATTCCGACAAACTACCTTCAAGCGTCTGCATTAATGCCTCAATACCATTTTCCAATATAAAATTTTTGGTATCAGGTGGCAATTTCTGAATAATACTTGAAAATTGATTTTCAAAAATATTTTTCAAAGAATTAGGCAAAAGTTTTTGAATGTCAGGATTTTCAAGCAAGATTTTTACACTGTTTTGGAGGTCTTTCTTCAAAATAGGAATATCCAAAACATCTTTCAAGGTTTTTTTACTAATTTTTTCCCAAAAATTTGGCACAATTTCCATTTTTTGTTTTGTCCAAATAGGTGTTTTTTGGAGCATTTGCACAAATTTTTGCATTATATTGGGCAACGTATTTTTGGGCAATTTTTCCAAAACGCTGTCTATGTGCCACGAAAACAAATGTTTTTCCAACAAACTTGCCAAAAGTTCCGAAATATCGCCCAACACTTCTTTGCGTGCTTGTTCATCTTGTAGACGTTCTTGCAAATGCGTGCAAATTTGTTGTATTTCAGGGTGAAGGATTTTTTGCAAATGCCCCAAAATATCCTTTGCATCATCTTTAAAAATATCTTTCAATGGGATTTTAAAGATATTTTCAGTCAAAATAAGGTTAGAAATTTTTTGCAAATTATCCAACAGTTTTTCATTTTTAAGAATATTTTGCACTTTTTCTGCCAACACATCTTTTTCCAGTGCCAACAAACGTGGTACTGCAAGCGGTTTTTCGCCTAATTCTTGGATTTTTTTAGAAAGCATTTCTTGCAAACTCTCAAATTCTTTTTGCAAAAAATTAGGTATTCCTTCGTCCAAAAGGCTATAAGTAGTCTTTTTGATGGAATTTTTAAACATTGCTACCCCAATATTTTCCTTGTAAGCATCTTTGTAAATCTTATCTGCGATTTGTTCTCTATTTTCTGACAAGTATTTGCTCGCTTGTGTAACCAAATTACCCAAAATCATGGTCAAATTGGTTTCTAAACCACGCAAAAGTTTACCATCAAACATATCTTTGAGCGGTTTTCGGGTAGAAAATTCCCTACGCAAATAACTATCTAAAAAATTTACGATTTGTGCATGAATTTCAGTACTTTGTAGCTGGTTTTTGAGGAAAGAAAAGAGCGATTTTTTGAGGTTTTCTTCTTGGTTATCATTTAAAAGTTGTGCTACATTTTGCTCTAAAACATAACCTATACGCCCTTCCAATGGGGTTTTTTCAAGCCAATTATAGATTTTTTCAGGGGTAAGTTCTTGGGTTGCACGTTGGGCTTCTTTGTACAATCTTTTTTCTAATGTTTCGGGCAATTTTTGCACCCATTTTGAAGGTAAAATAGTGCTAATTGGCATCTCTAATGTATGCCATTGTGTAGTTTTTTGGGTAAGGTAATCTGTAACAAGTTGTTCTATGTTGCCTGCTTTGATATATCCTTGCAACATATCCAAAAAGCCCTCAATTTTTAGTTTTTCCAATGAAAAATCCTTGTTTTTTTCCACTTGGTCGCCCACTTGCCATTGCAAAATAGAAGGGTTTAATAGGTTTTTTTGGATTAAATCTACCAACCAATCCGCCAAATTCGCTTGCTGGGCAAGTAAAAGGTTTTGTAATACCGAAAAATCATCTTTTGCGACTGTTTCTTTGATGGTTGCAGTCATTTTTGGGCGTTGTTCTTGGAAATTCTTTATCAAACCATCTTTATTTAATAGATTATCCCCAATAAATCGTCCCATACTCTTTGCAAACCGCCCTTTATTCTTGGCAATCACGCCAGGCGTAAAAGGAAGATTAAACCCAAAACCAATTTTTATAGGATAATAAGGCTTAAAAAGCATTTTAATTGCCAGCCAATTCGTTCCCCAACCTGTAATTCCGTATGCAAGCCCAGATATAAGCAAAATCAGCCCTAAATTTTGGTATTCAGGCAATAATATCAGCATTGCCCCTGTAATTGCCCCAAGCACTGCCCCAAACCAACTCAAAGGCTCTAATTCTTTACCCATTGCCTTATACACCATGCCACGCAATTGTGTATCGCCTTGCTTGGATAAACTGTTTTGTACAATAGCTTCCACCCTTCCTTTTGTAAAACTTGGGGTTTGGTCGTGAATAAATTTTTGGGCTTTTTGGGTAATATTTTCTGCTTGTTCTGGGGTTGCGTATTTTTCAAGCCAATCCGCAGGGTTACGTTTGAGAAGTTGCGTGATTTGATTTTGTGCAAACATATCCAATAACTGCAAAACTGCTTTTACTGCATTATTTTCAGCTTTTTCATTAGGCAATAATTGTCCCAGTTGTAAGCGATTTACATAGTTTTCCAATGCTTTTGCTATCCAATTTTCCAATAATTCAGGTTTTTCATTTGTCCAATCCAAAATATTTTGGGTAATTTGTTGGGCAAGGTCTGTGTGTCTGTCTTTTGGAAAAAACAATTCCCATGTTTGGTTACTAAGTTTTGGTATTTGTAATTTTATTTGGTTTTGCAACCAATTTGTAAAATTTTCTGAAAAAATAAATTCTTTTTGTAAATTTTTTTCTAATAATTGACTTACCAACGTACTCATTTGTTTGTGCAGATAATCAGCAGAAAACCATGTTTTCAAAGGTTTTTCTAAAACATTTTCCAAAACTGTAGGTTTCAATTTGAGAATACTTTTTTGGATGTTCTCCAATAAAACAGGTGTAAGTGAATCAATTACATTTTGTACAGGAATTTTTTTGACCAAATCCCCAATATTTTGAGTTTGGAGATATTTGATTAGCATTTCAGTTGCTTGTTCAGCGAGTTTTTTGGTGTCTTGTTGTGCAATAAGTTTCGTCAATTTTTCTTCAACTGAAATATATTCGCCTACATTCCCCACAAAAACCATTGCCAAAAGTTGCGTCAGCCAACCTGCATTATCCTCAAAAGCGTGTTGCACAACTGTTTCCAATTTTTCTTTTTTTGATTGAATCCAAGGAATGAGCGTTTGGAGCAAATCAGGGAGTTGTTTTCGAATAAAATCCTCTACATTTTCACGCAAATCAGGCGCAAGGAGTTCAAAAATCGTAGATTTCTCTTCTTTCAATGTTTCAAAAAGGTAATGCAAAAGATTTTTGATAATATCTTCGCTTAATTCACCTTTAAAAAAAATCTGTTGTAGTTGTTCGCTAATTGCCTTAGGCAAATGTGCATTATTTTCTGCACTTAGAAGCGAATTAAGCGGTTTTTCTGAAATTTGTTGTGCTATTTTTGCCAATAAATCTGGCAAATTTAGGTGTGTTTGGGCATCAACCAGTAGATTTTTGATAGGTTCTTCATAATTATTTTGCAAACTAACATGAAAATCCTTTAATAAATCTGACAAATTATCGCCCAATATTTGTAGTGTGTCTTTTTCTACCCAATCTGCAATAGGTTGTGGGGCTAACTGCCCTAATATTTCCTCAAAAAAAGTAGGCAAATTGGCATCATGTTGCAAATATTCTCGCAATATTTTGGCAACTTCTTGTCCTATTTTTTGGGATTGTTGGGGCGTGATGATGTCTTTTGCTTGTTGTTTTTGGGTAACTTCTGCGAGGATTTTCTCGAGTGGTTCTTCCAAATCTTTAAGCAAATTGAGGCGTAAGTTATTTAATCCTTCGCCTAAGGCAGGAATTTTTTGCAAAGAATCCGAATTTTCAAGCACTTTGGGCAATTCTTTTCCCAAAAACTGGACAAAAAAGCCTTGTAAAGCATTTTTAAAATTATCTTTTTGAATTTCGGTTTGTAAGGCTTTTGGGTGAATTACCTCACTTTCTACCAATCGGGAAATGCTACGCTCAAATTCTTTGCGTTCTTTGACAATCACACCGCCCAAACTTGCAGTTTTTTGCCCAATTTTGATTTTAAAATACTCCTCAAAAAGCATTTTAATTGCCAAATAATTGGTGGCATATCCTACAACACCTCCTGCCAATATTTTTGCAAGTAAATTACCGAAATCCATATTTTTTTAAATAATATTTTTTATAATTAATTTTCTAACAACTAAACGTTTTTTAATTTGTGTTATTTTTTACCAAAAGTTTGCTTTGCAAATATAATTAAAAAAAACTTTTTTTTGATTATTGACAAAATAAAGGGCAAAAAGCAAAAAAATTTAGACTGAAAAAACTGATAAGTTTTTGTTATATTTGCAGAAAAATTATCCTAAAATATACTACATTTACGCATACACAAAAAAATATTCAGGTTTATTTTTTAAAATTATTTACGCAATGCGAAATTGCACAATATAACACAAAAGGACTTATGAAATACGAACAAAATTGGAAAAAACATCATGATATGTTTGCAGTAATGGAAACTGCAAAGAAAAAAAGCGTTGAAAAATACCAAAAATAAATCATCACCAATGCCATAAAAAAAGGTTTTGATGAGCAAACTATTCACAAACTCACAAACTTAGCCCTTTCCTTTCTGAAATAGCAGACATTAGAAAAGAAATTAAATTGTAATTTTTTTTAGCCCTCAAAAAACAAAAATATATGCCCCAAATCACACTTGGAATAGATATAGGCGGTACAACTACCACAATGGGTTTTGTGGATAATGCTGGAAATATCTTAGCAGAAAATACCATGCAGACATTGGCAAAAGAACACATTACACAATACTTACCTCGTTTGTATGCTAATATTGACACACTTAGGCAATCTCTGCCAACTGATAGCGAATTTGTAGGTATAGGTTTGGGTGTACCAAATGGCAATTATTTTAAAGGCACCGTAGAAAATCCACCAAATCTGCAATGGGGCGGTATTATTCCCTTAGCCCAACTTTTGGAAACCCAATACAAAATCCCTGTTGCCCTTACCAATGATGCAAATGCTGCTGCGGTAGGCGAAATGATTTTTGGGGCAGGGCGAGGCATGAAAAATTTTATACTCATCACACTTGGCACAGGTTTAGGTAGTGGAATTATTGTTGATGGAAAACTCGCTTATGGACACACAGGTTTTGCTGGTGAAATGGGACATCTTACCGTAAAACCAGGCGGAAGATTGTGCGGTTGTGGCAAACGTGGTTGTTTGGAAACCTACGTTTCTGTAACAGGCATTCGCAGAACAGTATCCAAACTTTTGGCAGATAGTATGGTAAATAGTCCATTGCGAGAACTTAGCCAAAACCAACTCACAGGCGAAATGATAACCAACTCTGCCATGCAAGGCGACAGCATTGCACAAGAAGCGTTTGAATATACAGGCATGATACTTGGGCAAAAACTCGCTGATGTTGTAGCATTGTTAAGCCCAGAAGCTATTATTATGTTTGGAGGATTGGCACACGCCAAAGATTTGATTTTTCAACCCACCCTCAAACACATGGAACAAAATATGTTTCCTGTTTTTAAAAATACAACAAAACTTTTAATTTCTGAATTGCAAGACAAAAACGCTGGCGTACTTGGGGCAAGTGCTTTGATATGGGATAAAATAAAAAAAACCCCCTAAGCCCCAAAGCGGAGTAAGTATAGAAGATTTTTTTTATTTAAACTTATTCCAAATTTCTAATAAAAAAATTTTTATCTTGTTTTTATCCTTAAAAAAAAATACTTTTGTAAAAAAAAAAACTGTAAAAAATAATAACCATGTTCCACAAATATTTCCTGATTTCTTGGCTTTGTTTGTGGTTTGGGGCAAGTTTATTGCCTTCCAATGCAGTGGAGGATTTTGTAAAATTGCCATTTCTTTTTGCACATTATCAACATAAACACACAGACATTTCCTTTTTGGAATTTCTGAGAATACATTATACGCAAGAAATTTCTCATGACCAAGAGCATGAAAATCTCCCTTTGCATGGGCATCAACACCACAATTTACAAAATGTAAATATTTTCTTGCCCCAAAATCCTTTTGTATTTTCTTTACAAAACATATTTCTTGTGATTTTTTCGCCCCAAAAAACCATTATTTGGGCAAACAATTATTCTTTTAAGGCGTTTTCTTGCCTTTTTCACCCTCCAAAGTAAGCTCCTAACCCCAAAGGGGGAACAAAAACATTTAATTATTACCAACTTTTAAAATTAATTCCTCCCCTTTGGGGCTGGGGCTTTTTCATATGGACTATATCATCGCTTTTAGCATAAAGCAAAGGGTATGGATAGGCGTGTTCTTGTCAATGTGGATAATGTGGGGCTTTTATGGGCTTTCACAGTTGCCTATTGATGCAGTGCCTGACATTACCAATAACCAAGTACAGATTATTACAAAATCGCCTGCGTATTCCGCAGAAGAAATAGAAAAATTTATCACTGCTCCCTTAGAACTTGCCCTTGCCAATGTGCAACATTTAGAGGAATTTCGCTCCATTTCACGCTTTGGGCTTTCAGTGATAACCATTGTTTTTGAGGAACATATCAATATCAATCTCGCAAGACAATGGGTAAGCGAAAAAATCGCCAATGTAAATATTCCGCCACAAATGGGAAAACCAGAACTTATGCCTATAAGCACAGGTTTGGGCGAGATTTATCAATATGTATTGAAACCCGAAAAAGGTTTTGAAAAGGATTTTCCTGCTATGGAACTACGTACTTTGCAAGATTGGCACGTCAGAAAACTATTGGCTGGCACAAAAGGTGTAGTAGAAGTAAATAGCTTTGGCGGTTTTTTGAAGGAATACGAGATTTCACTCAATCCCGAAAAATTGCGTAGCCAAAATCTCACGATTACAGATGTTTTGCACGCTATTCCTGCCCAAAATGACAATACAGGGGGGAGTTATATTGAGAAAAATGGGCAATCTTTCTTTATAAGAGCAGAAGGAATGTTGAAAAATCTCGAAGAAATAGGAGAAATCGTAATCAAAGTACAAGACAATAACCCTATTTTGATAAAAGATTTAGGCGAAGTGCGTTTTGGACATGCTCCTCGCTATGGTGCTATGACAAAAAATGGCACTGGTGAAGTTGTAGGTGGTATTGTGATGATGCTCAAAGGCGAAAATTCTTCACAAGTAATCCAAAAAGTGAAGGAAAAAATGCAAGAAATCCAAAAATCTTTACCAAAAGGCGTAAAAATAGAGCCTTTCTTAGATAGGAGTGCATTGGTTGGGCGTGCTATTGGTACAGTTACCGCTAATTTATTGGAAGGAAGCCTAATTGTGGTGCTTGGTTTAGTGTTTTTCTTAGGAAATTTAAGGGCTGGATTGTTGGTTGCATCTGTTATTCCGTTGTCCTTGCTCTTTGCTTTGGGTATGATGTATGCGACAGGCGTATCTGCCAATCTGATGAGTCTTGGGGCGATAGATTTTGGGCTTGTAGTTGATGGTGCGGTAATTATGGTAGAGGCAATTTTGCATCAATTACACCAAAAAATACCCCAAAATCATGGATTTTTAAAAGATATTTCCGAAGAACCTGACAAGAGTGAAGATATTTCAGAAATCGTGTATCAAGCAAGTACAAAAATCCGCTTTTCTGCTTCTTTTGGTGAATTAATCATTCTTTTGGTGTATTTGCCTATACTTGCCTTAGTAGGTGTAGAGGGCAAAATGTTCCGCCCAATGGCTCAAACGGTGGCATTTTCGATACTTGGGGCGTTTATTTTGTCACTTACGTATGTGCCTATGATGAGTGCTTGGGTATTACAATGTCCAAAAACGCATAAATTATCTTTTTCGGATAAAATGATACTTTTTTTACAAAAAAAATACCTCAAAATCTTAAAATTTTTCCTTAGAAAACAATACTTCTTACTTGTTCCTACTTTTGGATTGGCATTTTTGGCGGTATTGTGGTTTTGGAATATGGGCGGAGAATTTATGCCTCAACTTGACGAAGGAGACTTTGCAGTAGAAACACGCCTTGCCAATGGTGCAAGCCTTTCCCAAACCATAGAAACCAGCACAGAAGCAGAGAAAATTTTGCTCAAATTTCCCGAAGTATTACAAGTTGTATCAAAAATAGGCACTTCTGAAATCCCTACTGACCCAATGCCTATGGAAGCAAATGACTTGATGATAGTGCTAAAAGATAAATCGGAATGGAAAAGACATATTACCAAAGAAGAATTGGCAGATGAAATGCAAAAAGCATTAGAAAAAAAACTTATTGGCGTAAATTTTGAGTTTCAACAACCTATTCAAATGCGTTTCAATGAGCTAATTGGCGGTGTAAAATCTGATATTGCCATTAAAATTTATGGCGAAGATTTGGATATTTTACAACAACAAGCAAACAAATGTCTTGCTTTTGTTCAAAAAATAAAAAACGTCCAAAACGTAAAAGTTGAAAGTGTAACAGGACTTCCACAAATCATCATCAAATATAACCGTGCTCAAATTGCACGTTACAATATTTCTATACAAGAAGTCAATACGATTGTAAGAACTTTTTGTGCAGGTGAAATCGTAGGCGAAATATTTGAAGGCGAAAAAAGATTTAATATTGCAGTCAGGGGCGAAAAAAAATTAAGCGAAAACATTACCGAAATTCGTAACTTGGCTATTCCCGCACCAACAGGCGAAATATTGCCTTTGCGTGAAATTGCAGATATTGATTATGCTGAGATGCCTGCACAAGTTTCAAGAGATAACGCCCAAAGACGTATTATTGTGGGCGTAGATGTGCAAGGAAGTGATTTATTGGGCGTGGTCAATGACATAAAAAAAACCTTAAATAAAAATGTAAAACTGCCAGCAGGATATTATTTCAAATATGGCGGACAGTTTGAAACCCTCCAAAAAGCCCAAGCACGACTTATGGTGGCAGTTCCTGTGGCATTGGGCATGATATTATTACTGTTGTATGTTACATATCATTCATGGTTGCTTACTTTTTTGATATTTAGTGCGATTCCTTTGTCTGCGATTGGGGGCGTATTTGCGTTGGGTTTGCGTGGAATGCCTTTTAGCATATCCGCAGGCGTGGGATTTATTGCATTATTTGGTGTTGCAGTATTAAATGGGATTGTGTTGGTAAGTTATTTTCAACAATTAAAATCAGAAGGCTACAAAAGCACTCTTAGCCAAATTTTAAGAGGCACAAAAGACCGATTAAGACCTGTATTAATGACTGCTACAGTGGCAAGTATTGGATTTTTGCCTATGGCTATCTCGCATGGAGCAGGTGCAGAAGTCCAAAAACCGCTTGCTACGGTAGTTATTGGTGGTTTGGTATCTTCTACTTTGCTTACATTGTTGATTTTGCCTGTGTTGTATTATTTAACCCCCCAGCCCCCAAAGGAGGAGAAAACCGCCTTAAATTAAAAATAACCCATAATCAAAAAACTAAATATATGTATTTCATAAAAAATCTAAAAATTTATATTAACTGCTGGGGAGCTTTTTTTCTCTTTTTTTTCTCTTTGGGGGTTAGGGGACAAACCTTGACCATCAAACAAGCCTTAGAAATGGCAGAAAAAAACAACTTGAATATTGAAATTGCAAAATTGGAAAGTCAATCTGCTAAAACCTTGATAAAAACCGCTTACGACATTCCAAAAACAGATTTTGCGGTGCAATATGGCAACGTAAATGATTTTCATGTAGATTATAGTTTTAATGTAAGCCAAAATTTTTCCTTGCCAAATGTATATACACGCCAAAAATCATATTTGGAAAGTCAAAGCAATGTATCTGCCCAAAACATAAAAATCCAAAGTGAAATCGTAGCCCGAAATACCAAACTTGCCTACATTTCGCTTGCTTTTGTGCAACAAAAAGCATTTTTGTATCAAAAACAGGACAGTATTTTCAAAATTTTGCAAAAAATAGCAGAAATACGCCAAAAAACAGGCGAAACCAGCAAAATTGAATATCTTGACATTACCCAAAAAACGCAAGATATTTGGTTTTTAACTACGCAACTGCAAGAAGAAATATTGCTTAAAAAGGTACAACTCCAAAAATACTTGCGCACAAACGAAATTTTTGATACTGAAATTTTTGCAAATATTACATTATTAAAACCAACTTCCGATAATACCCCAAATTTTGCAATGTTGGCACAAGAAAAACAAAGTATAGAAACCCGAATAAAATATACAAGTTGGCAAAAATCTTTGTTAAGTCCAGATTTGAAACTTGGATATTATACCATGCAAGAAGGCGAAAACCGCAATAAAAACCTCCATGTGGCACAAATTGGTGTTTCTGTGCCTATTTTTAACCAAGCACAGAAAAAACGTATTGAAGCAAGCCAAATTTCTGAATTGATGCAAGAAAATCGCTATAAAAACACAGAAATTGAGGCAAAATATGACCTTGATATGTTGGTAAAACAGCACCAAAAACAACAAAAAGCATTAGAATACTATACAACAGAACAACTGCCTCGCCTACGTGAATTAGAAAAATTGGCACAATCCGCTTATAAAAATGGAGAAACAGGATACTTCCAGGCTTTACAAGTGCAAGCGTCTGTATTTCAAGGCGAAATATTGTACCTTCAAGAACTAAATGCGTATTTTGAAACCATTGTAAATTGGCAGTATTTAACAGGGAATTTGTTTAAATAATCCTATTAAATGGGTTAAAAACCTATTACTATTCATATATTTTTCCCCAATTTTTTAAAAAACCCCAATTAAAAACAATGGCTTTACACACAAAAAAATCATATATTTTCCTACTTTTTTGCACATTTTTAGGCTTACAATGCCAAGAAAAACCAAAAAATGATACCCACAACCACGAAACAGAAGGAAAAAGTGAAACAATTACCATTACACTTACCAACACCCAAAAAAACCAAATAGCACTCAAAACACAGAGTTTTGATACAATAATGATTGGTAAAGAAGTAGTTGCAACAGGTTTGATAGATGTGCCACCCGACCAACTTGCTACTGTGCATAGCATCGCAGAGGGATTTATTCGCAAAATGAATATTTTGAATGGTGATTTTGTACAACAAGGACAAATTTTGGCAACGTTGGAACACCCAAATTATATCCAAATGCAAGAAAATTACCTCCAAATTACCAGCGAATTGCAATACCTCACGCAAGAATATGAAAGACAAAAAACACTTCAAATAGAAAATGCAAGTGCAAAAAAGCAGTTTCAACGCATAGAAACAGATTTTAATATCCAAAAAACCAAACAAAGTGCTTTAGCTTCACAACTTGAATATTTGGGTATTGTTGCAAAAAATATTTCCCCGCAAAATCTCCAAAAACAGATTTTTGTGTTTTCACCTTTACGTGGTTATGTGAAAAGTGTAAAAGTAAATTTGGGCAAATTTATTATGCCACAAGATATTTTGTTTGAAATAGTAGGTGATGGACACAAACATATTGAGCTAAAAGTACCTGAAAAAGATGCTTTATTGATAGAAAAAGGACAAAAAGTATATTTTAAATCGCCAAATGCTACGCAAAAAGAAATAGAAGGACACGTTTTTTTGGTGGGAAAAACCATTGAAAATGCCCCAAATTCTGCTAAAATCGCATTTATGCACATTCATTTTGATAATGAAAGTGAAGAAGCTAAATTTCTCGTTGGTATGTATGTGCAGGCTCGCATACAAATTGCCCCTAAAAAAACCATTGCTTTACCCAACGAAGCCATTATTTATGAAGGAAAAAACCCTTTTATTTTCGCAGAAATTAACCCTACAAAATATGAACGTATCCCTGTGGAAATCATTGGTGAAACGCCAAAAGGTGTTGGTATCGCCCTAAAAAACAACGTTTCTTATACAAAATGGGTTACAAAAGGTGCTTACTATCTGCAAGCCCACCAACAAGCCCAACACCAAGAAGATGATGGACATGGACATTAGAAAAGTTTAAGGTTTAATATTCAAAGGTTTAAAATTATTGGATATAAATTCAAATTAACATCATTCAAACATAATTTTTTTTTGAAACTCATAAAACCTAATAGCCTTAAATGCAGTATTTTTTTTTAATTTTTCCAATAAAAAAAATCTATTTCCTGTGTTTTGAATGCGTTCTAAAAAAAATATATAGTAGCACGAAAATTTTTAAATTATTTTATTATTTTAAAAAAAATTGTTTTTTGAAAAAAATTACGTAATTTTATCAAATAATTTTAAATATAAAAAATCTTTGCACTTTTTTCCATTTTTCTTTGGTTCTAACACTAAATTATCTTATTGATATGCAGATGGCAAAAAATACAACAGAAGACCAATTACAAGAGTATCTTATATTGAGCGAAAAAGAACCAAGTAACGCATATTTCCTCAAACAAATTGCGTATTTTTATCAAGAACTTCAAGAATATGACCAAGCACTCATTTACCACCAAAAAGTAGAAAAATTATTACCTGATGACGCTTGGAATTGGAGTAATATGGGTTATTGCGTGCAATATCAAGGCAATTTTTATGAAGCCTTACAATGCCATTTAAAAGCCTATCAACTTGATCAACTTGATTATTGGAACATAAGCCACTTAGGATATTGCTATCAACAAATAGAAGAATATCGCACTGCTATATCCTATCATAGTATTTTGCTGGAAAAAGATGACCAAGATGTATGGGCGTTGCAAAGTATTGGATATTGTTACCAAGAACTACATGAATATCAAAAAGCAATAAGTTTTTATCACCTTTCTGAAAAATACGCACCAAATAATCTTGTGATTTTGGATAATTTGGGTTATTGTTATCAAGCAATGGGGCAGTTACGCAGTTCTTTATTTTATTTTGACAAAGTAAGACAAATTTCTCCCCAAGAAACTTGGAATGTAGGACTCACTGGTTGGGTATATTTTAGATTGGGTGATATGGAAAAAGCAGGTAATTTTTTACTTAAAAATTATCAACTTCGCCCCCAAGATGCTAACGGATTGCTTTATTATGCAAGTTGGTGCTTGGCAATGGATAAATACGATATTGCCTTACAAATATACAAAGAAAGTATGTTGTTGTATGAAGATAAAGACGAATTTTTAGACGATATGGAAGAATGTTATCCTTATTTAGCAAAACAAGGCGTAGATGTGGCAACTTTTAGAGCAATTAAAATACAGTTGAGTATTTAAAAGGGGGCAAGGTTCAAAAAAACATGTCAAAATTTAAAAGGGTCAAAGTTTTAGACTATTTTACTGAAAAAACTGACTACTTAAACACAAATAACTTTGCAATTTTCTTAGCTAAATGCTCAGTTTCTATGCCTATCATCATATTTTGGGGTAATGAAGAAAGTGATTGATTGTCCCAAAGTTGTTGCATATCCAGATGTAATACAAGTGCATTCATGCTTATATTTTCTTTGGCTGTTTTTTCAATTTTAGTATTTTTTGTGTCTAATATAATTTCTTGGTAACAGTTTTTGCGCCCCAAATGGAAAATTAAGCCTTTTTTTTGGTTATTTTTAAAAAAATATCCTTCCAATTTCCAAAAAATATACCCACTTTCCCACGTCCAAAACATACCATTTTGAGGGTCTAAATCGTGTTTTTGTTCATATTTTCCTGTGTTTGTTGGTTCGTCCAAACCCAATGCAAACATTAAATATGTGTTATTTTTAAGAGAAATATTTTTTGAGAAAGGCAATGTATTATTTTCCAAAGAGATTAACGTTGGGAAATTTTTAACGTTGGTTTTTAAGGGAATTTTTGAATTATTTTTTTGATTTTGGAAAGCAATATTACTGATATAAAATTGCATTTTGGAAAAGTAAACAGTGTCTTTGCCTAATAAAAGTGGTTTTTCTAATTGGAAAGTCTCATTTCCCCAAAAAAAATTAAATTTCAGGGCATTAATTTTGGGCATTTCTTGTGCTTGTATTTCTGCATTAAAAAAAAATAAAAACAAAAGATAAACCCAACCCCTCCCCAGAATGGAAGGGCTTTTTTGTATTTGCTCCCCCTTGGGGGGCTGGGGGGCTTTCTGTGTGGCTTTTACCTCCATGATTTTAACCAATCCCATAATTTTATTGCAAAAGGTGGGTAATTTTTATGTCTAAATTTTAATTTTTCAAGCACTTTACGGTCAATATCCGCCAAAAGTTCAATAAGTTCTTTTTCATTTTCTAAAAAATTAAAATATTGTTCAAATTTCACAAAGTTCCGAGCAGTATAAAATTCTGTTATTCTTGCAAAAATATAATACACCAAAGCCATGTGTGTATAACGAATAAAAATTGGGTGCGAAAATTCCATGTTTTGAATGATATAATTGGTATCAAATTTTTCGTTTTTTGCCAAAAAATCACTAATTTTTGTATCGCCATTCAAAAGTGCCAAGGCATGATAATACGCATCACGTTCTACTTGAAAAATTTTCTCATCTTTTACACTTTTGGATTTATCGTGCAATCTAAAATTTACCAAAACTTCTGATGTACGTTGAACACAATTTTTTTGAAACCCAAAATTATACAAATATTTTATCCACCAATCTCTATCCATGATGTAATGTAATTTTTCATCTACATTGCCCATTTTTTTGACAGCTTCTTTGTGGTAAAATGTGGAAGGTTGGTCTGTGCGTGCTATACCAATCGTCTTGGGGAAATTATTAGGATAAAAATCTGTACCTGATGTAACAATGCCTTTTTTTGGATTTTTTCCTTGATAAAATACACTACAAGTACCAATAACACACAAAGTAAATTTCTTTTGAAAAAGTTTTTGGACAGTATCAAGTGCATTTTCGGTATAAAAATCATCAGCATTCAGCCAATTAATGATGTCACCCGTTGCTCTTTGCAATCCTTTGTTGATGGCTTCACTTTGTCCATTATCTTCTTCACTTATGTAATATGCAATATCACTTTGATATTTTTGTAAGATTTTGAGGGTATTATCTGTGCTTCCACCATCTATGATAATATGCTCTACTTCCACATTTTTTTGATTTTTTATGGATAAGATACATTCTTCAATATATGCACCTTGGTTGTATGAAGGCGTGATGATGGAAAACTTCATGTAAAATTCTTAGGCGTATAGTATAGATATTTTTCAACAAAAAATACTTCTTTGTTATTTTATTTTATGGTTTTTTAGAAAGTTTGTGCAATTTTTTCCATAGCGAAAAATTTACAAACCCTTCGCTATGGAAAGTACAATGTGAAAAATCTGTCTTTCGCAGAAATGTTAAAAGAACCAACTCTTATAAGGGTTTTAAACCCTTACAAGAGTTTGTACGAAGATAATATAAACTAATTTTCTCACTACTATACAGATTTTAAAAAAACACACCCAAAACGCAGGAAAAAGGCGTTTTTAAATAGTTTTTACTAAAAAATAATACGTTTTTTTGAAAAACTAAAACAAATATGGTGTTTTAACGCTGTTTTCAGTTTGTAATCTTTCAAAAAATGTTATTAAAAATATTGTGTTTAAATCGTTCCAAAGCACTTTTTTTTAAACTCTAAAAAGATGTATAATAGTAAGACTAATTTTAGTTCTTTAATTATCAAAAAACTGATAACTTTAAAAACTGATAACTTAGTTTACACCAACATTTTTACGGGTGATTCCAACAATTCTTTGAGGCTTTTGAGGAAAGATGCCCCTGTTGCACCGTCTACTACCCTGTGGTCGCAAGAAAGCGTAACTTTCATAATATTACCTGCTTTGATTTGTCCATCTTTCACAATTACCGTTTCTTGTATTGCTCCTACTGCCAAAATACAAGCATCTGGTGGATTGATTATCGCAGTAAATTCGTCTATGCCAAACATACCCAAATTGGAAATAGAGAAAGTATTGCCCGCCCAATCAGCAGGTTGTAGTTTTTTGGTTTTTGCTTTTCCTGCCAAATCTTTTGTTTCCGCAGAAATTTGAGAAAGTGATTTTTGGTCAGCAAACCTAATCACAGGCACGAGCAACCCGTCTTCCACCGCTACTGCTACGCCTATATGTACATGGTGATTGGTACGGATTTTATCGCCCAACCATGAAGAATTAACCGCAGGGTGTTGTTTGAGTGCCATTGCGGTAGCTTTTACCACCATATCATTAAATGATATTTTTACATTTGGCACAGTATTCATTTGGTTGCGTGCTTCTATGGCTTTGTCCATTTCTATTGCCATTGTGAGGTAAAAATGTGGTGCAGTAAATTTACTTTCTGCAAGGCGTTTTGCAATGGTTTTGCGCATTTGTGAAACCGCAACTTCCTCATAACTTTCTTGTCCAATACTCACTTGTGCGGTGTTTGGCGTATTGGAAACAGTTTTTTCTTTTGGTTTTTCGGGAGTTGGCACATAATTATCAATATCTTGTTTGACAATTCTGCCATTTTCGCCTGAGCCTGTTACTTTATGAATATCTACGCCTTTGGTTTCAGCCATTTTTTTGGCAAGAGGCGATATTTTTACTCTTCCGTCTGCGTGTGTTTCTTGTGTTGGCGCATTTTGGGGCGAAGTAGCAGTATTTTGCGTAGATATTCCTTCTGTTTTTCCTGTTTCTTCTATTTTTGGGGTTATTTGACCACCTTTATTGGCATTAAATTGGGCAACAAGTGTTTTATAATCTGCATTAGCCTCACCAACAATACACAACAAGTCATCAACTTTGACTGCTTGACCATTTCCTACTGCCACATACAAAAGCGTGCCTTGTTCATAAGATTCATATTCCATAGTGGCTTTGTCAGTTTCAATTTCTGCCAAAACTTCATTTTTTTTGACGGTGTCACCTACTTTTTTTAGCCAATTAGCTACTACGCCTTCGGTCATGGTATCTGACATTTTGGGCATGGTAATTACTTTTGCATTTGTAATGGTAATTTGTGGCACAAAAGGGATTTTTTCTGCTACTTTTGGGGTGGTTTCCGTAATTATTGGAGTGGTTTGCATTTTTTGGCTTTCACCCCCCATCAATGCAGAAAAATCTTCGCCTGCTTGTCCAATAATGGCAATAACGCCATCAATAGGCACAGCAGATTTTTCGGGAGCAAGGTGTAAAATAGTACCTGCGATTTCTGCTTCATATTCCATTGTAGCTTTATCTGTTTCAATTTCTGCCAACAATTCGTTTTTTTTGACGGTGTCACCTACTTTTTTGTGCCATACTGCAATTACACCCTCTTGCATAGTATCTGACATTTTGGGCATCAATATTTTAACTGCCATATTTTTTTAAATAAAATTTTTGATGATTTGATATTTTTATGAAATAAATTTAAGTTTTAAGCAACAAGTTTTTTTTAAATCCAATAAAAAAATAAAAATTTTATGACTGCAATTTTCTATAAAAATCAATGGCTAAAATTCTCAATGATAAGGGCTTGTTGTTCTATGGTATTTCGTTGCACTTCTACGGTATTTTGGAGTTCGTCAAGGAGTTCAATATTTTCCATCATGAGTTGTTCTCTGGTCATAAGTTCATCTTTTATAAGGGTAGTTTCCGCCAAAAGTTTTTGGGTTTGGATATTGGTTTTATGGGTTTCAAAAGTAATTGCAAGATTCCGAGTAACTGTTTCAATAAGTTCTACTTCAAAGTCTTGAAACGCTTGGAGAGAACTCAATTCCAGAACACCATATACTACATCTTTGAACATAATGGGTACTATCAAAATATTTTGCGGAACAGCACTACCAAGTCCAGACGTAATTTTTGTATAACCATTAGGCACATCTTCTAATTTCATTTTTTTTTTCCTTCTTACACATTCACCCAAAAATCCATCTTCGAGTTCCCTTGTTTTTTGTTCGAACTGTGTATTATTATACGCATAAGATGCTATCAACTCCAAAAAATGATATTGTGGATTGTCATCATTTAACATAAAAATTGCACCTTGTTGTGCTTTTATATATTTGATAAGATAGCTCACAAAAATATTGGTAACTTTGGGCAAATCATAATTTGTATTATTGCGTAAAATATGGCTAAATTCTGCAATGCCTCTTACCACCCAATTACGCTGTTCTTCTTCTTTTTGGAGTGTTTGTAGTCGGTCTTTCATTTCCAAAAGGGATTTTGTAAGCGAAAATCTTTGGGCATTTTCAGATAAATTAATGGTAAAATCGCCTTCACCAATTTTTTTTGCAAAATTTTCCAATTCTATAAAACTTTCCTCCAACATATCCAAATCTTTATGTGCTTTTGCAAAAAGTCCCATTTTTTGACTTTCGGTTATCGTCACATTTGTTTGATTGCCCAAAATAAAACTATACAACCTACGCAAAAATATTCTATAATTGAAAAATATATTTACCTGCAAAATATACATGAGATAACCCATCAAGCCTAATAACAAGAAATCTATCGCAAGTTCCCACACCCAAAAAACAAAATTTACTTGTTCTTTGATAGCAGTTGCAATAATAAGATTGGTGCAAATAATACTAATCAATAACACCAAACAAATCAAAATGGTAATACGCAGGCGTTTTTCTCCCATGAGTTTTTATAAAAATTCTTTGAAATTTTAAAATAAAAAAAGGTTTTAGGTTTCTTTTAAAATATTTTTTACTTGTTAATTTTATTTTGCTATGTTTATTTTACTATCTTTACTTTTGCAAAAGTAAAAATTTTTGGTGGAATTTTGTTATTTGATTGCTATTTAAACATTATTTAAAGATTTTTTTTGTTTTTTTTGTTTTTTTTAAAAAACCCAAGCATTTTTTGCTTATTTTTTTTCATATTTGGAAATAAAATAAGTTGTCAGTTTTTTCAGTTATCAGTTTTTTCCGAATTTACTTCATTTTGCATTTTATTAAATAAAAAATATAGCTTTGGTATTGAATTTGCAAAGTTTTCAAAAGGTCAAAAGTTTAAAAGTTTAAAAAAGGTCAAAAGTTTCCAGAAAGTTTCAAAGATATTTTACTGAAAAACTGATTACTGAAAAACCTCAATATACAATATGAAATCAATCCTATCATTCTTTCAACTAAAAAGTATTAGCCAAAAAATCATTCTTGGCTTTATATTTATTTATATACTTTTTATTGTTAATGGCATTATCAGCCTTGTAACGCTTCAACAAAGTACAAGCAAAGTGCAGGAAGCAAGCAAAATCGTAAATCCTGCTATTGATTATTTGGATAAATTTAGGCTAATGGTAACACAAAGCACGCTTTTTACATTTAGTTGGGTATATGAAGCAGGCAATGCAAGGGCTGATGACAAAAAAAATCTCCAAAAAATTCACGAAAATTTCCCTGAATTTAAAGACGACATTCAAACATTTAGCAAAAATTGGCGAAACCAAAATCTTGCTCGTCAATTGGATTCTACACTTGTGAGATTTGAGGCTTTGAAAAAAGCACAAGAAGAAATCATGGATTATTTGCCTGATAATGAATCTTATTTGCAATCGGAAAATATACAAAAAGCAGAAAAAATCCTTAATGCGCGTGTGTTAGTAGAAAATGACCAACTGCTAAAAAAATTGGACAATATTTCTACCCAAAAAAAACAAGAACGCATACAAACTGAAAACCAACTGCTTGGCTCATTTAATAACCTCAGTAATTTGATTATTATTTTGGGAACTGGTCTTGTGTTTATTGGGTTTTTGGTGAACTGGTGGACTCGTCGCCAAATTGTACGCCCAATCAAATACATTAATAGCGTATTCGTAAAACTTGGTGAAGGCGAAATTCCAGGTGATGAACATTATAAATTTAACAAAGATGAAATTGGCGAAATGGCAGATTCTGCGGACAAACTCATTTATGCACTCCGCAATACCTCTGATTTTGCACAAAGTATTGGTAAAGGAAATTATACCGCTCCATACAAGCCTGTAAGTAATAAAGATATTCTTGGAAATGCCCTTTTGGACATGCGTAATAACCTTGCAAAAGTAGCAGAAGAAGAAAAAATTCGTACTTGGACAAATGAAGGTCTTGTATTATTTAGTGAGATTTTGAAAAAAGATAATGATAACCTCCAAAAACTTTCTGAAAATATCATTTCTTCCCTCGTAAAATATATCAAAGGCAATCAAGGAGCATTGTTTATTACTGCTGATGAACCTGATGAAAATGGTGAAAAATACCTCACGATGCAAGCTTGCTACGCATGGGACACAGATAAAAGCTACATGAACCAACGCATATATGGCGGTGATGGACTTGCTGGGCAAGCGTGGCAAGAAAAAGCAACTATTTGCCTTACAGATGTTCCCGCAGGTTATATTCGTATTACATCTGGTTTGGGTGAGTCTAACCCAAGTTGCATCTTGATTGTGCCACTCAAAATCAACGAAGAAGTATTTGGTGTAGTAGAATTGGCATCTTTTAAATCATTCAAAAATTTTGAAATCGCTTTTGTGGAAAAAATTGCTGAAAGTATTGCCTCAACTGTTTCAACCGTAAAAATCAATACACGCACCCAAAAACTCCTCCAAGAATCAAACAACATTACCGAGCAAATGAAAGCACAAGAGGAGGAAACACGTATGAGTATGGAAGCGTTGCAATCTACACAACTTTATTTGGAAACCTCACAAAGAGAAGCCCAAGAAAAAGACGCATTGCTCAATACTGCTTATTTGATTATAGAAACTGACGAAAAATTTTCAGTAAAAAGTGTCAATGACCTTGCTACTACTCGCCTGCGTTTGGATTTGTCAGAATTGCAAGGGCTTGCAATTGATTATTTATTTTTTGCACAAGAAAAAATAGATGAAGGTAAATCACACTTGGAAAAAGGTGTAAGATGGCAAAGTTATGCCTACATCAAAGGCAAAAATGACACAAGATTTTTCACACGCATTTCTGCTTCTGCTATTCGTGATGAAATGGGCAATGTACGCAAATTCTTGTTTATTATTGATGATATCACAGACGCCAAACTCCAACTCCAACCTACTTTTGCATAAGGTAAAAGTTGTCAGTTTTTTCAGTAACCAGTTACTGAATAACCTAAGCCACTGAAAAAACTATACAGACTAAATCATAAATCAGCAAAAAAAATTGTTAAAAATTTATTTTTTTGTGTATTTTTGCAAAATTGTTGTGAGAAAAGTAATATTATTTTAAATAACCTTAAATAAAATTCTTTTTTTGTTTAAAAATTAAACTTCTATTTTAAATACTTTTTAATCTCTTTTAATTAATATAAAGAGGTTATATACGCATTTTTTAATTTTATTTCAATATTTTATTTTGTTGATGCTTTATTTATTCAATTCTTTTACAACAAAAATCTCCATGTATTTCGTTAGTATGCGTTAAAAAACCTAACAATTTGCAAAAAAACCACGTATAAAACATATCAAATCGCCCAACCAGTCTTTTTTTTATTTTTAAAAAAAAACTTATCATAAAATAAAAAAAAGGGCGTATGTAGGAATTATGAAAGTGTTGCACATAAATACCCTCGACAAAGGCGGTGCTGCTAAGGCATCTTTGCGTTTACAAAAGGGGCTTAGAGATTGCGGAATATCCTCCGAAATGCTCGTACTGTATAGAGAAAATACTGACCAAAGTCACATACACGCCTACCACAATGAAATGAGGCATGATTTGTGGCAAAAAATACAGCACTCTTTAGCATACCGTTGGGATAGTTTCCAAAAAAAACAAATGCTATACAAAAAACCTACTAATTACGAGGTTTTTTCGTTTCCGCAAACCGTTTATAATATTGCAAAACACCCTTTGGTGCAACAAGCTGACATTATTCACTTACATTGGGTTGCCAATTTTTTGGATTATCGTAGTTTTTTCAAACAAATTCAAAAACCTATCGTTTGGACACTGCACGACCTCAATCCACTCAGCACAAGTGGTTTTCATTATGAACATGATGAACAAAATCTCCAAAATGAATTTGCAGAAATAAACCAATTCATACACCAAATCAAATTGGAAGGCATCACACACGCAGAACAACTCCGCATTGTGCCTATCACAAAATGGATTGCCCAAAAATCCAAAAAATCACAACTTTTAAGGCGTTTTAAGCATGAATTTATACCTAATGGTTTAGATTTACAAATTTTTAAGCCAACCGACCAAGAAGCATCACGCAAGATTTTGGGATTGCCTTTGGACAAAAAAATCGTACTTTTTATTGCAGATAGCATTGATAATCAACGCAAAGGTTTTAGTTATTTGCGTGAGGCTTTGCACAATATCCCTACCGAAAATGTTGTTTTAGCTATTGTTGGTAGAGGAAGTTTTGAACAAATGCCCTGCCCTACTTATCCACTTGATTTTATTTTTGATGACAGACTACTCGCTACTGTGTATGATGCGGTTGATGTGTGTGTGGTTCCTTCTTTGGAAGATAATATGCCTAATACTGTGCTGGAAGCAATGGCTTGTCAAACTGCTACATTGGCGTTTGCAGTTGGCGGAATTCCAGAAATGATAAAATCTCAAAAAAATGGCTTGCTTGCACGACAACAAGACAGCAAGGATTTAGCCCAAAAACTGCAATTTCTCTTAGAAGAGGACGAATACAGACTTTTGTACGCCAAGAATGCACGCCAAACGGTAGAAAATCATTTTGATGTGCAGTTCCAAGCCCAAAAATTCATTAAATTATACGCTGATATGCTTAACCTCCCAAAAAATAGCTTTGAAATGGAGGAAAAAGTTTAGAAAAAGGTCAATGTTCAAAAGGTTTAAAGTTTGGTTCTCCGACAATTTTAGTGAAGTTCCAAAGTTTCAAAAAAAGCGAAAAAATATGCAATATTTTTAGCAAAATAAATCCCACTTTATGAAATTTCATATTGAAAAAAAAATATTTTTAAAATAATATTGCGTAAAACATTCAAGGTTTTTAAAACCTTGAATGTTTTTCTGGATTTCCACTAAAATTGTCAGAGTACCTAAAGTTTTTTGTAAAAATTCCGTTGCATTTTTCAATTGTCAAT
>JANPJR010000026.1:0-3889 GCA_031425615.1 Cytophagales bacterium
GTATGAAGCGGACTATAACGCTTTCAATAAAATGATTTGGCAGCGTGGAATCGTCTGGGATGCTCATAAGAACGGATCTCTAAGCACCGGCCAATCCGGATTTCTCCCAAATCGAACGAGTATTGAAACATTATTATACAAAGGAAAAAAATATATCTATAGTAATATAACTCATTCGCCGATGGCCACTGTGGATAATGACGCGAAGTCATGTTATGATAGAATTGTTGCAACGTTAGCACTCTTGATGAGTAACAAATTTGGGGCACCAGATGAATTCTGTTGCACAGTCGGGAACACTTTACGCACAATGCAATTCAGTATTAGAACTGCGATGGGTGACTCACCTAAAACTAATTCGCATAGTTCGGATACTCCTATCAATGGAGTTGGGCAAGGTGGAACTGCTAGTCCAACTTTCTGGCTCCTAGTCAGCTCCACACTTTTTGACTGTTACCAAAGAAAAGCGCACGACATGACAATGTCTGATCCTACAGATAGCATCTCTATCAATCAATGGCTCGAGGCGATTGTTGATGATTCGTCACGGTTTACCAAGTTGGCAGCAGATGATGACATTCACACTCTGGTTTGTACACTTGAACAAGATTCACAAGAGTGGGAATAGTTTTTGAGTGCCTCTGGTGGATGTTTAGAACTCTCTAAATGTTTTTATTACATCCTATCTTGGTCCCTCGATTAGAAAGGGGATGTATCTCCAATTTCCATTGATGAGATCAATGACATCACTCATTCTATCTACCTTCAAGAATATGACAGGCCTGATCCTACGCCAATCGCCATCAAGTTACCCGAAGAAGCGCACAAAACCCTCGGTGTCTGGAAATCAACGGATGGCAATATGAGAGAACAAATCAAGGTACTTTCGCAACGCAGCAATAACTTATCTAACATCGTTACCACTAGTGGTTTATATCCTTATCAAGCAGACGTGGCTCTTTGGATGCTATATAATCCAGCACTTACATATAGTTTGCCAGCTATCTTCATCGATGAACCTGTCCTGAACAAAATTCAACACAAAGCCATCGAGAGTTTTCTACCTGAACTTGGCTATAATCTAACATTCCCTCGTGCAGTTGTTTTTGGTCCACCTGAATACGGTGGCATGGCAGTTCTTCATCAATATACAGAAATGAATTAGATAAAAATCGAATATCTTCTCATGCATATACGCAACAACAGTGATTTAGGAAAATTATTCAGAATCAACTTGAATTGGATTCCAATATATCTGGGTATATCAACACAGTTATTTGAATACCAACATGAGATAACCTATCTTAATAATGGGTGTACACATCTCCATCAATTTCTCCTTCAAATCAATGCCAAGTTAATATTTTAAAATGTGTATGTACCATTAATGGAGCGTGAACACAATTGCTGCCTTATGATTGCAATCAGGGATTGTGCTGCTCACTTGTCCGGCAACCAAAAACGTCACGTGAACAATTGGCGACTCTATTTTCGAGTCCATAAATTGTCGGATACCGCAGACCCCATCGGCACGCAGGTACTTCCTAAGTATCTGACATTTCCTTCCGATATCGATACACCGATTAGAACATTGAAGCTTAAGTGTCCCCGCCAACAACCACCAAAGTGTAAAGCTTCCTTCCAGTTATGGGTGAAATCTCTCCGCACAAATTGTTTTACCGCCCGTTATTTCGACCATTGTGCAAGGGGATTGTGAGCCCGGCGCAATCTGAATCCCTCTGGTCAACGTATATCGATAACTCATTCACGTCGCTGATTCGAATCACGGGCAACACAATTCTCCTTTACTCTGATATTTGCCGACAAACATCCTGTACCACTACTTTTGCCTTAGCGCAATACGATGTACTGGCAGAGATTCCGTCCTCATTTTTTCCCGTGCAAACAGCATATACAAATTCCACCGCGATTGCCCGTCATAATAAACAACAAATTATTCTTTCTTGTGCAAGCCCTATAACTAGCAATCTTGATCTTACCTCCGATATTCAGCATCTACCGTTGTGGAAAACCCACATCTTGCAGCATTGTCACATAAATGATACTACCGATTTTTGTGATAGTCTTTTACAAGTGGACAAGAAATTCGATTTGGTATCAGACGGCGTATTACGTGAGGGACAGGGATCGTTTGGGGTAGCATTCGGCACCTTCTCTACTGATGTGGCAATGATCCAGGGCCTGGCGCCAGGCAATTCTATGTTAATTATATCTCTAACGAGTGAAGCATACGGACTTTTATCTGGATTAGTTTTCTTAAATATGTATGTGAAAACATGCAACATCACAATTTCTGCGAATTGACAGATTAATTTATTGAAGAACTTCTACAATGGAGCACTTATCCACGCATATACTTACAGGCAAAAGCTGATGTTTTGGTTCAGATTCAGCATGAACTGTCTATTGCTATCGGTGTGAATTTCTGCTTTACCATCGATCATGTCAAGGGACATCAGGATGATACCCTCACGTATAATGAGTTTTCTCGTCAAGCTCGCAATTAAATGTCAAAGCAGATGCATCCACCACCAACTATCTCCGAAATGGCAAAGCTTTATCATATGATGAAATGTGCAATAATCCGGCAAGTCTATATATCAATGATGATATCATTAAAGGAGATTACAAACATCAGATTTGAGCAGCTTCTCGGTCCCATATCTCCGCACATATATGATCAAAAAATACAACTGGCATTATAACACACCAGACCTTATCTGGTGGCAGGTTCATGGCAAATCCCTTTTATCATTTTCTCCTGCTGATCAAAGACGTATACGCAAATACATCTTTCGGTGGCTACCTACAGCTGAAAGACTGCATCGCCAAGAAAAATTCAACACTGTACCATCTGACCTAAATAAATGCATGTCGTGTCTGATTGCTGTCGAAACCCATTTTCATCTTCTACAATGTCAATGCCGTAATTGTAGTATCATTAAGGATACGTGGTTTAAAGGACTCAAATCATTTCTTGAGAAGAATCAATATACACCACCCCAGGTATCTCAGTTGATATTTAATCATCTCATAGATGAAATATATCCTGGTTGAGATGCTCCTCCTTTTCCACTGTATGATTCGGCCAAACAACAAGCTATTCAACAAGCACAAAGAATCGGCTGATCGCAGCTCCTTCACGGCAGATAATCGATTATGTGGGGTAATATTGTCAGTCGTCATTTGTTGACAAATCAAATATCGGATCAAGAAATGACAACATCGAAATGGGGAATAATTGTTGTCTCCCAAATCTTTCAGGTATTTCTTGACATCTAGATTGCTCGCAACATTGACGGTCATCATCTCACTGAGAAACATGAATCCCAACTCTCACGCCAATTCAACAAAATCACTACTCTCCAGGAATCCAATCCCGAAGTCCGATATTACGATCGAGACTATATTTTCTGTCCTATCAAGTCTCTCGAGAATTACTCTCTTTGCAATCTTAAATCATGGTATCAACCTGCATGCAGCATTATAAAAGCTCAACAAAAATATCGCTCGCAACAACGTCCTGTTAGCAATTATTTCCCAGTTGTATTGCCAAGCAATATCCAAAATCTCAATGCTTCTCTTCTCCTATCAGAACCTGACCCACCAAATGTACTCATACAGACACAATGTAATACCAGTAATACAAGTACATCCAAGTAGCATATCCTACTACTGTTTCAAAGCCCCTTTCTATGCGTAGATACTCTCCTTTCCTCTCTACAACTGCTCTGCGCAAGCAGAGCTCAATCACCTACCCATCTCCTGGTGAAATAATTCAGTTTTGATACAATATGTCGTCCAAGGACTAATCCATAACAAGGTAGTAATTACTTTGTCTAATACTAATAATACTAATAATACTAAT
>JANPJR010000027.1:0-46684 GCA_031425615.1 Cytophagales bacterium
GGAAAAGGAAACTGCACAAAAGGAAAAAGAAACTGCACAAAAGGAAAAGGAAACTGCACAAAAGGAAAAAGAAACTGCACAAAAGGAAAAGGAAACTGCACAAAAGGAAAAAGAAACTGCACAAAAGGAAAAGGAAACTGCACAAAAGGAAAAAGAAACTGTACTTGAAAAAGCACAAAAGGAAAAAGAAGAAAATATCAAAAAAGCACACATAAAAGGTATGAGTGTGTTGGATATTGCAGATATTTTTGGAGTTTCTGTGGCGTATGTTAAGAAAATCGTAAAATAAAATTTAAAATTAAGCCAATTTTATTTTTATATTTTCCCCAGCATTTTCTAAAAAAAAAAATTTAGAAAATGCTTTTTTCATGTCCATTTTCTATTTTTTAACACTTTTTTTCTAAAAAATTGAGTATATTTGTACCTAAATATTTGCTCAAAACTTCTTAAAAATTTCCCGAAAAATTTTAATCCCCATGAAAAAACTTTTTCTGCTTGATGCAATGGCATTGATATACAGGTCGCATTTTGCATTGGCAAAAAATCCACGTATTACCAGCACCAAAATCAATACAAGCGCGGTTTTTGGATTTACAAATACTTTATTAGAAATCCTTAAAAAAGAAAATCCTACACACATTGCGGTTGCTTTTGATACCTCTGCGCCTACTTTTCGCCATACCGTTTATCCTGAATACAAAGGACAACGAGAAGCACAACCAGAAGATATTACGCTTGCAATTCCATATATTTTTAGACTTTTGGAGGCGTTTAATATTACGATTTTGCGTTTGGAGGGTTTTGAAGCAGATGATATTATAGGAACTTTTGCCAAAAAAGCACAAGAGAAAGGTGATATTGTTACTTATATGATGACCCCTGACAAGGATTTTGCCCAAATCGTAGGCGATAATGTTTTTTTATATAAACCTGCCTCTTTTGGTAATGACCATAGTATTTGGGGCGTAAAAGAAGTATTGGATAGGTGGGAACTTCAAAATACTTCACAAGTAATTGATATTTTGGGCTTGCAAGGTGATGCAGTTGATAATATTCCTGGTATTCCAAGTGTAGGCGAAAAAACCGCCATAAAACTTATCAAAGAATATCAATCTGTGGAAAATGTTATCGCAAATGGGGATAAAATTGCAGGTAAATTGGGTGAAAATGTACGAAATTTTGCCCAACAAGCACTCCTTTCCAAAAATCTTGCAACCATTGATATTAATGTACCGCTACCTTTTGAGGAAGATGTTTTATTGAGAAAGGATTTTGATAAAGAAAAAGTAAAAAATCTTTTTGAAGAATTAGAATTTAAAACCCTTAGTGCAAGACTTTTTGAAGCAAAAAATCCGACCAAAAATACGGATAAACCAACCAAAAATACAAAAACTACAACAAAAAACGCTGCGAAAAATGCAGTAAAAAATAACGTTCCAGCAGGACAAATTCAATATGACCTTTTTGGGAATCCAATAGGGAATGCCCCAAATGTAACAAATAATACCCAAAATACTGACCAAACAGACGATAATACAGATAACAATTTTAATTTTTTTGGAGATGATGATACTGCATTTCAATCATCTTACACCAACATTTATAATACAATTCATCATTATCATTTAATTGATACGCCAATATTGCGTCAAAAATTGATAAAAAATTTGCTTGTACAGCCTTATATTTGTTTTGATACCGAAACCACAGGACTTACTGCACACCAAGCGGAAATTGTAGGACTTTCTTTTGCTTATACACCTTTTGAGGCGTATTATATTCCGTTTTCTACTGATTTTCAAGAAGCAAAAAGCATTTTAACAGAATTTTCTTGTATTTTTGAACATGAAAATATCGCAAAAATTGCCCAAAATCTCAAATATGATTACACGATTTTGCAAAATTATGGCATTGAAATAAAAGGAAAATTGGAAGATACGATGTTATTACATTATCTACTTTCGCCAGATGCCAAGCATAATTTGAACGATTTGTCCCAAAATTATCTCCAATATCAACCCGTAGAAATAGAGGAATTAATTGGTAAAAAAGGCAAAAATCAACTTTCTATGCGTGATGTGCCACTTGACCAAATCAAAGAATATGCCTGTGAAGATGCTGATGTAACCTTGCAACTTTGGCTAAAATTTTCGCCACTCCTAACCGAAGGGCAAAGAAATATTTATGAAAAAGTAGAAATGCCTCTCGTGCCTGTGTTGGTGGAAATGGAACGCAACGGTGTGAAAATAGATACTAAAAGCCTCAAAATTATTTCCGAAAAAATCACGTTGCAAGTAAAAGAATTGGAAAAAGAAATTTATGCACTTGCTGGCACACATTTTAATATTGCTTCTCCAAAACAATTAGGCGAAATTCTTTTTGAAACCCTAAAATTGGATAGCAAAGCCAAAAAAACACGCACAGGACAATATGCCACAGGCGAAGATATATTGCAAAAACTAAAAGATAAACACAAAATTATTCCGCAAATATTGGAATATAGGGAAATCATAAAACTCCAAAATACATATATTGACGCAATTCCCGAACTTATTAACCCACGCACACAACGCGTGCATACAACCTACCAACAAGCCATCGCAAGCACAGGAAGGCTGAGTTCTACCAACCCAAACCTGCAAAATATTCCTATTCGTACAGAAAGAGGCAAGGAAATCAGAAAGGCATTTGTGGCAGAAAATAGTAATAATGTAATTGTTTCTGCGGATTATTCGCAAATAGAATTACGCATTATGGCACATTTTGCACAAGATATTACCATGATAGAAGCCTTCAAACGTGGGGACGATATTCACACAATTACTGCCTCTAAAATCAATAAAATCCTACCGCAAGATGTTACGCCAGATATGCGTAGAAGGGCAAAAACTGCCAATTTTGGGATAATTTATGGCGTATCTGCACATGGTTTGGCGGAGCAACTTGATATTTCACGCACAGAAGCAAAGGAATTTATTGATGAATATTTTAATCAATTCCCCAATATCAAAACCTACATGGACAATGCCATTATGGAAGCTCGCAACAATGAATATGTGGAAACGCTTTTGGGAAGAAGGCGTTATCTCAGAAGCATCAATAGCCAAAATCAAGTGGAAAAAGGCAATGCTGAACGCAATGCTATCAACGCACCCATACAAGGCACTGCTGCGGACATGATAAAATTGGCGATGATTGAGGTTTTTAATTTTTTGAAAAAAGAAAAATTACACACAAAACTACTCCTACAAGTCCATGATGAACTTGTGTTTGAAGTACCTCAGAATGAAATTGACATCATCAAACAACGTATTCCACAACTCATGCAACAAGCTATGCCTATTGATGTGCCTGTAGAAGTAGGTTTGGGTGTAGGTGATAATTGGTTGGAAGCACATTAAAAGAATTGGGAATTAGAAATTAAGAATTAGGAATTGATTTTCCCCTTCAAAAAATTGTGTCTGCACCATAGTTTATGGACGTCTGACCCCTAATTTTTTTGAAAAATAATAAACCAATAACAATATTAAATACAATATGGGAATTATTTTTTCTTTCAAAAAATTGTGTATTATATTTTTCAAAATAACAAATTGATTATTTTTTATTTCCTTAAAAACTACAACTTGGATTAAAAATATGGTTTTGCCTATTCAAAATACACAACAAGCACAAGATTTTTATGAGGCACTTATTGCCAAAGAAGTACATGGCAGTATTTGCATAAATAATGGATTTCGTAGTCGTCCTAATGATGAATTTATATGCCCTACTGATTTTATATTCAACGAAAATGAAAATTGCCTTTCTATTACATTTAGCACCTATCCAACGCCTACAACTTATGAATTTTATGATATAACTTCTATTTCGATTAGCGGTTATTCATTGTGTTTACAAGCAAAAAAAATGCAAATTGTGGAAACTGCGGAGGTGTATCACAACGTAAAATTTGAATTGTGTTGATAAGCGTAAATAACATCAAATTATTTTTTTGTAAAAAAAAACGCATTAAAGATTGAACAATAACATAAAAATTCTTGTTTTTTTAGGAGTAATACAAAATTCATAATTTAACCCAAGTTGCGTATTATATTTTTTTGTTTTAAAGTTTGTGGTTTTTCAAGAAAATAAGCCCTTTTTTATTGTTTTTTTTGTTGAAAATACGAATAGATACAAATTTACAAAAACCAACAACTTAAAAATAGACAACTTAGGTTAATTCATAATCTATAATCCATAATTTATATGCAAGGACACCGTTTTAGCCAATTTGTATTGGAAGAAGATAAAAATAAAGCAAATTTTGAAAAACTTTTTAAGATTTTTAGCCAACTTATCAACATGACTGCGGGCAATGTGAGCGAAGCCCTAAGTTGGATGAATAATCTTGACCAAAAATATAAATTTACAGATGACGATTATGGTATGGGTGACTTTGAAGAAGATTTGAAGAAAAAAGGATTTGTGAAAGAAGTGCCACCAAATGAGGGCGAAGAGGGACAAGGCAAAACACGCATTACCGCCAAAATGGAAATAAACCTTAGACAAAGTGCATTAGAAGAAATATTTGGCAGACTCAAAGCACACAAAACAGGCAACCACCAAACACATAAAACAGGCAAAGGAGGCGATGAAAATACTACGGATAGACGTGATTATCAATTTGGTGACAACCTTGAAAATATCGCACTTACCGAATCCATCAAAAATGCCCAAATAAACCATGCTATTTTTGAGGCATCTTCTGATTTTTCATTGGATAATTTTTCCCTACATGAACAGGATTTAGAAGTGTATGAGCGTGAATTTAAAGCCCAAACTTCTACCGTTTTGATGATTGATATTTCACATTCTATGATTTTGTATGGGGAAGACCGCATCACACCTGCCAAAAAAGTGGCTATGGCACTCGCAGAACTTATCACGACACGATACCCAAAAGATACATTAGATATAATCGTTTTTGGCAATGATGCTTGGCAAATCCAAATCAAAGACCTTCCGTATTTGGAAGTAGGCCCTTATCACACCAATACGATAGCAGGTTTGGAACTTGCGATGGATATACTTCGCAGAAGAAAAAACCAAAATAAACAGATTTTTATGATAACTGATGGCAAACCAACGTGTATGAAAGTAGGCATCAAATATTATAAAAATAGTTTTGGTATTGATAGAAAAATATTGAAAAAAACGCTTAATCTGGGCGTACAATGCAGAAAATTAAAAATACCTATTACTACGTTTATGATTGCAAGCGATGAATATTTGCAAGAATTTGTGCGAAAATTCACAGAAGCAAATCAAGGCAAAGCCTATTATAGCGGACTCAATAACTTGGGGAGTTTTGTGTTTGAGGATTATGAAAAAAATAGGAAAAAACGTGTGTAAAGGAATAATCAGTTTTTAAGTTGTAAAAATTATATTTTTCCCATAGTGAAGGTTTTGCAAACGTTTCGCTGTGGGAAAAAACCATTGTCTATATTTTTCAAGTAAAATCATGTAGGGCTAAATCCTAATTTTTTGTTAAAATTAATTTTAATATTCAACCAACCAAATAAAAAAAAAATACGTCTTGTTTAAAATATGTTAAAGTTTCATCTTTTTTACAATTCGTTTTATGACCAAAAATTTTACTTTAAGTTTTCTACTCTTTTTTCTTGTTTTTTTTTCTGACTTTTTTATAAATAATACCGTTGTATTTGCCCAACTGCGTACAATCAAAAGCCAAATTACAGACGATATCACTAAAGAACCACTCATACAAGCAACTGTAATCATAAAAGGCACTAACCAAGGTACTCTTACAGATGAAAATGGAAACTATGAACTACAAAATGTAAATGTAGGCGATATTTTGGTCATAAGTTATGCGGGTTACGATTCCAAAGAGATTTTAGTAACTTCCACAGGACTTATTCTTATAAGAACAGGTTTTAATGCAAAAGAAATTTCAGAAAATTATAAACAATTTTTTGAAACAAAAGACAGTATTGCATTTGATTTTCGCACATTCAAAATGCAACAATCTACAAATGAACAATTAAACAAAAAAAATAAAAAAAAACCTATTGGTGAAGCGGATTTTTTGGGAAATGGCACAGTACTCAGAGATTCTAATTACGTAAAAAAATACAATGAAAATTCAAGTCATATCCAAAGAATTAAAATTAGAAACGGTAAAATAATTTTTGGCTATAGCCTTGAAAACCTCTATAACAAAGGATTTAGAAATAATATTGCCTTGCAATATATAAGTACTTGGGAAGTTTCTACGCCCAATAAAGCCCCTTTGATGCAAACGCAATTTGCACAAGGAAGACAAAATACATACCAAAAAGGGGATTTATTCAGTTATGGGGCAAATATCAACACCTTAGCATATAACCAAAACCAGCAAATCGTGCCAATAGGTACAGGAATAGGTATGCCTATACACACACACAACGCTTATAACATATTGCAAAAAAGCGTTTTGCAAGGGCATCATTTGCAATTTCAATCACGTGGGCATTTTTGGGAACAAACCATCAACCTTCAATACCAAACACAAACAGGTATATTGCCCAAGCAAAAACAAGACTTTTATAATTTGTATGGCAATGTGATATACAAAAAACACAAATTCAACTTAAAATTAAGCCAAACAGAAGACCGTTTGCCTGTTTTTGGGGCTAATTTGCAAAATATCATGGCAGGTATATATAGCAATTCGCCTACATTCAATCCTACAAATGCAACGCTCTTGCCACAAAGCACACAACAAGAAAACCCAGTTTTTTATGCCCAAAATGTACCAGACAAAAGCCTACATAGACAATTTGCAGTAAATATAGAGCCTTACATTGAGGATTTTAGATGGACAGGAAATTCATATTATAAAAGGCATGAGATAAATATTAAAACTAATGTTGGGATAAATTTTCAAGAAAAAAACAATCTTTTTGGGGCAATGCCTCAAATGGCAAATAGTCCGCAAGGCAGGCTTGCTGAAAGAAAAATAGCGGATAATATAGTTTTTGGGTTTGTGTCTTTTATGTATAAAAACAACAATGAGCATAAAAATATTTATCAAACATTTGGCTTACGTTATTACCAAGAATACCAAAGCACAAACTTGCAACGCCAAGATGCTTTTGGTTTTTTTGGGAATAGAAATGAAAATATATTGCAATTTGAGCAAGCAAATCAACGTTTTTTTACACAATTTAACAGTGAAAGGCTTATTTATCAGCCTACTTTTGTGTACAACATAAAATCAAATGATTGGGAATGGTTTGAGTTCAAAACAAGCCTCAAAAAATACCATTCAAGCACTTTGCCAAATGCAAAAACATTAGATTATATACTTCCTACTGCGGAAATAGACGTAAATGTATCAGATTTTCTCAGAAAAATTGGGGTTGAAAATTTTGATATAAAAAATTATAATTTTTATTTTTTTTCTAAATTTAGTGTTAATGCCCAAGAAGCACCACTTTTATACAATCAATTTCAATTTAACAGCCTAAAAACGCCTATTTCACAATACAGGGGTTATTATGAAAATACAGAACTCACTTGGCACAAAGGACTTACACCTGAAATAAGCCAAAAATTCAATATTGGGACAGAAATAGAGTTATTTGCATATAGTGACAATCCATTACGTTTGGTCTTTAATTATTTCCAAAATCATACCCAAAACATAATATTGCCCATTGCCCAAAACAATACTTTTGCCCTAAATAATGCAATAGATATGCGTAATGGCGGTTGGGAATTGGAACTTGAGTTCAAAGCATCAAAATACAAATATCATGGATTTGATGGTGGCAACTATGTATTTCGTTTCAACAGCAAAATAGGTTTTTCACGCTACAATCCTGTGGTTACTGCCATACACACTGGGCAATCGCAGATTCCGATTGCGGGTTATTCCGAGATTTCTACACAAGCAATCGTGGGACAGCCTTTGGGCGTGATTGTGGGAAGTGGGTATTTACGCAATGCGGAAGGGCAAAAAATAATTGATTTTGATGGATTCCCAAAAGTAAATCCTACACCACAAATATTGGGCAATCCTAATCCTGATTTTGTGATGACTTGGTGGAATGAAATCACCAATGATTTTTTTGGTTTTGCTTGTACCTTAGAATATCGTCATGGTGGCTATGTGTGGAATGGCACACAAAACGCTATGAATTATTGGGGAACAAGCACACAATCTGCCCAAGAACGCACCATACAAAACCATATATTTGAAGGCGTAAATCCTAATGGACAACCTAATAATATTGCGGTGGATTTTGCAAACCCAAATTTACCCTTTGAACAAAATCGTTTTGTACGATATGGCATAGAAGGTGTGGGTGAAGAGGCGATAGTGCGTGCTACTTCATTGCGGATTAAAGAAATTTGTTTTAGCCATAATTTAAGAAATTTTGTGTTTAAAAAACATAATAAACAAGGATATTATAGTTACTATTATTATGGAGAAAGCCAAAGAAAATTTGCAGTTATTATCAAACTTTATGCAAGCAATATCTTGTTATATTCCCCAAATACTTCTTCTGACCCCAATACTACCCTCATGGGTTATGCACAAGGCTCAGGTTTAGATTTTATGAATGTGCCTGCTACTTTCCAAATGGGGTGTAAATTGGTGGTAAGTTTTTAGCCCCAGTCCAAAGGGCAGCAAAATCCATTATCCAAGATTAAAAAATCCATTTATTACGCACTTTATTTGGAGCATTTTCTTAACCTCAAAGGAAAATATCACATATTATTTATCGCTCCCCTTTGGGGTTGGGGGCATCTTTTACCTTTATGACAAAAAAAACACCGCTTTCGTTGCTCATTTTTTTGAGCGTTTTTGCTGGATTTTGGTATGTTTCAAATGATAATTTTTTGATAAAAAAAATAACTGAAACATGGACTAAAAACAACACCAAAAACAATAACGCTGTATCTGCACACCAAAAAAACAATTTAATTTCGCTTGATACCACAGATATATTTTTGAAAAGATGTATTGCACAAGTGGAAGATTTTTATGGGAGTGTGCCCACCGAAAAAATCTATGTGCATTTGGACAAACCATTTTACAAACCCGAAGAAACGATTTGGGGAAAAGTGTATTTATTAGAAAAAAATTATGCACCAAGCCTTATCAGTGAAGTGGCACACGTGGAACTGCTCAATCCGCAAGGGCAAGTCGTGCAAAAAGCAGAAATTCAAGTAAAAAACGGTACAGGTACATTTAGTTTTGATTTTGGGAGTGTAGGAGGTATGTATAAAATACATGCTTATACCAACTGGCTCAAAAACGAAGGACAAGAAAGTATGTTTGAGCGTGATGTGCAGGTACAATCGTATTTTAACCCAAAATTATTGCTCAAAGTGGATTTTTTGCAAAAAGGTTATGGTGCAGGCAACACTGTAGAAGTAAATTTTGAGGCTTTGGATTTGGCAAAAAATGCACTCAAAAACAAAGAAGTTAAATGTTTGGTAAAAATAGAAGGAAAAGATTTTTTTGGAAAAACCTTTACAACTGACCAAGAAGGCAAAGCACTTATTACATTTGAATTACCCAAAAACCTCAAAAGTAGTGATGCAGTGCTTAATCTTATCCTAAAAAATGAAACCTACGAAGAAAATATCACAAGACGTGTGCCTATTGTATTGCACAATATCGCAGTACAATTTATGCCCGAAGGTGGCGAAATAATGGAAAATATTAACCAAAAAATTGCTTTCAAAGCAATAGACGAATACGGAAAAGGTACTGATGTAGAGGGCGAAATCTGGGAAGAAGATACAAAAAGCGAAAACAGAAACGAGAAATTTATAGGCAATTTTAAAAGTTATCATCAAGGCATGGGTGTCTTTGAATTGTTGCCTAATGCCCAAAAAACGTATTTCTTTCGCCTAAAAAAACCTTTTTCCATAAATATTCCTTTGGAAAAAGCAAACCCAAATAAGAATTTTGCCCTAAGCATCAACCAAAATTTTACAGAAAAAACATCTGAAAATGCAGTTAATCAAGCAGAAAATAACACCCTAAAAACGCATTTTTATACCGCATATCCAACTATTGTGTATGTTACTTTGCAGGTTGCCCAAAAAATCGTTTTTACAAAAAAAATAAACGCCTTGCAAGGTTTGAACACCTTGGATATTGACATCAAAAATCAACCTATAGGCATTGCACAAGTTACATTATTTGATGAAAAATATATACCACAAGCGGAAAGATTGGTGTTTTTGCACCCAGAAAAAAAATTAAACATTGAAATCAAAACCAATAAACCGCAATATCTTCCACGTGAGCAAGTAACACTCAACATCAAAACTACTGACCAAAACCAAAAACCAATTTCTGCAAATCTTTCTTTGTGTGTAGTAAATGACCAAATATTAAACATAGCAGACGATAAACAACACAATATCATGTCTTGGCTTTTGTTGGGTTCGGAATTGAAAGGGCAGATTGATGAACCTAATTTCTATTTTGAAGAAAAAAATAAAAAAGAAAAAAATCTTGCCAAAGCATTGGATTTGGTGATGATGACACATGGTTGGCGAAAATTTCAATGGAAAAATTTTGATTTACAAAAAGACAAAAACAAACCTTATTTTGTAAAATATCGTCCCCAAAAAACATCTATTATTTCAGGTGTTATCGTGGATAAAGACTTCAAACCTGTTCCAAATGCAGAAGTAACATTATTTACCACCAAACAAGCCAAAAAAGGCATGACGATGTATGCTGATGCACAAGGTAGATTTACGTTTTTTAATGTAAAACCTGAATACGAAATGCGTCTAATGGCGAAAACAAAACAAAAAACTTTTTGTGACATTTTGCTGGACAACGAGGAAAACATGATACTCAAAGACAAGCAATATGTATTACATAATCACACAGAAAAAGCCATTTTTAAAGCAACCCAAGAAACTAAAAATAAAACCCTCCAAAGTACAGCAATTCTTTCCTCTGGTTTTTCTATGACTGCTGATGCAATGGCAGAGGAAGTAGTAATACAAGGAGGTTACTGCATAGAAGAAAAAAGGACTTCAGTAGGGTCAATAATTATCAAAGACGCTTACGTCATCGCAAGTTTTGATAGGGCAATGCAAGGCAGAATAGCAGGCGTACAAATAAGTAGTAATGGAATGCCTGGCTCATCTTCAAATATTCGTATTAGAGGCGTTGGCTCTCTCAATAATTATGCAAGTCCATTGATTATCGTTGATGGCATTATGATACAAGGAAGTGAAATCAATAAAATTATTTGGGAAAATGTAACAGAAGTAGAAGTTATGAAAGATGCATCTTCCTCAGCAATATATGGTGCAATGGCAGCAAATGGCGTAATTCTCGTAACCACAAAACAAAAGCTTAATAAATACCAAAACAACCCAACACAACGAAAATACACGCCTTACACAAGTTTGTTGATTGTACCACGTACAAATCCTGTTGCAAAAGAATTTTATGCTCCTGTGTATGCTAATAAAGAAAATCAAATCATAGAAAACAGCAAAAGAGATGATTTCAGGACAACGATTTTTTGGAAAGGCAATGTAAATACAAATACAGAAGGAAAAGCAGAATTGAAGTTTTACAATGCGGACAATATTACCACATACCGCATCATGGCAGAAGGTTTTGGCGGTGGATTGATTGGTAGAAACGAAAACACCTATTTTACCCAAAAACCGCTACAAATAGACGCAGTTTTACCGCCTTCGCTTACACAAGAAGACACGCTTAATATTGCGTTGCACTTTCAAAATAACTTGGATATGGCATTAGACGCTGATTTGCAGGTGGATTTTGCTTTGAATAAAATAAAAATTTTGGAAAATAAAAAAAATACGCTCCAACTTTCCCCAAAAGTTATTACTGAAAAAAACAATAATAAAACAGTTTTTTCAGGGAAAATTAGCTTTTTGCCCAAAGAAAAAAAGGTGTTTTACATTACAGTTGTAGCAACTTCGCCCATCAAAGACGAAAAAATAAATATTTCGCTCAAAAGTCTTTATGCAGAAGATGCCATCAGTGAAAAAATTGACATTCACGGAAAAGGGTTTCCTGTAAATATGTATTTTTCTGGTGGAAAATTAGAAAATGAATTTACGCTTGACATTCCGCCACATTTGGAAGGTTCGCTCAAAAGTGAATTTTCGGTATTCAACGATATTACCACAGACCTTCTGCAAGCAGTAGAAGGGATTATCCGTGAGCCTTATGGTTGTTTTGAGCAGGTTTCTTCCAGCACTTACCCCAATATATTAGCATTGCAATTTATGCAAGAAACTAATACACTCAAAACTGAAGTAAAGAAAAAAACACTTGAATACATAGAAAAAGGCTACAAAAAACTAATCGCGTATGAAGTAAAAGGCGGTGGATTTGATTTGTATGGAAAAGCCCCTGCTAATGAAGCCCTTACTGCGTATGGATTATTGGAGTTTTTGGATATGCAAAAAGTATATCCCAATGTAGATAATGATATGATTGTACGCACCAAAAAATGGCTGCTCTCACGAAAAGATGGCAAAGGTGGTTTTAAAAATAACCATACGTATTTTCAGGGCAAAGAAAATGACGCACAAAACGCCTACATTGTGTATGCTTTGGCACGTGCCAATGAAAAAAATATCTTCCCCGAATACCAAAATGCCTACAATAAAGCTTGGGACAATAAAGATACATACCAAATGGCACTTATGGCAATGGCTGGGATTTGGTTGGGAGAACATGAAAAATCAAAAAAAATTATAAATTTTTTAGAAAATGAAATCACGCAAAAAGACCTTATTAATTTGTCTTCACAAAAAACTTGGACATATTCGCAAGGTATTAGCAATACAATAGAAAGCGTATCAATGGTGGGAAATAGTTTTTTTGTAAATCAACAACAAAAATCCAAATACACCAAAACAAGCGAAGGACTTGATAATTCGCCTGAAAGATTTCTGAAAATTGCAACGTTTTTAGCCCAAAATCGCAATAATGGCATGTTTGGAGCAACACAAAGCACCATTACTGCCCTACAATACCTGACACAATACGCCAAAATGGTAAAACACGATACGAGTTTGGGAATAGGTAATATAGAAGTATGGGTAGATGACAAACTACACGCCAGCGTACAAGTCAATCCGAAGGAATTTGCATTTGCTAAAAAAGAAAATTGGTGTCCTACACTACCAATAGGCAAACACACAATAAAAGTAATTGCCAAAAACCTCAAAAATGCAATGTCTTTTGCAGGCAATATTCACATTGCAACGTATATGCCTTACAAAAAAAATATACCAAATATGTTAGATTTAACCACAAAACTAAGCCACACCATCATTGCCCTCAATCAAACTACACGCCTTACAAGCACTATTTATAACCCAAACAACGACACCCAAATATCGCCTATGGCTTGCATAGGCATTCCTTCAGGTTTGGCGGTGCAGGCTTGGCAACTAAAAGAATTGCAAGAAAAAGATATATTTGATTATTACGAAATTAAAGACAATATGGCGTTTTTTTATTACCGCAAAATAAACGCAAAAGAAACCAAAACCATACACCTTGACCTCACCGCCAAAATACAGGGCTGTTTTCTCGCACCTGCGAGTTCTGCGTATTTGTATTATCACCACGAATACAAAGATTGGGAAAAAGGCGTATATGTCAAAATAGAATAAAAAATATGTATCTATTTAGGTAAAAAAAATTTGAAAAATAAGAGAAACCGCCACTTGTGCAGTTTTAATCCTAAGGGTTGAAATTCTCTTAAAACTATTTTATAGCATTTTTAACTCAAACCTAAATAGGTACAAAAATATAACATCAAATAAAACAAAAAAACAGCACTTAATTTCTAAATTAAATGCTGTTTTTTTATTACCCAAAACTTCAATATGGATTATTGTACCAAATCAAATTTGAAAGTTTTTTGACCAGTTTTAGGGCTTGTAAGTATAGTACTAAAAACTAATTTAGGACTTGTAAAAGTTGCACCTGTCAACGTACCTGAAGTCCAAGTAGCTGGTTTATTAGCGCCAAGTTGGATTGTTGTACCATTTATGCTGTATGTAGTTGTAGCATTAACGCCTGACCCGCCTGTATCTACATCACCATCATATCTTATAGTTGCATTAGCACCTGCTGCATCAAAAGCAATCGTAAAGTTTACAAATTTACCATTTGCATCTGCACCATTATTTGAGGTTTCAGTAATATTACCAAGTTTGAAGGTTTTGCCTTTGATTTGGTCTGCTAATGTAAGGACAGGGTCATTAGTACCACCGCCACCAGAGCAAGAAACAGTTGTGATTAGAAGGAACGCAAAAAGGGGAAGGAGGAAGGATATTTTTTTCATAGGAAAAAGAGTATATTTTATTTTGTTAAACGTTATTAAATTGTTATTTTTAATTTCAAGGTATAAATAATTTGTAGAAAATTTAGATTTTCCACAAAAAAAAGGGTTTTTTAGGTTTTTTGCAAAAAAAAATGAAAAAAAAATGATATTTTTTGTTTTATTTCTAATTTTTTGTTTTTTTTTAATAATTTTAATTATTTGCTCAAAATTTTAGCTTAAATTTTCTTACCTAAAAAAATAAATACAGGAAAATGGTCGCTATATCCTCCCATAAAATTATCGCCTACATACGTTCTAAATGGATAGCCTTTAAACTTGCCACTATCTTGCATGAGGTATTTTGCCATAAAAACTTTTGCAGATTTTGGTACATAATGGTAATGCCCTTTTTCAGGGTTTTCCACAAGTGCAGGCGTTAAAATGATTTGGTCAAATATCTGCCATTTATCTGCGTGTGCCAATGTTCCCATGCCTTGTTTGTGCATGTGATACATTGGATTGAATAACAAAGTTTTATCTGATTTGTTCTTTTCGTTAATATCTTCTCTTGCCAAAAGGTAATCGTACACACTATTATCTACAGGGCTGTCATTCAAGTCACCCATTACCATTACTTTTGCTTTTGGGTTGCGCGCAAGCAACGAATCCACAATGCTACGTGTGAGCTTGGCTGCTGCGATACGTTTTGGGTCGCTTTTTCTTTCGCCTCCACGCCTTGAAGGCCAGTGATTCACAATAAAGCTCAACGTATCTTTTTCAAATAAACCTGTTACTACGAGTTGGCTGCGTGTTGCAAAATTTGTTTCTGGGTAGTTTAATACGTGTGAATTTTGGGCAATAAATTTAAAATATTCTTTGCGATAAATAAGTGCCACATCTACGCCTCTATGGTCAGGTGAATCTTGGTGTGCAATGCCATAATTTTTATTTTTGAGGTCTTTGTGTTTGACCAAATCCTCCAATACTTTACGATTTTCTACTTCGCAAAGCCCCATTACAAGCGGTGCATCTACACCATAAGGTTTGCCCATGTCATTGATTACTTGTGCGAGTTGTCCAAGTTTATAATTATATTTTTCACTGTTCCAACGTTTGTTACCATTTGGAATAAACTCTTTGTCGTCTTTTTTGGGGTCTGAAATCGTATCATATAAGTTTTCTACATTGTAGAAACTGATACATGTGATTTGGTATTGTTCTTTTTTCTTGTCTTCTTTTTGGGCATACGCCAAACCAAGAAAGGTATTTGACAAGAAAAGTACAAGAAAAGTGTTTAAAAAATACTTTTTAAAGTGATTTTTCATAAATTGATGTATTATTGTTTTTATGGAATAAAATTCTTTTGAATTTTCTAAAAACTAACGCAAAAATACAATTTTTATGTGAAAAAATAGTAATAAATCCATAAAAATAAATTGTTAATTTTTTGTTCATAAAATTAAACTACAATAATAAATCAAATTATTTTTGTTTGTATAACATTTTCTTTGCAAAATTATTGATTAAAATTCGGATAATGCTAAATTCATTTTTTTCGTCTAAAAATATGCGTTATTTGCGTGCTTGAATCTAAGAAAAGAAAGCTAATTAAACGGAGTGGGTAGATTGAAATGAATTTTATAATACTTTTAATTATTTTTATTAAAAAATAAACAAAATAAATATTTTAAATTAACAAATGATTAAAATCGTATCTACAACAAAAATATTACAGATACAATTTATAAAATTTGACAACTAAAAAACTGATAATTTTGGTTAAATTATTTCTTTTTCGGTTTTGCTACAAAGTCCAATGACGCAGAATTGATGCAATAACGCAAACCTGTAGGAGCGGGACCATCTTCAAATACGTGTCCCAAATGTCCTTCACATTTGCCACACACAACTTCCATTCTTTGCATACCATGACTACCATCTTTGTTTACTTTGACAGATTTTTGGGTGTAAGGCTGGAAATAACTTGGCCAACCTGTGCCTGAATCAAATTTGGTATCAGACGTAAAAAGGTTATTTTTGCACGCAGCACAAATGTATGTGCCTTTTTCGTGGTGGTCATAAAATTTGCCTGTGAAAGCCATTTCTGTTCCTTTTTCCCTCAAAATCTTGTATTGTTCTGCGGTAAGGCATTTTTCCCACTCTTTATTGGTTTTGGTAACGGTTGGTTTTTCTTGTGCTTGGCACGCCATTGCTAAAAATAAGGCAATGATTGAACATAAAATACGCATGGTTTTATTGTTTTTTTTAGGTTAAATTATAATTTTAATTATTTTACAAAACGTTTAGTAAAAATATACATATTGGTTGATGTTGTGGGTTGATGTTGTGTTGAATTTGGTTTTTATAATAGACGCATCACGCCAACAATACTTACAAACCAATTTAATGTTAAAACGATAAAATTAAAAAAACAGTTTTCAGATTTTTTATTTATTCCTGTTTATTTGTTATTTTTTCATTATTACATTTTCATTGTTACATTTTCATTGTTACCTTTGTTTGTTTATCTTTATTCAATAAAAGAATTGAGTATTATTTTAGGCTTTTTTGTTTTTTATCAAATATCCAAAGCAAACTTTAATAAAACATTTTTTGTATCAATTCCCCTTTGGGGTTAGAGGGCTATATTTTACCTTACCATTTATTAAAAAAATTACCTATGAATTACCTAAAACACATATTCGGTGTATTTTTTTTGACGTTATTTTTAACATTCTTTTTCCTTTTTTTTATAAAAGGAAATGCATTTGCCCAACGAAATGAAAATATTGCGGATTTTGTACCCAATAAAATCATTTACAGGCTTAAAAATAAAAATATTTTACCACAAAATACAATAATTGCCCAACTGCAAAAAGATTTTTTTCAGCAAAAACTTCCTGCTCCTACATCTCTTTTTGTCCAAAAAAATCTTAAAGACATTGCTTCACATAAGAATTTAAAAGGAAATACAAAAAATTTCTTAGAAACTGTTTTTATCTTAGATATTCACCCAGATTGGGCATTGCTTGATGCAGTTAATCTGCTCAAACAAGATGATGCAATTCTTTACGCTGAACGTATTTACAACAATTATAAATCGCTCTCATTACCTAATGACCCACTTGCACAGCCTTCTACCACACAATATCATTTGGGCATAATAAGGGCTTACCAAGCATGGGACACCAACACAGGCAACCCAAATGTATGGATTGGCATTACTGATGATGCGTTTAGTGTAGGGCATGCTGACCTTGCGGGCAATGTTATTATGCCCAATGGTACAAATTGGGACGTGGCTGATGAGGATAATGTGGTAACAGTAGGAAGTGATACACACGGAACTACGGTGGCAATGTGCGCCTCTGCTGTGCCTAATAATGGGCTTGGAGGCGCTGGCGTTGGGTATAATTGTAAATTTATCCCTGCAAAATCTGCTACTGATGCAAGTATAGTAAGTGGTAACATTGATTTGATAGCAGGTTATACTGCTATATTAAAATGTGCTATGCAACCACAATGTAAAGTAATAAATATGTCGTGGGGACGTGTGGGGGAGTTTTCGCAAATGGAAAACGATTTTTTGAAAAGTATTGTACAAGATCATGATGTGGTATTAGTCGCTGCTGCGGGCAATGATAATAGTGAAAACTTATATTATCCAGCCTCCTACAAACCGTATGTAGTATCAGTAGGGGCAAGTGATAATTTGGATTTGAAAGCAGATTTTGCAACTTATAATGCGCTTATTGACCTTGTAGCACCTGGCAAAAATATCATTACTGCCTCTGGTTATCCTGTAAATAGTGGTTCTTCTTTTGCTTCGCCTTTGGTGGCTGGCGGTGTGGCTTTGATAAGAAGTCAATTTCCGACTTGGACAGCTTCGCAAACTATCGCAAGACTCAAAACAACTACTGACAATATATATAATGTAATTGGCAATGAATTTTATGCAGGAAAACTTGGTACAGGGCGTTTGAATTTGGAAAAAGCACTCACAGCTCCTACAAAGGCAATAACCGTGCAAAATATTACCTTTCCAAGTGGACAAAGAGGGCAAATATTCAAAGGACAAACAAGTAATATGCTTGTGCAATTTCGCAATCATTTGGACGCAACAACAAATTTGCAAATTACCATGACCATTAATTCGCCTTTTGTTACCATTACGGATGGCACAAGCAATATTGGTGCAATGACCGCAAACACACCTTTTGATACACAAAATGATGCCCTCACGATAAGTGTTGCAAGCAATACACCTGCGAATACGCCCATTGTAATTAAGTTTCGTTACCAAGATGGTGCTTATATTTACACCGAAGACTATCCAATGCTCATCAATGCAGGCAATGTAAGTGTAAATGAATTGCAATGGGCAGTAAATGACCAAGCAAATTGGGCAATTTATAATAGTAATTATGCCCAAACTACAGGCATTACTTTTAAAGGAAAAAGGCTTTTACAAAATGCAGGGCTAATGATTGCTACACACCCTGATTCGGTAAGCAACAATGTGCGTACACTTCCTAATAGCAGACAAACGCATTTTACACCACAAAATACATTTTTTCCTACAACTTACAACAATGCAGGTAATTTTTTGCAAACTACTTCCATCATTGAAGACCGCACCACCAACCCAAAACCTATTGGCGTAGAAATTACCCAAAAAACATATAGTTGGAATGAGCCAAATATTACACGTGCCAACATATTGGAATACGAATTTAGAAACCTAAGCGGAAAAATTATCAATAATATTTTTGCAGGTGTGTATGCAGATTGGGACATAGAAGATTCTACCAAAAATAGAGCAGATTGGGACGCAGTCAATCAAATGGGATATATTTACAGAGATAACAGCATACATGGCGGTTTGGTTTTATTGACCAATAATCCCATAAAAGGCAATCCAAACACATTTTATAATTATGTTGCTATGCAAAATAATGATGTGGCAGGTGTAGGTTATCCAGGTTTGGTAGATGAATTTACAGCTTCTGAAAAATATGCGGTGCTTTCTGGTGCATCTCTTTGCGATATTTCTAATGTTTGTGCCCCAACTTCACGCCCACAAGCGGGTATGCAAGCACAAGGCACAAATGTATTACACGCACTAAGCACAAAATTTAATAATTTTAAAATAGGCGAAACACGCACGCTTGCTTATGCAATAGTGGTTGGAGAAAATCTTGTGGAACTCAAAGCCAATGCCCAAGCCATTCGCCAAAAATTCAAAACATTGCGTACTGCACCTATTCCTGTGATAGCAACTTCGTTTTCAGTATGTAAAAATGGCACAATTAACCTCAATCCAAGCAATGGAACGCTATTTAATTTTTATACAATGCCACCCACACAACCCAATGTTTTGCCTGTTGCGACTGCCAACGCTTTAAATTTTGCGAATGTACAAACTGCCCAAACGGTATATATTACCAATGTATCAGATTTGTATGAAAGCGGTTTTGTAACGGTGCAAATAACTGTACAAGACCTACAAGCAAAATTTAATATGGTAAGTGCTTCTGATAAATCTATACCAATTACACTTAATAATATTAGCACAAATGCCACAAATTACACATGGAAAATCACAAAACAAGGCGGACAAACCAATGCAGATATTCAATTTTTGAATAGTACGAATAACCAAAGCCAAAACCCTGAAATAAAATTTTTGCAAACAGGCAACTATCAAGTGCGTTTGATTGTTCGTAATGCGAATAATTGTGTAGATTCTACCCAAAAAAGTATTGCAATAAGTGAAGATATTTTAGCCATTTCCAAAGAGAATTTTGCCCAAATAAGAATCTATCCAAACCCTGTAACTGAAACCTCAAACCAACTTTTATTTGTAGAATTGCCCATTGAAATACAAAATAAACTCCAATTCACATTTACAGATATAAAAGGGCAAATTATTTTAAAAAATAATTTGGAAAACAATGCAAATAACACAATCAGCAGCAATATTCAAGACAAAAACACCTTTGAAATTGACCTAAAAGCATTGCCAAAAGGTATGTATTTTTTGCATATTCAAGAGAAAAACAATGCCCAAAAAAGCAATGTATTGGTGAAAAAGATTTTGAAATATTAGTGTTTTTGTGGAAGTAATATAAACTTGTCATTTTTCATCAATAACAAGTTTAAACCTAAAAATAATGATAAATATTCTAAAAAAAATACTTTTTATGTGGTTGAGTGCTTCATTTGTTATTACTATACCTATAGTTTTAGCAATGACTATACAGGCTTATGCAGAAGGATTGAAGAAGTCAGAACACGAAGCAACAGGCAGTGCTGTTATCATTTTTATATTTAGTTCTTTAATAGGTTTTTTTAATATTTTACTTTATACATTGCCTTTTTTGCTTGCAATTTGGTTGCCTTTGTGGTTATTGCACAAAAAATTACCTATTTTTGATAACAATATACAAATCATTGCGATTGGCTGTGTTTTTGGACTAATGTATTGGTTATTACTTTCATATTTTGATGTACATTTTAAAGAAACACTGAATAAAGAAACATTTTCAAAATGGTTGTTTTGCTTTGCAACAATAGCAGGAGGTGGCATTATATTTTGGCTTGGACATCATAGATAATATGCAATTTGGAAATTAAATAAACCAAGTTGTGTCAGTTGTCAGTCTTTATAAATTTACACAATTTTATATTTTTGACACATAAAACAAATGTATGAGACAGACTTAGTAATAATTTTTTTTCTTTAAAAACACCAAAGTTTAAAGGGTTTTTGAAAAGAATATAACACGCAATTTGGGTAAAAAACAATAAAATTAAAAGCCTTAATTAATCTAAAAATTTCTAAAATCATGAAAAATCTATCTTTCAAATATTTCCTTTTATTTGTGCTTTTTTGTTTTTTTTCTTGTGAAAAAAGAAGTACTGAACATATCACAACAAAAGCAAGTAACCAAAATATTGCTTCTCAAAAAGATTTAGAACAAATTATCTATGAGCAAAGTGTGTATGCACCAGTTTATTCGGATATTCACAATTATAGTGAAACACATACATTGCCACTTTCTGCCATGTTGAGTGTGCGTAATATTGATAAATTCAAAAAAATATTTATTCAAAAAATAGATTATTATGATACAAAAGGAAAACTTATCAGGGCATATTTGGCTAAACCAATTTTTTTAAATCCTTTGGAAACAGATTGTTATGTAGTAGATTTTTCGGAAAGTAAGGGCGGAACAGGGGCAAATTTTGTTGTAGAATGGGGAAACCAAGAAAAAACTGCTTATCCTATTATAGAAACTATTATGATAAGTACCCAAAATAATATGGGCATTTCTTTTATATCACCTTCAAAAATTATGGCTGAAAAATTTTTACAAAAACAAGAAAAACAAGAATTTTTACAAAAATCAGATGTTAAAAAAGATACTATCAATACTTTGAAAAAACCGTAAATAAAATGGAAATCAGTTTATTTTTTTTTATAAAATATTTTGTAGGCTTTTGGGCAGTGATTGACCCAATAGGCACAATCCCTGTCTATATCGAAGCTACAAAAAATTTTGACGTACAAACCAAGAAAAAAGTAGCCATACAAGCGATTATCATAGCTACATTAATTTTAGTTTTCTTTGTTGCATTGGGGCAAATTATTCTTGAAAGCATGAAAATCTCCTTGCCGGCCTTTCAAATATCAGGCGGAATAATTCTTTTTATATTTGCATGTAGTATGATTTTTGGCGAAAGCAAACCACAAAGCGAAATGAATTTGATACAAGATTATACACATGTAACCGTATTTCCAATAGCGATACCATCTATTGCTTCGCCTGGTGCTATCATGGTGGCGGTATTGCTTACTGACAATTATACGCACACGATTTTACAACAATTTTTTATTACAATTATCATGTGTTCAGTGCTTGGAATAACTTTGCTGTTATTGCTTGTGGCTACACGTGTGCAAGATTTGATTGGCAAAACAGGTATTTTGGTATTAAGCAAAATTATGGGTATTATACTCGCATCTATCGCAGTAGAAAGTGTATTAGGTGGTGTGAAAGAGTATTTTAAAATATAAAAGCTAATCCAAATCGTCAGTTATGAGTTTTTAAGTGGTCAGTTTTGTAAATTTATATTTTTAACACAGAAAACGATAAAATAAATGGTTGTTTTTAAATATGACTTTCGCTTTTATCTTTTTAACCTTATTCAACTCCCCCAATTTTAGTGGGGGAAAAGCGAAGCCCTATTATAAACAATAGCTAATATTTACATACAATTTCATACCATAAAATACTATTTTGTTTTAATTTTAGTGTTTTTTTAGTCTATTTAGTGGAAATAATTGTATTTTTTTGTATTTTAAATTTTTATTTCTATTTTTATAAAAAAAAATATATCTATTTTATGGTAGCAAGGGCAAAAACACTACGTATCATTTAATTGGTTTAGATGTTTTTTGTAATACTATACTTAAATAATAGATAAAATATATTTTATTTTACTTCAGAATTGAGATACTGAAGGGTGTTAAGTAAAATTAATATCTTAGGCAAAAATCTCTATTCTTACAAAATGTATATAAATATTTATACTATTGTACAGAATTGTATGTTTTTGATATCTTAAAAAAAGACCTCCCAGATTTAAAAATTTTGGAAGTCTTTTTTCATTTTTATACAAAAGTAAAACTTGAAAAAAGGTTAAAAACCATTTTTTTTTATAAAAAAAATTAAAAAAAACAAAATTCAAGTATATTTGCGTAAATAAAAACAGGGGGGAGTGTGTCGCTGGGTTTCCTTCAACAAGAAACCGAGAGGAAAGTCTGAACTACAAAGAGCAATCTACTTCCTAACGGGAAGGGTGTTGATGGGCAACCATCAATGCACAGACAGTGCAACAGAAAATATACCGCCTGAAAGGGTAAGGGTGAAATGGGGGGGTAAAAGCTCACCGCCAAAGTTGTGAAACAATGGGCAAGGCAAACCTTAGATGTAGAAAGACCAAACAGTCCACGAGTTGCCCTCAAAAGCAATTCGTACATTGCTCGTGTAATGTGGGCGGGTAGGTCGATACAGCGTTGGTGCGAGCCAAAGCGTAGATAAATGACATGCCATAAAGGAAACTTTATGTACAAAATTCAGCTTATGAACCTTTGTTTTTATTTTTTTAAAGAATTTGTAAAAAATTTGTAAAAATGTTTTTCTGAAATAAAATACAAATTTATCTAAATTTATAAAACTGACAACCAAAAAACAGATAACTGATAATTAAGCTATTTACAAAAATACTATGGCAAAAATTTTAATTATTGATGATGAAAAAAGTATTCGCTACACACTCAGGGATATTTTGGAATATGAAAAATACGAGGTAGATGAGGCACAAGATGGAGAAGAAGGCGTAGAAAAAATTAAAAATAACCAATATGATGCGGTTATCTGTGATGTAAAAATGCCCAAAATGGATGGTTTGGAGGTATTAAACAAAGTAATGGAACTCGGAAAAGACCTGCCTATTATCATGATTTCGGGACACGCAGACCTGCCTTTGGCAGTAGAAGCTACCAAGAAAGGTGCGTATGATTTTCTCGCCAAACCACCAGACCTTACACGCCTTTTGCTTTGTATAAGAAACGCCTTAGATAAATCAGTACTTATCACTGAAACCAAAACCCTACGCAAAAAAATATCTAAAACTTTTGATATTATTGGTGAATCTGATGCCATCAAAAGGGTAAAAGAAGATATTGAAAAAGTAGCCCCCACTGATGCACGTGTGCTTATCACAGGGGCAAATGGTGCAGGAAAAGAACTTGTTTGTAAATGGATTCATGCCAAAAGTAATCGCAACCAAAGACCGCTTGTAGAAGTAAATTGTGCTGCAATACCAAGTGAATTGATTGAAAGTGAGCTTTTTGGACATGAAAAAGGCTCTTTTACTTCCGCAGTAAAACAACGTATTGGGAAATTTGAGCAAGCAAATGGCGGTACATTATTTCTTGATGAAATAGGCGATATGAGCCTCTCTGCACAAGCAAAAGTTTTGCGTGCTTTGCAAGAAGGTAAAATAACAAGGGTTGGCGGTGAAAAAGAAATTAGCGTAAATGTACGTGTAATTGCTGCGACAAACAAAAACCTTAGAAAAGAAATTGAAGATAATAATTTTAGAGAAGATCTCTATCATAGGCTTGGCGTAATACTTATACATGTGCCACCGCTCAATGACCGCAGAGACGATATTCCGCTTTTGGTCAATAAATTTTTGGCTGATATTGCGGAAGAAACCAATACGCCACAAAAAACTATCCAACCACAAGCCATGAAATACCTCCAAAACCTAAATTGGACAGGAAATATAAGGGAATTGCGCAATGTAGTGGAAAGATTGACGATTATGTGCAGTACAGAAATTACCGAAAGTGAAGCAAATTTATATACATATCACAATAAGGCATAAGTTTGTCTAAAAAAATATAATAAATTTGGTATTACAAAAACAAAAAAAACAGACCCGAAAAGTCTGTTTTTTTTTGTTTTTTTTCAGATACTAATTATTCCAAGTTGCATATTATATTTCTTTTCAAAAAACTTTGATTTTGTAAAGGTTTTTTCTAATAAATTTGTAATAAAAATCATTTTCTGCTTACAAAAGGAAAGTATAAAAACAAAATACAAAAATGATTTTTTATGTTTGACCTTGACAAATGGCAAGAAATATATGCCTCAGTACGCAAACACCAATTACGCACCATACTTACATGCTTTGGTGTATTTTGGGGGATTTTTATGCTTGTGGTAATGCTTGGGGCAAGTAGCGGATTTGAAAATGGTATAAAAAGTACCTTAGATATCGCAGCAAATAGCGTTTTTGTATGGTCAAATAAAACCAGCGAACCTTACAAAGGGCTCAAAGCAGGGCGTTTTATACGTTTTACAAGTGATGATGTAGAGGCTATTCGTACCCAAGTCCCAGAATTGGCAGTGCTTTGCCCACGCAATAATGTAGATGGTGCATCAAATGTAACCTATAAAAATAAATCTGCGGTTTTTAATGTTATGGGTGATTATCCTGATTATGTTTTTTTGAAAAAAATGGACATTTTGAAAGGACGTTTTTTAAATAATAAAGATATTTTAGAGCGTAGAAAAGTCGCAGTAGTGGGTGAAGAAATTATAAAACAACTTATGCCTGAAGACAAAAATCCTTTGGGTGAATATATCAGTATAAAAGGTGTTTTCTTTCAAATTGTGGGAGTTTTTCGTTCTAAAGGACGAGGCGAAGACGTAATGGAAGACGCTAAAACAATTCATTTACCACACCGTACTGTGCAAACATGCTTCAATCAAGGTAATCAAGTACATTTTTTTGGTTTTGTACCAAAAATAGGTGTGCCTTCTGCTTTTGTAGAAACACGTGTAAAAGAAGTATTAGCACCACGCCACAACGTTGCCCCAAATGATTTGAAGGCTTTTGGCTCTGCGAATGTAGAAGAAGAATTTAAAAAAGCACAAGGCTTATTTGATGGTATAGCAGGTTTTAGTTGGGTTGTAAGCATAGGGACTATACTTGCGGGCATTGTGGGTGTGAGCAATATTATGCTTATCGTAGTAAAAGAACGCACCAAAGAAATTGGTATTAGAAAGGCTTTGGGTGCTACACCTTTTTCTATTATTAGCCTTATTTTGCAAGAAAGTATCGTCATAACTACTGTAGCAGGTTATACAGGTTTGCTGTTGGGTGTGGGTTTGATAGAAGGCATTAACCAATTATTGACTATGACTAACAGTCATGGCGAATTTTTTGGCTACCCCGAAGTCAATGTTAATGTTGCAGTTGCGTCCTTAGTGGTGTTGGTATTTTCAGGTGCTTTGGCGGGTCTGTTGCCTGCGCTCAATGCAGTAAGGGTTAATCCGATTGTAGCATTGAAAGACGAGTAATAGAAATTATGAATTATGAATCATTTTAATTATAAAATTCTTTTTTTTATAATTAAATATAATTATTATTTTTAATTTAACCTATAATACACAATATTATGTATAAGTCAAAATCTATATTTCGTAATTATTCCTAATTCCCAATTCGTAATTCCTAATTATTCCTAATTCTTAATTATTCCCAATTCGTAATTCCTAATTCTTAATTTTCTCAAATGTTTCGTAAAATTTTTATTTTTCTCGTTGTTGTTGGTTTTTTAGGTGCCACATATTGGCTTGTAATGTATTTTTACAATAAAAGTACCTCACAACCAATAACATACAAAACCGAAAAGGCATTTATAACCAGTATTACCAAAAAAACGGTAGCCACAGGGGCAATAGTACCTCGCAAAGAAGTGCAGGTAAAACCGCAGGCATCAGGTATTATAGAAGCACTGCTTGTACAAGCAGGCGAACAAGTGCAAGCTGGACAACTTATTGCAAAAGTACGTTTGGTGCAAAGTATTTCAGGCAAAAATAATGATAATATTTCCTACAATAATGCACGCACACAAGTAGATAATGCCAAAATTAATTTTAATAATGCAGAAGTAGAATACAACCGCCAAAAAAAATTATTTGATGATAAAATTATTGCAGAACAAGAATTTAACCGTTCTCTCCTTGAATTTAATGCACGCAAAGAAGCACTCAATACCGCAGAACAAAATCTATTGCTTACAAATAGGGGTATTCTCCAAAATTCAGGCGGTGTGGCTAATGATATTTATGCTACTGTGTCAGGCACAGTGCTTGATGTGCCTGTAAAAGTGGGTAGCTCAGTAATAGAACGCAATAATTTTAATGAAGGTACGACCATCGCCATTATTGCAGATATGAATACGTTGGTGTTTGAGGGGAAAATTGATGAATCAGAAGTTGGAAAACTTAAAGAAGGTATGCCCCTCAAACTTAACATTGGAGCAATAGATGGCAAGGATTTCAAAGCAGAATTGGAATATATATCACCCAAAGGCGTGGATAAAGATGGGGCAATAAAATTTGATATTCGTGCAAAATTGTTGCTGGAAGCAGGCACTACATTAAGAGCTGGTTATAGTGCTAATGCAGATATTGTGTTGGAAACCAAAAACGACATCATGGCTATAAAAGAAGCAATGTTGCAGTTTGGAAAGGGTGAAAAAGGCAAAGACAGCGTTTTTGTAGAAATAGAAACTACTCCCCAAAAATTCAAAAAACAGCTTATCAAAACAGGTATTTCTGATGGTATTAATATTGAAGTTTTATCAGGTATTACCAAAACAGACAAGATAAAAACTCCACCAACAAAAGATAAAGAAGGAGAGAAGAAGAATTAAGTTTTTCAGTTGTCAGTTAATTCAGTTGTAGTTTTGAATGTGTTTAAAAATTTGGGTTAAGCACGCAAATCACGCAGATTTTTTTAGCCTTTACAAAAATCATAAAATAAAAAACCACTTTCTAATATTAGAAAGTGGTTTTTTTACTGAAAAAACTTGGTAACTAAAAGAACTTATTTCTTTTCCCAAGTATTGTTTTCACTGTTTAAGTCAGGCAACATATTATCAGGGTTTAGTTTTACGCTTTTGATTTTGTTTTTAGCAGTAATTTTTGCTTTCCAAACATTGCCTCTTTGCCATATTTCCACAGGGAGTTTTACTTGTGATTTTTCGCCTTTTTCGTCTGTGATTTCCATGAGTACAGGCATTAATACTTCGCCTTTATTTTCAATCGTAACAAGTGCTTCACCCTCTTTTGGGTAACTTACATCTGTTATACTTTGGTCAAGCATACCTGTTCCCAAGAACCAACCTCTCCAAAACCAGCTCAAATCTTCGCCTGCTGCACTATTCATTGCATTAAAGAAATCGTTTGGCGTAGGGTGTTTGAAAGCCCAATTTTTGATGTAATTTCTAAAAGCATAATCAAAACGCTCTTGTCCTAAGACGATTTCACGCAAATAATACAAACCTAATGCAGGTTTAAAATATGCAGTCATGCCCAATGCTTGTGCTTGTACAACGTCAGGGTAGGTTGTAATGCTTTCACGGTTGCCAGATTTTAGTTGTGGTGCCACATAAAAACTCCAAACCATGCCTTGATTGAGGTCTTCTTTGTATTCGCCATTGTTGAATGCTTTGCTACTGTAATGGTTGATAAAGGTATTAAAACCCTCGTCCATCCATGCGTGTCTGCGTTCATTTGTGCCTACAATCATAGGGAACCAATTATGCCCAAATTCATGGTCAGTTACGCCCCAAAGGTCTTTTTGGGTAGATTTTGCATCACAAAAAGACACACCAGGGTATTCCATACCACCCACTACACCTGCTACGTTGACTGCAGTAGGGTAAGGGTACTCAAACCACATTTTGGAATAATGTTCCACACATGCTTTTGTATATTCTGTAGAGCGTCCCCAACCTGTATTGCTTGCTACTTCTGGCGGATAAAATGATTGTGCAACAGATTTTTTGCCAGAAGGAAGATTAATAGCACAAGCGTCCCACATCACAATCGAAGACGAAGCCCACGCAATATCTCTTGAATTTTGCATTTTATATTTCCAAGTTTTTTTGCCTGATGCAGTTGGGCGTGTTTTTTTGGTGTCGCCAGCTTCTTCTTTGGTGATGACTGCTACAGTTTTTTCGCTTGTTTTGGCTTGTGTATAACGTGTGATTTGGGTTTGTGTCAATACTTCCGCAGGGTTTTGCAATTCGCCAGATGCTACCACGATGTGTGAATAGGGTACTGTTATCGCATAATCAAAATCGCCATATTCACAATAAAACTCACCTGCACCCAAATATGGGTCAGTATTCCAGCCTTTGATGTCGTCATACACGACCATACGCGGATACCATTGTGCAAGTTGGAAAATATTTCCTTTTTCTGCTTTATAAATACCCATTCTATCTGCCCCAAAATCAGGGATCTTAAAATCATATTCTAATTCCAATACAACAGCAGTTTTTGGAGCCAATGGCGTTGCAAGGCGGATTTGCATGCGTGTATCTTCCACCAAATAACCATTACCCGCACCGCTTACTTTCATGATTTCAGCATTGTTTGCTTTTACTTTTTTGAAGGTATAACCGCCATCAGTTGCCCCACGATAACGGTCATTGTCACCACTTGCTTGTTGGGTTTTTTCGCCACGTGAATTAGGGTTAAAACGGTTTTGGTCTAATTGTAACCAGATATAAGGCAATGCGTGAGGGCTGTTATTGGTATAAGTGATTTTGACTACGCCCATGAGCATTTTTTTTTCTTCATCAAGCTCTACATTGATGGTATAATCTACTTTGTTTTGCCAATAACTTTCCGCAGGCGTACCCATAGCAGTACGGTAGGTATTGCCTTGTACTTCGGAAATTGGGGCGAAAAGTCGTTGATTGGAAGATAATTGTGCCAATGTAATTTGGCTATACAACAAGCCTGCACCCAGCAGGTAAAGGAATTTGGACATAAAAAGGGAATTAGGAATTAAGAATTAGGAATATTTTTTTTTATAAATATTCTGTAAAAATTTAGCTGTTTTTTTTTTGTAAAAAAAATTAGGTGAAAAATACTTTTTTCTCTCTCTGAGATACTAATTAGTATCTTAAAGGCGCTTTTTATTAAATTTTTTTTTGAAAAAGTTTTTAAAAAAAGTTAAAATACAAATCAGCATGCAATTTGCATTATTTCTTTTAAAATAAAAAAAAGGCTTATTCTTTTAATAAATCAGGTCTGCGAATTTTGGTGCGTAAATATGCTTGTTCATCACGCCAAATTTCTACTGCTTTGTGGTTGCCACTCATGAGGATTTCAGGCACTTTTTTTCCTTCAAATTCCGCAGGTCTTGTATAAATAGGCGGTGCAAGCAAATCATCTTGAAAAGAATCTGTAAGGGCAGAAGTTTCATCACTCAATACATTGGGCAAAAGTCTAATAATAGAATCCGCCAAAATTGCAGCAGCGAGTTCGCCTCCCGAAAGCACATAATCGCCAATACTGATTTCTTTTGTGATAAACAATTCCCTTGCACGTTCATCAATGCCTTTGTAATGCCCACAAAGCAGGATTAAATTTTTTTTGAGGGACAATTCATTGGCAATTTTTTGGTTGTGTGTAGTGCCATCAGGTGTAAGATAAATTACCTCATCATAAGTACGTTGACTTTGTAAAAGTCTTATACATTTGGCAATAGGCTCTATCATCAACACCATACCAGCCCCACCACCAAAAGGGTAATCGTCTACTTGTCGGTATTGATTGGTGGTATAATCTTTCAAATCGTGCATTTCTACCGTAACAACGCCTTTTTTCTGTGCCCTTTGCAAAATAGAATGTGCAAAAAAACTATCCATCAAACTTGGCACACAAGAAATAATATCTATTCGCATGGATTTTTGATTATAAATTATGGATTATGAATTATAGATTATTTTTTCAGTTGTCAATGTGTGAGGAACGAAACGCTTGACAAGCTGAAAAAATATCATAGAAAAATTGGTAATTTATGACTAATTATGTTGTTGTCTAACTAATACGAAGTTTGTTTATATTTATGATTTATTCTTTTTTCGTCAAAAAAAAGCTATGTCAGAAACGCTTATAATGGCTTTAGGCTCTCGTTCTTATAAGGGTTAAACACTGATTTTATATACTTATTTCAATTACAATGTAATTAAAAAATAAAGTGATTGGACATAAAACACATTTTTTTTTAAATTTAAAGGTTTTTTTTTAAAAAAGCAAAAAACGTTCATCTCACACAAAATAAAATCAAAAAATAAAACCATAAATAAATATTCAAAATTAAAAATTACTTAAAAATCCAAAATTCATAATCCAAAATCCAAAATCTAAAAAAATGATTATATTTGCATTTCAATTTTTCATTTTTATAAAAAAATTATCCTAAAAAAACTGTGAGCCAAAAAGGACTTCCAACACGCCAAGAAGATTATTCTGCGTGGTACAACGAATTGGTAAAACGTGCAGACCTTGCAGAACATTCTGCAGTCAAAGGGTGCATGGTTATCAAGCCCTACGGGTATGCTATCTGGGAAATGATGCAACAAGAACTTGACCGTAGGTTTAAAGCAACAGGTCATCAAAACGCTTATTTTCCGATATTTATCCCCAAAAGTCTTTTTGAAGCAGAGGAAAAAAATGCAGAAGGTTTTGCTAAAGAGTGTGCCATTGTTACGCATTATCGCCTAAAATCTGACCCAGATAATCCAGGAAAACTCATTCCTGACCCTACTGCACGCCTTGAAGAGGAACTTATTGTACGTCCTACAAGCGAAGCAGTGATTTGGAATACTTACAGAAATTGGGTGCAATCTTATCGTGATTTACCGATTTTGATAAATCAATGGGCAAATGTGGTGCGTTGGGAAATGCGTACAAGATTGTTTTTGCGTACGACCGAGTTCCTTTGGCAAGAAGGACATACCGCACACGCTACCATAGAGGAAGCTATGCACGAAACACGCCAAATGTTGAGCGTATATGCAGATTTTGCAGAAAATGTAATGGCGTTGCCTGTGATAAAAGGCATTAAATCGGAAAGCGAAAGGTTTGCAGGTGCAGAAGAAACGTTTTGTATTGAGGCACTTATGCAAGATGGAAAAGCATTGCAAGCAGGCACTTCGCATTTCTTGGGACAAAATTTTGCAAAAGCCTTTGATGTGAAATATGCAGGCAAAGATGGCAAACTTGAATTTGTGTGGGGAACGTCTTGGGGTGTAAGTACAAGACTTATGGGAGCGTTGATTATGGCACATTCTGATGACAATGGCTTAATTCTTCCGCCTCGTCTTGCACCTTATCAAGTGGTAATTATTCCAATTTATAAATCTGATGAGCAACGCATTGTAGTAATGGAAAAAATCAATGCCCTCAAAAAAGAATTGGAAAAAATCACCATTAGGGTAAAATTAGATGACGACGACAGCCAAACACCTGGCTACAAATATGCAGAATGGGAACTCAAAGGTGTGCCTGTAAGGCTTGCAATGGGTGTGCGTGATGTGGAAAATGGCGTAATAGAAGTGGTAAGACGTGATAAAGTAAGGGGTGAAGAAGGACAAAAAGTAATAGAAAATTTTCAAACCATTACCGAAAAAATTCCACAAATTTTACAAGATATTCAAGAAAATATTTATAGAAAAGCTGTAAGATTTCGCACCGAAAATACAACTAAGGTAGATACTTACGAAGAGTTTAAAAAACTTTTGGACGAAAAACCTGGCTTCTTGCTCGCACATTGGGACGGAACGCCTGAAACCGAAGAAAAAATCAAGGAAGAAACCAAAGCTACTATTCGTTGCATACCTTTGGACGCTACCGAAGAAGAAGGCATCTGCATATATAGCGGAAAAACCTCTACCAAAAGGGTGCTTTTTGCAAGAGCATACTAAGGGGATTAGGAATTTAGAGTGGGGAATTGGAAATGATTTTTTCTTTTTTGTCATTTACCTTTTTGTCATTTTGTAGGAATCTGGTTTTTAATTTCTTAATTTACAATCGAAAAAAAACTAATTTTTCTTTAAATAAAAAAAAAACAACAAAAAACATGGAACAAAACACCATATCAACCACACGCATTGCCCTCAAATATGGTACTATTATAGGTATTGGGGCAGTATTATTTTCATTGGCATTGTGGCTTTTGAAACTTGAAGAAGTAGTAGTTTTGCAATTACTTGATACTATTATTTGGGTGGCAGGACTTGTGATTGCTATGCAGGAATACAAAAAATACAACCATGGTTACATGAAATTTGGACAAGGTTTCAACATTGGTTTTATGGGTTGTACCATTGCAGGTATCATAGAAGCTACTTATACAACGATACAACTTCGTTTTTTTAGACCAGAAGTTTTGGTCAAATTAAAAGAAGATATGATACAAGCATGGGAAAAATCAGGCATGAATGAAGAACAAATGGAAATGTTGCGACCTTGGGGAGAATGGGTTGCTTCGCCAGGTTTTTTATTTTTTAGTGCTGTGCTTGGTGGTATGTTATCAGGGCTTATTTTTGGGCTTATTATTTCTGCCATTATGCAAAAAGAAAATACCAATCCATTTGAAAAAGTGTAGTTTCTAATTTTAAAATATTTTAAATTAAATAAAAAAACGAAATGCTTTTATAAGGGTATTTCGTTTTTTTATTGGTTATTTTATTCTATTTGGATTGTCTTTGATAAAATGCTCCCAACTTGTTTTTTTGGGTGTTTGTGAGCGTGATACAGGCGAAGATTGTGGTGTTGGGATTATTTTTGTGCTTTCAAAATGGTGGCAAATTGCCACACCTAATGCGTCGGTTGCGTCTATAATGATATTTTCTTCTTTGATATTGAGCAAAAGTTTTACCATTTCAGCCACTTGTTCTTTGGAAGATGCCCCATTGCCAGTAACTGCTTGTTTTACCTTGCGTGGTGCATATTCACTCACAGGAATTTCTTTTGCCAAAGCAGTAGCCATTGCCATGCCTTGTGCTCTGCCCAATTTGAGGGCAACTTGCGGATTTTTGCTATAAAAAGGAGCTTCCAACGCCATTTCATCAGGTGCATACAACTCAATCAGTTCAGTCAAACGTTCATATATTTTTTTGAGTTTGAGGGCGTGATTGTCATATTGTTTGAGGTGTATCACGCCATAATGCAACACAGAAATTACCTTTTTTTCTATCTTGATAATACCAAACCCCATGATTTGTGTGCCAGGGTCTATGCCAATAATTATTTTTTCTGTGTCGTTTTTCATTGATATAAAGTTCAAATAGTTTAAAAATGTTCAAAGTTCAAACTTTTTACTGAAAAACTGCTAACTTAAAACCTTCTTTTTAATAAAAAAACCTTTTCCCAACAGGAAAAGGTTTTTTGAATTTTTCTTCAACTAAGTTATGCATTATGTTTCTAATCTCACATAAAATTTTTAAACCAAAATTATACCATTTGTTTAATACATTGATTATAAATCATTTATACATTTATAATATAAAAATAGTATAAAAATTTCTCAAAAAAAGACTAATTTTCCCAATTTTGGAAAAAATCACAATTTTATAACTGATTTATGGGTTATTTAGTGTTTTTGTTTGCTTTTTTGCCTGTTTTGGCGTATATTTGTAACTATAACACTAAAATAACTTTTTAATTTAGATGCTTTTTTTTAAACTAATCTTCAAAGAAATTTATCATTTTTTTTCTAAAAAAACGGGACGTGAGTTTTTAAGGCTTACTTTTTGGTATGGCAAAAAACCGCGTTACAAACAAATGAAAGTAAAAACATTGGGATATACGCTTGAAATTCCTGATGCTTTGTCGTGGTTTTGGCAATTTGAAGAAATTTTTTTCCAAGAATTTTATTTATTTCCCAATAAAAAAAATGAAATTGTCCATATTATTGACTGTGGGGCAAATGTAGGTACAAGTTGCTTGTATTTTAAAAAAATATTCCCGCAAGCACATATTATTGCATTGGAAGCTGATAAAGAAATTGCCTTTTTTTTAGAGAAAAATTTAAAAAATAATCTTTCGCCTGCGCAATTTGAGCAAATTGACATCATCAACAAAGCAGTTTGGGTGCATAATGAAGGTTGTAGTTTTGAAAGTGATGGGGCTGATGGTGGAATGATTTTAATGAATGAAGAAAACGAAAAAAATATACAAAAAATACCTTCTGTGCGTCTAAAAGATATTTTATTAGAAAAAAAATACATAATTGATTTGCTCAAAATAGATATTGAAGGGGCTGAAACACAGGTTTTGGTGGATTGTCAAGATGCTTTGCACAATGTCCAACATATTTTTGTGGAATATCATGCGTATATACACCAACCGCAAACTTTACATCAGATTTTGGAGATATTGACGAAAAATAATTTCAGGTATTTTATCAAAAATTCTTTGGATAGAAAAAGCCCTTTTATAAACCAAAAACCAAAAAATAATAATGCTATGGATATGCAATTAAATATTTTTGGGTATAAAGTTTAAGGCGTTCAATGTTCAAAAGGTTTAATACAATAGTCAATTTTTTCGGTAGTTAGTAATTTTATTTTTTAGGATTGATAAATCCATGTTTAATCTCTGTAAAGGCTTTAAGTTATAATTTTTTTGAACTTTAACCCTTTGAACCTTAACCTTTTGAACCTTAACCTTTGAACCTTTGAACCTTAAACCTTTTGAACTTTTTATGATACAAGCCCTTAACAAATGCAAAGTAGGCGAAGATGTGTGTATGTTGCTCAAATTACCCAATCATTCATTTTTTTATATGTGTGATTGTGGCGAAGCGTCTGAACTTACGGTAAGCGAAGCCAAAAACATCAAAGGGCTTTTTATGAGTCATACACACATTGACCATTTTTGTAATTTTGATAAATTAATGAGGCACTTATTACCTGCCAACCGTGAAATAATCATTTGCGGAGGTGAAGGCATTGCCAAAAATGTGCAATGCAAACTCCTCGCATATAATTGGAATATTTTGCTTACAGAACAACAAGCAGAAGATGCCATGTATTATCATCTGAGAGAAATTACCGAAAATGGAATTTTTATGTATGAGATGCGTACGCCAAAATGGGAATTGGAATATAAAGGCGAATATAAAGGCGAATTTTTGTATGAAAATGAAGTTTTTAGAGTGCATTATGCCATATTAGACCACAGAACGCCCAGCATTGCCTACACTTTTGAGGAACACCCAAAAATCAAGGCAAAATCAGATATTCCACACAAAGCAGGTGAATGGATAAAACATTTGAAAAAAGCATTTTTGCAAAAAGATTTTGAACAAGAGATTACCATTGGCGAAGAAGTTTTTTTGTCCAAAGATTTATTTCGATATTTAGAGGAATTGCCAGGATACAAGGTAAGCGTTGTACTTGACCACCTCGCAAATGAAGAAAATCACCAAAAAATCATTCAACTTTGTCAAGATACAGATGAAATGTATATAGAAGCATATTATCTGCACGAAGAATTGCCACTCGCACAAAAGAATTTTCATAGTACAGCTCTTTTATCAGGAGAAGTGTGCAGAAAATCAGGGGCAAAAAAAGCAGTGCCTATACATTTTTCACGCAGGCACCAAAAACTGGAAGACCTTAAAGTGCTTTTTGCAGAATTTAAAAAAGGTTTTGAAGCAGAAATAAAGGGGGTAGAAACTGAAATTTAAAAATAACAAAAAAATAACGCTTTTACATTGCTTTTTGCCCTAATTTTGAACAAAAATTATGACTATTTTTATCTAAAAAACTTTTTTTTAAAAATATAGGCAATTTGCTTATGAAATATTTATTACCAAATTACGGATTATTATTTTTTACTTTTCTTATTTTTACCAAAGGAAATTTTGTTTTTTCCCAAAATAATACCAAAAATACAGAAAATAATTACCAACTACAAGCCAAATTTATCCAAGAAACCATCAAAATAGATGGCGAAATGAACGAAGAAGTTTGGCAAAATAGTGCGGTTGCAGACAAATTTTTTCAAAATTTTCCGTACGACACAAGTTTTGCCAATACAAGGACAGAAGTACAAATCGCTTATGATGAACATTTTTTGTATATCATAGCCAAATGCCAAAATCCAAACCCTGAAATCCCATACATAAGCCAAAGCCTAAGGAGAGATTTTGATGGTGGAAATAATGATGGTTTTGCGGTATATTTTGATACTTTTGGCGACAAAACAAATGGCTTTGCATTTGGTATTACGCCTTTTGGTGTGCAACGCGAAGGGCTTTTGGTCAATGGCAATAATCCGAATAATGACTGGGATAATAAGTGGTTTTCTGAGGCAAAAATCTATGATTCGTATTATATTGTAGAGATGGCAATTCCTTTCAAAACATTAAGATTTAAAGATAATAGCTCGCTTTGGCGTGTAAATTTTGGAAGAATTGACCGCAAAAATAATGAATATTCAAGTTGGGTGCCTATTCCTCGTAATTTTGGTTTGAGTAGTATTGCGTTTGGCGGTGAATTAATTTTTGAAAAACCTTTGAAAAAAGCAGGTACAAATATCGCCATTATTCCGTATATTACAGGAGGTACAAGCCAAGATTTTGTAAAAAATAAAGATTTACAAACTACACGTAATGCAGGCGGAGATGTGAAAGTAGCGGTTACTTCGTCTTTGAATTTGGATTTGACATTTAATCCTGATTTTTCGCAGGTAGAAGTAGATAGACAAGTTACAAACTTGGAACGCTTTGAGATTTTTTTTCCTGAAAGAAGGCAATTTTTTTTAGAAAATAATGACCTTTTTGCACAATTTGGTTTTAGCAGAATAAGACCTTTTTTCTCCCGAAGAATAGGCATTGGTCGCGATACCAACACCAACCAAATCGTACAAACACCTATATTGTATGGAGCAAGATTGAGCGGAAAAGTAGATAAAAATTGGCGTGTAGGATTGCTCAATATGCAAAGCCAACGCCAACAAGAGGCAGGCATTGAAGCCCAAAATTATACGGTAGCTACTTTTCAAAGACAAGTTTTTGGTCGGTCAAATTTTGGGGGGATATTTGTCAATCGCCAGCGTACTTCTGGGGCAAATGCAAGTAGTGATTTTGATTTTAGTATCCAAGATTTTAATAGGGTAGTAGGTTTAGATTATAATTTAGCCTCCAAAAATAATAAATGGTCAGGCAAATTTTTTGTACATCAATTACTAAAACCCAAAAACGAAACCGACCAATATACACATGCTTCGTATTTGGGTTACAATGATATAAATTGGGACGTTGCTTGGAATCATGAATTTGTAGGCAAAAATTATACGCCTGATTTGGGTTTTGTACCACGTAGAAATCATTGGCGATTGGAGCCATTTGTGCGTTATAAACTTTATCCTAAAAAAGGCGGTGGCTTAGTCAATCGTTATAATTTTCAATTATACAACAATACTTTTTGGAATACAGAAGGCAAACTTACAGATAGGTTTTTCGAATTTGGAAATACCATTAATTTTAATAATTCTGCTTTTATTGGGGTATGGGTAAGTAATCAATATACCTATTTATTTTTTGATTTTGACCCAACAAATACAGGTGGCGAAAAACTTTTAAAAGATACAGAATATAATGTAAATGTAGTAAGTGCATATTTTACAAGCAATGCACGCAAAAAATTGACGTATTCTTTTACAATAAGCATTGGTGATACGTATAATGGCAAAATTCAAAATTATAGCACAAGTTTGGGTTATCGTTGGCAACCTTATGCCCTATTTTCCTTAGATGTGAATTACAATCAATTACGTTTTCCAGCCCCTTATGCAAGTGCAGACTTGATATTGATAAGTCCAAGGGCAGATATTACATTTACACGCAATATTTTCCTCACTGCATTTGCCCAATACAACAAACAAATAGACAATACGAACCTCAACATCCGCCTGCAATGGCGATACAGACCTGTTTCAGATATTTTCTTGGTGTACAGTGATAATTATGATACGGAGAATTTTGGCGTAAAAAATCGGTCTTTGGTGCTGAAAATGACGTATTGGTTGAATTTGTAGGGGAAATAATGTAAAAAACCTTTTTCGTTATTCAGATTAGAATAACAAAAAAGGCAAAATACTTCTTACATTTTTTCACAAAAAATAAATTTAATAATTCACAATAATTTTTTGGATTCGTTCTTTATTTTCCACCAATCCAAGCGAGTCAGCACTTCTTAGGATTTCGGTTTGTTTGCCTGCGAAGGCATCATACGCAGATTTGAGGGTAATATAATTTGCTCTTAGATTTTCCACTTCTGCCTCAAGTTTGTTGGTTTGCCTTACCATTTTTTCAGCATATTGGGCATTTGTAATATAGAATATAGCCAAAAACGCCCAAAACATAATATAAGGGATTGCTTTTGGCGAAAAAGTATGCTCTATAATGGTTTCAATTGGCGTACTAAGTTTTTGATTGAGCCATTGCAGGAGAATATATTGCTGTTTTTGCTTTCCAAATTTTGTGCTTTTTTGGGCGTTATTATTTTCTGTTGTAGAATTTTTGCGTGTATTTTCTGCCATTTTTTTGTTTTTTTTAATTAAAAAACCTCCAAAAGTTTCAATTTTTTATCTCTAAACAAGATAGATTCGCCTGTTTTTTTGCCTGTCAATTCTTTTGCAAGCGGAGATTCTAAGGAAATCGCAAAAAAAGTACCTTCATCTATTTGTATTTTTCCTACATTGATGCTGATAAAAAGGTTTTGAGGCATATCAGTTTTAATGATAGCCCCAAGTGCTACATTTTCCACAAATTGCTCTACTTGTATTCTGCGGAGTGTATTCAGTCCGCTAACTGCTTCCCCAAATTGTTTGGCGTACATTTCACGGTCATTACGCAGTTGTTCCCTTACCGAATCCACATTTTCTTCGGTAGAAGGCTCTTCATCATTGGCACCTTGTTCTGCGGTTTCCATTGCATTTCGGGCAGTTTCTACCCTTTCATTTTGTACTTGTAAAGATTTCTCAAGCAGTTTTTTTTTTAGATTTATTTGTTCTACGGATAGTCGCATGTGTATTTTGTTCTTTTAAAAAATTCTTTGTGATATTATCATTTTTCCTCATTTGGAGGATATTATTGAGGTTAAATTATTAAGCATAGATTATTAATAATTTTGCTATATTTTGTTTTACTTTGAACTTGCAAAATTAACATAAAACTTAAAATTATCCTAATTTTTTCAAATTGATACATAAATCACATCTATAAATTAGCTAAATGCTAAGAATAGTTTTTGACGCTACATGATGTTACTTGAAAAATATTGAATAGTGTATTAAATATTTGAAAAAAAAATGATTTTATCCATTAAAAAGAAATAACTAAATTTCTGTATTAAATTCCCCTTTTTGAGGTTAAGAAACTTCTTCTTCCTCTAAAAATAAATGTGTAATGCCCGCCAAAACTCCCCCTAAAATCCCACCAAATACGTAAATTGTAAAAAATAATTTGCCATCATACACCTCATTCCAACCCACAATACACGCCCCTAATGCCAATGCAGGATTAAATATTGCCCCTGAAATTTTGAGACAGGTGTATGTGATAGCGTTGAGTGTAAGACCTGTGGCTATGCCAAAAAAAGGCTCTTTGTAAGTACGCAAAAATATAGAAATGAATATATAACTAAATAATATCTCTACCAACCACACCGAAGCAAAACTAATTGACACATCAAATCGTGGCAAAAATGCAAAACCTTTGACCGAAAAATAAACCAACGCACCCATATACGCACCCAATACTTGTGCAATAAAATAAGGTAAAAATACACTCCAATTCATTTTTTTTGCCAAAATATTCGCCAAAATTACCGCAGGATTATAATAACCTGCCTCATAACTTCTACCCCAATAACTCAAACCAACCCAACATGCACCTATTGAAAGGGCATGCTGTTCGCTCAGACTCATGGTAAGCATCAAGAAAAATGTCCCTAAAAATTCTACAAAATATTTTTTCATAACAAAAAGCGTTTGACGCAAGCAATTTAGAAATACTGCGTTTCGCAAAAATAAATCAAATATTCTAATAAAGCATTTTGAGCATTAAAATATTTGTCTGAAATGTAGTTTTTTGTGATTTCTCTTATGGAACTTATAACTTGGATTATATATAGGTACAAATTTTGGTGCTTTTTTACAAAAGGATATCTTATCAAGCATATTCCATCATAACCATTCAAAAATTAAATTTTTTATTTTGATGTGAAAAAACACTAATTTTGCCCAAAAATTTTAATTTAATCCTAAAAAGGTTTATTCAAACGTATGAAAATTGCAGTTGTAGGCACAGGTTATGTAGGCTTAGTAACAGGAACTTGTTTTGCAGAAACAGGCAACACCGTTACTTGTGTAGATATTGACGAGAAAAAAATCCAAAAACTAAAAGGTGGTACGATTACCATTTTTGAACCAGGTTTAGAAATTCTTTTTGAAAGAAACCTCAAAGAAGGTAATCTCAAATTTACAACGTCTTTGTCAGAAGGCATAAAAGATGCAGAATTGATTTTTTTAGCGTTGCCAACACCTCCAGGTGCTGATGGTGCTGCGGATTTAAAATATATTCTCCAAGTATCGCATGATTTGGGCAAAATTCTTACACATTATGCGGTAATTGTAGATAAAAGTACCGTACCTGTGGGAACTTCTGAAAAAGTACGCAAAGCCATTGCTGAAAATATCAAAACAGAATTTGATGTGGTATCAAATCCTGAATTTTTGCGTGAGGGTGTTGCAGTAGAGGATTTTATGAAACCTGATAGGGTCGTCGTAGGCACAAGTTCCGAAAAAGCAAAAAAAGTAATGGAAAAACTTTACGCACCTTTTATACGTCAAGGAAATCCTTTGATTTTTATGGACGAAAAATCTGCAGAAATGACCAAGTACGCTGCGAATGCGTTTCTTGCAACCAAAATTACTTTTATGAATGAAATCGCAAACCTCTGCGACAAAGTAGGGGCAAATGTAGATATGATTCGTAAAGGCATTGGCACAGATACACGCATTGGGAATAGATTTTTGTTTGCAGGTATTGGCTATGGTGGAAGTTGTTTTCCAAAAGATGTGCAAGCATTGGCAAAAACCGCAGCAGAAAATCAATATGATTTCCAAATATTAAAATCTGTAATGGAGGTAAATGAAAGACAAAAAGGAAAATTAATTCCATATTTGGAAAATGAATTAAAATCACTCAAAGGCAAAAATATTGCAGTTTGGGGGCTTGCCTTCAAACCAAATACGGACGACATCAGAGAAGCACCCGCTTTGACCAATATTGAACTTCTTTTGGAAAAAGGTGCAAATGTAAAAGTATATGACCCAGAAGCAACCGAACACGTAAAACATATTTTTGGCGATAAAATCTCTTACGCAGACAGCAAATATGGTGCAATCGTAGAAGCTGATGCGTTGCTCATCATGACCGAATGGGCTACTTTTCGCAACCCTGATTTTGAAGTTTTGGATAAATTATTAAAAAATAAACTTATCCTTGATGGACGTAACCTTTTTGAGCCTGCTCAAATGAAAGAATTGGGTTATACATATTATAGCATTGGGAGGGAGAAAGTTTAGCCCCCTAACCCCCAAACGGGGAACAAATACAAAAAAATTTCTTAACCCAAAGGAAAAATAAACATATTTTACTAAAAATGCTCCCTTTGGGGTTGGGGGCAATTTAAAACACTTTGAAAAAAATACTCATTACAGGCGCAGCGGGTTTCTTAGGCTCGCATTTGTGCGATAGATTTATAAAAGAAGGTTATCATGTGATAGGCATGGACAACCTCATCACAGGCAATATGGAAAATATTGCTCATTTGATGCCCTTAAAGCAGTTTGAATTTCATCACCATGATGTAACCAAATATGTGCATATTTCAGGTAAATTGGATTATGTATTGCATTTCGCTTCACCAGCAAGCCCAATTGATTACCTAAAAATCCCTATTCAAACCCTAAAAGTTGGTTCGTTAGGCACACATAATTTATTGGGATTGGCACTCGCCAAAAACGCAAGAATGTTGATTGCCTCTACTTCCGAAGTATATGGTGACCCACTTGTTCACCCACAAACCGAAGATTATTGGGGCAATGTAAATCCAATAGGTCCTCGTGGTGTGTATGATGAAGCGAAACGTTTTCAGGAAGCTATGACAATGGCATATCATACTTATCACCAATTAGAAACCCGTATAGTGCGTATTTTTAATACGTATGGTCCTCGTATGCGACTTGATGATGGGCGTGCATTGCCCGCATTTATGAGCCAAGCACTCAAAGGCGAAGATTTGACAATATTTGGTGATGGTAGCCAAACAAGGTCTTTTTGTTATGTAGATGATTTGGTAGAAGGTATTTATCGCCTTTTGTTGAGTGATTATCAATATCCTGTTAATATTGGCAACCCAGAGGAAATAACGTTGCTTCAATTTGCACAAGAAATCCAAAAACTTTGCAATGCTACAAGCAAACTTAGCTATCACCCACTGCCAAAAGACGACCCAAAACAACGTAAACCAGATATTTCAAAAGCAAAAGAAATCCTTGGTTGGGAGCCAAAAGTCTCACGCGAAGAAGGTTTAAAACGTACATACGAATATTTTAAAAATGCTGTAAAATAAGAAAATTAGGAATTAAGAATGGGAAATTAGGAATTTGTTTAATTATAAAATTTCTTTTTCAATATACTTTTAAAAAAATAATTTTGTTTTTTTTAATTTTAAATCCATAATCAAACATCTATAATCCATAAATTCTTAATTCCTAATTATCAATTCCTAATTTAAAAAAATGTATCAACAAATTATAGAAAAAAAATATCCTGTTGCCCTTGTAGGCTTGGGGTATGTAGGATTGCCTATTGCATTGGCATTTGCCAAAAAAATAAAAGTAATAGGATTTGATATTAGCCAACCAAAAATTGATTTGCTCAATAATCAAATTGACCCAAGCGGTGAAGTAGAAAAACATGAATTTGAAAACTGCGACATCATTTTTACTGCCCAAAAAGAACAACTCAAAGAAGCACGCTTTTTTATCGTGGCAGTGCCTACACCAATTGATGAAAGCCTAAACCCTGATTTGAAACCACTTTTATCTGCCTCCAAAACAGTAGGACAAGTATTGAAAAAAGGGGATTATGTGGTGTTTGAATCTACCGTTTATCCTGGTTGTACGGAAGAAGATTGTATTCCTGTATTGGAAAGAGAATCTGGCTTAAAATACAATGTGGATTTTAAAGTAGGCTATTCGCCTGAACGCATCAATCCAGGCGACAAACTGCATACATTGGCTACGATTGTAAAAGTAGTGTCAGGCGGTGATGCAGAATCCGCAGAAGAAATCGCCAAAACCTACGAACTCGTAGTAGAGGCTGGTGTGCATCGTGCTTCGTCTATCAAAGTAGCAGAGGCTGCGAAAATCATTGAAAACACGCAAAGGGATTTGAATATCGCTCTGATGAATGAGCTTTCTATGATTTTTCAACGCCTAAATATCAATACGTATGAAGTATTGGAAGCTGCGGGAACTAAGTGGAACTTCCTAAAATTCACGCCTGGACTCGTAGGAGGGCATTGCATAGGCGTAGACCCCTATTATCTTACATACAAATCCAAACAACTTGGACACAATCCAACGGTTATCCTAAGTGGTAGAAATACCAACGACAATATGGGTGCGTATGTAGCACAACACACTATCAAACAAATCGTAAGAAATGGCAGAAGTTTAGAAAATCCAAAAGTCCTTGTAATGGGTATTACATTTAAGGAAAACGTAAAAGATATTCGCAATTCCAAAGTGGTGGATATTGTAAGAGAATTGCAGGATTTTCATGTGAAAGTGGATATTATTGACCCTCATGCTGATACACACGAATTGCAACACGAATATAATTTGTCTTTGACTGAAACGGTTGCAAATGATTATGATGCGGTGATTGTAGCGGTAAATCACCAAGATTATTTAAACCTTAATGAAGAATATTTTAAAAATATCACAAAACCAAATTCAGTTTTGGTGGATATTAAAGGCATTTATCGCCATACCATTAAAAATATTCCGTATTGGAGTTTGTAAAAAAATTAATGTTTTTTTTTTGATAAAATGGGTTGAAACACATTACAATTCATAAATAAAAGTTTTTTTTTAGCCTTAATCCACAATAATTCAACCATAATAAACTGTATTTTTGTCATTTCGCAGAAATCTGGCTGTTAAAATCCGAGAACAGTCAGATATTTGTGGGCAAGAGCGCAAATATTTCATTATTCTGGAAATAAAACCTTAAAAAAGATTTTTTATTTCAATATTAATTCATTTAATTTGTGAGATTTTATTTGGTATTTGTGGATTTATTTTATGAGAAAAGGAAAAAATAATTGGTACTTTTCTATGATAAAATTGTATTTTACCACAATACATATAAAAATAGCTCTTTGATATCATTGATTATCAACTATCTATAAAAAAAACCTTAAATGCACAAACAGACCTTTTTCCGAGAATAATTGAATTGCGACCTACTACACATGACATTAAGTAGATTTGTAACCAGCAAACAGACCTTTTTCCGAGAATAATTGAATTGCGACAGCGGAAACTCCCAAGGATTTTGCCGTTCTCCACTGCAAACAGACCTTTTTCCGAGAATAATTGAATTGCGACTGCTGAATCACGAAGAAGACGTCGTCGCCTTCGTTCCAAACAGACCTTTTTCCGAGAATAATTGAATTGCGACTGTAAAAAAAGAAAATAACAATTATGGAATATTATCGTCAAACAGACCTTTTTCCGAGAATAATTGAATTGCGACTAAGCATTAAAAAACCTATAAAAACAAGTAATAAAATAGCAAACAGACCTTTTTCCGAGAATAATTGAATTGCGACATTTAATATAAACCAATTCTTTTTCACATTCTTCTCAAACAGACCTTTTTCCGAGAATAATTGAATTGCGACAAACTCTAACGCATACAAACAAATCACTATTATTCAAACAAACAGACCTTTTTCCGAGAATAATTGAATTGCGACATAAAACAGTCGTGGTACTTTCTTGTCCTTCAATGATTCAAACAGACCTTTTTCCGAGAATAATTGAATTGCGACTGTAATGCTTTTGACATATTAGAAATCCAACCTGTCAAACAGACCTTTTTCCGAGAATAATTGAATTGCGACTATGTTGTGTGGACTAACTACATCTACCTTTTAACAAACAGACCTTTTTCCGAGAATAATTGAATTGCGACTTTTGGTAAAACTCCCATTTTCTATTACTTCCAAAGCCCCAAACAGACCTTTTTCCGAGAATAATTGAATTGCGACTCAGAACAAAAAGGCCGTATATACGGCAATTTGTTAATCAAACAGACCTTTTTCCGAGAATAATTGAATTGCGACTACACTTTCATTTTGCCATGATACATTATAATCACTGTTCAAACAGACCTTTTTCCGAGAATAATTGAATTGCGACTTTTGAATTTGCAATGAAACCTCCCAAAAAACCCTCAAACAGACCTTTTTCCGAGAATAATTGAATTGCGACTGAGATTTTTCAGGTATTTTATTTAAACCTGTATACTCAAACAGACCTTTTTCCGAGAATAATTGAATTGCGACGGTCTAAGATTCCAAGATAATCTAATTTGTGTATCTGTCAAACAGACCTTTTTCCGAGAATAATTGAATTGCGACCCCATTTTGAGGCGAGCACTGAACTGTTTGACCGCCACTCAAACAGACCTTTTTCCGAGAATAATTGAATTGCGACAAGGTTTCCCCTTCAATTTCCCGCTCACGAGGTAGAGTCAAACAGACCTTTTTCCGAGAATAATTG
>JANPJR010000028.1:0-2756 GCA_031425615.1 Cytophagales bacterium
TTTTGCATAAACCTTTTTTTGGGTATATCAAAAATGATATAATTTTAAAACATAACATGTAAAATTTTATCAAATATGTAACTCAAGTATAACGATTTATACATATTTTATTACTATTTACATCTATCCCAAATTAAAAAATCATGTAATACAATAAACTAATTTCTGTTTATTTATATAAATGTTTGTTGAAAAACATTATACATGATAATGTATTTTTTATTATAGATGATAAAGACTGTTTATGTAAAAAATATGTCACATCAGGTAAAAAAAAGATAAATAATAAATTGTTTTCAACTAAAATGAATAGTAGTATTATATATTGATAATAAGAAAATGACTAAATTCATTAGAAACACATACAAAAAAAATTGAAAATATTGTATGTATGCTTTTATGACTCACCATAGATAATTGTGTTAAAGTTATAATTTCAAAAGAATTCAAAACTGTTTGATTAAATAAGCAATGTTCAATGTTAGTCAACAACTGTTTACATTAAACATATATGTAAATTATTTAATAACATATTACATACCTCTATTTTTAATTTCAAATAATGAAATATTGAATTTTATTATATTTTTGTTATTAAACATCTATTGAATTGATAATTGCATCTTCACCCATTTCTTCGTCTACAAATGGTTTGGTAGATTCAACAGGGACTTGAGAGGCTTTATAAGCCTCATCTTCTAGTGGTTTCTCATTTCGTTTTGATGCTGCCATATTTTCATGTGAAATAATTGATTTCTCTACAAATAGTATTTTATTTTGAATCTTAAAATAATACCAAAATAGATCATTCCATCTATTCTTAGTTACTTCACGACCTTCCCTTACAAATCGATGTATCTCATTGTATCGGCTAGAGTACTTATTGCTATCATGTTGTCCAGTAGGTTTTTGAAATACAGGTTTCTTTCCACTATTATTATTCATGTCTTGCACGACCTTTAAATATCGTATTTCAAGAACCCATCTTGCAAATGCCTCATCAGATATAGTTATATAATTAAAAATAATTTTTTGCTCCTTTGCTTGAGCACCTGATATATTTTTTAATAAATCACCATTAACACAAACAAGAAATTTATAAACAAATATGTACCACGGTGCTCTTGCCTCTACAGGTATTTTTGGGTCATAAAATTTTTCTGTAATTGCTACAGGGAACATTTTTCCTTGGCTTATAAGCTCTTTTAGAATTGCAGCAATGATGAGGTTAGTAAAGCAGTTAAAAAAAATTTACTTAAATTCAAATTCATACCTTTCATCTGATTAACCATTTTGGATATACAATAATCTCTTTTTGAATTCAACTGACGTTGCAATATATACCGTAAAGCGTCATGGAGTTGACATTTTTCATTGTGATCTGTCACATGAATATTGCTGTACAAGTGCTCCATGATAGTACTGTTCATAGCAAGTTTATCCGGGCCTATAAACTTTAACATTCTAAAAATTTTCGTTTTTACCATACCTCTAAGTAATATTTGCTGGGGAGAAGTAAGTAAGCTATCTACCATAGCTTGTTTGCCTTTACTTGTAAATCCGCTTATTGTTTCAACATGAGTATTAATTTTCATTGAAACTTCAGTTTCATTTACTGGAGGTAAATTTTTTGATGGAAGAGTAGCATCATTTAATGTCCTTTTTACAGAATCTGTATCTGCTTCATCAATTCGAGCTTTTTTATTACTTTCATTATGACTATCTGGTGAATTTGATGAGAGCACAGAAGGAACTATGTGTTTATTTATTGAAACCTCTTTTTCCTCAAAAATTTCTTCTTTTTCGTTTTCCATAATTTCTCTCTGCTTTGGGTCCAAATATTTATTAATAACATTCACTATTTCAATACTTTCGGCAATGTTTGCTTTATCCTTTTTCATTTCATCATCATCTATTTCATCTCCAATTTTGGTTTCATCATCTGTGTCCTCATCATTGTTAATTTCAGCAATTTTAATATCTTGATCTACATTTAAAATATTTTTTGTTTTTGATTTACTTACATTGCCTGTTGTTACTTTTCTTTTCTTATTAACTGATTCCTTTTTTTTCATTGTTACCATATTTATACTTGGTATTAAGTTTTTTTTCTAATGTTAGCAATTAGTTAAATTAGCGATCTGGCAAATTTATGAGTAATTTGTCATTATAAAATTTTATGAAATAATTTATATGCACAAGCATGTATTTTGTTTCAGTTTTCTGCATCCGATGTTTGAAATTATCACCATAATAAAATTTGATATAATGTCACAAACTTGGATTTGAAACGAATTTATTTAGCATCAGGCGTTAAATGACCGTTAAATCAAATTAATCACTTAAAACTTGATTAAAGAGCAGAGTAGGTAATAAATTTATATATATTTAATTTTTTTTTGTTAAATATATATTACTTTTACAAAAAGCAAATACTAGTAATGAAGTTTATGGTATACTTATAGACTCATTGTCTTTTGCCAATGAGAAGCGAATAATTATTATTTTTGGAACAAAGACACCATATACGAGTCGTTGTTGGTAAAGTACGTTGAGTATCTTTTATCTAGTTTAATTGCCAGTAACTTGTGCACGGTACCAATTTAATTGCATTACTAGTTCGTACTAGAGGCTACTTATTACTAAAGTAGAAAGTATTACGATTTCTTATGTGTAGCACATAATTTTTTTTGACGACAAAAAGCGTTTGACAAATTTCTAATCGAAAAATCATTTCAAAACACCATTTTATTTCG
>JANPJR010000029.1:0-3584 GCA_031425615.1 Cytophagales bacterium
TTATTACCAGAACTAGATTTGAAGAAAAATATTAGAAATTTTAAAGGAAGGACAGCATTTCACGATGCTTGTTTCTATTATAATCCTTGGGTGGTGAGCAAATTAATGAGTTTTTCAGATATTGATATTAATATCACTGATAATGGTGGAGAGAATGCACTACATCATATTATACAAGGATATATTAAAAATCCAAGGAATGATGATTGCATTACAAGTATTCATTACCTTTTAAAAAAAACACCATTTCTTGTTAATATGAAGAACAGCGCTTTTGAAACTCCTTTACATTATGTATACTTAATGAATAAAGACAGGGGTGGTATGATTTGGATAATGATGAATGGTAAAGAAAGGAAAATCGACTGTCGAGTAATTGACCGTAAATTTTGGGCGACTTTGTTAGCAACTTTGGAGCATTATCAAAAACAAGCTCGATTAATTATTTTCAATTATTTCATGGAAAATAATAATATCAATTAAATATAAAAAAATAAACATATAGATATATTTTAAATATGAATCGCATATATAATGCCAACATCTTAAATTTTATATTAAGATATACCTTACAAATCATCCTTCATATTGTTATATCATAATCTTCATTTTTTTTTTGTAACCTTTGGTTTTTTAATATCGTCTTCACGACGCATAAAGTCAAGAAATGTACTATACCATTCATCTTTTGATTTAAGTATTAACCATTCAGTCGCATCAATTATAGTACTCTCCGTTTGATATGGTATTGCAATGCATGGCTTAACAATACTATCAACACTTACAGCATATAATGTTAGATTCTGTGAATCGCCATCATGAATAAGATTCCCATAGTCTACAAGTTTAGAATCTAAATGTGCCAATATTGTTTCATTTGATAAAAATGAATAAACAATGGCATATGCTCCAGCCTCGTTAACATGAGAACCTCGAAAGGGAAATTTTTTCAAAAACTGTTTTTCCTCAATATCCATAAATATTAATATTTTGGCAGGAACACAATTATTTTGATTATCGCCCCAATTAATATAAACCCAATCATACCATGGCTCTCCTGTTATTTTGTTAAAACAGGGATCGGCACGAAATATGTTACCTTGCCTATTGTGTTGTGTAAAAAACTTGATGGTATCTTGAATTGCTTTTGAATCAATAATTTTTGAACACATTAATGATAATGCTTTTTGGAAAATTTCATCATTCCATTTGCATTTAGGTCGATTTTTGAATTTCCTGTATACTAAATCACGTTTTGCTAAACAAAACTCAATGCTGTAACCTTTTGTACTTGTTTCCTCATCCTCTATTTCGTCTTGCAATCGTTCCGGATAAACGTTTTGGATCGCTCTTTCAATGGCCATATTTTCAAGTTGACGAGTTGCTGTTTGCTTTTCAAAACAACTTTTTCTTCTTTGTGTATTATTCGCTGGTTTCTTGGCAAAACTTTTATGATGCATTTCGCCAATGCCGGAATCAAAATTTGCCATTGATCCAAATCGTATCATGTCTTCAGCAAAGTGTTGCGGCAAGTGAAACTTTATGATTTTCATCTGATTTCCTTCTGTCCTATTAATTGTATCCCTTATATACTTCATTATGGGTTTCATAACCCTTTGAAATAATTTAATATCTTTACGTAAATGTACTTCATTCTTACAAAAATGTTCCAGCATTAACATAACTTCAAAAACTTTAATATATTGCGCAGCGCGATGATTACCCAAAATTTCATCAAGTACTTTCCCCTCTGACGTACTTAATACCATCAAAAAGACAATAAAAATGCCACTCATTTCGTTTGCAGTTTTTTGACTGACTGATGTATAATTAGTGCTAAAATGCGTTCTGGGTAAATTGCGATCACTTTGATGCATTAGCATATAGCCAATCTGTTTTGCTAGTATATTAATGTCATTTGCGTATGCGTTAGTAAATACACCATGTGTGCTCAATTCTACCGAATCATTCCAATTCAGATCTTCACTTTCTATTGTATCGTCACTATCATCAGAAATTTCATCCTCTACATCTACACTAACTTTTTTATTTTTTTTTGTGGATTTTTCTAGTTCTTTTGATTTTCTCTTTTTCAATTTTTTTTTTGTGCAAATAGCTGGCTAAGAATGTATTGATATAAACCTTGTTGTAGACAATGCATTGCCTCAGCTGGTGTAGCACCAAAAATCCCTCTTTGAATATCACAGAAATGAACATCTGCCCAAGCATTGCGGACACAATGCATTGAAATGTCTTTGAGTTCATCAACTTTGCCATCTTTAATTTTTTTTGCTATAAAATCTGCCTTGTTCAATTTGTAAAAATAAGACGGATTATCCGTTTGTTCAAAAGGACAATCACAATATCTGCAAAGACGCTTCACGTTACTATTTCTTGTTCCAAATTTACCTACCAATTTATCATGCCCGTCAGTGTCCCCGATAATAAATAATGTTGGTATCAAAAAGCTGACTTTCTTTAATTTGTCATGAACATTTAATTCCCATGCAATCGAATTTTTTTGCGCTTCCTTATAGGATTCTAGAATAATTTCAGTCATGTACTGATAGTCTTGCATTTTAGCTGTAGGATCACGTGTATTTTTAACAATATGAGCTTGATCCATGATGTATCCAATTGATCGCCATGCACGACTCTGATTACGTACACTTCGTTTGAATATTCCGAGTGTAAATCGTATTTGTTCTATGCAAAGACGTCCATTCGCGTCAGTATGTGTCTTATCAATAAAGAAAATAATCGGACACAAAATATCCAACTCTTTAATTTTGACATAATGATTATAAGCACTATAATATACTTCGCCTGTATTAATATCATCTATTTGACTGTTTGATGATGGTTTTTCTGGTGGTTTAAATATATCATTTTCATCAAGTAGTAGACTTGATATATGCATTAATTCATCATCACATAGCAAGGTATAAAGCGAAGCCATAAAATCATGCAAAATTATCTCAACTATTGCTTGCGAACCAGGTAATGTAATTTTTCTAGTTATTGGTTTTAACAAATTATAATCGAATTGTTCCATCAACTTTTCCATAAATGTCTCTCTAACAGGAATTTTGTTAAAATCAAAATGATTTGCGTATGTTGATCTTCTCGCCCATTTCATAATATTATCGAAAAGATACAAAGGACTACCGGCCTTATGTAATATATGTAACAAGTCAATAGCAGATTTGTATTTATCTGCTGGCGCAAACATTTTATCTTTACCTCTCGAGCAATATGCATTGTATTGAGCAATAAGTGAAGAGTCCTCATTAGCTTGAAATATTCGCTGATCCATGTCAGCAGTTTCTTGTGTGTTATCATCACAATAAGCAAAATCAAATGATTCGTCATAATCAAAGCTATCTGCAACAATATTTGATTGTTTTGCAATAACATCTGTTTCTTTTTTTTCATGCATAACCAACTGATTTGTAACAGCATCACGACAGCGTTGATCCATATTGCAATGGCACATCAATGCACGGGTTGTGGCAAATGCAATATTGCATTGTGGACAGAAGTTCATGACAAATATGACAATGAAACTGATTTTTTAAGATAAT
>JANPJR010000030.1:0-330389 GCA_031425615.1 Cytophagales bacterium
CCTAGTGACTGGAGTTCAGACGTGTGCTTTCCGTTCTGGTCGCTGTTGTACGGTTTTCTGTCCCCTCCTTCGTTGCTGTCAAAGCGTTTTTTGAAAAATGGCTTGTCTCCATAGGATTTATCTCCGTAGGATTTTTTTTCGTAAGGGCGGTCACTGTTATACGGTTTTCTGTCCCCTCCTTCGTTGCTGTCAAAGCGTTTTTTGAAAAATGGCTTGTCTCCGTAGGATTTATCACCATAAGATTTTTTCTCGTAAGGGCGGTCGCTATTATACGATTTCCTTTCGCCACCTCTTTCGTTGTTGCGGTCGCCAAAAGACCTTTTCGGTCTGTCTGAACTTTCGCCAAATTTCTTCTCGAATGGTCGTACATCTACGCCAAATTTATCGAATTTTTGTTTACTGCTGTCTTTTTTATCAAAACCGCTAAAACGTTTTTTAGTGCGGTTGCCAGATGAGTTGTTATCACGACGGTACGGTTTTTCAGCGCCATCTCTGTTTTTATTATACATGGTATTGTATATGTAATATGGAAATAATTATTTTCCGCTTTTCGGAAAATTTACGAAATTTTTAGGGTGCAAAGATACTAAAAATAATTAAAATACAAAATTTTATTTTTTTTATTAATTTTTAATAATTTAAGGTTTTTTCGTTTTTATAAAAATATTCTTTTAGATTTGTGGAATAGACGTAAATTTGTGTCTGTTTAAGCGTTAGCGTAATTTTAAAACAACAACAATAAAAAAGTGATAACAATCGAAAATTATTTAGAAAGTCATTATATACACCGAAGTAACTGGTTGAGAGCAGCGGTACTGGGAGCAAATGATGGTATTATTTCTATTTCAAGTCTTGCAATTGGCGTTGCAACTGCAAGTGCAACAAGAGAACCTATTATTTTAGCAACAGTCGCAGGACTTGTAGCAGGTGCTTTATCAATGGCAGCAGGCGAATATGTTTCTGTAAGTTCGCAAACAGACACTGAAAAAGCGGATATTGAAAGAGAGATAAAAGAACTCAAAGAAATGCCAAAAGAAGAACTAAATATTTTGGCTCAAATCTATGAGAAACGCGGACTAAAAAAAGAAACAGCTATGCAAGTAGCCATAGAATTGACTGAAAAAGATGTATTGGCTGCACATATCAGAGATGAATTAGGTATTAATGAAATTAGCCAAGCAAATCCGATACAAGCAGCCTTAGCCTCAGGTGCAGCATTTACCGTTGGTGGTGTTTTGCCACTTTTAGTAATCCTATTTGCACCTGTTAAAGGAATGGAATATTGGTTATATGGTTTCACAACGATTTTTCTAATAGCTTTGGGTGCGATAGCTGCCAAAACTGGTGGTTCAAGTATAAAAAAAGCTATCTTGCGAATTACTATTTGGGGAACAATAGCCATGGGACTATCTGCCTTAGTTGGTCACCTCTTTGGCGTAAATGTTTAATTTTAAAAATATAATAATGATATGAACGGAGCACATTTGCATTTAGTGGTAAATCATTTACCTATCATTTTTCCTATCGTGGGCGTAATCGTAATGATTACTGGTTTTATTTCAAAATCAGAAGCAGTAAAAAGAACAGCTTTTATGATTTTTATTTTTGGTGCATTAGCCTCAATAGTTGCAATGACTACTGGCGAAGGAGCAGAAGAATTTGTAGAAAAAATAAATGGAGTTTCAAAAAACTATATTAAAACCCACGAAGAAGTGGCTGAAACATTTGCCATACTTTCTTATATTTTAGGTAGTATTTCATTACTTGGACTTTGGGCAAGTTTTAAAGAAAAAACATTTGCTTCCATAATTTCAATTACTACATTGGTTTTTGCTTTTGTTGTATTATTCTTTGGTAAACAAACAGGTACAACAGGCGGAGAAATCAGGCACACCGAAATTAGAAACGGAAACAATAATCCTGCGGTTGAAAACAGTAAATCTGAAAAAGACGAAGACCACTAAAAATGATAAGAACTGAAAAACAAGGTTTCATTCAACTACTAAAAATTGCGACACCGTTTATTTTAATTACAACGATTTATACAATTATTGTACTTGGACTCGAAGAGTATTTTGGCGACCATATTTACAAAATATCAGGTCAAATTGGCTCTGTATTTGGACTTGCAGTTGCCTTTTTCTTGGGTTTTAGAATGAATTCAGCTTATGACAGGTGGTGGGAAGCAAGAAAAATATTAGGGGAATTGACTAATAATACAAGAAGTTTTGTCGCTAAAATATATGCTTATTATGGTAATCAAGAAAACTTTAAGGAAAAACAATATTTAGCGTTAAAAATAGAAGCCAAAAAACTTATTGAATTAAGTATTTTATATGTTCACCAACTGAAAAATGAAATACACAACAATTTTAAACCAACATTTAACGAGAAAGATGAATTTTTGCTAAATGAGTTTAAAATAAACACTGAAAACAAAATTTCAAATGAAATATTGCTTGCCATTACAAAAAATATTGAAGATAATTTTGTCTCAACCGCTCGATTTGAAAAAGGAGATTTAATGCAACATATTAATCGGTTTTATGATATTCAAGGAAAAGCTGAAAGAATAAAAAACACACCTTTTTTAATGATTTATAGTGCATTTACTAAAATAATTGTAAGTTTTTATGTGGTACTTATTCCTTTATTTATTGGCGATATAGACTTAGGTGGCGAAGACAGTGGCTTTGAGTTTTTGGCAATACCAATTATGGTAATAATTAGTACCGTTTTTTTGACGATAAACAAATTAGCTAACTTATTTGGAGAACCTTTTTCTGAAAACAAAAAAACTTCCGTAACAATAGGTGAGATTTGTAAAACCATTGAACAAAATTGTAACGAGGTAAAAAACAAACTGAACTAAAAACTATCTTACTGCTATACAGATTTAAAAAAAACAGATTCAGAACGCAGGAAAAAGATTTTTTTAGTGTTTTTTACTAAAAAATAATTTGTTTCTTTGAAAAATTAAAACAAATATGATGTTTAACGCTGTTTCCAGTTTGTAATTTCAAAAAAAAATCAGGGTCAGACCTCTGCAAACTACGGTACAGACCCAATTTCTGAAAAATGTGATTAAAAATATTTTGTTTAAATCGTTTCAAAGCACTTTTTTTTTAATTCTAAAAAGATGTATAGCAGTACGAAAAATTTCAATAACAAACTCTAATTCGCTTAAAGAATTATCCCGTCGGTTTCTTGATATTATTTCTTATTTTTACAAAAAAAATTAAATATTGATTTAGACAATTACACCATTATCTTAACATTTTATGAAAAAAAACTACATTACTTTATTATGGCTTTTACTCAGTGTTACACTTGTGCAATGTTCATCATTTGCACCTTCCAATATCCAAGTGTTGGTAACATTGGATTGTGGCAAAACATGGAAAATCGTAGAAACAGGTAGCAGTGTACCAACAGGCATAGGCAATTATTGTTATAGAGTGGTGATGATTCCTAATTATCAACTTGTGGGAGATAGTCGCTACAAAGTAACTTTTGACAACAATGTAAGTGCATTTGTGGATATGGATTATACATATTCTATCATAGACCCACTCAAATTTATCCCAAATGGACGTGGCATTGGTGCTGCAAAATACAACACAGAAGCCAGCAAAGAATATATTGATGGACAATTTGAAAGCCTTGAAAGCACATTGTTAGACAAAAAAATCAAAGATATTTGTCGTGATTATTTTAAAAAACAAGATGTTGTAGATTTTGATGATAGTTTTGAAAAAATTATTTTTGATAATGCCAACAGCGTTTTTGAAAAATTGGGCATCCGATTGGAAAGCCTTGATGTAATACCTACTTTCAATCAACAAACTACCGAAGCCATAGATGCAACTACTGCTTTACGCATCTACAAAAGCAAAGGGTTGGAAAAAGAAGGCATAGAAATCATCAAAGCAAAAGCGTCTTCTTCCAGAATAACTGTACAGGAATCACAACCACAGAAAAAGGAAAAATAAGGGGGCATTATTGTATCATAAAAAAGCCAATTAAACGTTTTGTTTTATTGGCTTTTTGCTTTTAATTGGCTGGAAAAATTTAAAAATTTACATCAAATTTTCCTCAAAAAAATATTCCATTGCTTGCGTTTTCAATAATTCTTCTTGTTCTTTGTTGCTCATAAAAGGCAAAGGAATATTCAGTTCCCAAATTGGAAAACCATCTTTATCTATGCCTTTTAAGATATAAGTATTGAACTTGCTTAGTATTCTGCAAACTGCTATGTGCATAAGGTCTTGTTTTTCTTCTTTGGTAAAAACACGCATACCTTGTCCAAGTTCTTGCACACCAATCAAAAACAGCACTGCATCAAGGTCTTGTGGTCGTTTTCCGAGCCATTGTTCCAATTCATCTAAAATCCACTCCCATTTTTTGTCCAAACTTGCTTGTGCAAATGCTTTTTTTTGGATTTCATTCATGATATTTTTATAAATTTGGGTTTATGATTTGGGTTATAATTACAATCCAATTTCTTTGTTTTCTGTTACCCTTTTTTCAGGGAAAAGCGACAAAAGCCCTTCTTCACTGGCAGGACAAACGCCCCTTTCGGTAATAATTGCAGTTATTAGGCGCGCAGGTGTTACATCAAAACCGTAGTTTTTGGCATTACTTTCTTTGGGCGTAATAAGTACATTAATTAGTTTTTCGCCATTCCAACCTGTTACATATTTCACTTCATCAGGGTTGCGTTCTTCAATTGGAATCTCGGTAAGTCCATTGCTTATTGTCCAATCCAAGGTAGTAGAAGGCAATGCAACATAAAAAGGAATGTTATTATCTTTGGCAGACAAGGCTTTCAGATATGTACCAATTTTGTTGGCTACATCTCCTGTGCGTGTAGTACGGTCAGTGCCTACAATCACCATATCTACTTGTGTATGTTGCATAATGTGCCCGCCTGCATTATCCACAATCACCGTATAAGGCACGCCAGCCTGTTGGAGTTCCCAAGCAGTGAGGTTTGCACCTTGATTGCGTGGACGTGTTTCATCAACCCATACGTGCAATTTGATGCCTTTTTGGTGTGCTTGATAAATGGGCGAAGTAATCGTTCCCCATTCAATACAACCCAATCTGCCAGCGTTGCAATGCGTTAGGATTTGGACAGTTTCACCATTTTTAGCTTTGCTGAGTGCCTCAATAATAGGCAAACCATGCACGCCAATATTTCTGCAAACTTCCACATCATCTTCCACGATTTGATGAGCAGTTTCCCACGCAATATTGATTTTTTCGTCCCAATTATTAGCGTTTTTAAGGGCTTTGAGCATACGGTCTATTGCCCAAAAAAGATTAACCGCAGTAGGGCGAGAATGTCTAAGGTTTTGAATACAGTCTGCAAAATAATCGTCTGGGTTATCTTGTTTTTTGGCTTCTTTGCACGCAAAATACACGCCATAACCCGCAGTAGCACCTATGAGGGGCGCACCGCGTACTATCATATCTTTGACAGCGGTTACAATTTGGCTTACATTTTCCAAATCTCTGATGATAATTTCGTGTGGCAAATGTCTTTGGTCAATAACTTGTACGACTTGTTCGTTTTTTACCCAAATAGTGCGGGTTTTTGCCTGTGGCGGTAGGTTGTGGTTCATGGAATTAAATTTTAAAAGCCTTTAAAGTCCATTTTTTTTTAATCTAAATGGAATTTAAAGGCATTTTTTATATTTTTGTTTTTTAATTTTTTTCTTGCAAAAATGGCTTTACATCTAATTCTTGTTCATTGAGTATTACGCCTTTTTGGAGGTCTATTTCTATGAAATTTATAACGAAGTCCTCGTAATCTTCATCAAATTCTTCTTGTACAATCGTCATAATACCATTTTTTTGTTCAAATCTGGTAATGTTATTATTTTGCAATTTATCAAATGTTTTAGTTTCACTAAAATCATTTTCCCAAATAATATTCCCTGTATGAGCGTCAACACAAAAATAAATTATGTTGTCATCTTTCATATAGCTTGCCAACATATATTGTGCATCGCCATATAAAAACTCACTATTCTCACATACTTTTTGTGTTTGGCTTATTTTTGTAAGATTTTTGTCGTAAGTTCCTTGTTTTAAAGATTGTATGTTTTCGTTGGATATACTTTTTGATTTTTCGTATTGCACATAATGTCCATTTCCATCTTCAAAAATATTAGTATCAAAATTAAATTTGGAACATACAAATTCTTGCATTTGCTTTTTACTTTGTGTAAAATTAAAATGCCATTGCACACCTGATATTTTTTTCGGGTTTTGTCCATTTACCAATGCGATTTCCTTTGTAACAAAATTATATACATAAATTTCTTTCTTGGAAGCTCCCAACAATACCAAATCTTTGAATACTTTTCGTACTTGTTTGATTTTAGATTTTATGATAGGATATTTTTTGGGTAAATCTTCCAAACTTTCTACTATTTCGCCTGTTTGCACATCACGTATTTCATAGTTTTTGTAGGTGCTAAAAAAAACATATTTATCAAAAACTTGCATAGTTTCGTAGGGCATATTTTGCACCAATTCATTTTGGGCAAGCGTTACAATTTTTTCATTCCCTTTATTTGGTATAATTATTTTAGCAAAATAATCACTTTTTGTTTCATTTGCTATTGGATTTTTGCGGTAAATCAACCAAAAACACGTTTCATTTTCAATTTTTGAAACAAAATAACTTGTTAGTTTATTAATTTGGACTGTTTTTGTTTGTTTTTCAGTATTTTCTTTATTGTATTGGGAAATAGTCGTATTCCCATAAGAAAAACCATTGAAATAAATCCAAATAAAGACAAAAACTGCTATAATACTCAAAGAAGCGAATAACAGAATTTTAAAAGGATTGGCAGCCTTTGCATCCTCTATTTTTACTTGCTCATAATCATAAAATTTTTCTGTTTGATTTAATGCGTCAAGTAAATATTTTGCTTTTGGGTTTTCTGGGTCAATATCAATTACTTTTTGGGCATATTTTATGGCATTTTCTTTATTTGGATACCATTTTTTGCTATGATAAAGTTCACTTTTGGCAATTGCAAGCCCTAAAAAAATTTCAAGATTTTGGTTATCAAGCAATAACGCATTTTCAAAACTGTCATTTGCTTCTTGATATTTCCGATTATTCAAAAAATCATTTGCTTCTTTGATATAATTTTCCTTTGCTTGATATACATATTGCATATCAAAACCCAAACTTTCCGCTACTTTCTCTAAATCTTCTTTTGATGGGTATTTAATATTATTAGCACTTTGGTGCATTTTTAATTTTTCAAAATATAACGGTAAATCAAAAAACATAACAATAATAAGAAAAATTTGGGTTGAAAATATTTTTTTGGTACACTGACAATTTTTAATGATAATAGGCTAAATTTATAATTTTTTAAAAAAACCTTGTGGGTTTTAGCACAAAAACCCACCATAAATTTTCACTCTTTTATACCTTTTTTACATTGATATTCAATTCTTGCAATTGTGCCTCAGCAATAGGCGAAGGCGAATCAATCATTACATCACGCCCAGCGTTATTTTTTGGGAACGCAATAAAATCTCTAATACTATCCGCACCACCAAAAATAGAACAAAGCCTATCAAAACCAAATGCAATACCGCCATGTGGGGGCGCACCATATTCAAAAGCCTCCATTAAAAAGCCAAATTGTGCCTTAGCTTCTTCTGGCGAAAAACCTAATAAACCAAGCATTTTTTCTTGCAAAGGTCTTTGATAAATACGAATACTACCGCCACCTACTTCTACACCATTTATCACCATATCATACGCATTAGCACGCACTTCTGCAGGATTGGTGTCTAACAAATGTTCGTCTTCTGGCTTAGGAGCGGTAAAAGGGTGGTGCATAGCAAAATAACGTTTTTCTTCTTCGCCATATTCCAACAACGGAAAATCCAAGACCCAAAGGGCAGAAAACGTATTTTTATCCCTAAGACCAAGTTTTGTACCCATTTCCAAACGCAATTCATTGAGTTGTTTACGGGTTTTATTAGTTTCACCAGACAGGATTAAAAGCAAATCACCTTTTTCTGCCCCCATTTTCTGCCCCCATTGTTGCAAATCTTCTTGTGTAAAAAATTTATCCACCGAAGATTTTACAGTGCCATCAGTTTTAAATTGGACATATATTAAGCCTTTTGCACCAATTTGAGGACGCTTTATAAATTCAGTAAGTTCATCAAGTTGTTTGCGTGTGTATTCGCTTGCACCTTTGGCACAAATACCTACCACGATTTCAGCTTGGTCAAAAACACCAAAATTTTTGCCTTGTGCGAGTTCTGTAATGTCTGTAAATGTCATTTCAAATCGTGTATCAGGCTTATCAGAGCCATAATTTTTCATAGCATCAGCATAGGTCATGCGTGGGACAGCAGGCAATTCAATATTTTTTACATTTTTGAAAAGGTGTTTAATCAATCCTTCAAAAGTATTCAAAATATCTTCTTGCGTGATAAACGACATTTCGCAGTCAATTTGCGTAAATTCAGGTTGCCTATCCGCCCTCAAATCTTCATCTCTAAAACATTTTACAATTTGATAATATTTGTCAATACCTGCCACCATAAGGATTTGCTTGAATGTTTGAGGCGATTGTGGTAAAGCATAAAACTCCCCTTTATTCATGCGTGAAGGCACTACAAAATCCCTTGCACCTTCAGGCGTAGATTTTATTAAAACTGGCGTTTCCACGTCCATAAAACCCAATTCGTCCAAATATTGGCGTGTATAGCGATTCATTTGATGACGAAGTTCAAGATTTTGGCGTACATTATTGCGTCTCAAATCCAAATAACGGTATTTCATACGCAATTCATCACCGCCATCAGTGTCGTCTTCTATAAGGAAAGGTGGAACTTTGGAAGAATTAAGAATTTCTACTTCTTCTGCAAAAATTTCAATATCACCTGTGGGCATTTTAGGATTTTTGGCAGACCTTTCTATTACTTTTCCTTTGACTTGTATCACAAACTCTCTGCCTGTTTCTTGCAAAAGTTTGATGGTTTTGGGCGTAGAAACGCCTTCTTGTGCAATGATTTGTGTAAGCCCATGTCTATCACGTAGGGCAAGAAAAGTAATCCCACCTTTATCTCTGAGATATTGTACCCAACCACAAAGCGTTACTTGTGTATTCACGTCTGCAATGCGTAATTCACCACATGTATGCGTTCTAAGCATAAAATTTTTATATTTAAAAATGAATTTTTACCGCAAAAATACACTAAAACAATGTTATTTCAAAAAGAAAGGTATATAATAACACAAGTTACAAATTAACTATTAAAATGAATTATAACTATACAATAGGATTTATTTTTAATAGGATTTTCGCTTTTCCAATTTCATTGGGGGTTACTCATAAATTTAACCCATAAGGGGGTTATTTTATATAAAAAGGCGGTAGGAACTCTTTAGATATCTTATTTTGAATAGCCCAATGAAATTGGGAGGATAAAGTTAAAAGACAGAAGCGAAAGCCCTATTTAGAATGAGTTAAAATTCATATTTTTTTATTTTCTTGTTTATAAAAATACTTTTTTTTAAGTTTAGCCTAAAAAAAAATTAAAAATATTTGTATTTATCATTTAATTTTTCCTAAATTTGCATGTGTGGTAAAAAACATCATAAAATCATGTCAAAAATTACCATTATCAAAATTTAAAACTTTTCTTAACCTTTATGGATACCATTTTAGAAAAAGATAGAAATAATATCATATTAGAATCAATATCAGATGAAGATAGATTTTTAGAAAAACTTTCGCATTATCTTCCTGCACAAATGCCTTTAAAGGATTTTGTGCATCACAATACGTTGCACGCATACCAACACAAAAAATTTTTTGAGGCAACACAACAAGCCTGTGAAACATTTGGCTATACTACTACACTTAGCATAGAAGAATTTAGAAAACTTTTTGCAGAAAAACGCATTAGAGAAGATATTTTAGAACATGTCATTATTAAATTGCAAGGCGAAGAAAAACTTGTTTTTTGGAAAGATAGACTTCTACATGGACAGTTTGACAAACCAACAGAGAAAAAAATAGGCAAACTTCGCAACCTTTGGCGTGAAGCATATCAGATTGACCTCAACGGATTGGTACGTCCAAGTTTGTTTAGGATTATTAATGCGTATTTTGACCAAGGCGTATCTATTTCACATTTGCCTGCGTGGGAACATGGGATTTTGGCTTCTTTGGCAGAAATAGAAAAAAATAGTTTTATTTCGCTTTTTAAAAGAAAAAGGGCAAAAAAATTACTTATCAATGGTGTAGCAAATAATTCGCTTAATATTACAGATTTACTCAAAATTTTATTGGGTGATTTGGATATAGAAAAAAACCCACATCTTTATGCACAATATTTATACGACCAACAATTTATGCACTCAGGTTGGTCAGGCATGGTGGCGGTTTTGGAGCATAATCCACATGGATTATTAGATGAACGCAAAGCAAAACTCAAAGATTTGGTTATTTTGGAATTATTATTGGAAATTGACGCATTGGACGCAGAATTGGGTAAAAATTGGTTGCCACTCCCCCAAAAAATCAATGTACCTTATCTTGCCCCAATACATGAAACACCTGATATGTCCAAAGATTATTTTGAAGCAGTGCGCATTTGGCAAAATGCTTTTGAATGGACATATTATGATAGTGTGCTTGCAGGTATTCAGTTTTGTGATGCAGAAAAAAAATTGTACGAAAAATCCACTGAAAAAAAGGATTTTCAAGCTATGTTTTGTATTGATGATAGAGAAGGTTCTTTTAGAAGGCATTTAGAAAAATTACACCCAAATTGTGAAACTTTTGGCGTACCTGGCTTTTTTGGTGTGCCTTTTTGGTACAAACCTTTAAATGGCAAATCTTACATGAAACTTTGCCCTGTGCCTATCAACCCTAAACATCTTATCAAAGAAATTGCGAGTCAAAAACACACACACAAAAAAGAAATTTTATTTTCAGAAAATTCACATCACCTTTTTAGGGGGTTTTTATTTACAATTGGGTTGGGTTTTTGGGCTATTATTAGGCTTATCAAAACCATGTTTCGCCCTTCTTTGAGTTCTGCTACGGTTTGTTCTTTGAATCATACACATCATTCTGCAAAACTGACCGTAGAAAACCAAAATTCGGAGGAAATGGAAAATGGCTACCAAATTGGTTTTAAAATAACAGAAATGGCAGTTTTGGTGGAAAATCTATTGCGAAATATTGGTTTTTTGGACAATTATGCTGACCTTGTGTATGTAGTGGCACATGGGGCTACAAGCGTGAATAACCCACACTATGCAGCATACGATTGTGGGGCATGTTCGGGCAGACCTGGTTCTGTAAACGCAAGGGTTTTTTGTAGTATGGCGAATAATACAAGTGTGCGAAAAATCTTGGAAGAAAAAGGTATTGTTATCCCTGAAACTACGCAATTTATTCCTGCTATTCATGATACTACGCGTGATGAAGTGGTTTTTTATGACACAGATTTTATTTTTGAAAGAAATAAAGCACCACACCAAAAAATTCAAAATATATTCAAACAAGCAGGTGATGAAAATGCAAAAGAACGTGCAAGGCGTTTTGACACCATTAACATCAAACAAAAAGCAAGAAAAATTCACAAAGAAGTCAAAAAACGTGCAATTTCTATTTATGAACCCCGTCCCGAACTCAATCATGCTACTGATGCCCTTTGCATTGTAGGCAGGCGAAAACTTTCGCATGATTTATTTTTGGATAGGCGTTCTTTTCTCAATTCTTACGATTATAGCACAGATTTGGAGGGAACATATTTATTTAATGTGCTTTCTGCTTGTACGCCTGTGTGTGTTGGTATCAATTTAGAATATTATTTTTCAAGGGTTGATAATCATTATTTAGGCGTTGGCACTAAGTTACCGCTCAATGTTATGGGACTTATTGGCGTGGCAAATGGTATAGATGGCGACCTCAAAACAGGTCTTCCTTTGCAAATGGTGGAAGTGCATGACCCTGTGCGTTTGATGATGATTGTGGAGCAAAAACCTGAAATTGTGTTGAAAACCATTCAAAAAAATCCTGCTTTGTATGAATGGTACAACAATGAATGGGCTAATTTGGCTTGTTTTGACCCTTATACGCACCAATTTTATATTTTTAGAAATGGTGAATTTAATTTATACAAACCAATACAACAATCTGTACCGCATATTTCGGGTTTTAAAAACTTAATAGAAACCCATCATGATAATATTCAAGTAAGTATTATTGATTAACCCAAGTTATCACTAATCCGTTTTAAGTTGTCAGTTTTTGTAAATTTAGTCCAATTTATATTTTTAAAATATACAATAGTAAGAAATATCTATTTATCTTGAAAAAATATTAAACTTGAAAAAATATTAAAACTAATTTTTTTTGAAAAAACTGACAACTGAAAAAACTGAATTAGCGATTTCTAAGCATACATTTCCTTTCTCATTGCCAATACTTGTTCATTTTCCAAATATTCGCCATAAGGCAGATAACGGTCAATCACGCCTTTTGGTGTAAGTTCAATGATGCGATTTGCAACCGTTTCCACGATTTCACGGTCATGTGTTGCAAACAAAATACTACCTTTGTAGTCTTTCAACGCATTATTAAAAGCAACAATGCTTTCCATATCCAAGTGATTGGTAGGTTCGTCCAACACCAAAACATTAGAATTGCTAAGCATCATACGTGAAATCATACAACGCATTTTTTCGCCTCCCGACAATACTTTTGCTTTTTTGAGTGATTCCTCGCCTGAGAACAACATTCTACCCAAAAAACCACGAATATATGATTCGTCTTTTTCCACAGAATATTGTCTAAGCCAATCCACCAAATTCAAATCTACATCAAAGAATTTTTGGTTATCCAAAGGCAAATACGTTTTACTGATGGTTACGCCCCATTTTATATCACCACTTTCCACAGGTTCTTCACCCATTATCATTTGAAAAAATGCGGTAACTGCCAAACTATTTTTGGAAATAATAGCTACTTTATCCCCTTTTGCAAGGTTCATATTGATTTTATCAAACAAAGGTTTTCCTTCTAATGTTTTTTTGAGGTTATCAATGATTAATACTTGGTCGCCTGCTTCACGTTCTTGCCCAAACAAAATACCTGGATATTTACGCGTGGAGGCTTGTATATCTTCAATATTGAGTTTTTCAATCATTTTTTTGCGACTTGTTGCTTGTTTTGATTTAGCGACATTGGCACTAAATCTTGCAATAAAGTCCAAAAGTTCTTTTTTCTTTTCTTCAGCTTTTTTATTTTGGTCAGCACGTTGTTTTAGGGCGAGTTGGCTACTTTCGTACCAAAACGTATAATTGCCTGAATACAATTTTAATTTACCAAAATCAATATCAACCACATGCGTACAAACAGAATCCAAAAAGTGCCTATCATGCGATACAACCAGCACTGTATTTTGAAAATTGAGCAAAAATTCCTCCAACCATGTAATCGTTTCTACATCAAGGTCATTGGTAGGTTCATCAAGCAACAATACGTCAGGATTGCCAAACAAGGCTTGTGCAAGCAAAACCTTTACTTTTTCTGTACCATTGAGGTCAGCTACAAGGCTTTGGTGTTTTTCTTCTTTAATACCCAAACCGCTCAATAGGGAAGACGCATCACTTTCTGCGTTCCAGCCATTCATTTCTGCAAAAAGTCCTTCTAATTCAGAGGCTTTTACGCCATCAGCTTCCGAAAAATCGGGTTTCATGTAAATTTCATCTTTTTCGTGCATTACTTTCCAAAGTTCCTTATGTCCCATAAGTACGGTTTGGATAACAGGAATTTGGTCAAATGCGTAGTGATTTTGATTTAGAACAGCCATTCGGGCATTTGGTTGTAGGAATACTTTGCCTGTGGTACTGTCGATTTCCCCTGAAATAATTTTCAAAAAAGTAGATTTTCCTGCGCCATTTGCCCCAATAATGCCATAGCAATTACCATTTACAAATTTTAGACTGGCTTCTTCAAACAAAATTCGCTTGCCATAACGGAGCGATACATTTTCAACGGTTAGCATTTATAAATTTTTTTAAGTGTTTTTGAATGTCCTTATGTTTTCGTTACAAACACCTTAAATTTTATTTCAAAATTCATTAAAACATTATGTATTTGTTTTACCAGCATTTTTTTGTATGGTAATATAGGTTAACAGATTTACACAATTTTTTTGATGCCTTAAAATATCTGCAACGAATATGCACAAGAACAAATTTTTTCTGCAAAATTAACCAAAAAAAAATAAAAATTACATTACTTTCTAATTTTATACAATAATTCAAAACGATTCAAAAGTGATTTTTCATAATATGTAGGGGGTAATTCTGTATAATCTACATCAAGCAAAATCTTATTCACACGTAGAATAATAGGCGTTAATTGTCCGCCAATTTGGGTATTATTCAATATCACAACCAACCTCTGTGTGCTTGGTGTGCGTTCTGCATACGTCCTAAAACCGCTATACAAACCGTGATGAAATGATACATGGGGCGCAGCTTTTGGTATGCACCACCCAAAACCGTAATAATATGACCCAAAATCTGCCTCCAAAGGGTAATCAAGTGCTTGACGCATGGTTTCTGCTTTGAATATTTTATTTTCTAAAATGGCTTTTTCCCACAATAAAAAATCAGCTGTTGAAACACAAATACCTTTTTCGCCCACCATACCATCAAATCGTTGAAAATCATAGGGTTTAAAAACCGCAATATTATCCAATGCAAAACCATAAGCACGTTTGCGTTCTTGTGTAACATATTTCGCAATTACTTTTTGCAAAACTTCTACCCTTGTTTCATTTTTATCTTGAAAAATCGTGTCTTTTTTAAGGATGATGGTATCACTTTTCACAACTGTTTCCGTATTGCGAATAGCGTGCACGAAAGAATTTCGCATGTTGAGCGGTTTAAAAATATGGTCTTGCAAAAATTTATGAAACGATTTTTTGCTTATTCTTTCCACAATTAACGCCAAAAAAACATACCCTGTGTTGGAATAACCTGCACCTTTTCCGATTTTGAAATTCAATTTTGGAGCAAATTTTACAAAATAATCCAATAAATCACGGTTGTAAAGTGGATATTCACCTGCATAAAATTGATAAATATGGTTTTCCAACCCAAAATAATCTGCAAGCCCGCTTGTGTGGTTTAATAAATGTCTTATTGTAATACCTTTATACACCGCAGGCAATTCGGGCAAATAGTTGTGTATTTGGTCATCAAATGTAAGTTTCCCTTGTTCATACAGCATCATAATTGCCACTGCAGTAAATTGCTTAGAAACCGAAGCCAATCGCATAGGCGTAGTGATACGCATGGTATCAAATGTCGTAAAATTGGCAAAACCATACGCTTTGTGCAATAATATTTTGCCTGAATCCTGGATTAAAACACTACCATTGAATTGGTTATTTTCGTATATTTTTTGGAAAAAAACTTCTAAATTTTTGGCTTTTTTTTGTTGCAAAGGTGTTAATTCTGCAAAATTAGGCAATATATTATTTGGTATTTGAGAAAAAGCATTTTTTGAAAAAATAAAAGAAAAAATAAAAAGAAAATGAAAAAAAATGAAAGTTTTTTTTGCATTTTTTTTTAAACAATGGTGTTTAGAATTGTATAGGTAAATGCTTTCCATGTTACTATTTTGTTTTGGTTAAAAAACAAAAGTAATGATTTTTTTAGTGTTAATTAAAAAATATGTAAAAAACAAAAAACATTTTATGCTTAAAAAAAACATTTTTCTTTTTTTTTTTGGAAATGAGCAAATGAATTTTAAAATTTACAATCTTTTTTTAGATATTTAAAAAAAAATAAAAAATTGGTACAATCTTTTTATTAAATATTGTTTGATAAATCTTATTGATTTTTCAAAATTGCATTTCAAAATTGCATTTTCTTTCCTCTTGCTTATTAAAGTGTAAAATACATGGAACAAAATCTTTCTTCCTGGTGGTCTATTCGTAACCGTTTGGTTATATTTTTCTTGTTTTTTACTGCTACTATTACTACAAGCCATTTTCTTACCCGTGATTCATTCAACGAATTAGAAAAATACAGACTTGTACTCAAAAAAGCTGGTCAAAATCGTGATTTAATTGAGGAAATTATTATCCATTCACAAGATGTGATTGACAATCAACCACAAGCAACCGTTTTGCTCATGGACAACATTGCAAAATTTCAAATAAATTTAGATATTTTAAAAAATGGCGGAAATGAAATTTTGGAAGGCAAAAATATTCAATTTTTACCCTGTGATGAACTTGCTACGCCCCAACTTGCCCGATTGGAAAAACTTTGGTATCCTTTTCGTACAAAAGGCGAAATATTGGCAAATGATGAAAGTTGGAAAAAAAATGCAAACGACCAAAAAACCAAAGAAAGAGGTGATGACCTTGTGCGTAGTATGGAAAGGCAACGCATAGACCTTCTGATAGCCCAAAATGAATTTACAGAACAATATCAAGGCATTTCGCAATCAAAACAAGAAGCAACTAATACATGGCTTTGGGGACTTTGGGGCAGTAATTTATTGCTTTTGTTTATTGGATTTTATATTATTCAAACGCTTTTAATTACACCGCTTACCAATTTTACACAAATTGCCCAAAAAATAGGACGAGGCGACCTCTCCCAAAAAGTTGATTACCAAAGCCAAAATGAAGTTGGGCTCGTGGCAAATGCACTCAATAATATGGTGGAAAAAATCAGAAATGCAACCAGCTTTATCAAAAATATTGAAACAGGCAACCTCAACGTTTCTTATACCCAAGACAATACAGATGAAACATTAGAAAATGACAACCTCGCCAATGCTCTTCTGAGTATGCGTAATCGCATGAGAACTGTGGCAGAAGAAGAAGAAGAACGTAATTGGGTAACAAGAGGGCAAGCCATGTTTGGTGAAATTTTGCAAAAATTTAATGATGATACACAATCACTTTCGTATGAAATCATTTCAAACCTCGTAAAATACCTCAATGCCAATCAAGGCGGACTTTTTGTGGTAAATACTGAAAGTAGCAAAAATATATTTTTGGAGCTTACTGCTTGTTATGCTTTTCAAAAAAGAAGATTTATTGAGAAAAAAATAGTTGTAGGAGAAGGACTTGTAGGGCAATGTTTTAAAGATGCAGATACCATTCATATATCAGATGTTCCACCCAATTATGTAGATATTTCCTCTGGACTTGGTGGCGCTACGCCCAGAAGTGTATTGGTAATTCCGCTCAAACTAAGCGATAGGGTATATGGCGTAATGGAATTAGCCTCTTTTAATATGTTTTCACCTTATCAAATTCAATTTTTAGAAAAATTAAGTGAAAATATTGCCTCAAATCTTTATGCAGTAAAAGCAAATGAACAAACCAAAAAACTGCTGAAAGAATCTACTGATATTGCGGAACAAATGCGTAACCAAGAAACTCAAATGCGTAGAAATATGCGTATATTGGAGGCTACACAATCCGAAATGCTCAAAAATCAAGAGGCACTTGATGCACAATCTTACGCCATCAAATCAACGCTTATTTATATGGAATTGGGCATTGATGGCAAAATAATGTCAGTCAATGAACACGCCCTAAAAACACTCAAATATACACAACAAGAACTCATGGGCAAAAACTACCGTTTGCTTTGTCCTATGAATGATACAGATATATTGGCGTATGATATGCTTTGGAAAGACATCAAAGTAGGTTTGCCTGTTACAAACGAGTTTAAACGTGTAGATAAATATGGCAATGAAATATGGCTCAGAGCAACATATTCACCTGTAAAAGACCAACAAGGAAACCCTTACAAAATCATTAAATTGGGCTTTGATATTACAGAAGACAAACGTTTTAGAAATGAATTTAAAGAACAATTTGATGCGTTTAACCGTTCTGGTATTCTCATAGAATATGATATGAATGGTTTTATTATTGCTGCCAATAATAATTTTTTAGACCTTTTTGGTTATGAAAGAGATGAAGTTATTGGACGTGAATATGATGACCTTGTGCCTTATACCGAAAAACAAAGTAGAACTTATCAAGCATTTAAACACAAAATAAAACAAGGCATTTATCATGTAGGCGAAGCACAACGCATGAGCAAAAAAGGCGAAATAATTTGGGTAGAAGGTTCTTTTAGCCCTATTATTGATGTGAATGGACAGCCTTACAAAATTGTAGAATTTGTACAAGATATTACACAAAGAAAACAACTTGATAACCAAAAACAAATTTTCCAAGACGAACTCCAAAATAAAGAAGCAAAACTTACAGCACTGCTCAATAATGCTGATGATGCTATCTATACCATCAATACAAGTTGTAGGGTAAGTTTGCACAATGAAAGTGCCAGAAAATTGCACGAAAAACTTGGTTTCAAAATGCGTATTTCCGCTAATATTTTGGATATTTTACCAAAATTACACCAATCCGCTTGGAAAGTGTTTTTTGATAGGGCTTTGCAAGGCGAAAAGTTTTCAGTAGATTATGCTTTTACAGAAAATACTTCCGCAGATGTACCCAAAATATACCTTAGTATTTATTTTAACCCAATTTTTGATGCCCAAAAACGCATTTCGGGTGTGGCAATTTTTGCACGTGATATTACACAAAGAAAAGAAAGAGAAATTGAATTTACAGAATTTGCCCAAAAACAAAATACACGCACACAACGCCTTGTAGAACATCAACGCATACAACTCACACAACTTAATGAACGATACCAAGAAGAAAAAAAATACCTTGCCACAGAAATAGAAAAAACATCTTTGCTCTACCAAAAAAATCTAAAAGAAAATCGCTTGTGGCAACATACACCAATGGTAATGATGGCACTTTCCAAAAATTTTGATGTGGTTTTTTACAACCAAAATGCCAAAAATCTATATGATGATTGGCATTATTGTATGCAACCTGATTATCATTTGCCTGATACATTTTCTACAAGGTATTTTTTCAAATTAAAAAGTTTTTTACAAAAAGCACTCAAAGGCGAAATTATTGAAAATAAGGTAATTTTCAAAAAAAATAAAGCAAATTATAAAACGAATAATCAAACAGACTACAAAAATCTGTACCCAAAAAGCAAATCGTATTCTATTTTTTATATCAATATCCAAAAAATAGATATTGAAGAAATGCCTTCTGCTTCGCTTTTGCTTTCTGCACAAGAAATTACCGCACAACTTCTGCCCTACCGCCAAAAATTCAAACAAAGACGCAAATTAGAACCAAAAGAAAACGTTAAAGTCTTGGAAACACAAGAAAACGTTAAAATCTTGGAAACACAAGAAAACGTTAAAGTTTTGGAAACACAAGAAAATAAAGTTTTAGAAACACAAGAAAATATTGAGGTTTCAAATACAAAAAAGAACGTAAAAACACCTACATTGCATTTAGAAAATGGCACACTAAAAGGCACATTGAAATTCTATATTTTTGCACGTGATTTGGCGGTAAGCAGTTATGATGAAGACATGAAAGAAATATTTAACCTATTTCATTTGTGTTTGCAACCTGATTATATGATTGCAGACGTATTCCCAAACAAAAATTTCGCACAATGGGGTAGTATATTTAAAAGGGCATTGTTAGGTGAAAAAATAACCTTACAACAACGTTTATTGCATAAAAATCCGCTCACAAAAAAACGTACTGTGTATTTGTTTGATGTTATTTTTACACCTATTATTACGGAAGACAACCAATGCAAAGAAGTGCAACTACATTTGCAACAAAAAATATATTAAATAAACTAAAAAAATTGATGTAATTATCCGTAATTACATATCCCAATAAAAATAAACACTCAATAAACGTTGGACTGATGATTTTAATGTTAAGAATAGGAACAAAAAATGTTAAAAAAGCCATTTTTATCGTTTAGCTAAATAGATGCAATTTTTTTAGGCATTCAATTATTCTGCTGAAAAAAAATTTACAAAAATAAATTTTTGGTAAAAAAATTGTTTATATAAAGATATTCATATTTGGCAATCCTTGTTTGATATGATTGGAAACCACTATTTTTAATATTTTTTACAAAAATTTAAGATTTAAACCAAAATTTACGCAAAATGAATAAACCAATCAATAAATTTTTTATTTTTACACTTGCTTTTGCATTTATTACTTGTATTTCATTGGCATTTTTTCCTAAAAATACCTACGCACAACTTTCCAAAGACGAAAAAAAGAAATTATTAGCTGAAATTAAAAAAATTTCGCCTGAAAGTCTTAAAAAAATGAAAGAAGAAGCAGAAAATCCACCACAAAAAGCAAAAAATGATGAAGCATTAGCCACAAAAAGACTTGCTAAACAAAATGCACTCATAGAATCCAGCAAAAAAGATGAATCTGTGGTATATTTGGAGGAAAAAATGAGAACTTTCAAAAAAGAAAACCCTGACGTAAATGCTTCAAAACAACAACGTACCAACGAAAAATGTGCTTTTAGCGTACAAATTGGGGCTTACAAAAATCAAGACCTTACACAATACATGGAAAAAAGCCCAAATTTTGGCGTAGAATCTGATGAATCGGGTATGAAAAAATATGTATTAGGTTATTTTTCTTCTTATTGGGAAGCAAAATATTTTAGCAAATACCTTGATTCATTGGGCGGAAAATCGTATGTTGTGGGATTTTACCAAGGTAAAAGAATACCTGATTTGAAAGATATGACAGATTGTACTTTTTAAATAATTTGAAAAATAAATACACATTTTTAAATAATTTATTTTTTTTATTTGCAAATTAAAAAAATAAATTATACCTTTGCATTACAGTTTTATATAGTAATACGCCTTTTAGCTATACATTATAAAAATAAATGTAAAGATTAAAGGGAGTTTAGCTCAGCTGGTTAGAGCATCTGCCTTACAAGCAGAGGGTCACAGGTTCGAATCCTGTAACTCCCACAACAACAAAAAAAAACCTTTTTTAAGAAATTGAAAAAGGTTTTTTTTTATCATTTAGCAGTAGTTTTCAAAAAATATTTTTTTATTTCCCCTTTGGGAGTTAGGGGGCTAATTATTTACTCTTTTTCCCAAAAACCTCTTTTACACGCAGTTGAAGTGTAAAAAAATGTTTTCCTACCCCAATTTGGTGCGTACTATAACCATATTGAAAACTGTATTTTCGGGCATAAAACGCAAAACCAAAACTAAAACCACGTGTTCCACCAAGATTGCGAATTTTCATTTCACGATTTACAAGGTGATTGTAACCTGCTAATACATGAAATTTTGGTGAAAAAATAATTTCTGTGCCTACTACAAAATGCCTTGCAAGGTCATCAAAAAAAGTTTTTTTAGGAACATTTTTTTGTCCAGTCAAATCTACCGTATAATTTTGGAAAGGGTCAAGATACACAATATCCCATCTATGTAAATGATGGGCGGTAAGCGAAAACCGCACAGGCATATATGTAGGCTTGTAAGATACGCCAAATTGCACATCTATTGGGAGAGGGGTATTTTCACCTTGTAAATAATTTTTTACGGTAAAACCAGCATTCTGTACTGAAAGCCCTATTTTAAGGTCTTTTTTTGGGTGTTTGAATACACTACTTAATGTAAAAACCAATGCGTGTGCATTATAACTTTCAATCTGTGAAACCAAATAATGTATTGCTCCGCCCATATAAAAATTGCCTTGTTTGATGCCATAACTTGCCATCATATCCCAATCCGAAGCCCTGAAATCACCCAAAACTGCTCCTGTTGCGTCAGTAAGTTGCATTTTGCCATAATTTACGCCTCTAATACCCCCCGAAAAAAGCCCTTTTTTGAATTTATCTGCATAAATAAATTGATATTGTCCTGCGTCAGCTTGCCAAGTTGCAAAACTAAATGAAGCAGTTTTTGCCAAAGAATCATTTGCAATAGCAGGATTATTAAAAATATTGTTAATGTCATATTCGCCACTGCTTACATTTACGCCACCAACCGCAGAAAGCCACGCAAAATGTGGATTTTGGGTAAAAGCAAAGCTATTTCTCCCGCCTATTTGTGCATTTGTGTTATGTGTTTGTGCAAAAAATAGTAAAAAATAAAGCAAAAAAAGATTAAAACTTTTAAGGTTTTTCATGTATGTATTTTCAATAAAAATTTTAGTCCAAAAAGGTAATATCGCTTTGGATATTGATTGGATTTGAAAGCATTTTGTGGACAGGACAAGCGTTTGCTATTTGTATAAGGCGTGTGAGTTGTTCTTCTGTAATGTTGCCTGTGAGTGTGATGTGTCGTTGTATATTTGTGCTGTTGTTTTCGCCTTTGTCTAAGGACAATTTCACGTCTATTTTTTGCACATCCCAGCCTTTTCGGTCTGCATACATGCGGATTGTGATAGCAGTACAACTGCCCAAACTCGCCAAAAGATATTCATTGGGCGTAGCACCTGTGTCTGTGCCTTGCAATTCTGCGGGTTCGTCTGCAAAAAATGTATGATTGCGTGCCTGAATTGTGGTTTGGAATTGTTGGTTTTGGAGAGAAACGGTAAGCATAGGAAATTAAGTTTTTTTATTATTTACTACCAAATTTTAATTTAAAAAAATACGGTCAGACCTTCGCAATGCTGGGTGCAGACCGTATTTTATACACATATTTTTTAATTTTTTTACAAATTAAGTAAAAGTCTTTCAGGATTTTCAAGGTATTTTTTAACAGTTACCAAAAATCCTACTGCTTCTCTGCCATCAATAATACGGTGGTCATACGACAATGCAACATACATAATTGGTAGGATTTTGACCTCACCATTCACAGCCATAGGGCGTTCCACGATGTTGTGCATACCCAAAATAGCAGATTGTGGGGCATTGATAATAGGCGTTGAAAGCATAGAGCCAAATATTCCACCATTGGTAATGGTAAAAGTGCCTCCTGTCATATCTTCAATACTGAGGGCATTATTTTTTGCTTTTGTAGCCAATTCAATGATGCCTTTTTCTATTTGTGCAAAATTCATGTTTTCCACATTACGCAAAACAGGTACTACAAGTCCTTTTGGAGCAGAAACTGCCACCGAAATATCCACAAAATCATTATAAACAATCTCAGTGCCATCAATCATAGCATTTACCTCTGGAAATGCTTTCAACGCTTCTGCACATGCCCTCGTAAAAAACGACATAAAACCCAATCCAACTTGGTGTTTTTCCTTAAATTCATCTTTGTATTTGTTGCGCAAATCCATGATGGGCTTCATATTTACCTCGTTGAATGTGGTAAGCATGGCGGTTTCATTTTTTACTGCAACCAATCTTTTGGCAATGGTTTTGCGGAGTGGTGTCATTTTTTGGCGACGTTGTGTGCGTGTGCCTTCGCCTAATGTTGTTTGTTGGGGCTTGGTCTCAGTTTTAGGGGCTACTATTTCAGGTGTTTTTTCGGTTTTTACTGCATTTACAGCATCTTGTTTGGTGATTCTTCCACCTATGCCTGTGCCTTCTACTTCGCTTGTATTGATGCCTTTTTCACTAAGGATTTTATTAGCAGAAGGCGAAGGTGTGCCTTTTGCATAAGAAGTTTCGGTTTGTTTTTCTGTTGTAACTGCTGTATTTTCTACTTTTGCAACAGGTTGTTCTGTTGTTACAAGCGGTGTTTTTGTAGTTTCTGTATTAGCAGTTGGCTCGCTGATGACAATATTACAAATCAAATCGCCAATGGCAAGCGTATTACCTGTTTGTGCTATTATTTTGAGCGTACCTGATGCAGTAGCAGGAAATTCTTGAGTAGCCTTGTCCGTTTCAATTTCGCAAAGCGGTTCGTCCATTTTTACAAAATCGCCATCTTTTTTGAGCCATTCGCCAATGGTTACTTCTATGATACTTTCCGCTATGGGCGTTACACGCATTTCAATTACATCACCTATTTTGCTCATGTTTTTATAAAGTTTTTTTAAAAAAAATAGTTTTTTTATTTGTGTTTTATATTTTAAATCTGGTATTTATAATTTTATATTTTAGTAATTTATTAAATTAAAAAAAATCTTTCCAAAAATAAGAAATAATTTTTAAAAATAATAATTTTAAATTTTTAAAAATTGGATGAAATCTACTTACAAAGATAATTTTTTTTTGGGTAAAAAAGTTCGTTTTTGTTTTTTTTTGGAATTTTTAAATACCCATCAAATTTTTACCCCAATATTTTTAGGCTCGGTACAAAAATTCAATGCGTCCCAACCACCTTCACGCCCTATACCAGAATGTTTCATGCCACCAAAAGGCGTTCTCAAATCACGCACAAGCCAAGAATTGACCCAGACAATGCCTGCATCTATTTTCTGGGCAGTACGGTGTGCTTTCCCAATATTTTCAGTCCAAACGGTAGCAGAAAGTCCATATCTTGTATCATTAGCCAATAAAATAGCATGTTGTTCATCTTCAAAAGGAATTAAAGTAGCCACTGCACCAAAAATCTCTTCTTGATTTGTGTGTGTTTCATTGCCCAAACCCTCAATAAGTGTAGGTTTTATAAAAAATCCTTTTGCGTTTTCGCTTTCCAAATACATCGCTTCACCACCACACAAAATCGTTCCGCCTTCATTTTTAGCAATTTCTATACAATTTAACACTTTTTGATAATGTAATGGCGAAACTACCGCACCTTGTTGTGTATTTTCGTCCAAAGGATTGCCAATTTTAAGGTTTTTTGTTAATGCAACAAGGTCATTTTTAAAACGTTCATAGATGGATTTTTCTATCAAAATACGCTCACTGCACAAACAAATTTGCCCTTGATTGGTAAATGCAGACCTCAATACACCTTGTAACGTTTTTTCGTAATCGCAATCCGCAAAAACAATTGCAGGATTTTTGCCTCCAAGCTCTAATGATAATTTTTTGAACATTGGGGCAATAGTTGTGGCAATTTCTGCCCCTATTTTGGTACTTCCTGTGAAAGAAATTGCTTTGATTTTAGGGTGTTTTACAATAGCTTCGCCTACTTTTCCACCTACGCCATGCAATATATTCAAAACACCTTTGGGTAATCCAGCTTTTTGACAAATTTCTGCTAAAAGAAAGGCAGTCATGGGCGTGATTTCGGAAGGTTTGGCAATCACAGCGTTTCCTGTGGCAATAGCAGGAGCAATTTTCCACGTAAAAAGATACAAAGGTAGGTTCCAAGGCGAAATGCAACCTATCAAACCAATAGGTTTTCGCAATGTATAATTAAAATATTGGCTATTGGTTTCGTGTGTTTGGGTAGAAAAATGCAGAATTGCGGTTGCAAAAAATCTAAAATTCTCTATTGCTCTTGGAATATCCATTTTACGGGCAAGCGTAAGCGGTTTTCCCGAATCAATGCTTTCCGCAAGTGCCAATTCCCCTAAATTTTCCTCCATCAAATCCGCAATTTTCAGCATAATGGCAGACCTTTCTTGTGTACTGGTTTCTGACCAAAGCATTTGAGCGGTGAGCGCGTGTCCAACCGCTTCTGCTACATCTTGATAATCAGAATTAGGCACAATGCTATACGCTTCGCCTGTTGCAGGATTGATATTGTCTAAATAATGTTCAGATAATGGTGCTACAAATTCACCATTGATAAAATTTAAAATTCTAAGCATGAAAGGAAGTTTAAAAAAGCATACTGCTTTATAAAAAATTAGATTGTTCAAAACACAAACAAAGATATAAAAAAAATGCTGATAATAAATAAAAAATCAAGGTAACAACTTGAAAACAACAACTTGATTATTCTATTTTTACCTTGTTTCTTTTGAAATATTTTTTTGTGTCATAAAACATATCTGTCAAACTCAACCGCTTACACTTTATTTTGGAGATATGTTTTTATTTTGACTGTTGTCAAAAATTTTATTTGCAAAAAAAATAAAACCTTAAAAATAATTAAATTTCCCAAGATTTGTGTATGGTTTATCACTTTGCTTTCGGAAGTTTATATTTTATTGAAAAAAATATTTCTAAAATCCCTTGTCTTTTGATGAGGGATTTTTTTATTTTTATTTAGGAATTAATTTTTAGCATTATTTCAATAGATGTATTTTTATTGGTGTAACAAGGATTTCTTTTTTTTTAATACCTTTGCAAAAAAATAATACAAAAAGATTAACCACTATAAAAATTTAATTCATGAAACTTAACATACATTTCTATTTGCTTATATCCATTTTTTTAACCCAACTCATATTTTGTAAAAATATTTTTGGTCAAGAAAATAAAACAAAAAGCGAAAATAATCCTACTTTTGACCATGCGTTACTTTGGGAAATATCAGGCAATAATGCCACACAAAGTATGTATATTATGGGAACACACCATTTGTATGATAGGCGTTTTTTGAACACAGATAAAAGTATCCAAAATATTTTGCCTAAAATTGATGTTTTTGTGGGTGAATTACACGAAGACAGCCTTGAAAATGCCAGCAAAAGTATGATGTTTATGAAATATATGCTCCTTGAAAATACCACTATGAAAGAATTACTTTCAGAAAAACAATATAAAAAAGTGGATAAAATGCTCAAAGCAGAAACAGGGCTTGCACTTTCTATGCTTAATACAATGAAACCGATGGTTACAACGCAATATATTCAAATAGCAAAATACATGAAAAATATCAAAAAAAATGATAATTTTAATATATTGAGTAGCGGTTTAGACCATTCTATTGATGGATATTTTCAGGAATTTGCAAAAAAAAATAATAAACTTGTGTTAGGTTTGGAAACAGCAGAATATCAAATGGAAGCACTTTATAATGGTACAAACCTAAAAAAACAAGTAGAAAATTTGATGGATTTGGTGGAAAATAAAAATGCAGGAAGCAATGAAACTATGCAAAAAATGGACGATTTGTATGTTGAACAAGATATTGCAGGTTTATATCAATATTTGGAAAAATATAGCACAAAAGAAGAAATGGAAACGCTATTGTACAAACGTAATAAAAATTGGTTTCCAATGTTGATAAGTATGCTACAATCACCCAAAAAGCATTTTGTAGCAGTAGGCTCAGGGCATTTGGCGGGTAAAATAGGCATTTTGACCATGCTCAAAGATGCAGGTTATACACTCAAACCTATAAAATTGGAAATGAGATAATGAAAGTTATCAGTTGTCAGTAGCAAGTAATCAGTTTTTGAAGTTTTCCATTTTTACAAAAAACTAACAACTAAAAAAACTGATAACTGAAAAAATTGACAATTTTTAGATAGACACATACACAATTTGCCCATTTTCTTCTATTTCTGTGCCAATAATGCCTCTTTTTTGCAATTTTTCGATAATAGGAATTAATGTATCAATGCTTTCACGCACCAAAATAACTGCTTCCACCAATGAAATTTTGCCTTTTTTTTGCATAAGTGCCTCCAAAAATCTTACTTCCAAATCCGCTTCATAAGAGGAAATACGTTGTTGTTGTATATGTGTGTGGCTGTGAGATGTAAGATTGTGGTTTGGGCTTTGCAAATGATGCGCATGCGAAGGAGGCAAAAGTGATTCTAATTCCTCTATTTTATCTTGTTTTTGGCGAAGTAAAAGCCTTCCTGTGCCAATAGAACCCAAAAAAAGCAACAATATATCAATAAAAAATACAGGCTTAGGCAACATAAAACGAGGTTGTGCCATCATCACCAAAAATAAAAATGTCCCAATACCCAAACCACCAAGTATGAGGAAAAAATCAATAATATCCGAAAAAGTATATTTTTTATCGTTTTTCATATTAAAAAGAAAATGTAACTGACAGTAAAACAGACCACAAAATAGAAATCCTACACCACTCCGTAGCAAGATAACACAAAAATATAAAAAAAATTAGTAAAAATTTATAAAAAAATGTTAAAAAAAATAATAAAATCTTCTGCAATTCCTTATATTTGTTTGATAGTTAAAAAATTTATTAAAAAATATGCTAAGAAAGGTAAAATATATATGAAAAATTCCATAAAAAATCAAATGAAAAATTTTATAAAAACACATATTATTTTTTTACAAATTTCTTGTTGGTGCAATATCATTTTTTTTGCCTTTTCATGCCAAGAAAATACAACGTACAAAGAAGTGGATAATGGGCTTGGCGTAGGAAATAGAGGTGAAAACAGAAATAACATAGAGAAGAAAAAAATGGAAAACCCCTCCCAAGTTATCAAATTTTATGATAAAACAGGCAGAGTACAAATCAGCACTGAAATAAGTAAAAAAGAAGCATTTATCAAATATGATGTAGGCAAAAAATATATTATTGGTAGGTTTGAAAATGATAAATCGCCCATTTATTTTGATGAAAAAGGCGATATTTTAGCAAAAATTACGTTTTTGGACAAAGGTCTTATCATCAAAAACAACAGCAATCAACCTATTTATTGGGTAAAAGAAACAGAAAAAGCTTTTCAAATTGCAGACAATCAACGCCTAAAAAATGCTTTTGAAATCAGAAAAGAAAAAAATCTTGTACGCTTGTATTCTCCAACTAAAATGCTCGCAGAATTGCGTTTGGAAGATAAAAAAATTATCCTAAAAGGCTATGATATATATGAAATACGTGATTTTGCAGAAAAAGAAATCAATCCTGCACTCGCTATTATCCTACTCAATGATATACCAGAATATTTACGTTTTATTATCTTGGTGGAAATGATAAGATGAGGTTATGAATTATAGATTATAAATTGAACAGCCAAATTTTTAATTTGTAATTTACAATCCTAAAAACTTGTTAAAACTAAACATTTTTTCTATTTTTATGGGAAAAGTGTAATTTTATACTGATTTTTTTTGTATAATATAAACAAGTCATTATTATTTTTACATAAACCTTATATGTGATTTTTTTACACATTTTTTTATACAATTCTCCCACAATATTTCCATTATTTCAATATGAAAAAAATATTTCTCCCACTTACATTTATCGCCTTGATAATTGCTACATTTCTTTTTGCTTTTTCACCAAAAACAACAGAAAGCGTAAATAAAACAACTGAAAATACAAATATAGATGCTGAACCACAAAATATTGTTTGGCTCACAAACTACAAAGAGGCAGTAAAAAAAGCAAAAAAAGAGAAAAAACGCCTTTTATTGAATTTTACAGGCTCAGATTGGTGTGGGTGGTGCATTCGTTTAGATAAAGAAGTTTTCAAAAAAACAGACTTTGTAACTTATGCTAACAAAAATTTGGTGTGTGTGAAACTTGATTTCCCACGCAAAAAAGTCCTCCCACAAGCAGAGCAGAACCAAAATAATGAGCTCCAAAGCAAATACAACATAGAAGGATATCCTTCAATATTGATTTTGGACAGTAGTGAAAAAGTATTGCTTACAACAGGATATGTAGAAGGCGGTTCAAAAAATTATATTGAACACATTGAAAGCGGGTCAAAAAAATAATTTTTTGAATTTGGTTTTTTTTATTTTTTAACGGTTATTTTTGCAAAGGCAGGAGAAATTTGTTTTTCCTGTCTTTTTAGTTTTTAATCTTAATTTTGTACAAATTTGAAAGCGTTATTCAAAAAAAATCCTGTTTTTTTTTTCTTGTGTTTTTTATGGTGGACAGTAGGCGGAATTTTAATCCTCAATACAGAAAAAGGTACTTGGGAACTTTGGGTAAATCGTCATTATATGCCTTTTTTCAATACATTTTTTATGTATTTTACGCACATAGGCGATGGATTGACATTTGCGATAGTCAATGTATTTTTGTGCTTTTTTGTGTATATGAAAGATCGAAAAAATACGCTTAAATTTTTTATTTTTGCTTTTTCGTCTTTTATCTTGACAGGACTTTTTACCCAATTTATCAAAAACTTTATATTTCCTGAGGCAGTTCGTCCTTCGGTAGAGTTGGCACATTATTTTTTACAACCTATTGCGGGTTTGGAATGGCAGGAATACAATAGTTTTCCATCTGGACATAGCACAAGCGTTTTTTCTATGGCATTTGTATTGTTGATTACTTTTTGTAGCAATAAAAATAATACTGAAAACCAATATAAAATTATTTTTTTTAATATTTTATTTGCGTCTGTGGCAATATTGGGAGCGTTTTCACGCATGTATTTATTGCAACATTTTTTGGTGGATATTTATGTGGGAAGTTTGATTGGTTTTTGGGGGAGTATGGGAATTTGGGTGTGGATAAAACCAAAATTGGCATAAAAAAAAACTCCTACAATCCCAGCTTAAACTGTATTTCTCTGTAATCCGAATACATTACCCCAAACATCTGTAAAGTAGAATAATCACGGTCAAACATTTCCAAGAAAATGTATTTATCCGAACACAAATCCAAACTTTTTTGGTAGCTTTCCAATGCGTCTTTGAGGTTTTGATTACAGAGATACACATGCCCCAAACACATAAAATAGCTAAAATCTGAGTATGGATAGGCTTTTGTATATTCATATAGATAGGTAAAAGTACGTTCTACATCACGCATTTTGAAATAAATTTTACCTAAAATCCCTTTGTGATTCGTTTCTTGTGGGTACTTAGTTTCATACAACAGCATATAATTGAGTGCTTGGTCAAACCTTTCTAAGTAAAACAAACATTCTGATATACAATACAAAACCCTTTTTTGTACTTCATTATCATCTATAAAACTTACGCTAAAAGGCACTTTTCCGATATTCTTGTATGCAGTTTCGTAGTGATAAACTGCGGTTTGATACTCCTTTAAATTCAAATAACAATTACCCAAATGCTCAAAACCCCAAGCCTCGTCAGGTGCGTGTTGGGTGTATCTTTCCAAATAATTGATGGCTTTTTGGGTTTCTCTTTGCATCTCAAAAACATAACCCATTTGCCCCAAAAGCCATTTATCATCAGGAGTATTTTTTTCTAATGGATAAAAATAACTGAGTGCTTCGTTGTATTCGTTCAACATCAAATAGCAATGCCCCATTTGTTGCAAGCCCCAAGTATCATTTTTATCCTGTTTTTTGCGTATATTTTCTGCTTTTTTGTGGTATTTGAGTGCTTCTGTATATCGTTTATTTTGTTGAAGGCAATACCCAACATGGTCAATATTCCAAAGATAATTTGGATTTGCATCAAAAGACGCTTGATGAAATTTTAAAGCGGTAACATAGTCGCCAAATTGCTGATAACAATACCCTATGCTCCCTAATGTCCAATCATTGTTAGGATTTAGATAATCTGCTCTTTCCAACCATTCAAGAGATTTTTTGTAATCCAGCAACATTGTGTAAGCATGTCCAATATGTTGGGCATAGTGTGCATTCTCAGGATTACCTTCATACAATTCTAAGTAATGCTTTAATGATTCTTCGTAAGTCATAGTTTTAGCCCCAAAGGGAATTAATGCCTTTAATTGAGAAATTTGGAAATTTATTACTGAAAAAACTGACAACTGAATTAACTAATTACTGAAAAAACTGATTACTGAATAAACTTATTTATACACAATTACCTCCTCATGTGTAACATTAAGTTTAGTAAGTGCGGTTTGGTAAAATTCATATTCTTCCTGATTTTGATGGTCAAATACATCAGAAGATGTATCTGTATCAAGCACTTTTTTAAGCCAATATACTGCCTTTACACGATTTTTTTGATTTTCATCTTTTAGTTTTTCAAAAATATTGTGGCGAAATATATTAATATCCAAATCTCTTGCATAACCTATGATGTCTTTATATTCTTCTGTGGAAAGCGGTGTTTCTTCACTTGTCAAATCTACAAGCAGTCTTTTCTCGTCATCTTGCAATTTGCCATCTGCTTTGGCACCAAGTAGCATTAGACCAAAAACTGCTTGATTGTAATTGATTTCCATTGTGTTGTTTTTTGGTAAAAGTTTTTTTGATAAGTTTTTTTTAGTGCTTAATTTTTAGTAAATATATTTAATATAAAATCAAAAAACAAATAATTTTCTCAAAAAACATATTTGAAAAGCAAACACTTTGAATTTTAAAAACGTTTTAAAATTTGAAGGTATTTAGTCCCAAAGACGCATAAATAATACAAAAAAAACAAGCAAAATATAATTTATCTTTTTTTTAACAAAAAAATCAACAAAATTTTATTTGGTTTATTTTGTTTTCCCTAAAAAAAATCCTAATTTCACACAAAATATTTACAAAAACCATAAAACGCATTTTAGGCATTACACATAGCCTTATTTATTTTGTTCCTTTACTTCCTTTACTTCCTTTACATATTTTATTGACTTTATTTTATTTCATTAATTTTATTTTATGCAAGCAGACATTTTAGAAAATCGCCAAGAAATCATTGATGGTATCGCAGAAAGTACCAAAGATTTTGCAGAAAAACACATTCTTCCTTATGTCATGGAATGGGACGAATCACAAGCCTTTCCCGTAGAAACATTTAGAAAAATGGGGGAAATGGGACTTATGGGTATGATTGTGCCTACCGAATATGGCGGAAGTGGATTGGGGTATAGAGAATATGTAACAGGCATTGTAGAAATCTCAAAAATAGACCCTTCTATTGGCTTGTCTATGGCTGCACATAATTCACTTTGCACCAATCATATATTAATGTTTGGCAATGAAAGCCAAAAACAAAATTATCTTCCAAAACTTGCTTCTGGCGAATGGATAGGTGCATGGGGACTTACTGAGCCAAATACAGGCTCTGATGCAGGCAATATGCGTACTGTCGCAGTAAAAGATGGCGAATATTGGATAATAAACGGAGCAAAAAATTTTATTACACATGGTAAATCAGGCAATGTAGCGGTGGTGATTGTGCGTACAGGCGAAGTAGGCGATTCACATGGCATGACTGCTTTTATCATTGAAAAAGGTACAAAAGGTTTTACAAGTGGCAGAAAAGAAAATAAACTTGGTATGCGTGCTTCTGAAACTGCGGAATTGATTTTCCAAGATTGTCGCATACATGAAAGCCAAATGTTGGGCAAAGTAGGCGAAGGTTTTATACAATCTATGAAAATCCTTGATGGCGGGCGTATTTCTATCGCAGCATTATCATTGGGTATTGCAAAAGGTGCCTACAATCATGCTTTGCAATATGCCAAAGAAAGACATCAATTTAATCAACCTATTGCCAAATTCCAAGCGATTGGTTTCAAATTGGCAGACATGGCTACTGAAATAGATGCGTCTGAATTGCTTATTTTGCGTGCTTGCGACCTTAAAGATGCCCACAAACCTGTAACAAAAGAATCTGCTATGGCAAAATATTTTGCTTCTGAGGTTTGTGTAAGAGTTGCCAACGAAGCAGTACAGATATTTGGTGGTTATGGTTTTACAAAGGATTTCCCAGTAGAAAAATATTATCGTGATTGCAAACTTTGTACGATTGGTGAAGGTACTTCTGAAATCCAAAAACTTGTAATTTCAAGAGATATTTTAAAAAATAATTAGGAATTAGGAATTTTTTGTCATTCCGCTTACTGCTACACATCTTTTTAGGATTTAAAAAAAAGCACTTTGAAACGATTTAAACATAATATTTTTAATCACGTTTTTCAAAAAATTGGGTCTGTACCATAGTTTACGGAGGTCTGACCATGATTTTTTGAAAAATTACAAACTGCTAACAATGTTAAACACAATATTTATTTTAGTTTTTCAAAGAAACGTATTATTTTTTAGTAAAACCTATTTAAAAAAAGCCTTTTCCCTGCGTTTTGAATGTGTTTTTTTTAATCTGTATAGTAGTAAGCATTTTTTTATAAATACCAAAAACATAAAAAAACACATCAAAAATTGATTTTGATGTGTTTTTTTATATATGAATGACCGCTAAAAATTAGCGATTACGATTGAGCAATTCTTTTTTGAGTTTGTCAATGAGTTCAGGTTGGCTTACAGGTTTGAGTTCAGATTTTTCCATTTGGTTATCAAAAAACTCATAAAACTGTTTATCATAATACAAGAAATGGCGTTTATTACCTTTTTCGTCTAAGTGTAATTCTGTGCCTCTTACATTTTTGCTATAAACAAACAATTTACCGCTATAATATTGATACAACAGTTTGTGTCCTTGTGTATCATTTTCAAGCGTTTTATCCAGTTTTCCATCAAAAATACCTAAATCATTGTCTTTTTTAGACATTTGATAAGTATTGTTGTTAGGATTTGTAGATACATTTACGTTGGCTTGTTGTTCGTTGCTTGTGTTGTTGTTGTCTTTTGTCCTTACTTTCATGTTTGAAAGCGTAATTGCTTTTTGATTGATTGAACGATTTACACTGCTTACTGAAATGTCCAATGGCTCAGTAATTATAGGTGTATTTTTTGCCCTAAAATTATTATTATTTATGGCAATGTTTTTCGTTTCCTCTTTTACAGTGTTAAAAATATTAGTTTCATTTACATTCGCTACTACATTTTTAACTGTATTTCCTATTGTATTTTTTGTTGTGTTTTCTATTGTTGTGTTTTCTGTTGGTGCGATTACAATATTTTCCTTTACTGTATTTTTACTACTTGTATTTTGTACATTATTTGTTGTTTGTTGTATTTTTTGAGCAGATGAAAATATAAAATATTCTTTGTATTCATCAAAATACACAAGCATTGAAGTCATCACGCCAGCAATCATAAGCGAACCTATAAGTGCAGTACGTGGCACATTGAATATCGTATTAGGAGATTCTACATCTATGGTGCTAAGGTGAGCTTTGAGTTCTTTTTTGCGTGCTTCTTGTGCCATGTCCCTAAGCGCTTCTTCCATTTGAACTTCTTCTTTGAGTTCAGGATTGGCGTTCATGAGGTCTTGAAAAGCAACACGCGCATCATCAGGAAGTGTATCATTGATGAAAGCATCTTTCAATTCTTCTTGGGACATTTGATTGTAGATTGATTTGTGATAATTCATTTTTCAAGTAGTAGTTATAATAGTGGTGATGGCGTGTTTTTTAGTTGTACATGTTTCGGTTGTTAGTTTTTCCAGTTGTTAGTTTCTTTTATTAATCATTAAATACTGATTTACTGAAAAAATTTATTACTAATCTTTTTAATCTAAGAAATCGCTTGCTTTATAATTCGCTTTGATGTATTCGTCCAGTTCTTTTTTGCATTTATATTTTTTTGTTTTAGCAGTATCTGCGTTGGCAAATCCAAGTTTTTCTGCAATTTCTTGCATGGAATAATTATCAAAATAATAATACATGAGGACTTTTTTGCAGGTTTCTCCCAAACTATTAAGGCATTTGGCTATAATATTATCACGTTCTTCTTTTTCAAAATCGTTGTATTCCCTTCCTTCCACCATTTCGCCTGATATTTTACTTTTGCGTTCCAATTCTTTACGCCATAGGTTTTGACATACGCTATATACGAATGTACTTATTTTGGAAGTAAGTACAAAGTCATCACGTCTTGCTTTTTGCCAAAAAATAACAATAGCTTCTTGGTAGATGTCTTGTGCTTCTTCTTCTGTACCATTATTTTTGACAATCATTCTTGTCATCATTTTATAGTTTTTTTTATACAGATAATCCAAAACACTCTCATCTCCATTTTTTATCTTTTGGATAAGTTGGCTATCGCTCGGAGAGAAAAGACCCATGTTATTGTGTTTTTATACAAAATACACACTGATTGTAACTTCTTTTTGCAAAGAAATTATAATTTTCTTGATTTTATATAATAAATTTTGTGTTTTTTTTATAAAGACGAATCTTTTTAATAAAAAGTTGCCTTAAAGGTAGCATTTGTTTTTGAAATTACAAAAAAAAATAGAAAAATATTTTTATTATAAATGTTTTAACATATAATTTCCATGCTTTTTGTATGCTTTTTACACACCTTTTTATTTTTTTGTATACAAAATAAAATTATACAAAATAAAGTTATGCTCAAAAATTTACAATAATTATGGAAAACATACATAAATTTACGCAAAAGTTTTATCGTTTTTTTTTTAATTTGAAATTTTTTAGAAACTTAATTTAAAAATTTTTATCTTTGCAAAAGTAATGATACATTAAAAATACTACTTTAAGTTTAAACCTTAAAATTTTAAATGTGTTCTTCTTTAAATTTACAAAAAAATTAGTACAAAAATCCAGTAAAAAAGTAAAAACTTTGATAAAAAAACCAACATATAAATACATTTCAACCGCTTGGTGGTACAAAAACCTCACACTCATCATACGTGATAGCACTACGTTGGAAGAAATACGCCAAATTACTTATACACCTTTCATTGTACTATTGATTGGAATTGGGTTGTCATTGCCTGTATTTATGGTGGGATTTTGGATTGCAAGTTTTGTGTATAGCCCCAAAAGTGTAATTGGAAAAGATGAAACTACCCGAAAACTCGTTGAAATGAACCTTACGATTGATTCTTTGGCACAAGATTTAAAAAAGAAAAATGATTTTATCATAAATTTACAAAAATTGCTTTCAGGTGATGTTGCACACATGAAAGACGCACAAGGACAGGAAAAAAATGACCCAAAAGACACCTCAAAACATAACCACAACCACGCACATCTCAAAAAACCTAATAAAGATTCTGTGAATATTGATAAAATTTCTGCCTCTGACCAAAAACTTAGACAAGAAATAGAAAAAAACGACAGAAGTTTGGCAGGAATTGGCGGAGTAAGTAATATTGATTTGCAAAATATTTTCCTGTTTAATCCACTCAAAGGACTTATTACAGAAAAATATAACCCAAAAGATAAACATTTTGGTGTGGATATCGTAGCAGAAAAAGATGCACCTATAAAATCAGTAAATGAAGGAACGGTTATCATGGCTTCTTGGACTGATGATACGGGCTATGTAATGATGATTCAACACGCCTCTAAGTTAATTTCAGTATATAAACATTGTTCTGTACTCCTCAAAAAAGCAGGCGATTTTGTGCAAACAGGCGAAATAATCGCTATTATTGGCAACACAGGTGCTTTGACTTCAGGGCCACATTTGCATTTTGAACTTTGGTATGAAGGCACCGCCTTAAATCCAGAAAAAATGATAAGTTTTTAAGTTAGGTTTTTTCAGTTAATTCAGTAATACGTTTTTTAATTTAAAAATAAATACCCAAATAATATAAATAATACAGCTATGGCAAATTTTTTCGGTGGAAATAAAGAAAAAGAAACCGTTGCAAGCAATACAAACGATTTTAGCAACGCAAATACACACGTAGCCAAAGGTGCTACTTTCAGAGGTGATATTGAAATTCAAGGCACACTCCGTATTGAAGGGCGTGTAATTGGTAATGTAAAAGGCAAAGGTAAAATAAGTCTTGGCGATTCTGCACTTGTAGAAGGCAATATTTATGCACAAAGTGCAGACATTGCAGGCGAAGTAAAAGGTATCTTGGAAATCATAGATATCCTCACGCTCAAAGCTACCGCACAAGTGCATGGCGATTTGATTTGTGGAAAACTGGTGGTGGAATCTGGTGCAAAATTTAATGGTAAATGCCAAATGGGTGCACCTTTACCTAATCTTAATAATAATTTTCCAAATTTGAATAAGGAAAAAGATAATAAACTTGCTGATATTAAAATATAAGCAAATTTGTTGGTTTTTGTAAATTTATAAAAAAAAAACGGTCAGCATGAGAGTCTGACCGTTTTTTTTTATTTAAAATACCTACAATAACCTTTAACTGGAAAAATTGACAACTGAATTAACTGACAACTTTTCATTTTTTAATTCTTCAAAATTGTAACTTCCACCCTGCGATTTGCTTGGCGACCTTCTTCAGTAGTATTGACAGCAGAAGGCTTGTCCATACCATAACCTTTGGCAGAAATTCTATCTTTGGCAATGCCTTTTTGACCCAAATAATTTACTACTGCTTGCGCTCTACTTTGTGATAACAACGTGTTTGCTTGTGCTGTGCCTATATTATCAGTATGCCCACCAACTTCTATATTCATGTTTGGATTTTCGGTAAGCACCTTTACAAGCCTGTCCAAGTCCCCAAAAGATTCATTGCGGAGGGTTGCCTTTGAAAAATCAAAAAATACATTATTCAAACGAATTATTTGCCCTGTTTCAATAGGTGAAAGATATAAATTGCGTGTAATTTCTTTGTATTCTGTTATTTTAGTAACATCAATATTTTCACTTACTGAAATAAATTCATTTTTCTGTGCCAAAAAACCATAAAATTCTCCTGCGGGCAATACAATTTTATAACTACCATCAGTAGGGTTAGAAGTAGCAATACCAAGTTCTTTGTTCGCTTTTAGGGCGTTGTATGTGATATTGGCAGACATAGGTTGCTTTGTTTTGCTGTTAAATACTTTGCCTGAAATCAATACCACAGGTTTTGGTTTGAGGTTTTGGGTAAGTTTTATGCGTATAATATCAAGACTACCACTTAAATCGTTGGTCATATAAGCATAATTACCAGAAGCAGGGAGGGTAAAATATGCGTCCCAACCATTTGAATTAATACCTTGCCCTAAGTTTTGTGGCTCAGACCAATTTGTCCAAGTGTCATCAAGCCTTCTTGTTACAAATATATCATTGCTTCCATAACCAGGAAACCCTGAAGACGCATAATACAATGTAACACCATCTGCTGCGAGAAAAGGCGTATCTTCATTTTCAACGCTGTTGATTACTTTGCCCATGCTTTTGGGTTTGCTCCATTTGTTATTGCCCAAATTGAATGTTACGAACATGTCTTTTCCACCAATACATTCATCACGCAATACCGTCATAATAATAACTTTTCTGTCAGCAGACAAGCAAAATTCATTTGTGCCACCTTTTGACACAAAATCTTCTATTTCTATTTTTTGGGGCACTTCCCAACCGTCTTTTGTGCGGTGTGTAATAGAAAATCCTCCTCCATTTGGCGAGCCATCAGGTTTGTAACTATTTCCTACCAAGAGTGTATTATGGTCAGGTGTTGAAGAAATCACAAAATTTGCTTGGTCATTGTTGAGTGGTTTTCCCATATTTTTCTTTTCTGTCCAAGTTTGACCATTGTCATTGGATTCGCTATAAAATATTTCGCCCCCATCTTTTTCACCACCTGTATTTTCAGGGCTATTGTGTATGCAATAATACAATGTTTTACCATCAGGCGTGATATAAGGCGAAGTTTCTGCATATTTTGTATTTACCTTATTACCCAAATTTTCTTTGGCAAGATTAGTAGGTGCGTTTGGCACTAAGTTTATTTTTACATCTTCATAAAACTTAAAATTATCAATTTCTAATTTTTGGGCATTAGAAGTAAAAAAACCATACGTACCTGTAAAATCTTTTGGATTATTGCCTGTATATATTTCTTTATCGTTGATTTTTACAATAATTTTATCAGGTTTTATATTTACCCAAAGTTTGTTGGTTTCATTAAAATTTTTCTTGATAATGTCATCATGTATTTTTTTTTCTGTCAAATCGCCAAATTTACCTTTGTAGTAGCGTATTTCAAAATCTGACGTTTTGGGTATTATTTTAAAAAAATACGTTTTATTGTCTTTTCCACTTACAGAAAATCCATGCGACAACACATCTTTTGCACCTTCCAACAGTTTAAACTCCACTTCAAATATAATTTCTTTGTCATGGTTTGTAAAAATACTTTTTTTTGCCCAAAAGAAATTATCCGCAGCAGCATGATTGGTAATATAATATTTACCTTCCGAATAAGCATAATCCACTTCTTCGCCTTTTTCTACCCTAAAACCAGACGCAGGATTTGAAAAATCATCACTTACCCAAAGTGGAATTTTTTGGGCAAAAATAGGTGGAATAGCTAAAATAACTATTTGAATAAGGAAAAACAGCACAAAAAATGCAACTGTAAATTTGTTGGTTTTATTCATAACAAAAACGATTTGTAAAAAAAAGATAAATTAAAAAAAATAAGTAAAATTCATACGTAAAATTCATACGTAAAAACACCTACAATTTAAACCAATAATATTTTAAAAAAAAATATTTAAAAAAGCATACCTTGATTTTTCAAAAAAAATTACATTAAACTTTGAGACTTTTTAATGCCTTTCAAAAAAAAAGTGATAAACCAGATGTACAAAAGCAAATTTTTACGTATTTTTGCAAAAAAAAAAATTATAATAAAGAAACATAACAACAACATATAACAATCATAAATTATTGTAAGATTAGGTTTCTTTACAATAAAATAATTAGATTATTTATTTGCTAAAATTATGGGTATAGACAGAGGTAGGTATTATGGTTGGGTAAAAGGCTTGTGGATTACATTTTTGAGTTTTTGGGTGTTGGTTTTAGTGTATTTTGTGGCGTTGAGTTACAATTTTTTGGGTTTATTTGGTGAAATTCCAAGTTTGGAGGAATTAGCAAACCCCAGAAACGAATTAGCCTCCGAAATTTATACTGCGGATAATATTCTCATGGGAAAATATTACCGTGAAAATCGCACATTGGCAAAATATGAAGAACTTTCACCTTATTTGGTTAATGCGTTGATTGCTACAGAAGATGTACGTTTTGAAGAACATTCAGGCATTGATTTGAGGGCATTGCTTAGGGTTGTAATGGCACGTGGTAGCGAAGGCGGTGGCAGTACATTGAGCCAACAATTAGCCAAAAACCTTTTTAGGTTGCGTCAGCGTGAAAGTGAAGGTACTTTTCACAAAGTTCCTATCTTGAAAACCATTGTTACAAAAACCAAAGAATGGGTTACTTCTGTCAAAATTGAAAGAAATTATACCAAAAAAGAAATTATTGAATTGTATCTTAATACCGTAGAATTTGGCAGTAATGCCTTTGGTATTAATACCGCTTCACGCACTTTTTTTGATAAAAACCCCAGCCAACTCAACGTACAAGAATCTGCGATGCTTGTAGGACTTTTGAAAGCTCCCAGCAAATATAGCCCTTTTTATGAAAAGAAAAATGCCATTGCAAGACGTAATGTGGTATTAGACCAAATGCGTAAATATGGTTTTTTGAGTCAAGAACAATGTACACATTTTCAAAAACAACCACTTACTCCAAAACGAGGCGAAGAAGAACATACTGCAGGTATTGCACCATATTTCAGAGTAGAAGCCCAAAAATGGCTCTTGGAATGGGGTAAAAGAGAAGGCAGAAATATTTATAAAGATGGTTTGCGTATTTATACTACGATTGATAGTAAAATGCAAATGCTCGCTGAACAAGCAGTAACAGAACACCTCAACAATCACCAACAGATTTTTGATGCAGTATGGCGTGGTCGCAATCCTTGGATTGATGACAAAGGTTATGAAATAAAAGATTTTATCCAAAAAGAAGCCAAAAAATCTGAAAGATACCGCAAACTTGTAGAAAGATTTGGCAATGATAAGAAAAAAATTGAGGACATCATGAACACGCCTACCCGTATGCGTGTATATACCATGAAAGGTGAAAAAGATACTACTATGACCCCTATGGACTCTATTCGCCATTATAAACGCTTTTTGCAAGCAGGTTTTATGTCAGTAGAACCACAAACAGGACACGTGAAAGCATGGGTTGGTGGTGCCAATTACAAACATTTTAAATATGACCATGTATATTTGGGCAAAAGACAACCTGGTTCCACATTCAAACCTATTATTTATGCAGCAGCATTAGACAACGGTTATACACCTTGCTCCCAAGTACGTGATGAACCTGTAACGATTGGAAATTGGACACCTGTAAATTCGTCAGGAGGGTTTTCAGGAGCGTATATGACACTTCGAACAGGCATTGCAACCTCTACCAATTCCATTGTAACACGCCTTATCAAAACAATGGGAACGAAACTTAGCATAGAATATGCAAGAGAATTGGGCATCAAAAGTCCTTTGGACAGTACTTCAGCTACGATTTGTTTGGGTACAAGTGATGTAAATATTTTTGAGCTTTTGAGTGTGTATGCAACTTTTGCAAACAGAGGCAAACACATTGACCCAATGTTTATCACACGTATTGAAGATAGAAATGGCAATGTAATCAAAGATTTTACGCCTGTGATTACACAAGCTATTAGCGAAGATTTGGCGTATCAAATGACTTTTATGCTCATGGGTTCTACACAAGACCCAGGTGGTACTTCTACCACTGTGGCAAATTATGGTGGTGGCGAAAGCCTAATGAAAAATAATGAAATCGCTGCAAAAACAGGTACAACACAATATAATGCTGATGCGTGGTTTATGGGTTATACCCAAAATCTTGCCTCTGGTGTGTGGGTTGGAGGCGATACTTGGGTAACACGTTTTGAAAGTATTGCGTATGGACAAGGTGCAGTAATGGCATTGCCTATTTGGGCAAAATTTTATGAAAAAATATACGCAGACCCTGAACTGTCAAGACGTTATCCCAAAACTACTTTTGAAAAACCCGAAGAAATTAGCGTAGAATTGAATTGTGGAAAAATGATCCAAAAAAATCCAAGACGTGCCAGCAAAAGTGAATAAATTTTTTAACTGAAAAAACGCACTGTATTAAATATAGTGCGTTTTTTTCTAAACCCTAAAAAATTATGGAAATTTTGGATATTGGTTAAAATCAGGTTGGCGTTTTTCTAAAAATGCTTTTTTGCCTTCTTGCGCTTCCTCGCTCAAATAATACAATAATGTTGCATTTCCAGCAAGTTCTTGAATACCTGCTTGTCCGTCAAGTTCTGCATTGAATGAAGATTTGAGCAGACGCAACGCAATAGGTGATTTTTCCAAAATTTTACTACACCATTCCACTGTTGTTTTTTCTAAATCTGCCAAAGGCACAACTTTATTCACAAGTCCCATTTTGTCTGCTTCTTCTGCATTATAAAAATCACAAAGATACCAGATTTCCCTTGCTTTTTTTTGTCCCACAATTCTCGCCAAATACGAAGCCCCAAAACCACCATCAAAACTTCCAACTTTGGGTCCTGTTTGTCCAAATTTTGCATTATCCGCACAAATTGTCAAATCACAAACAACATGCAATACATGTCCTCCACCTACTGCCCAACCTGCTACCATTGCGATAACAGGTTTCGGAATACTGCGAATTTGTTTTTGCAAATCCAATACATTTAAACGTGGCACACCATCATTGCCTACATATCCGCCTACGCCTCTTACGCTTTGGTCGCCACCACTACAAAAAGCTTCAGAGCCTTCGCCAGTTAAGATAATTACGCCAATATTGTCGTCATATCTGCACATATCCATTGCTTCACGCATTTCTGCTACTGTAAGTGGCGTAAAAGCATTGTGTTTTTCAGGGCGGTTGATGCTGATTTTGCCAATACCTGTAGCACGATTTTCAGGTTTGTAGTAAGAAAACTTAATTTCTTGAAATTCTTTCAGGGTTTGCCAAACGATTTCAGACATGATTTTTAGTTTAGTTTTTTAGTTGTTGTTTTATTTTTTAAAGAAAAACGTTTTTTTAAGGGAAAAGTTTTTTTTGAAAAGAATTAAAAGGTTTTTATGTGATTTTTGGTTTATTTTTTCTTCCAATCAAAGACAAATTTACTCGCGTGCCATACATCTTGGCGTTTTGGATTTTTGACATTGCCATTACGCAATTCTTGGTCACCAATCCAAAGAAAAACATTGTCGTACCAATGAATAAAAGAATACGCACCGTTGTCATCAACTTTGTAGCCTTTTGGCAAAAAAATATCCACAAGACTTTGTTTTTGTTCTTTTTCTGTGGTATTTTCTTTTTCTGTAAAAACCTTATAATAAATATCTTTTTTATGAATATAAGCTAATACATGGTATTCTTTGCCATTTTTTTGCCAATGTCCCATTTCTGTTTGTACTGCAAGTTCGTCGGTTGTTACATCTTCCAATTCCATAACATTATCCCAAAGCAAGTTACCTTTTTTGTCCCAAGCCACCACTACTGTATAGGCATAGTGATATTCATTTTTGGGTGCATTGCGGTTGTTGATATTTTGGTAATAATAAGGATTTAATCCGCCACGTGCCATTGTCGCAGAACCAGCACCATACGGAAAAGTATTTGCAGATTGAAAAGGCTGGATTTGTGGATTATAAGCGTCCCATTTAAGAATAACTTGGTCTTTTTCAAAATAAAAACGTGGGTCAAGCAACATTCTGCGTGAAAGTGTGTAAGGTTTTTTCTGGGCAAGTGCATCTTTTGCTTTTTTTCGCAGTTTTTCAGCCCTTTTTTTGGGCAAATAATTAAAATAATTATCCAAATATGCAAAACCTTTATAATTCATCTGGGTTTGGGTTTCACCTGTAAATTTTGCCCAATAAATCCCTTCCACAAAGTCGGTGCAATTTTCATTGTACGTGCCAAAAACCCATGAATTTTGGGCATCTTCTGAGAAAATTTTTGCTTCAAAATAATTTTTATCACTTTTTTTGTCTTCATCTTTCACAGCCCAACGTATGCGACCACCCATAAGGGGTGAATGTGGATAAATATACATATCACAATTACGCCCTCCTGTATGTTTGCTCACAAAATACACACCATTGCCTGACGCTCTGCCTTGCAAATTACGTACATTTTCCCAATCCTTAAACATGGTAAAAGCAGGCAATAATTTTACAATACTTTCTGATAAAGTCATATACATTGCAAAGGTTTTGCCATTATCATTTGCAGTAAAATACACATTTTCCATAGAAACATTATAATCCACAATATCAGCACGCAAAGGCAATTCGGATTGGTGCATTTTGCTTGTATAGTCATTCAAATTAATACACAAAAGCCAAAACTTTTTTCTTTCTAATGTATTTTGACACAAAATAAATGCTTGATTTTCTGATGGATTATAAAAATGGCTTGTATTGCGTGTAAAATCATAAGGCACCACCACTTGTAATTTTTTCAACACTTGTAAAGTAGTGTCCAATACTTCTATAATACAAGCTTTATTTTCGCTGTAACTTGTTTTTTTTTCTACTTTATAGGTAATAAGTCCGCGTTTTTCGAGATTAATGTACCCAAATAAATGCTGTTCGTTGTATGGATTTTCGTATTCCTGACGATTTACAAAGGTAAATTGGGCAAAAACACAAGGCGAAATTCCTATAAAAAGAACAAAAAATAGGATAAAATAAGGTAAAAATTTTGTTTTCATGATTTTGAAACGATTTTTTTGGTATAAAATAAAAAATGAGATTTGCTAAGATATGATTTTTTTTGAAAAAAATAAAAAGAATATATGATTAGTTTATTTTTTTAAACAAATAGAACGAAATGAAATGCGAATTTAATCGTCTATATTTTGTATTATAACTTCTGCCTCATAAATTTCACGATAACTTCGATAATAAACATAATATGTACCATTCTTCAGATTAGAAAAATCCAGATATCTTTGATTCCCTGGTATATCATCATATTTTATACCCATTATATAATTACCATATCCCTTCAAAGAATAATAATAATTTTCACCATATTGATCTTTTTGTATTATTGCTTCAATAGGCTTATCATATACTCCCCAATAATTCAAACCTCCAAGTATAGGAAACTCCAACAATAATTTTTTATTTTTTTTTGAACGTTTTATAAAATACGAATTTACTTCGCTATATCCTTTCATTTTCAACATCAAAGAATCTTTTTGAGCAAATAAAGTATCACTTTTGAAAGGATATTTATAAAATATTTCTGCCCCTTCGTTGTATAAAATAGCTCTTTGAAAGTTGCCCAAACTATCAAATTCGTTCCAATACCCTGTTTGGAAACAGTCATTAGGAATATAATTTATCGTATCTTGCCCTTTGTAATTTTTATTCCAAAACCTGCAATCATATTGCCCTGAAGTTTTCAGATTGCCATTAGCATAATATTCTTTGAATATGCCATAATAACATGTGTCTATTTTTATTTGGTCATTATAACAATCCCCAAGTATAAAATTTTTAATATATTGGACGTTGCCATTGGTATGATAGGTAATCGCTTGTTTTAAATCACGTTTCTTAACAGTTTGTGCGTTTATTTTTAATAGGAAAAAAAACAAAAAAGAAAACAGTATAATTATTTTTATATTCATAAAATTTTCAAAAAATGATAAGTTGATTACATTTACAAACCCCAAAAAAAGCCCTATACAAAAAACCTATCACTTTGATAAATTTTCTCTAATTTCCATCAAAATTTTCCCAAGCATATTTTCACCTTTACCACCACATACACCCCAAAAAGTATCTTTCCAATGGTTGGTTTCTTCCAAGTATTTATGTTGGGTATTTCTAAGCAAGATACACAATGGTTCATATTGAAATTTTTGGATTAAAATGCGTTTCATTTCATCAATTTTTACATTTTCCCAATTTTGTTTGATATGTATTTTTAATTCCCAAGCCAATAAAATGGCTTGTTTGTAATCAATATCTTGAAATTTTTTTTTGATTTCAGCATCTTCAAATTTAGAGGCTTGGTACGCATTTTCGCTGTAAGCATACACAATATTTGGATTTTCAATATCTTGTATGTTACATTTTTTGCCATTACTCAAAAAAAAATATGCACCAAAAAAACCACATATTTTTTCTTCGTTGTGTATCACATATTCATACAATCCATGCTCATTTTTGGGTGGTGGGTTTTCATTATAAAGGATTGGTTTTATTTTTTCCATTTTTATTTGATTTTTTATGATAATACATTTTTCCTAAAAAACATATTCAATCCACAGGAAAAGGCTTTTTTACCTAAAAAACCTCAAAACTTTAATAATTATTGTTTTTATTTTTTGAAAAAAAGTTTTTCTGGGAAAAAGTCGCATAAATCGGTATGTGTTTTTAAGGATTTTGCGGGCTTTGAGGTTTTCTTGTATGGGAATTTTTTGCAAAAAAATTTGATTTTTGTGTAATGTTACATCAAATTTATCATCTATTCCACAATGTTCTCCTGTGCCATCAAAACCAATATTTTGCACCAAAGACATTCCTAACCATAAAGAAAGCCCTTTCTCCAAAAAAACACTTGCATACCACCTACCTGCCCATGTGCTTAATCTGCGTGTAATATACGCCTCCAAAATACTAAAATGGTCGTAGGTATTTTCATAATTGAACGCGTATTTGAGTGAAGGACTTTCTTGCAATTTTTTAACCAACACATTTGCATCAGGGTTAAATTTTTGCCAAGCCCGCTCCCATGTTGCCCAGCCCCAACTACTAATAGAAGTCGTAAAAAAATAATTGGGCAACGATTGTAATGTTTTGGGCGAATATGCAGATATGTGCATTACTTTGTCGTCATTTGCATACATATCAAGAGCATCATTCATGTATTGCAAAAAAAAAGGCGACAACACAAGGTCATCTTCCAACACAATCACCCTGCCATACAAACGTATTATTTCGCTTACGCCTGTGATAATGCTATTTGCTAAACCAATATTTTTATCTTTTGTTATTATGTTTATTTTTTTAAAACGTTTTTCTTTTAGAGAATTTTCTTGTAAATTACTTTCTTTTTCAAAAATATTTTTTATTTCTTGGTGTAATAATTTTTCTTTTTCTGTTGCATTTTCTTTCAATCCATCAATAAAAACATACAGAGTTGATTGTAAGGCAAGTTGATTTTTTGCCAAAGAATCTAAGGTTTTTTGGGTGTGTAAAGGTCGCAAATACACGAATAAAATGATTGGTGCGAGCATAAAATTTTAAAAAAACTAAAATTTTTACCTTTCAAAATAACACAAAATAAATTAACTCTTAATAAACTTTGGATTAAAATACGTTCATAAATTTAGGTGTAACCTTTATACAGGTTTTGAGTTATGATTTTTTACGAAAATATTATTAAAGAAAGTACATTTAAAACATATATAATCTTTGATTATAATATGTTATATTCATTTTTATTTTTTCCAAAAATTTCAAACATTTCCCTCTCTCATTCTTGGGTCAAAAACACTATACAATACATCTACAAGCACATTAATACACACAAAAATAAACGCCATAAATATTGTAGCACCCATTACCACAGGCAAGTCAAAATCACGTGAGGCTTCTAAGGTTACCCTGCCTAAGCCTTTCCATGCAAAAATATATTCCACAAAAAATGCTCCTGCCATCAAACTCGCCAACCAACCCGAAATCGCAGTAATTACAGGATTTAGGGCATTGCGTAAGGCATGCACGTAGAGGATTTTATAGGCAGAAAGTCCTTTTGCTTTTGCGGTGCGAATATAATCTTGTTTCAAAACTTCCAACATACTATTACGTGTAAGTTGCGTAATAATCGCCAAAGGACGCACAGACAAGGTAAGTGCAGGTAAAATTAAATTATCCAAACGCAATTTATACACACCCGAAAGCGTATCCATTTCCCACAGCGAACCTGTCATACGCAAACCTGTAAAATGTGCCAACCAAAAACCAAATACCACCGAAAATATCATAGCAGACACAAACGAGGGCGTAGCAATGCCCAAAACAGACACACCCATAATGCCTTTGTCCCACAAATCGCCTTCATGTTGCGAGGCAAAAATGCCAATCATAATACCAAAAACAGTTGCCAAAAACATGGCACTTACTGCCAAAATAATTGTTCCCCAAAGGGCTTCCCACAATATTTCACTTACCAATTTTCCTGTGAGATATGACCGCCTAAAATTTGGAAATTTCAACACAAAATTTGTATTTTCACTAAAAGAAAAAAGCAAAATATAGCGATAATCTTCGTTTTTTAAGGTATTTTTTTGGTGAAAGGATAAAGGCAAAAGATCATTCAAATAATAACCATACTGCACATACAAAGGCTTGTCAAGTCCCCATTCTGAGATAAGTTTTTGGCGTGTTTCTGCATCAGCATTGTCACCCAAAAGCACAGAAGTAGGATTGGCAGGCATCACCAAAAATAATACAAAAACGATAGTAGCAACGCCCCAAAGCACTCCCATTCCTTGTAATATGCGTTTCAATTTGATTAAAATTAGTCCCAGCCCCCAAAGGGACAAAAGGTAGTAAAAAAAAAGTAAATAGTTGTCAGTAATCAGTTTTTTCCCAGTAAAATACAAAACTAAAAAAAACTGAAAAAACTGACAACTGAAAAAACTAAAAAACCCTATTTTAACAAATCTCTTGCAATAACGATTTTTTGAATTTCGGAAGTGCCTTCATAGATTTGGGTAATTTTGGCATCACGCATCATACGTTCCACATGAAACTCTTTCACATAACCATAACCACCATGCACTTGTACCGCTTCGGTTGTAACGTCCATTGCTACTTGTGAAGCAAATAATTTGCATTGTGCAGCAGCAGATACATAATCTTGGTGTGCATCTTTGAGTTTGGCAGCGTGTAATGTAAGCAACCTCGCACAATTAATATGCGTAAGCATATCTGCAAGTTTAAATTGAATGGCTTGGTGTTCAGAGATAGGTTTTCCAAATGCTTTGCGTTCTTTGGAATACTTTACAGAAAGCTCGTAAGCACCAGACGCAATACCTAACGCTTGTGCAGCAATGCCAATACGACCACCATTGAGGGTTTCCATCGCAAATTTAAACCCAAAACCATCACCGCCAATACGGTTTGTTTTTGGTACTTTTACATCTGTAAACATCAGCGAATGTGTATCAGAGCTTCTAATACCCATTTTATCTTCTTTTTTTCCCACTACAAATCCCTCTGTACCTTTCTCCACAATCAGCACATTGATACCTTTGTGTTTGAGTTCAGGATAAGTTTGTGCAATCACAAGATAAATAGAGGCATTTCCACCATTGGTTATCCAGTTTTTTGTGCCATTTAGGAGGTAATAATCGCCTTTATCTTCTGCGATTGTTTTTTGGGAAGTTGCATCAGAGCCTGCCTCTGGCTCAGAAAGACAAAACGCACCCAATACATCTCCTTTTGCAAGTGGTACAAGATATTTACGTTTTTGTTCTTCATTGCCATATTTTTCCAATCCCCAGCACACTAAGGAATTATTGACTGACATTGCCACCGCAGCAGACGCATCTACTTTGGCTATTTCCTCTAATGCCAACACATAGGATACGGTGTCCATGCCACTTCCACCATATTCGGTAGGCACCATCATACCCATAAAGCCCAATTCTGCCATTTTTTTGATAGAACTGAAAGGGAATTTTGCTTCGTTATCACGTTCAATAATCCCTTCCCAAAGATTATTTTGGGCAAAATCACGTGCTGCATCACGCACAGCTATTTGTTCTTCTGTAAGAAAATCCGTCATCTTTTTTGTTTTTTTATAATTTTATGACAAAAATAACCATTTTTTGAGAGAAAAAAAACTTTGGTATTTTGCAACAAACCAACCTTGTATTAAAATTGAGAAGGGCTAAATGAAAATATAAATTTTTAACCCTAAAATTTATTATTACATGATTTTACTTGAAAATATACGTAACATACTTTTCCATAGTGAAGGGGTTACAAACACTTCACTATGGAAAAAATAGAATTTTTCACATATTTTTACCAAATAAAATTACTTGGTACCAAAAACTTGGTACCAAAACTGACAACTTGGATTAAATATGTTTATCTAAAATAGCAGAAATATTCCCAAAAATTTCATGTATTGTGCCAATGCCTGATATAGATTCAAATTTATTTTGTGCTTGGTAATAATTGGCAACAGGGCGCGTTTTTGTTTCATATTCTTGCACACGTTGGCGTACAAGGTCTTCGTTTTGGTCGTCAGCCCTGCCTGATGTTTCGCCACGTTTGAGTATGCGTGTAGTCAATTCTTCATTATTTACTTCCAATGCAATCATGACCGAAATACTCATATTACGTTGTTTGAGCATATTATCCAACGCTTGTGCTTGTACTTGTGTGCGTGGAAATCCATCAAAAATAAATCCTGTACTTTCAGGGTGTGCGTCTATTTTGTTGGAAACCATGCCAATAAGCACATCATCAGGCACGAGATTACCTGCATTCATAAACCTTTTTGCTTCCAAACCAAGTTGCGTTTCTTGTGCAACTTCTGCTCTGAGTAGGTCGCCTGTAGATATTTGAATGAGTCCGTATTTTTTTACGATATTTTCGCTTTGCGTACCTTTTCCTGCGCCAGGAGGTCCAAATAAAACCAAATTTAGCATATTTTTATTTTTTTAAATCCTTTTTTATACACCCCAAACTTGAAAGTTATGTTGGTATATATATGGGGTTTGTTTTATGAGAAAAATTTTTTATACCAAAGATGGTATTTTTTTTTAAAACTACAAAAAGAAAAATAAATTAAGTTATCAGTAACCTGTTTTTTTTAAGTTAATCCAAGTTGTTTATTATATTTTTTTTCAAAACTTACAACTAAAAAACTGGTAATTTTTAGTTATTCTGCTTCCAACACATTTACAATATTTTCAAAAACTTTTTCAGGTTCAGGCAATCCATCTATTTCAAAAAATTTACTTTGTTGTTTATAAAATTTTGATACTGTTTGTGTTTCATGATTATAAAGTCTGATGCGACCTTTGATAATGATTTCGTTTTGGTCATCAATGCGGTTGTTAGTTTTGCCTCTTTTTAGTATGCGTTTTACGAGTTCTTCATCTGGCACTTGTAATGACAATACATGTGTTATTTCAATATTTTGGGTACTAAATATTTTTTCCAACGTATTTAATTGTGTTTGATTACGTGGAAAACCATCAAAAATAAAGCCATTGCTTGCACTATTGGCAACAATCATATTCTCAATCATTTTAAAAATAATATCATCAGAAACCATTTTTCCCATTGCCAATGTATCTTTTATTTGTATGCCAATATGTGTTTGTTGGCTGATTTCTTTACGCAACAAATCGCCTGTAGAAATCTGTATAAGTCCATATTTTCCTATTAATTTCTCGCCTTGTGTGCCTTTTCCAGAGCCTGGCGCACCAAATAAAATAATGTTTTTCATATTAAAAAAATGATATGATGAATAAATTTTCACAAAAAAACAGATAAAAACTAAAATATAAAAGTTTTAAAGCAAATAATTATGAAATAATTATAAAAACTATTGATATTTACCTTTTATCAAAAAAAATTTCCCTAATTTAACGTGTAATTTCTGTTACCTTTTTCTATTATTTTTTATTTTTCAAAAAAATAAGCACTTTTGCATTTTTAAATAAAAAAAAGAAAAATCTATAATACCAAATCCATAATCTTATTTTTATGTTCAGTTCTACAAAAAAACTCTTTTTATGCCTGTTGTTCCTATGTATAGGTGCACCAGCATTTGCCCAAGTATTGCGTTTGGGGCTTGTTAATAGTAATTATGCAGGTACAAACGGTTTGCATTTCAATCCTGCAAGCATCGCAGACAATCGTTACAGATTTTACATGGAAATCTTAAACGCTGGTTTTACTGCAAATAATAACCGTTATATTTTTGAAACAAAAAACAACTTTGAAGAGTGGAATGTGAAAGGCGATAGAGGCAAAGGCAGTTTGGGAAATGTTGGAGCCAATTTTAATATTCCTGTCATTAATTTGATGTTTAAGGTTTCGCCAAAAGCATATTTTGGGCTTACAACACGCACACGCACCTATTTGAATGTGAATGGCATGTCCGAAAATTTTTTTAAATTATTAAAAGAAGAAGGAAAATTTGCTAATTTTGATACCAATGCTAATTATTCTGGGAGTACAGGCAATGTTAATTTTAATAGTTGGCTTGAAATTGGAGTAACTTATGGGCGTGAATTATTAAAAAAAGACAATCATTTTCTCAAAATTGGCGGTACTGTGAAATATCTCATGGGTGCAGGAAGTGCCAACTATACCCTCAAAAAATTGGATTACAGCATTGTTACACAAGCCACACAAAACGGTGGCACAGAGAAAGTAATGCGTATCAACAACATAGAAGGTAATATTTCGTATAGTAACAAGGGCGATTTTGAAGCATCTTCTGATATATTGGGCAATTCACAAGGCAGTGGCGTTGGCATTGATTTAGGAGCAGTATATGAATATCGCCCAAATCCTGAGAAATACACGTACAAAATGGACAACGAAATGCACGAAGACCGCAGAATGAACAAATACAAATATCGTTTGTCTGCTTCACTCATGGATTTAGGGTTTATTCGTTACAATACAGGCAATTCCCGTTCTTATAATACCAATATCCAAAATCGTATCCTTACACAATCTGACATTGAAAACGCACAAGACCCTGACAAAGTGATAAGTGCATTGGGTATTTCTGCTAATGACTTTCAAAGTAAATATAATGCAGGTTTGCCTACTTCTTTGAATTTGAGTGCAGATTACAATTTTTATAAATACTTGTTTCTCAATGCAACTTATATTCAAAACCTTAAAGGGAAATTCGCAAGAAGTGCAAGACAACAAACCGTTTTTGCCCTTACGCCACGTTTTGAGCGTAGTATGTTTGAGATTGCAATGCCTATCGTCCTATCCAATAATTTGAGTTCTTTGGATTTGGGATTGATGATTCGTTTGGATTTCTTTTATATTGGTTCTGATAATCTTTCTGTATTATATAATCCTTCACGTGTGAGAGGTGTAGATTTTTATACAGGAATTTCTGTACCTATTCGTAGAGTAAAACGTCCTCGTGATAGAGATGGTGATGAAATATCAGATGGAATAGACCTTTGTAAAACAGAAAAAGGCACTTGGGAACTCAAAGGTTGCCCTGACCAAGATGGCGATGGCATTACTGACAAAGACGATAATTGCCCAACCGAAGCAGGGAAAGCAGAGTTTAAAGGTTGTCCTGACCAAGACAATGATGGTGTGATGGACAAAGAAGATGATTGCCCTACAATTGCAGGAAAACCTGAATTAAAAGGTTGCCCTGACACGGATAATGATGGCATCATGGACAAAGAAGACGATTGTCCAAGTGAAGCGGGCAAAAAAGAATTTAAAGGTTGTCCTGACACGGATAATGATGGCATCATGGACAAAGAGGACGAATGTCCAACAGTTGCAGGTATTGCACAATTCAAAGGTTGCCCTGATACTGATGGTGATGGCATCAAAGACAGCGAAGACGATTGCCCTACCATCGCAGGAAAACCCGAACTAAAAGGTTGCCCTGACAAAGATAATGATGGTGTAGCAGACAAAGACGACCAATGCCCTGATGTAGCAGGTTTGAAAGAGCTGAAAGGTTGCCCTGAAACCAAAAATAGCGAGCCTATTCTTACCGCAGAAGAAAAAGAAACCTTGAAAGAAGCTTTTGAAAATCTTGAATTTGAAACAGGCAAAGCAATTATTGCCCAAAAATCACTTTCAAGCCTCAAAGAACTCGCTGAAGTATTGAAAAAACGTGATAAATATAAACTGGAAATATCTGGACATACTGATAATCAAGGCATTGCAAATGCAAACCTCGCACTTAGCAAGCAACGAGCTGAAGCGGTAAAAGCATTTTTGGTAAAAGAAAAAATCCCTGCAAATAGACTCATAGCACAAGGTTTTGGACAAACTAAACCTGTTGCAGATAATAAAACTGCAGAAGGCAGACAGAAAAATCGTAGGGTAGAAATGAAAGTGATTAAGTAAAAATTAACCTTTTCAGTTGTCAGTTTTTAGTTATTTTTAAAATTTATAAAAAAATAACACAAAAACAGCCAAAAATCTATTTCAAAAAATAGGTTTTTGGCTGTTTTACTAAAAAAATAGTTTTAAAACGAAAAAAATAGTTTCTAACTGAAAAAACTGATTACTGAAAAATTATTTTCTAAATCTCTCCGCCACTACAAGCGTTTTACTGCCTGCAACATATTCATAAAAACCTTTCCCTGTTTTTACGCCCAAATGTCCAGCTTCTACCATATTAACCAAAAGCGGACAAGGGGCATATTTTTGATTGCCTAAACCATTATATAACACTTTTAAAATATTCAAACATACGTCCAAACCCACAAAATCAGCTAATTGAAGTGGTCCCATAGGGTGTGCCATGCCAAGTTTCATGACAGTATCTATTTCTTCTACGCCAGCAACGCCCTCAAAAAGTGTGTAAAAAGCCTCGTTGAGCATAGGCATCAAGATACGATTAGACACAAAACCAGGATAATCATTTACCACAACAGGCACTTTACCAAGTTGCACAGAAAGGTCAAAAATTTGTTGGGAGATGGCTTTATCTGTGGCATAACCATTAATAATTTCCACAAGTTTCATTACAGGCACAGGGTTAAAAAAGTGCATACCAACTACCTGCGTTGGACGTGTGGTAGCTGAGGCTATTTTAGTGATAGAAATAGACGAAGTATTGCTTGCCAAAATTGCATTTTTTGGTGCAAAAGCATCTAATTGTTTAAAAATTTGAAGTTTTAAATCAATGTTTTCAGTGGCTGCTTCTACAATTAAATCTGCTTTTTCAACGCCTTTTTGCAAATCCGTAAAAGTAGTAATATTGTTTAATGTTTGCGTTTTGTGTTCTTCTGTAAGCGTACCTTTTGTAATTTGTCGGTCAAGGTTGCCTGCAATGGTTTTAAGGGCTTTTTCAAGACTTTCAACCTTAATATCAACCAATGATACCAAAAAACCATTTTGTGCAAATAAATGTGCAATACCATTGCCCATTGTACCTGAGCCTATTACAGTGATGTTTTTCATGGGAATAACTAATAATTAATTTGGGTAATAATTTTGGGCTATATAAAATAGGAAATGTTATAAAAATGTTTAATGTTTTATATAGCACAAAATTATGATTTTTTTTGATTAAACCAACAAATTACCCAATAAGCACGTAGAATTGCTTATATCGCCAAATCCAATAGCCTTTTTTTAGCCTATTGATTGATGCCTAAAATAGTTTAAAAATCTTCGTTTTGTATTGCATCAAGTTCAGATTTTATCCATTTTTGACGAAAAATAAATTTTTTTTCTGTTTTTTCAATAGGCACTACAAATTTCAAATAACGCAACGCAAACCAAATATCTTTGCTTGGAAATAAAATACTCCCTCTAATACTTTCTTGTGGAAACAAATGCGTTTTTCGCAATGTCAATCTCTCCCAATTTGTTTTTGTATTTTTGAGGTCTTGTGCCTCCCATGCTTTTAGCATAGCATTATCTACTGCATATTTACCACTCAAAATACCCAACGAAGCTACTGCGCTTGCCTTGTTGTTGGTGTTATTTTGAGTATTATGATTGTTGTTGCGTTCTTGCAAAGTATTGTTTTTAGAAGGTGTAGGTTGAGAAGCAATAGCCACCGCAGTAGCTGTAAGGGCAACTGTTGCACCTACAATTGCCCATGTTTGGTTATTTTTGGCACTTGCATCTTTGCGTGCTATTTCTTTTTCCAAATCCAAAATCTTTTTTTCTGGGTCAATTGCATAATACAACTTTGCATCATTCATCAATGTATTATTTGTGGTGTCAAATGTTGTATAATAAATTTTCTCATTTGTGTTAGAAAATTTATTTAAAAATACATTTTTTATAAAAAATATGACAGGAAAATAGTTTTTTGTAAAAGAAACAGTTTTGAAATTGAATAAAAAAATTATGTTTTAATGTATAATTTTATATCTATTAACAAGACATTAACTTAAAAAAAGGTTGCCTATATGTTTTTTATATTTAAAAAAAATAAAAAAAACAAATACCAAAGGCATTTGTTTTTCTGTTTGTTATGTTTACTTATTGTAATTTTTTGTTTTTATTTTTCAATTACTTTAAATTCAGTTCTACGATTTTTTGAGCGATTGCCTTCATTGTCATTAGGTGCTATTGACTCAGAAAAATCATATCCTTTTACTTCCAAGCGGTTTGCATCTACACCACGTTCAATCAAATAATTGCTTACTGCTTGCGCCCTTTTCAAAGAAAGTGCTTGGTTGTATGTTTGAGAGCCAATATTACAAGTATGTCCGCCAAGTTCTACACGTACCGCAGGATTATCTTGCATAAATTTAAGCAAATCTTCGCAAGATTTTTTAGATACAGGTCTATTCAAATTACTTTTATCATAGTCAAACAATACAATAAATTTGAAGTTTGGTTTGATATTTTTCTTGTTCATGGTGTCCAATTTCACAATTTGCAAACCAGGAGGTGTAATTGTAAGCCCTGTTTTATCCAATTTTATGAGGTCAATTTTTGGTGCGCCAATTTTGTAAATGTCTTTGCTACCAAAACCAGCTTCATCAGATGAAACATAATATCCGTTTGCATTGTCTTCTGTAATCATGATGTGCATATCATCTTCAGGCCCATTGATGGGTGCACTTAAATTTTCAGGTTTTCCCCATTTCCCATTTTCGTCTTGTGATTTGAATACATCATAACCGCCCATTGTATCATGTCCTTTGGAAGAAAAATAAAGCGTTTTGCCATCAAAAGACAAGAAAGGTGAATCATCATCATATTCGGTATTGATTTCAGCCACATTTGTTCCTGGACCCCAATCATTACCTTCTTTTTTACTCATATAAATATCCAATCCACCTTTTCCGCCAGGTCTATCACTTGTGAAGTACATGATATTACCGTCTTGTGATACACATAAAGAAGTTTCTTGGTATTTAGTATTGATGTTGTTATTGAGTTTTTTAGGGTCGCCAAAATCATCATCATTTGCCTTTTTAGCACTTTTTTTGTCTTTTGCATTTTTGCCACGTGTAGACATATACAAGTCGCCTTTAGTTTTTTTATTATCTCTGTATAGATAAAGCGTATTACCATCAGCAGAAAGTGCAGCAGCAGCATCATGATATTTTTCGTTTACATTTTTCATGAGTTGTGCTTTCCCAAATTTTCCATCTTTTCCCCTTGTAGCGATATAAATATCTTCAAAATATTCATTATCACTCCAATCCATTTTACCGCCTGTTGTGGTATTTCTACGAGAAGTAAAAACCATAAAAGACGAATCACGAGGCATAAGTGGTGTATATTCTGGGTAAGAAGTATTGACATTCGCACCCAAATTTTCAAGGCTTGCATTTATGGGATTTCTCTCATATTTCATACCTGATTCTGTTTCTTGGATACGTTTTACACAATCTTTAATTTGTTCATCAATCAAAGCAACTTTTTTAGTTTTTGCTTTTTTACTCATTTTGCTATCAGCACTTACTTCGCTACGATATTTTTCGAGGCTTTCTTTGCCTTTGATGTAGCTTGTTTTTGCTTTTTCGTAATTCCCTTGATAATGCTCACCCATTGCCATCATATATTCCAATTCTGGTTTGAATGTAGGAGAATTATCATATACTTTTTTGAAGTATGGATATGATTCACGTTTTTTTTCAGAATTGAGCAAACATACCCCCATTTGATAATTGTATTCCAATTCGTTGGGTCTTGTTTTTAGAAGGTCTTTATATATTTCTATAGCTGTGTTATACTCTTGGTATTCCATAGCTTTTATTGCTTCGTTGTTGATGCGTGTAATTGCTCTATCCTCACCTTTTTTTTGTGCAATCACTGGATAAACCAATGCACAAGAAAGAAAGATGGTAGATAAGAATGTATTAGATAGAAATTTCATAGTGTTTTTTTGGTTTTTGAAGTAAATAGATTGTCAAAATCTTAAATTACCAAAATTGAAAAGATTAAAATAAAGAAATAGGAATAAACGAAGTTATCAGCGGTTAGTTTTATAAATTTAATTTATGTTTTAAGTTTTAAACTTATAAAACTGTGCCATGTATTATATTTTTTGATAATAAATTTCCAAAAACTTATAACTTGATACTGATAATTTGGATTAAACTACATTTTATCTACGCAAACGTGGATGACGACGTGTAGTAAGGATATAGTTCAAATGAATACCCGTTACCAAGTAAAAATCATTCAACTGTTTTCCTTGTGAGCCACGTACAGAGCCTGGTTCTCTACCATCAAGCAGAGGATATACGATACCATTACTATCAGTCCAAGTTGAAAGTGTACCTAATTTTGTTTCCAAAAAAGCCAAATCACGTGTGTTGCCTGAGAATACATTGGTAGGTTCTGCTGTGCGGTTTGACATTCTGCGTGCAAGTTCGGAATCCAAATCTTTCAAATCAGGATAATTGCCACCCACATCATCAATGTGGTCAGTTGTAAGAATACGTCCTCCAACTTCAGCAGATATATCCCATTTGTCAGTCAAACGGAAACGTACACCAATACCAATAGGGAATGCCAACTGAAAATTAGAATACATTTTTGCATAACCTTCTTTTCCTTGACCTTCTGTACCCAATGGGCGTAAAGCTACCCAACCACCACCCATACTTTCAGGTGCTTTTGCTTTTGGATTGTGGTAAAAACCAGCAACACCTCCAAATATGTATGGATTCCAATATGCGCGACGATAAAAACGGTTTGGGTTTTTAAACAATTCATATTGTCCAACTACTGCAAGTTCAATAATATCATTGCGAAAATGCAAATTACGTCCATAACGTCCTACACTTGATGGAGAATCAGGGCTTGCAGAAGTATTATCGTTGCCTACCAATCGTCCATAATTCAAACTTGCTCGCACATACCAATGTTGTGTCATTTTGCGGGCAATTTGTATACCAAAGTTTGGACGTGTATGGTCAAGTTTCGTAGAAACGAATTGTTTTAATGGATTCAAATCACCGAAATAATTGAAAGCATTGATTTGTGCACCAACTGACCAGTATTTTTCGGTGCGTTGGCTTGGCGGTGTTCTTTGTGCTGTTGCAATAGAAGCAAAAAAAAGAGATAAAACCGCAGTGAGTAGTAAGTGTTTTTTCATGACAAACAAGATTAATGGTTTGTGAGAATATGTTTTTAAGTGTGTGTTTTTTATTTTATGCAGTTATTTTTATACTATTTTAATTTTGGTAAAATAGTAAAAAACAAAACGTTATATTAAAAAAGGGGAAATTTAACGATTTTTTAGATAAAGTTATTAAAAAAAGAATTAAGCATTAAAAATAAATAAATTTTATAAATTTAGGTTATGTCTGTCTCATTTTTTTGAGATATTTTTATATTATGCGTAAAAAACCATTGCAAAATTACACCTTTTTTTTGATTTTTTCTAAAAAATATTTTATTTTTTGTAAAATATATCATCATTTTTCTTGGAAAAATACGAAAAATTGAAAATATATCATCATTATTTTAAAATATATTTGCATTTACTAACCAAAAGTAACCCTTTTCCCACAAGAAAACAAAAAATGCTTAAAAAAATTAACTTTTTTTACCATTTTGTAAGGTTTAAAAAAAAGCATTTAAAAATAATAACTATGTTTGTATATGGTTTTTTTTATGAATTTCAATAAAATATATGAATGTAAAAGATTTCTTAAATGCACAACAAAAAAACATAGATGATCTGCTTACACAAGAGATGTCGCTGTTGATATTGGGTTATTTGAGCCAAAAAGATGAAGATTTTAAACAGTTTTTAGATTTTTTTTGGCAAGAAATTCACAAAAATACAACAGACTTAATCAAAAATGTACTTATACAATTACCAGAATATCAATACCTTGAAGCATATAGTAATGAACTACAAGATAATGAGCAATATAATATATTGAAAAAAATCATTGCTGAAGCTGTTCAAATGCGTATTCAAGTGTCTAAATCTGTTGTAGAAGATTGGAGAAAACAAATAAATGATTAGTTAAATGATTAGTTAAATGATTAGTTTTTTGCAACAATTTAGAAAATAATAATTTATTCGTATCTATTTAGCCTATATTTTAAAATGTTGTTTTGGAACACACAGACTAATAGTCTGTGCTACGAAAATACAAAAAAACGCTTTATCATTGTTAATTCCCCCTTTGAGGTTAGGGGGTTAAATAGTTACATTTATTCAAATATAATAAACCAATACAATAACCTAATACAATTTGGAAAATGTCTTTAAATAAACTCGCCCTAATCCGCTACAAAACCATTGATGAGTGTTTGCAAAATAGATATAGAAATTGGACATTAGAAGATTTGATGGACAAAGTTTCTGATGCAATTTATGAATATGAAGGGATAGATTCAGGCATTAGCAAACGCACAATACAAGCTGATATTCAACTTATGCGAAGTGATAAACTTGGCTACAATGCACCAATTATCGTAAAAGAAAAGAAATATTATACCTATGAAGATAAAAATTATAGCATTTCTAAAACGATATTCAATGACAAAAATATCGAAGTTATCAAAGAAAGTCTGGAAATTTTAAAACAATTTGGTGATTTTGCATTGTTTGAAGGTGTTGGAGATGCAATTTTGAAATTGGAAAATAAAATAAATAATCCACAAAATACTAAAAGAAAATTCATTCAGTTTGAACAAAACCAACAACTCAAAGGTTTGAATTTTTTGATGCCTTTGTATCAAATTATTGCCCAAAAGAAAACAATTAATTTGTCTTATCAATCATTCAAAGCACAATTTAAAGACAATCCGCCCAAAGATTTTATCATCTATCCATATCTGCTCAAAGAATACCGAAATCGCTGGTTTTTGATTGGCACAGAAAAAAACAGAACTGCTGTTGCAACTTTTGCATTGGATAGAATTGTGAATTTTGAAATATTGCCACAAGAACATTTTAACGAAATAAACATAGATTTTGAGCATTATTATAGCAACTTGATTGGCGTTACAAAGTCAGAACAACAAGCAACCGAAAAAGTGGTCTTGCAAGTAGAAAAATCAACTATTTTGTATGTTTTAACAAAACCTTTGCACGCTTCACAAAAAATATTGCAAGAATTCCAAGACAGTACCATTATTTCCTTAGATGTGGTATTAAATTTTGAATTAGAAAAAGAAATTTTGGGTTTTGGGGAAGGTATTAAAGTGCTTTCACCCGATTTATTGGTACAAAATATGAAAAGAAGGCTCAAAAAAGCATCTAAATTTTATGAAAATAACGAATAACTTTTTTTTGTACTTCCTGCTGATAGGCTTTTTAGGATTAGGTGGTTGTACAAAAAAAAAAGAAAACCTACCTATTTCATTCTACTTTTGGCAAACTACTTATAAAAAAAATACGCCAAACCCACAAGATTTTTTGAAAAAATTAAATAAAAATACAAACAAAAATACCAATAAAAATCCGACACTTTTTGTGCGGTTATTTGATGTGGATTTTAACCCAGAAAGCGGGTCTGCTGAACCTGTTGGTATTTTGCAAGACGATATTTTGAAAAACATAAGTTTTTTACCCAAAAAAACACACATTGCACCTGTTGTATTTATCACAAACCAAACAATGCACGCATTGAAAAAAGATGATGTAGCAATTTTGGCAAATAGAATTTGGAAAAAAGTTGTTTTTTTGGTAAAAGATTTTACATTTTCTACTTTTCAAATTGATTGTGATTGGAACGAAAGCACAAAAGCAAATTTCTTTCATTTTCTCAACACACTTCAAACACTTTCCAACAAACAATCCATAGAAATTTCGGTAACAATTAGACTTCACCAAATAAAATTTTATAAAAAAACAGGCATTCCACCTGTCAAAATTGGAACACTCATGGCGTATAATATGGGCAATGTGCGTGCATTAGACACCGAAAATTCTATTTTGGACACCAAAATTTTGCCCAATTATCTTGCAGGTTTGCCCAATTATCCTTTAACATTGGATTTAGCTTTGCCACTTTTTTCATGGATTGTGGTGCAAAGGCAAGGAAAAGTAATAAAATTATTACCCCAAGAAGATTTTAATTTTAAAAAACATAAATTCCTTAAAGAAAATTTTTATGAAGTAACTGAAAGTCAATATGTAAATGGATATTATTTGTATAAAAATGATATATTAAAATTAGAAACTACTTCCAAAGAAAATTTGGCTAATGTCGCAGAAATATTGCAACAATACACTCCAAAAAATAGATTTAAAAAGGTTGTATTTTACCACTTTGAAAAAAATATTTTAGAAAAATTTGATATAAAATTTTTGCAAGACATTAGTAGTAAATTTTAATAAATTTTGGTAATAAATTTTAAAAAATGAAAAATATTAGCATAAAAGTTTGTGGTATGCGTGATACCCAAAATATAATAGATATTGCACAAATACCCAATATTACACATTTAGGGTTTATTTTTACGCCCAAATCACAGCGTTTTGTAGGACATGATTTTGAAATGCCTGAATTGCCTACACATATTCAAAAAGTAGGTGTTTTCCTTGACCAAAGTTTAGACGAAGTATTGGCAAAATGTGCCAAATATAACCTTGATATGATACAACTGCATGGCAACGAAAGTCCAGATTATTGTCAATATGCCCAATCGCCCATGATGCAAGGGCGTAGAGGTTTGGAAAAACGCCCAAAAATCATAAAAGCATTTTCTATAGACGAGTATTTTGATATGAATATTTTGGCAGAATATAGCTTGCATTGCGATTTTTTTCTGCTGGATACAAAAGGCAAAAATGCAGGCGGAAATGGTGTAACATTTGATTGGGAAATATTAAAAAACCATATTTTTGAACGCCCTATTTTTTTGAGTGGTGGCATTTCCTTAGAAAATATGCAAAAATTGCAAGATTTTCTCACAAAAAATCCCCAAATTCCTATTCAATGCTTAGACATTAATAGTAAATTTGAGGATAATATTGCTTTGAAAAATGTGGGGAAAATTAAAGCATTTTTGGAATTGTAGATTATGAATTATGAATTATGAATTATGAATTATGAATTATTTTAATTATTAAAATAATATTTTAACAAAACTATTTTCCTTAGAAGAAGAAATTTAAAATTATTGATTTTTCACAATTTTTAATCATTTATAACCTATAATCCATAATTTATCTTTTTGGTGCTGATTTTGTTGCTTTATCCACAAAAATACGTTTTTCACGGTTTGCAATTTCCCAAGCGGTACTAAAAATTAGGCGACCAATTTTTTCCATTTTAGGAAAATGGATTTTTTCTACATCATCAGTAGGTTGGTGATAATCTTCATGCACACCATTAAAATAAAAAATAATTGGAATATCATTTTTTGCAAAATTGTAATGGTCAGAACGATAATAAAAACGGTTTGGGTCGTTTTCATCATTATATTTGTAGTCCAGTTTGATATTTTCGGTTTTTTTGTTTACTTCTTCGCTGAGGTTGTGAAGTTCAGTAGAAAGTTTATCAGAACCAATCAAATACACATAATTAGGATTATTGTCTTTTTGGTATTCTTCGCCAATGCGTCCCACCATATCAATATTCAAATCAACAACCGTATTTTTAAGTGGGAAAATAGGGTCGTTGTCCGCATAATATTGTGAGCCAAACAAACCAAGTTCTTCACCTGCAACAGTCATAAACAGCATACTTCTGCGAGGGCGTTTGCCATCTTTGCTTGCTTGTGCAAATGCTTCTGCGAGTTCTAATACAGTAACTGTACCTGAGCCATCATCATCAGCACCATTATACACGATTTTTTTGCCATCAATTTCTTTAAAACCTACATGGTCATAGTGCGAAGTAATCACCACAACTTCCTCTTTTTTGTCTGTACCTTCCAAAAAACCAAGTACATTTTCAGAACTCCACTCCTCTTTTTCTTTCATGTTGGCTTGGAGTGTGATTTTTTTGGATTTTTTACTAATGTCTTTTGGATTTTTAAATAATGCTTCTTCTTTTACGCCCAATACTTCTGCGGTATATTTTGGTGAGAAATAAAATGTAACGGTTTCTTTTTTATTAGGATTGCTTAGGCTTTTGAGTGTTCTTTCAAAATAAAAAGCATTTTCCTCATAATCCGTATCAAATTCTTCTTGGTTTTTACCAATCGTAATAATGATGGCTTTTGCTCCTTTTTCTCTTGCAGTTTTTGCTTGTTCTTTTTGGTTTTCGTTTTGCAAAATGATTACTGCTTTATCTTTTACGTCTATTTTTGCCAATTCTTCTTGTGTGGGATTACCCAAAAACAATGTTTGAAATTTTTTTGCCTTGCGTAGTTCATAAGAAACCCCTTTTACATAAAAATTTTTATCTTTTGTAAAAACTGATTTTTTGCCTTTTTCTGCTTGCACAAATACCTCGTCCCAACTGCGTTGCATAAGTTGAAATTTTTGCAAATATTCCATACCTTTGCTTGTTTTGACAGGAGGCGTAAGTCCTATTTTTTTGAAATGATTTGCAATGTATTCCGCAGCACGTTTTTGACCTGCTGACCCTGTATTGCGTCCTTCCATTTCATCAGAGGCAATAATTGTAAGGTGTTTTTTTAAATCTTCTTGCAAAATAGTTTTGGCATATTTGGCAGATTCTTCCGTTTTGATATCTTGTGCAAACACCGAAACAGGCAACAAAAGAGTACCCAACAATAATGATTTTTGTAAGGTTTTTTGTAGGTTTTTTTGAAAATTCATGTAAAAATATATTTAAAAAAATTATTTAAAAGTAAAAATAATACGTAATTTCTGTATGAGTTGATAATATCAAAAGTTATTACAAATTATGAAAAAATATTTGAAAAATTTGTATCAAAAAGGCAATCTAAAAAGCGGAAATATGCTACAAGATTACAAAAAAAACGAAAAACAGCCAAAGATATTTTGGTGTTGTACTTTTTTTATTTTATCATTTTTAAAAAAACTTAGCCATTTCTTGTTGCCAATATAAAGCACGTTTTTGGGCTAATTGTGCAAAGTTTTCTTCGTGTGTTGTGCTTTGATTCTCGTGTGTAATTTCTTGTTCAAAAGCAAAAATTATATCTCTTGAAATATTGATTAAAAGCCCTTCTTCTGCATTTCTACCATATTTTATTACTTCTTCAAGGTTACCACCTTGTGTGCCTACACCTGGAATGAGTAAAAAATGATTTGGAATTATTTTTCTGATATTTTCCAATGCTGAGGTTTTTGTAGCACCTATCACAAACATCATATTTTTTTCATTTCCCCATGTAGAAGCGGTTTTTAGCACATTTTCGTATAATTTTTCACCATTTTCAAGGGTAAGCATTTGAAAATCCAAAGCAGAATTATTTGAGGTAAGCCCCAAAACAATGGCGTATTTTTGGTCATATTGCAAAAAAGGTGTTACCGAATCTTTACCCATATAAGGTGCTATTGTAACTGCATCAAAGTCCATTTTTTCAAAAAAAGCCTTCGCATAACTGTCTGCGGTGTTGCCTATGTCACCACGTTTGGCATCAGCAATGATAAAAATATCTTTTGGTATAATGTCAAGCGTTTGTTGCATGGCTTCCCAACCCAATGTACCTTGTGCCTCATAAAAAGCGGTATTGAGTTTGTAGCTTACTGCTAAATGTTGTGTTGCGTCTATAATGGCTTTATTAAAAGCAAATATTGGATTTTTGTAATTTTTTTTGAGAAAATTAGGGATTTTGTTTAAATCACTGTCTAACCCAATACACAAGAAGGATTTTTTTTGGCGTATTTGTTCCGTAAGCATTTTTTGGAATTAGGAATTAGGAATTAGGAATTTTTTTGTCATTATTGTTAGAAATTTGGTTATTTATATGCGTAAAAATTGATAGATAACTAAAAAAACTGACAACTGAAAAAAACTGACAACTTTACATTATTTTTTAATTTTTTTCATTTGAAAAATTGTATTCACAATAGGTGTAATAATGACTTCATTCGTTTTTTCGGGAATATAAAAAATATACATGCTATTTTGCCCAATAATTTTTACATTTACGTCTTTGCCATTGTTGAATACAATATTAAAATCTGGTTTTACATTACCATCTTTTAGCATTTTTTTCAACTTTTCTCCCATGCCCATACCTATACCTGTATAAAAACCAAATACAAGAAATCCAACGAAAAACAAAAAACGCATTGGCTCTTGTTTTTTAGATTGGAGTTCCAACTTTTGGATTTCTTCTTCTGCTAATCCTTCTGACGATTTTCTTTTTCTAATTTTTTTTTGGTGTTCTTTGGTAATAAATATATTCAAAAAATACATAAAAATACTCATAACCACCAATACAGCAGGCACTAATATATTTCCTGTAAGCACATTGATAGGTGTAATCAAAATATCCAAAAAGCTGGAATAATGCAAAATATTAATGTTTGCATTATTGTAAAAAATAATATCGTTAATCAAACCTGTCAAAAGCAGATACAGATAGCCCAAAGAAAGGTATTCTTGAATACTGATTTTTTGTGTTTCCATGATTATTTTTTAATGGATTTTTTTTTAATAAAATGGGTTAAAACCTATTGCAAATTATGTTTTTTGACTGAAAAAATAAATTACTGAAAAAACTGATAACTTTTTTATGCGTATTTATTCCCCCTTTGGAGGTTATTGGCTATTTTTAAGTATGCAAAACCCCTGCAATCGTCCCTGTAAGCATACACGCAAGACTCGCAGCGAGCAGGGCATACAAACCATATTTGGAAAGCGTAGCTTGTTGGTTTTTTGCCATTTCGCCAATGCCACCAATTTGTATTGCAATAGAACTAAAATTAGAAAATCCGCAAAGCGAATAAGTAGCGATAATAACGGTTTTTTCGTCAAGTGTATGCTTGATAGTACCCAAGGTTTGGTACGCAATAAATTCATTAATAGCAGTTTTTTGTCCCAAAAGACTTCCCATTTGCATACTATCTTTATAATCCACACCCATCACCAACGCCAAAGGTTGTCCTATTTGTCCAAAAATATACTCCAAAGAAAATTCTTTAAAAATACCTCCTGAAATCTGTTCTACAAAACTATTTAAACCCAATAAACCGCCTACACTTTTACACATAGCATTGAGCATGGCAATCAACGCCACAAATGCGAGGAGCATTGCCCCAACGTTGAGTGCCAAAAATAAACCATCTCTTGCCCCATTGGAAAGTGCATCAAGGATATTTGAGCCAATTTGTTCTTTGTTCATTTCAAGGTCTTTTTTGACCAATTCGGGTTGGGTTTGTGGCACAATAATTTTTGCAAAAACCACCGCAGCAGGTGCATTCATAATAGATGCACTCAATAAATGTGCTGCAAAAATTGCTTTTTGTGTTGCATCATCTCCGCCCAAAAAATCTACATACATCGCCATCACACCACCTGCAATAGTTGCCATGCCCCCTGTCATAAGGCACATGATTTCGGAGTGCGTCATCGTAGCAATATATGGTTTGACCAAAAGTGGTGCTTCGGTTTGTCCCATAAAAATATTGCCCGCAGCAGAAAGACTTTCAGGTCCTGAAAGTCCCATCGTTTTGCTCATAACCCAAGCCAAACCGTATGCGATTTTTTGCAAAACACCCAAATAGTATAAACCAGACGATAAAGTAGCGAAGAAAATCACCGTTGGAAGCACCCTAAATGCAATAATTGTCCCAAAATTATGTTTGTAATAAGGCTCTACACCTGTGCCTGTTGTACCAAGTCCTCCAAATACAAACCTTGCACCGTTTTCAGAAAAATTTAAAAGATTGACGAAACCGTTGCCTATTACCTGAAATATGGCATTTACTTGTGGCACTTTTATAACCAATAACCCAAAAAATATCTGCAATACCAACCCAATGCCCACAAGTCGCCAATCAATTGCTTTTCTATTGGTAGAAAAAAGATAAGCAATACCCACCAAAACGCCCATGCCAAAAATGCCACGTAGTATATCTAAAACCATGCTGTTTTTATAATAAAAAAAAATCCAAAAAATACTATTATTATAATATTTTAAAGAAAGGTTATGTAATGTTATTTTTGTTTATTTTTTTTCAAAGATATAAGAAATAAACATATAAAAAGTTAAAATTTGATTTTTCCTGTGATAGAATTTACAAATTCCTCCAAACTTTTATTGTTTTTTAGAAATGGTTTTAAGGTTTTCATTTTTCGCATTTCATCTATGATTTTATCTTTTTCTTTTTCTTTATTCACAATACCATTTTTTGATATTTTTTTTAATTCATGGTTCAATGTCCTTTTTGGGTCTGCGGATTTTGTTGTATTTTTTCCGAATTTTGCCAAAATCCATGCTTCTATTTCCTCAATCGCTATCGCATATAGCAGTTCATCTGCATAATTATTTTCAAGCCATTCATTTATAAAGTTTATGACTTGATTTCGTAATTCTGTGGGGTAAGCATCGTTATTTTTTTCAGGTTTTTGAAAATCAAAATCTTGTTGGTCTATTTCCGCAGTATCCAAATGAATAACCATATAATTTTGGTCATCTATGAAAAAAAACTTATCAAAATATGGTCTTGCGCCATTTTCATTTTTCATACACGCCTTTTTTACGCCTTGTAATGTACCTATTGTAGTTTCATTTGAATTTTCAGGGTTATTTTTATCTGTTTCGTCTGTTTGATTTTCAGGTTTTACCTGAATAATGTCGCTTTTATCTATCTTGCAAGCCTGCAAAATACCTGCAATTACTTCTTGGTCGCTTTTTCCTTCTGCAATAATGCCTACACGCATAATTTTTTCTTTTTAAAGTTTAAAAATTTTTAGAAATTGCCCCTAAAAAACCCCTTGTCCAAAGCTCTGAAAGTTTATATTTTTCGCCCAATTCATTTGTTTGGTTTGGTTTTATTTTGATGCGTTTGGTTTTGGTATGCCCATATTGGTTGCGTTTTACCTCAAATAAGCGAATTTCATCATCCAAAAGATTTAATCCATCAAGTATTGCAGGATTGTAGGTAGTAACCAATATTTGTTTATCGTTTTCTTTGGCAAGTTTGCAGATTTCAGTCATAAGTTTGCGACAAAGATGCGGATTAAGACAGGATTCTATGTTGTCAATGGCAAAAAACGAAGGTGTTTTGTGGCTTATCATCATGGTAAGATAAAAAAGCAGGTGTAAAATACCCTCGTTGGCGTTTTCAGATACAAAAACCAAATTTTTATCTTTGGGCATAAATTTATCCTTGAAATACAACAAAGATTTATTAAAATTTAGTTTGTGTCCCTCCAATTTTAATGTATCTTCTCCATCAACCAAAAAATCCTCAAACCATTCCACAAAATAACTATAACTTTTGAGTTTTTCGGTTTCTTCTGGGGTTAAATTGGCTATCATTTCATCAAGATTTTCCCCAAAAAGCCCTTTTTGTGAATATGAAAAATTGCCTAATCCCCTAAGTGCTTGCGTATTGAGGGTGTAAAGGGCGTAATTGATAAGATTTTTAGCTATATTTTTTTCTTTTTCTTTATTTTTTTTTACTATTTCAACAATATAATTCGCAAATCCTTTGTTCATTGCATCGTCATCTTTATTATTTTGTAATTTAAAAAGCATTTTTTCTAAAATATCATTTTCTTGGGCAGAAATTTTTAAATTTTCACCCCAATAACTTTTGATGTATTCTAATTCGCTTGGTGTTGAAGTGCAATAAACTATTTTATTGTCTATTTTCAGGGTAATATCCACTGTATTTTTATTATCTTGATTTTTCTCATTCCCCTCATTTTCTTCAAACTGATTTACCATTAAAATAGGCTTTGTAACCCTAATATTATTATTATGGAGAATATCACCATCAACATGGTCATATTTTTTTGAAACACTTGCAAAAGCCACCGCCTCCAAGATATTAGATTTTCCACAACCATTTTCACCAATAAACACATTCACACGCCCCAACGCAATGGTGTCACCAGCAATAGATTTGAAATTTTTGATGTGGATTTCTTCAATCATTTTGTTTAATTTTTAGTTATTTTTTTAATTTTATTTTTAATGAAAAAAATTTTTCAAAGATACACAAAAATAAATATCTTTCAAATAATCCATTAAATAAAGGGTTTTTATGAAATATATATAAAATTTAAGCGTATTTTTGCAACAATTTATACCAAATTGCCCCTAAATTTTTATGCGTATTTTACTGTTGTTTTTTAAGTTTTTTTGTTTGATTTCCGTGATTTTTTCCTGCCAACTTCCTGATGAACGTGCCATTGACACGCGTGAAGTAGCACAACAAGTGAAAGACCACAAACCAAAAAGAGTAACCGAAAATGAACTCCAAAAATGGCTTAATGTGAAATCCAATGTGTGGTTTGCCAAAATCCAACGCAGGTTATTAAAACAAATTACGCCTAATATTTCAGATTCCCTTTTAAGAAAAATACCTTTAAATCCTGAGTTAGATTCTTTGCAAAAAATCTACAAATTTGAACTTTTTTTTGTGTTGCCAAGCGACATAGAGAATCCAACAATGAAAGCAAGTTTTGACAAAATGCCCAAATACAAAGACGTTTTGTCTGCCCTCAAAACTTACCCACAAAATACGGAAGAAGTGCCAAATATTGTCAAAATCTCGTCTGCCTCAGCAATGGAAAAAGCCTACAAAACCAAAAACTATATTATACATTTTCCGCTACGTGTGGCTGAAAAAATGCGTGGAATTTGGGTAATTGTATATGAAAGAGAGCAGGCCATCAGGTTTTTTGATTATAAAGAAATATTATATAATTAATTGCCCCCTAATCACCAAAGAGGGATTTTTAAATAAAAAATACCAATCTATTTCCCCTTTTGAATTTACTCCCTTTGGGGGGGTGGGCTTTCACCACATTACAAAACTAATTTTTATGCTAAAAATTTATACCATCATTTTATTTTTAATCCTGCAACATGGATTTTTTTTGCAAAAAACCTTTGCACAAAAAGAAACTAAAAAAACAGAAAAGAAAACAGAAAAAAACCCTGAAAGACCAACAGAACTCAACGATACCATCAAAATCAATGAGGAAGCAAATGCACTCGCACAAGTAATGGCTGGGGTTGAAATAGAAAACAATAAAATAACCGAAAACGCTACTACAAAGCAACACGCAAAGGTTTTTGCAGAAAATTGGGAGAAATTGGAAAATACAAGACTTAAAAAATTACGTACTTGGCGTGATAATGAACTCTCAAACATCAACCAAAATACCCAAAATCTATTTTATCCATTTTCAGGTCCTGATTTTCTCAATGCTTATATATTGTTCCCTAATTGTGATAATTATTTGCTTTTTGGATTAGAAAAATCTGGCGAATTGCCAAAAATAGAAGAAATGAAAGGCGTTTTTTTGCAAAATTATTTGGCAAATGTGCGTAGTGCCTTGTCTGAAATTTTTTCAAGAAATTATTTCATTACACGCAACATGATGCAAAATGTATCTGCAAATCTCAAAGGTGTATTGCCTATTTTGGCGGTTTTTTTGGCAAAAACAGACAACGATATTATAAAAATTCAAAAGGTTTTTATAGAAAGGGGCGACAAATTAACCTATACTTCTTTGAAATTTCAAAGCAAATATAATTTGGTAAATGGACTTTACATTGAATTTAAAAACAAAAAAAAGAATAAAATCCAAAAAATGTATTATTTTGGAACTGATTTTCAAGATAAATCTATGGTAGGAAAACCAGAATTGGTACAGTTTATCAAAACCTTTGAAAATGTTACTACTTTGACCAAATCTGCCTCGTATTTGTTGCATGGAAGCGATTTTAGCACAATCCGCAATTTGGTTTTATCGCAAAGTGATGCAGTTGTGCAAGATGATACTGGCGTGCCTTTTCGTTATTTTAAACCTGCGGAATGGGAATCACAATTTTATGGCAAATACGCCAAACCTGTTAAAGATTTTAATTATGGTTATCAGCAAGATGTTGCCACAAAATTTAATACTGACAAAAGCATAAAAGCCATTGATTTTACGTTTGGGTATCATTGGTGGACAGACAAAAGTAGCGTGTTTAGGTATGTAAAGAAAAAGAAATAGAAATAGACCGCCAATCACCAAGGGGAATAAACAGCCTTTAACTGAAAAAACTAACAACTTATACCATTTCTATTCTACATGATAATAGCGTAATATCATCATTGTAAGGTACATTTTGCCTAAAATCATCTAATTTTTGGATTAAAGATTCGTGCAAATCTATCAAATGTGTGTGTCTATTGGCTTTTAAAAATTCCAATAAACGCTCATCACCAAACTGTTCGCCTTGCGGATTATTCAGTTCTGTAACACCATCAGTAAAATGAAAAAGATAAAAATTTTTCAAATTATTAATGATTGTTTCCTCCAAAAATGGCAAAGGCTCAAATATACCCAGAATCGTAGTACCTGTATCCAATATGTGTGTATGGTGGTGCTGAAAATCAAATAAAATAGGCGGATTATGCCCTGCATTGATATAGGTTAGCGTTTGTGTAGTGCTATCATACAATCCTATAAAAAATGTAATAAAATGCTCTCCTTGTGCATTGCGATAAATAGAATGGTTGAGTGCTTCCACAATTTGGCGAAGTTGTGTAGTTTGTCGCACCAACGTTTGCAAAGATGCTTGAAAATTGGACATCAACAACGCTGCGGGAATGCCTTTGCCTGATACGTCAGCAATGCACCAAAGGTGTTTATCTGCATCTATTACAATATAATCGTAATAATCACCTCCAATCAAATAATGTGGAAAATAAGTTGCTTTGATTTTAATTTTTTTATTAAAAGGCAATTTTTTTGGAAAAAGCAAACTTTGTACTTGTTGTGCGATTTGCATTTCACGTTGCAATCCTGCTTGTGCGATTTGCTCACGTACAAGTTTTTTGTTTTCTATTGCCACCAAAATCACATTTGTAAGTGTTTCTATGAGGCGTGTATCAAAAGGTTCTGTATTGCGAATTTCTTGGGGATTAGGATTAAAAAATAAATATGCTAAGATTTTATCTTTGTGAAAAACAGGAATTACGATTTCAAAAACTTGGAATTTTTTGTCTTTAAAATCAACGTCTTTTGTATAAGTAAGGTTTTTAATGGATAACAAAGGCGTTTGTTCCAAAGGAAAATTACTAAAATTAAATGTCGTACCAAAATTAACTTTGCACGCCCATTCTTTGTCCCACACATATAAAGCAAGTTTTTCCAGTTGTAATGTACCACGCAAGGTAAATTTATACATAGCATACAAAGAACTTTCAGGCATATTATTATTAATTGCCTCTGTAATCTCCAAAATAGCGTCTAATTCTAATTCTTTGCGTTGAAATTGTGCCTTAAAATCCATAAAATAATGCTTTGAAAACTAAATTGTGAAAACTATACCCAAAGAAAGTATTTTTTGTAAAATAAATCAAAAATTTTTGTATTTAAGATATTTTTTTTGATTTCTCTTATTCAAATATCATTTATTTAAGCCATACACCTGTATAAGAAAAAGAAAAAAAACTTTCGTTAAGTCAAACTATATATTCATCAAGCCAAATGCGCGTTTTGTAAAATATATACATTTTATTAAAAATATAATCTATAATTTTGCGTAATATATTTTAATATTTTTTTTTATAAAAACCTAAAAAACTATAACAATAAAAACCCCTAAAAAAAATGAAAAAAATAAGTTTATTCCTTATCACATTTCTCATGGCATTATCTGCCTACGCCCAAAGTGCAAAAGGCACATGGTATTATTATAGTATTGGTGGCTCACGCCCAGAAAGCTATGAAGTGCAGAAAGTAATTGTTTCAGACAAAGCCATTTCAGACAAATGCAGTACATCACCAGGTAGTTTTGACTTTGATTATGTGGTAACAAAAGTAATTGAAAAAGGTAGTGAAACACGATTTATTACCAAAGATGATGGAGGTTATAATGCTTTCGTTATCAAAAATATCACAGCAAAAGCTGCAAAAAAAGAGTTTATTACTGGTAAAAAAACGGAAGCAGAAGCCATAAATGCGAAAGTAAATGACAAAGATATGTCTGACTTATTCACAGAAGAAGGCTTCAAAGAACAAGAACTTAAACCTGTGCTTAAATCACTCACGCGTGAAGAAGCCTCTGAAGTAATTGGTGGGCTTGAAAAAGGCATGGAAAACCTAAAAAAAGATGGAAAACTCAAAAATGAAAAAGATAAAGCTATGGCAGGGTTTGTGTTGATGTTGGCAGTACCAAAAATGTGGCTTGAGAAAAAAGGTTATAATGCATACAAAAGTTTGATTACGTTCTCAAAGGGTTTAGAAAGTTTTAAAGATGACCCTGAATTGAAAAAACGCATGGACGCTATTTTTGGTAACAATGCAAAAAAAGAAAAAAAATAAGTGAAAAAAAATAATCTTTGGATTTTAAAATGATTTATCCACATTGTTGATAGCGAAATGCTGTAGCAATGTGGATTATTCTTGTGTATTTTGTGAGAAATCTTTAATAATTGTTTTTAATGCATTACCTATTTTATAGGGGAAAATATTTTTTATGGCGTAATTATACAGATTGAGATGCGTATTCATCACTTCAAACCAAATTTTGCCTTCAAAAGCCAATGTTAGAAAAATACAATCAATAGGCTGCCATGTTTCATTGATATAAACCAAATCCTGCAATGTTTCATAAGAACATTCTGTTACTTTTCCCTTTTCAAAAAACCTATTCCAATCTCTGTAAGGGTTATTTTTTAGGAAAAATATTGCTTTTTGACAATAAGGATTATCCGTTTTAGGATAACAAATGGCATAAAAATCTTCTAAAAAAGGGATTAATTCTTTTTCAAGGATTTCATCTTTTATGTTGTAATGCAAATATTTATCTTCAAAATAAATATTGTAAATGTTTCCAATGCCATTTGTTAGTTCAAAACATTCATTTATTTGTTTTTGTAGTGAAATTGCTTCTTGTTCATTTCCACAATTTACTTTAAAACGTATGCGAATACCTGTATATAAATAAGTTTCCATATTTATTTGTATTTTTGGTTAAAAAATTATTTTTTTTAAGTAAAAATACATAAAAAATAGATATTTCTGAAATAGTGATATAAAAACATTCAAAAATTATTTTTTAAAATATTCTTAAAAACCAACCTAAAAATATGATTACTCAAAATAATTGAAGTTTCAAAATCCTTTTTTTTTTTTCTTTTTTATGCGTATCTTTGTTTTTAATTAAAAGTAACATTTTTTTTTCAACTTTTAAAAACAGCCCAATCCTATTATGATAATATTTGGTAGTGGAGAACATTATTCTCCAAAAAAAGATGGAAAAACTGTAGCTGAAAAATGCCCACATTGCGAAAAACATGTTTCTTTCTACGAAGTGGAAAAAGTGGAGTATATTTCCCTATTTTTTATCCCTGTGCTTGATGCAAAAAAAGATACAAAACTACCCCCAAACAAACATCAAATGAAATGTCCAAATTGCGAAAATGTTTTTGTATTTTCGGATATGAAAAATGCAAAAACATCTCAAAACACAGAAAATAATGACAATACAGTATGGGGTAATTTAAAAAAAACGTATAATTTTTTTACCAAAAAACCACAAGATAACCAAAAACAAGAAACACCAAAAAACTCAGGCAATCAGCAAAATAATCAACAATATAAACAAGATACAACCGCAAAATCTTATGTGGAACAGCTAAAAGAAAGAAATGAAAAAATACAACAAAACGTAGAAAGTGATTTAGAAAGGTTGAAAAGAGAAATGAACAACAAAAAATAAATATTATCCAAAACTATTTTTTCATTTTCTTAGCTTACACGTACAAGACTTACCAAATTTTCTACATTTGGTAAGTCTTTTCTATTCCATTTTTTATTCTAAATTTTTGTTTATTTTTTTGCTTTTTGCAAAATACACATACATTGCAGGAATTACATATAGCGTAAGCACAAGCGAAAAAAACAATCCACCTACAATCACTACGCCCAAAGGCACACGACTTTGCGCCCCAGCACCCAACGCCAACGCAATAGGCAACGCCCCCAAAATAGTGGCAAGTGAAGTCATCAAAATAGGTCTTAAACGTGCCACAGCACCTTCAAGCATAGCATTATATTTGTCTAAGTGGTCATGTTCTTGTTTTTGATTGGCAAATTCTACCATCATAATTCCATTTTTTGTAACCAACCCAATAAGCATAATCATACCAATTTGCGAAAAAATATTTAAGGTTTGACCATAAATCCAAAGCGAAAACAACGCCCCAGCCAACGCCAAAGGCACAGTAAAAAGGATAATAAAAGGGTCAATAAAACTCTCAAATTGGGCAGCAAGAATCAAATAAATCAATACCAACGCCAATATAAATGCAAAAGAAGTATTGCTTGCACTCTCTGCGAAATCTCTTGAAGGTCCTGAAAGGTCAGTATTGAAACTATCGTCTAATAGTTTTTTGCCAATTTTTCGCATGGTTTCTATGCCTTCACCAAGTGTTTTATTGGGGGCAAGGCTGGCACTTATGGTGGCAGATTTGAAACGGTTAAAGTGAAACAATTGCGGTGGATTACTGATTTCTTGCATTTTTACCACATTGTCAAGTTGTATCATTTCGCCACGTGAATTGCGTACATAAAAAGATTTCAAATCCAACGGTTCATCACGGTTATTCCTATCTACTTGTGCAATTACTTGGTATTGCTTGCCTTTCATAATAAAATATCCTAATCTTCTGCCACTCAAAGCAAGTTGGAGAATATTATTGATATCCAATACCGAAATACCCAATTCAGTAGCTTTTAGGCGGTCAATGGTAATTTCTAACTCGGGTTTATTAAATTTCAAATTGCCATCAACATTGCCAAAAGTGCCACTTTTGCGGGCTTCTTCTAAAAATTTTGGAAGAATTTCTTGTAATTTTTGAAAATCAAAATTTTGGATTACAAACTGCACAGGCAACTGAAAACCTGCGGAAAGGCTTGTAGAAATTGTTTGCTCTTGGTTTGGAAAAATACGTGCTTCGGGATAACGCCTAAAAATTTTGGTCAATTTTTCGTATATTTGTTGTTGTGAAAGCCCCCTTTCTTCAGGGTCTTTTAGCACCAAATTAACAAAACCCGAATTGCCACTACCTGCTGCCCCAAATGAAGGTGAAGTACCACCAAATACCATGCGTTGCTCAGGCACACTGTCCAATACAACTTGTGTAAGTTTGGTAATGAGTTTTTCCATGTAATCAAAATCCGTTCCTTCAGGAGCGGTTACAGGTGTGCGAATAACACCCCTATCCTCCAAAGGAGCAAGCTCGGATTTGAGGCTTCCACCTACAAAGTAAATTACCCCAAAACATCCTACAACCAATACCCAAGCAATCCATTTTATATTAAGAAAAAATGACAAACTTTGTCTATATCCATTGTCCAAAGCCTTAAAAAATGGTTCTGTAAAATGATAAAACCAAGAACGTTTTGTGCTATTGCCCCCAAGATATACATTCAATACAGGCGTAAGTGTCAAAGATACAAAAGCAGAAATCAATACCGCCCCAGCTACCACAATACCAAATTCACGAAATAGTCGCCCTGTAAAACCTTGTAAAAAAATCACTGGAATAAACACCACCGCAAGCGTAATAGAGGTAGAAATTACCGCAAAAAATATTTCTTTTGAGCCTTCTATAGTAGCGTCCCATTTAGATTTACCTTCTTCTATTTTTTTAAAAATATTTTCTGTAACCACAATCCCATCATCTACTACCAATCCTGTAGCCAACACAATACCCAACATCGTAAGTACATTGATGGAAAACCCAAAAACATACATCACAAAAAAAGTGCCTATCAAGGACACAGGAATATCTATCAATGGACGAATCGCCACAACCCAATCCCTAAAAAATAGATACACAATCAAAATTACCAATATTAAGGCAATAATAAGTGTTTCTGCTACTTCTTCAATAGATTTGCGAACAAACTTGGATTTGTCAATGCCTACATCAATAATAATATCAGCAGGCAATTCTTTTTTTATTTGTTCAAATCTTTTATAAAAATCATCTGCAATCTGAACATAATTAGAACCAGGCTGTGGAATAAGTGCTAAGGAAACACCATTTACATTATTGCGTTTTATGGCAGTTTCTTCATTTTCAGAGCCTAAAATAACCTCTCCTACATCTTTAAAGCGAATAATTTGGGTATTATTTTGGCGAATAATCAACTCCTCAAAATCTTTTTCAGTGAGCAAACGCCCAAAAGTTTTTACCGTAAGTTCTGTGTTATCACCTCTTATTTTTCCGCTTGGGAGTTCAATATTTTCTCTGTCTAAGGCATTTTTAATGTCTTGAATAGTAAGACTGTATGCAGAAAGTCTCGCAGGGTTAATCCAAAGACGCATAGCAGGTCTGCGTAATCCAAAAACTTGTACTTGGCTAATACCTTTGATGGTTTGTAATTTTTCCACAAGTACATTTTCTGCAAAATCACTTAATTCTACTACATTTCTTGTGGTACTTTGCACAGGCATAAAAATAATAGGGTCACCATTGGCATCAGCTTTTGCAACCACAGGCGGAGCATCTATATCTTGTGGCAGGTTGCGGACTGCTTGTGATACTTTATCACGTACATCATTGGTTGCTTGTTCCAAATCTACACCCAAATCAAATTCTACGGTAATATTACTTGAACCCAACGCACTCGCAGAAGAAATACTTTTGATGCCTTGTACGCCATTGATAGCACGCTCCAAAGGCTCTGTAATTTGTGATTCTATAATGTCAGGGTTTGCCCCTGTGTAGGCAGTTCTTACACTGATAGTAGGTGGGTCAATCGCAGGATATTCACGCACACCAAGATAATAATACCCAAGTCCCCCAAAAAGGATTATCATAACATTCATGACAACCGCAAAAACAGGGCGACGTACAGATAATTCACTTATATTCATTTGATAGTTAAAAAGATAGTATTTGTTTTGTTGTTGTTTTTTCAAAAAAACCTTTTTATAAAATTATAAGTTCAATCAAACATTGGCTAATGGTTGAAATAGCATTTTTTTAACAAAAAGAACACCATAAAACCAAAAGAAATATTGTATTCAATGTTGTTCTAAGTTTGTAATTTTTTTCAAAACTTTGATTTTTAATGTTTTTTTAGAAAAAAACCACTCATTCTATCGTTTTCTGTGTTAAAAATACAAATTGATGTGAATTTATAAAAACTGACAACTTAAAAACTGATAACTGACAACTTGGGTTAATTTATTTTCATTTTATTTAAAAAAAGTATATTTTTGCTTTTTAATTACAAAAAAATTATGGCAAAAAAGATAGAAATCACACCTGAACAAAAACGTTTTGAGGAAATTATTGCACACGCAAAAGCTTACGGTTTTGTATTCCCTTCAAGCGAATTGTATGACGGTTTGCAAGCAGTATATGACTACGGACAAAACGGTGCGCAACTCAAAAATAACCTCAAACAAGTGTGGTGGCGTGCTATGACACAAATGAACGAGGACATCGTGGGTATTGATGCAGCAATATTTATGCACCCTGAAGTGTGGAAAGCGTCTGGACATGTGGATAATTTTAACGACCCAATGACCGACAACAAAGATAGCAAAAAACGCTATCGTGTAGACCACCTAATTGAAAAAAAAATAGACGCACTCAAAGCTGAAAATAAAACTGAAGAAGCCCAAAAATTAGAGCAAGAAATGGAATCATTGCTCAAAGTAGAAAATTTTGAAGGATTATACAACCTGATTGTTGCCCAAAATATCAAATGTGAAATATCTGGTACTTGTAATTGGACAGAAGTAAGGCAGTTTAATCTCATGTTTTCTACGGAAATGGGTGCAATAGCTGACGAAAATAGTAAGATTTATCTGCGTCCTGAAACTGCACAAGGTATTTTTGTTAATTTTCTAAACGTGCAAAAAACAAGCGGTAGAAAAATTCCTTTTGGTATTGCTCAAATTGGTAAAGCATTTAGAAATGAAATTGTAGCAAGACAATTTATTTTTAGAATGAGAGAATTTGAACAAATGGAAATGCAATATTTTGTACGCCCAACAACCGAAATGGACGCTTACAATCGCTGGAAATCAACTCGCATGAATTTTTTACACGCATTAGGCATCAATCCTGAAAAATTGCGTTTTCATGACCATATCAAACTCGCCCATTATGCCAATGCTGCGGTGGATATTGAGTATGAATTTCCGTTTGGATTTAAAGAATTGGAAGGCATACATTCACGCACTGATTTTGACCTTACACAACATCAAAAACATTCACGCAACAAAATTATATATTTTGACGAACAAGTAGAGGACAAAGACAAACAACGCTACACACCTTATGTGGTGGAGACTTCCATAGGTGCGGACAGATTGTTTTTGGCAATTCTCTGCGAAGCATATACCGAAACAAAAGGTGTTGATGCCAAAGGCGAAGAAAAAACACGTCTTTTTCTCAAACTTCACCCTGCGATTGCGCCTATTAAAGTGGCGGTTTTCCCATTATTGAACAAAGACGGTTTGCCTGAAAAAGCAAGAGAAGTATTTGAAATGTTGCGTTATGACCACGAAACTTTGTATGAGAATAGAGGTGCAATAGGCAAAAATTATACACGTATGGACATGATTGGTACGCCTTATTGCGTTACGATTGACCACCAAACATTGGAGGACAACACTATTACGCTTAGGGACAGGGACACTACTGACCAAGTACGCATTAATATTGTAGATTTGCCTGCAATAGTGGAGGAAAAAGTATCTTTGAAAAATATTTTGAAAAAATTAAAATAAAAAAAATGCCCCTGACCCCAAAGGGGAATAAGTCCAAAAGTGGAATAAATACACTTAATCATTATCATTCTTTAATTTATTGTTCCTCCTTTGGGGTTAGGGTCTTCTATTCTCATGTTTCTCTATCGTCCTGTAAATCAAGCAGAATTAGATTTGGTTAAGGCAAGCGATTGGTTGGCATTTCCGCCTCGTTTGCCAGAGCAACCTATTTTTTACCCAGTTACAAACCTTGCGTATGCGTGCAAAATCTCCTTAGAATGGAATGTACCAGCATACAAGAAAAGCTATGTGCTAAAATTTGAAGTTGCTGATGATTTTTTGAAAAATTATGAAATCCAAAATGTAGGTGGCGAAGGCATTGATGAATATTGGATTCCTGCACAAGATTTGCCACTTTTTAATGCAAATATTTTACAAAAAATTGAAATTGTAGAAACCCACGAAGAATAAAAAGTTTAAAAAATAGTTTTTATAAAAATTTCCTCACTACTATACAGATTTTTAAAAAATACATTCAAAACACAGGAAAAAGGCTTTTTTTGAATATTTTTTACTAAAAAATAATACGTTTCTTTGAAAAACTAAAACAAATATGGTGTTTAACATTGTTACCAGTTTGTAATTTTTCAAAAAAATCAGGGTCAGACCTCCGTAAACTACGATACAGCCCCAATTTTTCGAAAAATGTTATTATTGTGTTTAAAGCGTTTCAAAGTGCTTTTTTTAAAAATTCTGAAAAAATGTATAGTAGTAAGCTAATCTATAATCCATAATCTCTTTCTAAAACTCCAATTCTGTTCTTGGCAATATCTCCCTTGCTTGTTGTTTTTCTTTATCAATAAGGGCGTTGCCACGCAGATTAATCACTTTTAGTTTTTTGAGCAGATTTATCACTTCTGGGATATGCGACAAGCCCATTTTAGACATTTCTAAGGTTTGTAGATTTGGGATTTTGCTGACAGTTTCAATTGTTTTTCGCATATCAAGGCTAATATTTCCGCTAATGTCCAATAAACTTAGGCTATCAAGTTGTGTAATATTTTCGTGTAAGAGATTTAGGCGATTTTTTGCAAGTCGCAAAACTCTGAGTTCTCTAAGTCCATTAATTTCTCTTGGAATATCAGTAAGTTCATTATTTCTGAGGTCTAATTCTTGGAGGTCTTTCAATTCTCCAATTTCAGGGATAAGTGCTTTTAAATCATTACCATTTAGGTCTAATATTTTGAGGTAAATCAGTTGTCCAATATTAGAATGAAGTTTTTTGATGCGATTTTTTCCCAAAAACAGATATTGCAATTTAGTACAAGCATTAATATTTTCAGGCACACTAAGCAAGCGGTTATTTTGCATTTCAAGGAGTTGCAAATTTTTAAGTTGTTCTATTTCTTCAGGGATTTCAGTAAGACCTTCTGCGGAAATTTTCAATACTTTTACCTCGTCAGGGCTTTTAAGGGCTTCATTCATAGACGTAAAATGTTTTTCACGCTCAAGTTGCTCCCAAGTCAATAAACCTTCACGTATAGATTTATCCGTTTTGAATGCTTTTTGAATATTATTTCTGCTTGTTTTAAATGTTTCAGGCATAAAAACAAACATAAAAAGCAATAAAATTACCCCAAGAGGCAAAATCAATCTTGGCAACATACCAATAAAATCAAAAATATTGTTAATATTTCTATTTGGGCGACCATTTGTATTACCTGGGTTTGGCGGGTTTAACTCCATTTTGTATATTTATTATTATGTGATTTTTGGTAAATAACTACAGTTTTTTGAAATGTTTTTTGAAATTTTTATTCATACAAAAAAATCTTTTTTACAAAAATATAAAATTCCAAAGCAAATACACCAAATATTACCAAAAAATGGGCTTTCTTCTGGTTTCAAAATTTTTATTTCTCCAACAATTCACTTTTTATACGCGTTGTAGGCTCTTTTTTGGTTTCTGCAATATTTTTCCCTTTGCTTACTTTTTCAAAAGTTTTTTCGTAATCTTCGTGATTTGTACCCATTATTCTATCCCAAAAATTAAAATAAAGCCCATAATTTTTATGCACAAATTGATGGTGCATATTGTGGTGTGTGGGCGTAGTGTACCATTTTGAAACTGGATTTTTCAAAAAACTTTTCGGATTATATTCAAAACCTGAATGTCCAAGCACATTCATCAACATCATATACATTAAAAAAATCAACCAAGCCAAAAGATGCGTAGGCATTAAAAAAATCAATATTGGGGCAAAGCCAATCTCTATAAATGCTTCCAAAGGATGAAATGCAAAAGCTGTCCAAGGCGTAGGATTATGTGAAGTATGATGTATCAAATGCACTTTTTTATAAATTTTTGGGTGGTGCATAAGACGGTGTGTCCAATAAAAATAAGTGTCATGTATCAGAATAATTGCCAAAATACTAAACCAAAAATAACCTACGCCCCACGTATCAATATTTTTGTACATCAATGTAATACCTAAGGAATTGCACCAAAGCATGAGTACAATTACCCCACCAAATATCAAACATGTAAGCATAGAATATTGGAAATCTGCCCACATTTTGGCTTTTTCAGGGTATTTTATTTGGTTTTTGTAGGGAAACCATGCTTTTTTTCGCCACACATAAAAAATTAAATACGCCAAACCTGCAAATATTGTGTAACGTAATATCTGCATCACAGTTGGTAACAAAAACATCAAGTATTCTTTCATTAGGATTTAGGGTTTATTTTTTAGCACTTTTAAATGCTTTGGTTTTGACTTTTTAGCACGTCAAAAGTTTAATTTTCTAATATATTACGTTTATTTTTTAAATTTATTTTGTTTTTAAATGATAACTATTATCTTTGCATAATAATTACTAAGTACGAATTACTAAATATGAATTATTAAGTACAAATGAATAAAGATTTTATAGAAAAACTACAAGAAAAAGGCTTAAAAGTTACCCCCCAACGTATGGCTATTTTTGATGCTATCATCACATTGGGCAATCACCCAACTGCTGACGATATTGTGGCATTTATCAAAAATAACCACCCAAATATTTCAGTAGGAACGGTTTATAAAGTGTTGCATACTTTTGTAGAAAATAACCTGCTCAAAAAGGTAAAAACCGAAAAAGATATTATGCGTTATGACCCTTATCTCTCGCATCACCATCATTTGTATTGTGCTGATACTGAACGCATTGAAGATTTTGAAGATGAAACATTGAATAAAATCATTAGTGATTATTTTGAAAAAAATAAAATTGCAAACTTCAACATTCAAGACATAAAACTTCAAATCACAGGGAAATTTCAACATTAAAATTAGAAAAATTTAACAAAAAATAAATATAAAACACAAAAAATTAAATTAACAAATTAAAATTAATACCATGAGTAATTCTAATGAAAATTCATGTCCTTTTGGTTACGGACAAGAAAAAATCCCAGTAGCAGGTATGGGAACTTCCAACAAAGATTGGTGGCCTAATCGCTTAAATCTTCACATTCTCCGCCAACATTCTGATTTATCAAATCCTATGAATAAGGATTTTGATTACGCAACTGAATTTAAAAAATTAGATTTAAAAGAAATCAAAAAAGATATTTTTGCAGTAATGACCACTTCGCAAGATTGGTGGCCTGCAGATTATGGACATTATGGCCCTTTGTTTATTCGTATGGCTTGGCATAGTGCGGGCAAATATCGCATTGCTGACGGTCGTGGTGGTGGTGCTACAGGCAATCAACGTTTTGCACCAAGTAATAGTTGGCCTGACAATGGTAATTTGGATAAAGCAAGATTTTTGCTCTGGTCTGTCAAACAAAAATATGGCAATAAAATTTCTTGGGCAGATTTGATGATATTGGCGGGAAATTGTGCGTTGGAATCTATGGGATTTAAAACCTTTGGTTTTGGCGGTGGTCGTGCTGATATTTGGGAGCCAGAAGAAGATATTTATTGGGGTATTGAAACCGAATGGCTTACAAACAAACGTTATACAGGCGATAGAAATTTGCAAAATCCACTTGGTGCGGTGCAAATGGGCTTGATTTATGTAAATCCACAAGGACCTGACGGAAATCCCGACCCTTTGGCTTCTGCAAAAGATGTGCGTGAAACTTTTGCGCGTATGGCAATGAATGACGAGGAAACTGTGGCACTTGTAGCAGGCGGACATACTTTTGGCAAGGCACATGGTGCTGCACTTGAATCATACGTAGGCAGAGAGCCAGAAGGTGCAAGCATTGAAGAACAAGGCATGGGTTGGAAAAATAGTTTTGGTACAGGGAAAGGTGGCGATACTATCACAAGTGGTATAGAAGGTGCTTGGAAACCTAATCCAACAACTTGGGACAATGGTTATTTTGAAACATTGTTTAAATATGATTGGAAACTTACAAAAAGCCCTGCAGGAGCACACCAATGGATTCCAACAGATGAAAATGCAAAAGATTTGGTAGAAGATGCACACGATAAATCAAAACGCCATGCACCAATAATGACTACCGCAGATTTAGCGTTGAAATTAGACCCTATTTACCATGAAATCTCAAAAAGATTTTTGAATGATTTTGATGCGTTTGCTGATGCGTTTGCGAGAGCATGGTATAAATTGACGCACAGAGATATGGGTCCTATTGCACGTTATTTGGGTGAAGAAGTACCAAAAGAAGTGTTGATTTGGCAAGACCCAATTCCTGCAGTTACGCATGAACCTGTAAATGACGCAGATATTGCAACATTGAAAACTAAAATTGCAAATTCAGGATTAAGCATTTCAGAATTAGTTTCTACTGCATGGGCTTCTGCTTCTACATTCCGCAATTCTGACAAACGTGGCGGTGCAAATGGAGGACGTATTCGCCTTGCCCCACAAAATACTTGGGAGGCAAACAATCCTATACAACTCAAAAAAGTATTGGCAACTTTAACAAAAATCCAAGAAGAATTTAACACTATCCAAAACGGAAAAAAAGCCATTTCTTTGGCAGATATAATCGTGCTTGGTGGTTGTGTTGGCATTGAAAAAGCATCTCAAAATGCAGGAAATGCAATTACTGTGCCTTTCACAGCAGGCAGAGGTGATGCCACAGCAGAACATACAGATATTCATTCATTTGCAGTATTAGAGCCAAAAGCAGATGGTTTTAGAAATTATAAAAATGCAAGCGTAGCACGTATTCCAGCAGAATATTTATTGGTGGATAAAGCACAATTATTGACACTCACCACAACTGAAATGACTGTTTTAGTGGGTGGATTGAGAGTGTTGGATACCAATTATAATGGTTCAAAACATGGCGTTTTTACCAAAAATCCAGAAAACTTAACCAACGATTTTTTTGTAAATTTATTGGATTTAGGTACAGTTTGGAAAGCTACGTCAGAATCAGGTGATATATTTGAAGGTACTGACCACACCACAGGAAAAGTAAAATGGACTGCTACACGCAATGATTTGATTTTTGGCTCAAATTCAGAACTCAGGGCAATTGCTGAAATATATGCGTCTGCTGATAGCAAAGATAAATTCCTACATGATTTCGTGAATGCTTGGAACAAAGTTATGAATTTGGACAGGTTTTAAATTTAAGTATTTCCTATAAAAAAAACCAGCCAAATTTTTGAAAATTTGGCTGGTTTTTTTGTTTTAATATATTTGGTGGATTAAAATATATTTGGTAGATTTGTATGAAAGCATGCAACAAATCAGAATGATCATTGATGAAACTCAACTAATAAATTCAAAAATAATATATATGCCACTTATAGGGAATACCACTACCATTATGAATTATTATACTTTTGGATTGCCAACACATCAAACTTTACCAATCATAACCTATCAGTTTAACATAGTGGATAATCATATCTATATACCTGGCGATTATGTAGGCAGAGACCAAGTAGGAGACCCACATTACCCAGAACAAGCGATTTGGCTCAATAGTCTAAAAAATCAAATAAAAATTGAAGAAGTTTGGTATGGGTGTTGGAAACTACATACAGAAAAAGATGTTGAAGAATTTATCAACCTCTTAAAAATAAGTGATGTTCTTATTACATTTTCCATAGATTATGAAATATCTGGAAGGTTTGATAAAGATGAACAAGGTTGGTGTTATGATAGAATATCTTTAATTTGTGTTGATGGAAAAAACGTAAAAATACGCAATTATTCTGGTGTAAATGACACTGTATATGCTGATAATACACAAGATGCTACTATAAACCAGAAAGAATCGCAAAAAATTCATTTAAAATATAAGAACAATAATTCAAAAGTTATTTTAGATTTAGCAACACAAAAATTATTATAGAAAATTAACAATTTTGAAAATAAATTCAACTATTGCAAAAAACATTCAAAAAATACATTCAAAAAAACAAAACTTTCAAGAATACAGTTATTTCTCTTTCTCCAAAATCCTTTTTACTGCATTAAATATTTTTTGTGTACCGCCAAGATGTTTTTCTACATATTTTTTACAAATATTGCCTACTTCTTGTCGTTTTTGTTCGTCCAAATAAAGCCTATCAAAAACCACATCTAATTCGTTGGTTGTGCCAACCGAAAATGCACCCATATCCTCCACCAAATCCACTGCTTCGGGAAATTCCTCAAAATCTTCGCCAAAAAAAATAGGCACACCAAATGTTGCAGGCTCCAAAATATTGTGCAAACCTTCACCAAAAGCACCACCAACATACGAAAAATCTGCATATTGATATACCATTGCCAACATACCCACATTATCCAATAAAATAATATTTTCCTGTTCAATCGTATTATAATCTATTTTGGAATAGCGAATTGGCTTTTTCTCCAATTCTTTTTCCAAACGCAAAAGCGTATGTTCATATATTTCGTGTGGAGCAATTACCACTTTCAAAGGGTGTTTAAATTGGTTTAAAAAGGGTATCAAAATATTCAAATCCCTTTCCCAACAACTCCCAATAACCAATAATTTATCTGTACCTTTAAATTTTTCAATGCTTGGAATTGTATGCGTATTGTGTGCTGTTTCGGTTACACGGTCAAAACGTGTATCACCCACACTTTCTACATTATAAAAACCAAATTTTTCTAATAATTCCACCGAATCATCTTCTTGCACAAAAATCTCTGTAAAATTTTTTAAAACTTGTCTAAACGCAATGCCATACGCCTGAAAAATAAAATATTGAGGACGAAACAATGCGGAAAATAAAATAATAGGGATTTTTCTTTTTTGAATTTCCATTAAAAAATAAAACCAAAAATCATATTTTACCCAAAAAACTGCTTTTGGCTTTACAATTTCCAAAAAATATTTTGCATTTTGTGGTGTATCCAAAGGCAAATAAAAGGCTTCATCAATCAGTTCGTCATGTTGGCGTACCTCAAAACCCGAGGGCGAAAAAAATGTTACCAAAAAAAGTGGTTTTTCTTTCCGTCTTTTTGCATAATTTTTTAATTGTTGTAAAAGCGGTCGCCCTTGTTCATACTCACCCAAAGAAGAAGCATGAAGCCACCACACAGGGCGTTGATTTTGTTCAAATTTATCGCTGAGATTTTTTTTCCAGTTTTTTCGTCCTTTTATCCAAAGAGATGCTTTTTTATTAAAAAAAGAAAACAAAAAAATGAAGAAACCATAAAAACGAATACCCAAACCGTAGAGAAATAACATGAATTAGGAATTAAGAATTTTTATAACTGTTTAAGTTTAAGAAATCATTTACCTTATTTTACGCTTATAAGGAATTTAAACCTTTATAAGCGTTTTTAAAAGTATCTTTGCTTAAAAAGCAAATGAAAAATATCCTCTTTCGCCTTCTTTTGAAATGCCTTCAATGATAACACGACCTTGTGCTTCGGTAAGGTATTTTTCTACATCTTGTGGTGTATCTACATTTTTTTTATTAATCACCAAGATAATAAATCCCTCTGGAATACGTCTCAACACACCTTTTTTACTTTTGAGTACACGCACACCATTTGGTACGTCATATTTTTCTTTTTCTATTTTAGAAATCACTTCCATTTCTGCACCTATTATTTCAGAGGTGTAAGTTAGTGATTTCAAAATCTCTGTTGTGCCTTCTTTATTGGTAAGTGTAATATTGATTTCTTTTATTTGCTTATTACGTTTGTAGCTAAGGCGAATTTTATCACTTGGGCGGTAATAACTCAATAATTCTTCAAAATTACTTTTGCCCATTACTGCATCTTGATTTACTTTCAAAATAATATCGCCTTCTTGTAAACCTGCTTTTTGTGCTTCACTATTTTTGTCAATTTGTGTAACTACAGCTCCTTCATAGTTTTCAGTATTAAGGGCATATTTTTTGGCAAGCTCATTGTTCAAATCTGCAACTTGTAGCCCTGCGAATGCTTTTTGCACAGACTTATATTTAACCAAATCCGCAAAAACTTTACCCACAATATCCACAGGTACAGCAAAACCATATCCTGTATAATAACCCGTACGCGACATAATGGCAGTATTGATACCTACAAGTTCGCCTTTGGCATTCACCAATGCACCGCCACTATTGCCTGGATTGATGGCTGCGTCAGTTTGTATAAAAGATTCCAACGGAAATTGACCGCTAATGAGTTGAATATCACGCCCTTTAGCACTCACAATACCTGCGGTAACCGTAGATGTAAGGTTAAGCGGATTGCCTACTGCAAGCACCCATTCACCTACTTGCAAATCCTTAGAACTACCTCTTTTGATGGCTGGAAAGCCTTTTCCTTCTATTTTTATCACTGCCAAATCCGCAGAGGGGTCTGTACCTATTACTTTGCCCACGTATGATTTTTTTTGGTGGATTACTTCTATTTTCTGGGCATTTTCTATTACGTGATTATTGGTAACAATATAGCCATCTTCTGTAAAAATCACGCCTGAACCTGAGCCAGCGATTTGCCTTTGTCCGCCACCACCATCAAAAAAAAGGTCAAACATACTGTAACTTGGTTGTGCTTCTGCGGTAGTTTTGATAAATACTACACTTGCAGTGCTTATGCGTGAGGCATCTACAAAATCATTTGCACCTACGGGCATATATTTCACTTGTTGGACAGGAATATGTGTATTTTGGGCTAAATTATCTGTTTTATTAACATTTACAAATAAATATGAAGCAATTATCTGCCAAGACATTGCCCCAAAAATACCTGCTACGAATGCGATTGCAACGTTATTTTTTATGTAATTTATCATTTTGATTTATGATTTTTTATATTTTTTTACTAAAAAATTTTAAATTATTTTTTCAAGTTAAAAAATTAGAAGCACTTTTTTCTTAGAAATTTGTTCAAAAAGTGGTTTTAATAATTGTTTTGCATTTATTTGTGTTTGTTCCAAAATATTGGATTGTTCTGCGGTTTTTTTAATGGCTTTTTCTGCCTCTTTGTATGCCCTTCCAAACAAAGCGGAGGAGTTGGTTGTGAGGTAAAAACTGTCATAAATGCGTGTATTTTTTTGGTCAATTTTGTAATAACAAATTTCGGGTTTTGGCATATTGACAATGAGTGAATCGTTTCTTTCAACAATATCATTTTTCCTGATTTTCTTCAAATCTACACAGCCAACTGCCTCACCTGCCACAATCAACACCACTTTATCCGTAGAAATCGCACCTACTTCTTTGTGTTCATACACATCACGAAAAGTATATTTTACCAATTCCAATTTGCCCAAATCCTCTACTTTTTCCAGCACAATATTATGAATATCTATTTTTTGCGTTTGCAAAAAACCACCCAAAAAACCTAAATTGTGTGCCTGCCAGCCAAAAAAAAGCAAAACTAAGGCAATAAATGTAAAAAAAAGGTATTTCATTTTTTAATGGTTTTTAAAAGTTATTTTTAGTTAAAAAAAATAATATCGGTGGTTGATATTGGTATTTATTTTTTCAACAATTTGCACAAAATTACGCCAATATTTTGCATTTACAAAGTAAAAAAAAAGTGTTTTTTTTATGATAACCTTTGAAAAATAGGAAAATAAGTGAAATAATAAAGATTTCTTTTCAATTTTGAACTCTTATTCGGAAATATATCAAGGTTATATGCTATTTAATAAACGACTTTTTTAAGTAAAAATTGGTTTATTTAAGTATTTGTGCTATTTTTTATAGGGCTACCGCACCAAATTAGGGGGTTTTTAAGTATTTTAGAGGATTATTTATAATTTTGAGGTAAAATAACCCATAAAAAACAACTTTTTTTGGTGTTTGAAGATAAAAAAATTACAAATTTATTTAAAAAACCTTCAAATTAGGTGCGAGAGGCATTTTGATTGGTGCAGAAGCCCTACATAAGTTGGGCTTTAGGAATGCAAGTTCATGTTTGCAATTTAGACCAAGATTATAATGGAACAATTGAAGATTGGGCAAAGTTGTACCTTAAATATTTTGTATTGCAAGTTCACAGACGTTCAGAATACATGATTAAAGAGTACGCAAAACCGTTTGAAAACTATGTTAACTATTAAAAACACGAATAAACTGATTAAATTTACAAAAAATATTTTTATAGAAAAACGCTAAAATGATAAATATTGCTGAATTTACACAAAATTACACCAATATTTTGCATTTATAAAGTAAAAAAAAATCATAAAAAAAACTATTTTTTTTACGATTTTTTTTGTTATTTACTCTTAGAAACTTGTACCACCTGATACTTCTATTCTTTGTGCGTTAATCCATTTTGCATCTTCTGTACAAAGAAATGCCACTACACCACCAATGTCATCAGCGTAGCCTACTCTAGCAAGTGAAGTGATAGAGGCAATATAGTCATTTACAGCTTTATTATCTCTTACTGTACCACCACCAAAATCTGTTGCTATTGCACCAGGAGCAACTACATTTACCCTAATTCCTTTGCTACCAAAATATTTTGCTTGGTATTTTGTCAAAGTTTCCACGCCACCTTTCATAGTAGCGTATGCATCATAACCCGACATGGTAAATCTTGCCAAACCTGACGAAATATTTACAATTCCACCTCCATCATTCATTATCACAGAAAGTTTTTGGGTAAGGAAAAAAGGTGCTTTCAAGTGAATATTAACCATATTGTCAAATTGCTCTTCAGTAGTTTCACCAAAACTTGCATGAACACCAACACCTGCATTATTGATAAGAAAATCAAATGTATTTGTTTGGAATTTCGATTGCAAAGCAGCAGTTACATTTTTTACAAACGCATCATAAGAATCCGATTTTGATACATCAAGTTGCAACGCAATGGCTTTTTTTCCGCTTGCTTCTATTTCTTTTACTATATTTTCTGCTTCCTCTTTTTTGCTGTGGTATGTGATAATCACGTCCAAACCTTTTTTTGCCAATTGCAAAGCCATGTCTTTACCAAGTCCACGACTTCCACCTGTTACTAAGGCTATTTTTGAGATATTTGCCATTTTTAAGATATTTTGTTAAGAATTTTTAGGAATTTTAATGTTTTTATAAAAAGTTATTTAAAACGAATTATCATTATAGTATAATTTGCATTAAACTTGTTGCAAAATTGCCAAAAAGAATTTAATCTGTGCTTACAATATTCAATGTATTATTTGTAAAAATCAAATAATTGCGTTCTGTAATGCAAAGGCGAAACATTTGTTTGTTTTTTAAAAAAATTAGAAAAATGTGCTACTTCTTCAAAACCAAGGCTAAACGCTATTTCAGATACATTCCAAGTTGTGTGTGTTAGGAGTTCTTTCCCTTCTTGTGCAATTCTTTTGGCAATGATTTCGCTGGTGGTTTTGCCTGTGATTTCTTTTAATATTTTATTCAAATGATTTGTATGTACTTTCAAGATATCTGCGTACATTTTGGCAGTTTTTAGGTGCAAAATCTGTGTAGGAGATGAAATTGGAAATTGGCGTTCAAGCAATTCAATAAACAGCGTAAAAATACGTGTAGAAGCATTTATACTATTTCCAGAGGGTGTTATTGGTTTTAATTTTTGTCCGAGATGAATTAATTCAATGACATAATTACGCAATAAATCATATTTGAAAATATATTCTGAATGGATTTCTTTCTGCATTTTTGCAAAAATAAATTCAAATTCCGCTGTTTGTGGCGGTGTAATTTGATACACAAAATCACTATTGGGGTTAAAAATAGGGACTTCATCAATAATCAGCCCACTATTTGCTTTTGTGATAAAATCTTTATCAAAAACACAAAAACAACCTGACTGTGCTTGGTCTTGGGAAATATACCTATACGGAATTTTGGGTGTTGCAAACAAGATTGCACTTTTATCTATATCAATCATTCTATCCGCATATTCTACTTTATTTTTTCCTTTTATAAGGCTTATTTTATAGTATGCTCTACGATTATAGGGCATGATAAATTTTTCAGGGGCTACATTTTGCAATGTTTCAATATCAAATATATTAAAATGCCCAATATTTTGGTTGTGGTTATTTTCCAAAAATTTATTCATTTCAGCATTATTTTCCCCAAAAATATCTGTATAAAAATCTTTTAATGTGGTTATTTTCATTGTAATTTTGAATTTTCATTATTTGTAAAAATCAAATTTTTTTACAAAGAAGCATTGTTTTTTCTAATTTAAAAAATAAAAAAGCATTTTCCTTTTTACAGAAAAATGCTTTTTTATTTTTTACAAAACTAATAATTTAGATTTATTGAATTACAAGACGTTTTACTTGTTTTTCACCATTTGTAACAACCGTTACAAAATAAATGCCTGCTTTGTAACCACGTACATCAAGCGTACCTTCGTATTGCACACTTTCAATGTTTTCAGTTGTAATATTTTGCATTGCTTTACCAGATGCGTCAGTAAGCGAAATTTGGATTTTACCAAGATTAGCATTGTCAAAATTTTCTACACTGATTTTAGCTTCATCACTTGTAGGATTAGGATAAATGCTTGTGTTGAGGCTTGTTTTGAATGTAGGAACTTCCACAGAAGACTCACGCAAACCTGTTACTACATTCAATGTATAATCTTCTACTTCACCATAGCTAAATGCTTCGCAAGAAGTTTGTGCTGCGTTGTATTTCATAGATACACGAATACGTGTAGCCCCTAATGACGCAGTAGCTGGTACTGTAAATGTAGAGCTTAATGTAGCTGCACTTGCAGAACTACGTGTCGCAACTGTTTCACCAGCATCTAAGAAATCACCATCTCTATTCCAATCCACATAGATTGCCCAAAACTCAGTAGCAGTATAACCTGAACGGAAACCAGCACTATAACTAATTGTTGTACTTGCACCTCTTGTTACATTGGTAGAAGAAGCAGTTCCATTGAAATAACCTGCATTACCTGCAGAAGTACGATTGATAGTACCAATTTGTACCAAATCAATCCATTCGTCAGCTACACTATTACCTTTTGAAGCACAATAAGCAACAGTTGTTGTAGTAGTTGTAAAGGTTGCAGAAGCAGAGAAAGCACTATTTACAGCACTACAAGTAGCTCTTACTTGAAATTCATACGTAGTACCCGCAGTCAAACCTGACAAACTTGCAGAAGTAGAAGCAGAAGTACCACTTGACCATGTAGTTGTGCCTGTTGGACGAAATTGAACACTGTAAGAAGTAGCACCTGTAACCGCTGACCAAGCAATGTTGGCAGTAGTAGTAGCAACCGCTGAACTTGTCAAACCTGCTGGTGTAGACAATGAAGTAGGGCATGTAGTAGTACCACCGCCTAAAGCTGGTGAAGTAAGAAGACTTATACGTGCTCCACCTGCATCAAACAACGCTCTTGCGCGTGCTTTTTGTCCCGCACTAAACATAAACATACATTGGTCATTTACATAATCCATGTAGTTCATAAACATATCGCTTGTGTTGCTACATGTTTTTTTAGGGAATGTAGGACAACCACCGTTTGAAGTTTGTTGTGTAGGTGTATCAGATACCAAGTCATTACCACAATTTGCATCTCCCCAAATATGGCGAAGATTTAACCAGTGACCAACTTCATGTGTAGCAGTACGACCATAGCCAAATACACCACCCAAAGAAGGATTTACACCAAAAAATTTATAACCCATTACTACACCATCTTTGAAAGTCCCTGCATCAGTTGGGAATGTTGCATAACCCAACAAATCAACGCTTGCACCACCAAAATTACACACCCACATATTCAAATATTGTGTGGTATTCCAAGCGTCTTTTCCACCTTGTGCAGTTTGTTTTACAAATACACCATTTGCATCACCACCACCATATTCAAAAAATGTTCTTGTGGTAGATGTGCGTGTAATACCATTTGTAGGATTGCCATTTGGGTCTTTTGTTGCTAATTGGAATTGAATTTCTAAGTCAGCAGCAACAGGTGCAAATAATGAAGGCACTTGACTTGCGTCTGGATTTGTTTTACGGAAGTCTTTGTTTAACACATCAATTTGTGATTGAATCATCGCATCAGTGATGTTCTGTGCAGCAGTATTATATACCACGTGTACTACTACTGGAATAGTAATTACGCCTGTTGCTTTGTCGCGTTTTTGTTCAAATGCTTGTGTGTGTTGTTCAATAGCGTCCATTCTATTACGAATTTCTGGCGTACCATTGTTATAGATTTCTTGGTGTGAGTGCGTACCGCAACCTCTGTGTTGTGCCAAAGCACCTGTTGATGATATGAAAAGGCTACCAACTGCAAGGCTGCCTAAAAATAGTAAATTTTTAATCATTTAAATAAAAAGGATAAATTTATTTTTTGAAATTTATTAAAAAAAATGTTAAAACTTTCGTGTTAGTTTTCTGTCAAAAATTGTATTAGTTTTTAACATGCACTTTTTTGAAAGTTTGATGGTGCAAAATTATGCAAGATTTTTAAAAAACAAATATTTTTTTAAAAATATTTGAAATATTCTTCGGTAAATAAGCTAATTATACAATTTATATTCGGTCTAATTTGGTATTTTTGCAGTATAAAATTTTGAGTTTATGGTTAAATTTGCCTATTTTTTTCCTTTTTTAATCCTATAAATCCTTTTTTAAGTACAAAAACAAAATTTTATTCTAATTTAATTTTTTTTTAAAAAACCGAATAAAATTTCGTTTTTGCAACATTGTTGCATTTATTTTTGAGCATTTTTTACAAGGGGAAATTTTATTTTGCCAAAAAATCAATAAAAAATATAAATATTAGCATATTATTTTGTATTATTTTTATAAATTATAAAAAATAAAATGAAAGTTGAATTTTTAATATTTTTAAGCATTTTTATACCTCTTTATGATACAATGCCAAAATATCTTTGGTAATATGGGTATAAAGTGCTTGTATTTGTGGTTCATTGGCTAATTTTTGTTGGTGTATTTCAATAATTTGCATATCACCACGTTTTGCTACGCCTGTTTGTGCATCAAAAGGAGGCATCAAAAATGCCTTTTGGGCGGTTTCTTTTACCAAATTTTCAAGTATTTCAAAGGGAAGCTCTGCTTTTTGCAAAATTTCCTTTGCTACATAATACATAAAATTGCTAAAATTACAAGCAAAAGTTGCCCCAATATGTAAAATTTGTCTTTGTTCTGAATTTATTTGATATATTTTTGATGTAAGTTTATTAGCTATTTTATACAAAAAATCATTTATTGCTGTTTCGTCTGCTTGTATGCAAATGGGTATATTTTGCCAAAATTGCACAATTTTTTTTTTGTCAAATTCTTTTTTTTCTTTTGAAAATGTTTGCAATGGATAAAAAACGCCTATTTTTGTAGTTTTTTCATTTATTTTATACAAAATTTCCAAAGGCGTGCTGCCAGAAGTATGCACAAAAAATACATTTTTAGGTAATTTTATTTCTGATACAACCTGCGATATAACTTCATCTTTTACTGCCAAAATAAATAATTTACTTTTGCTTTGTTCAAAATCCATTTGGTTTGTGATTGTAATTGGAGACCTATTTTTTTTTATGGCATTTAATTCATTTGCCAAATTTTCTGCATGTTGGATATTTTTGCTAAAAATTTCATTAACCAAAACACCTTTACTGAGATGTAAAACTTTTGCTAAATGTGTGGCTACATTGCCTGAGCCTATGATTGTTACTTTCATGAATAATAGCCCCTAACTCCCAAAGGAGGAATTTTAGTGTAAAAAATAAGAATGAATAAAATATTAAGCATGATTTTAAACACAAAAATTGCTTATTTTTTTGTATTTTTGACACTTATTTTCTCAATATAAAATAAATAATTTGCTACGATTCCAGCCAGATTTCTGCAAAATAACAAAAAAAATTTGAACCTTTTGAACCTTAAACCTTAAACCTTTTGAACTTTGAACCTTTTGAACCTTAAACCTTTTGAACCTTTTATTACTTTCCGTTTTTTGTGGGGGTTTTTATTAGCATATAGCACATTGCGGTTTATGTTGTTGGGTTGGGTAGAAGACCATTATTTGCGTCCTGTTTTTCATTTCAAATATTGGGGTTTTGAATGGGTAAGTACATTTTCTTTACCTATTTTTTTATATACATTACATATATTATTGTTTTTGGGGGCAATTTGCATGATGTTTGGTGTGTGGTATCGTGTGGCTACTATCGTTGTTTTTATCACATTTACATACACCGAATTGATAGACCTTACATATTACCTCAACCATTATTATTTTGTAAGTGTAGTGTGTTTTTTAATGATTTTTTTTCCAAAACCTATTTATACAACAATAGAAAATGGAGAAGGAAATACAGAAAAACAAACAGAAAACCAGTTATATATTCCGCAATGGGTTATCGTTTCGCTCAAATTACAAATAGCAATTGTATATGTTTATGCTGGTCTCGCGAAGATAAATTATGATTGGCTTGTATTGGCGTTGCCTTTAAAAATATGGCTTCCTGCACACGATAAGCTATTCTTGATTGGCGAAATATTTACTTGGAAAATCACACCTTATATATTTTCGTGGTTTGGTATGTTGTATGACTGCTTTATCATATTTTTTTTATTGTGGAAAAAAACCAGGAATTTTGCATATTTTACGGTAATTGTTTTTCATATCTTAACAGGTTTATTGTTTCAAATTGGTATTTTCCCATTGGTCATGATTTGTGTAACATTGATTTTTTTTGATGCAAATTTTCATAAAAAAATTCATAAAAAAATACAAGAATTTTCATCTTTTTTTAGGCTTGGATTATACCCTAAAAAACAATTTATTGAACCACCACTAAAAATTAAAAAGCGTTTGAATTTACTTGCCCTTTGGGGGTTGGGAGGCTTTTTCTTGTTTCAATTATTATTCCCACTTAGATATTTGTTGTATGAAGGCAATTTGTTTTGGACAGAAGAAGGTTATCGTTTTTCGTGGCGTGTGATGCTCATGGAAAAGGCAGGAACTGCTACTTTTTATGTAAAAAACTCGGACACAAATCACGAAATAGTAGTTGAAAATCGTGAATTTTTAAATGCTCACCAAGAGAAACAAATGGCTATGCAACCTGATATGATTTTGCAATTTGCACATTTTTTGGGTGATTATTACGAAAAAAAAGGCGTAAAAAATCCACAAGTGCGTGCTGAGGTATATGTTACGCTCAATGCTCGCCCAAGCAAGTTATTGATTGACCCAAAAGTGGATTTGATGAAAGAAAAAGATGGTTTCGCACCAAAAAAATGGATTTTGCCCAATGACTAAGAATATTTTTTAATTTTGTGTAGCAGTAAGCAAATTTTCTAAACCACTTCTAAAATTTTCTTGCAGTAATCTTTCATCTCGTAAATAAACAAAAAACTCCTCGTAATCACTTGGGCTAAGAAAATGAAATATATATTTTTGAGTAATATTTTGAGTGATTAAAATATTATTTAGTTCTTCAAAATGCTGTTTTGCATATTTATATTTTGCGATATTTTCCAAAGAGTTGTCATTGTCTGACTTAATTTCCACCACAATAATATATGAGAAACCATTTTTTTTTATTTGTATAAAAAAATCAGGGTTAAATTTTGGGTGCTTGGTATGATTACCTTTTTCAGTAGTAAGCGTGTATTCTATTTCATATAATTTTTGATTTTTAGACTTAAACCACGCATTTATTTCGCCCGCATTATCTTTTTTACAAAGTAAATCTACAAATTTTCGCTCTGGTTCTGAGCTTGTGAAAACTAAATCGGTTGAGGTTTTGAATAAAACAGTTTGGATAGATTTTGAGGCGTTCCTTGGTAATTTGCTATTTTCACCAATAATTTCACGCAGTACCATTTTTACTTCTTCGTTTTGGATTTCTGTTTCCCAATCTTCTTTTGCATAAAAAACCGTGCTATCCCTCCTTAAATTACTAATGGATAAACCTTCTGTTTCTCTATCACAAGTATTTACAAGAAAAATAGGATTAGGTTTTTTTTCATAAGTAATCGTTTTGCTATTTTCTCTTAAAAGTGTTTGAAAAGAGGAAATAATAATTTGGTAGTTTTTTTTATCCAAAAAATCTCCTGAAATACCTACTTTTTCCATTGACTTGCGAATAATTGCCTCAATGCTGGTACGTGGTGGTTGATTTTCTTGTGTATATTCTTCACCTGTGGCAAGTTTGATGGCTTTTGCCTCAAATTTGCGGTTGGTAAAAGTTTCAAAAATTTTTTCTACGATTTTATCCACCGAAAACATTTCTTTTGCTATATGATAGGTGCGTTCTTTGATTTCTCCTTTGACATTTTGAAATACAACATCAGGGTTATACTCCTCTATTTGAGATTGAAGTTGTATAAGTTCCTTAGAATAGTCAAAAGTTGTTGTTTTTTTCGCTTCTTTTTCTTGTGCTATGCGCTCATAACTTAAATTATACAAGTCAAAATGATATTTGCTTCTTTCTTCTCCGTTTTTCAAAGGATTTGCATATAATTTCATTTCTATTTCAAGAAGTTCATCTACCAATTTTTGAATTTTTGATGTCCAATTATCATGGTTAAAAATAGTTACTTGTGCATTTGGATAAGCAAGTGGTAAACGCAAACCTCGCCCTAATACTTGTGCAATCAATAATTTTGAATTAAAAGCACGCTCTTCCATTGGCACGATTTGGAATACGTTTTTTACGTCCCAGCCCTCTGTAAGCATAGAAACCGACACTATCCATTCAACGTTATTGTCTGTATTGTCTACATAAGGTAAAATATTTTTTACATTATTTTCGTGGTCTTTATGTGAAGTTACAAGTAGAACTTTATTTTTTCGTATTTCATTTATGGGCGTATTTTCTTTTTTTGTCAAAAATTCACATAAAATTTCTGTAACTTGTCTTGCTAATTTTATATCTTGGGTAATGAGAATAGTAAGCGGTTTTATTTTTGGATAGATTTTTTTGTTATAAAGGTGATTTTGATAAATTTTCTGATATTTTTCGTCTTTTTCTTTTGTTTCATCGTCTTTTGCCACATATTCTATTGTTTTTACAATGTTTTCATTTATGGCTTGTTTGAGTGAGTAACGATAAATTACATCATTAAAATATTCATTATCAATATAAGCAGTGCCTGTAAAACCCAACATATATTGGAATTGATAGGCGGAATCCACTAAAAACTCCTTCCATTTTTTGATGCTTTTGGTTTCGCCATCATTGCCAAATATTTTATTATAAATATGATGACTTTCATCGCTCAATACCAAACATTTTTCACCTTTGCCAAAGCCCAAACTATCCAATATTGAACTGCTGTTTTTGTGGTATATTGCATGTATATTTTCTATGCAAATATCTCCTGCTTTGATGGTTTGTGAGGCATCAATAATACGTGGGTTTTTAAAAATAGCATTTTGCGGAATTTCATTTTTTAGACTTGCACCAGATGCAAAACTATCAAATTTTTCGGTTAAGCCTTTTTCAATCGTTAAAGAGGGACAAAGTAAAAGTACTTTATCCACCAAACCCAAACCTAAGGCTATCTGTGCAATGCCATACATCACATAACTTTTGCCTGTGCCTGTTGCCAAATCAATAGTTGCACTTAGTTTTTGAGGAAGTTGGATTTTTTTGTGGTAATCTTTTATGTCTTTATATCGCTCTTGTAGATGTTCGCTTTTGGGATAATTTTCACTTATTAATGACTCTATATTTTTATATTTTCCTGAAAAAAGGTAAATAATGGCGGTTTTTATTGCCTCTTTTTGATAATTACGATTTTGACAAAGTACATCTAAAAAACTATCCCAATGAGATAAATCTAATTTTAACACATCATAATTTTTAGACACACGCAAAACCAAATCTTGCGTTTTGAAAGTTTTTATATCAAGCATAGTTTTTTTTAGTTTGATGTTTGATGGGCATAAATGCCTATCTTTTACATAAAAAATATGTATAGAATAGACATTTATGCCTATTTTTAAATATCCATTTTAGTTTGAATTTATTTTAATTTCTTCCCTAAATTCATTGCCATAAATATCCACATACACCACACAAATTTTTGGCGTAGTAGGATTTATTTTTAAGGAAATGTTTTTTTGGTTGATGAGTTCTGCTTTTATTTGCTCCGCAAAAATATTTTTTTCGTCCTCTGCATCTTTTTGCATTTGTTTTTTTGATTTTATTAAATCTTCTGCAAATGCAAATGTGGTCATACAAAACTCTTTTTCATTATAACTTTCATCTACTAAAATCATAGAAAGGCTTTCAAAATTTTGCATTTCTTTGCCTGTATCTTCTGATGAATAAGTGGTTTTGAACTGGGTTATCACAAGTTCATTGTTGATAATGCTACTTTCTACCTCAGGTTGTCGCACAAATTGAAAACCTATGGCATCGTCCAAACTATTAATTTTTTGTTTGCTTTGTGGCTGACGGAATTTTTTAAATTCCTTTTTGTGCAATTCTTGGATAATGCTATAAGGCACACGCAAAAAATAATACCTCAAATCTTCTATCTCGTGATAGTCTGCTATAAATTGTACCTTGTTGGCAGGTGCTACGATATAGAAACGGTTTCTTACCCTGCCACCAATCAAACTATGCAAGTTTTCTAAATATTCCTCGTCAATGCCCGCCTCTGGAAAATCCCAATATTTATATACCAATACATCAAAACCAAACCTATCACCGTCTATTTCTAAACCATTGATATAATGTTTTTTTTCGGTTGCTTGAAACAAATCCAATACAAATTTTGTGTATTTTTCGTGGCTCAATTGAAATAATTTTGGCAAATCATACAAACCTGTATTCACAGTGATAAACGCATTTGCTAATTTTTCGTATTTTTTGGTAGTATTTTCAAGGCTTTTGCTGTTTTGGATTTGTAGCATACGCTTTTGCATGGTATAAAACGATAGTTTGCCTATATCGCATGTTATCCATTTACGCCCCAATTTCTCTGCTACCGCTATCGTAGTGCCACTCCCACCAAAAAAATCTAATACCAAATCGCCTTCTTGGGTGCTACTTTTTATCACACGTTCTAATAAATCTTCAGAGTTTTCGGTGGGATAGCCCATAGAATTTGAATAACCTGCAATGTCTGTCCAATTGCTATCAATTACTTCAAAATCTGTAGGTTCTACCCAATATTCTGGTTTTACGTTGTTATTGGCTTTGCATTTTTGACAAGAATTACCCCAATCTCCTTTATAATGGATATATCCACAATTTTTACAAACTAATCTAATTTTTTGCAATAAAGTTAACTTATCAATATTATCTTGTGAATATTTAAAATGTTTGCCAATAGGTGGAGATAATGACTTCCCAAAAAATATTTTTTCACCTCCTTGACCAGCAGAGTCATCCATATGTCGCCAAAAACCTTTTCTTTCTTTTTCTCTTTTTTTAGAAATGTCTTCCAAATAAAACGTATCAGTTTTAGCATAAAATAGAACAACATCCGTAGCAGTTGGAAAAACTTTTTGTTTTTGAGATAAAACTGCATTTTTTTTTATCCTGTTTACTGAAAATTCATTTCTAAAATTATCTTTTCCAAAAACTTCATCAAGCACAAGTTTGATATAATGCCCAAAATGATAATCTTGTCTTACAAAAATACTTCCATCATCAGCCAAAATTTCTTTTGCTATGATGAGCCTTTTTCTAATAAATTCCACAAAGTCAGCCCCTTTTACTTTGGCAGAATAGGCTTTTTGTCCTTTGTTACCATCATATTCATCACCTGTGCCAAAAGGTGGGTCAATATAGATAAGTTTGACTTTGCCTTTTACTTTGTCTTTGATGAGTGCATCTTCATTTTTGTAAATAGTTTTGAGAAATTGTAAATTATCCCCAAAAACAATCATGTTTTTCCAATCATTTTCTATATTTTTGCGTTCATTATTATATACATTTGATATTTGGAGAGGTACAGCTACTACACCATCTTCATCAGCCAAAATATCTTCTTTACGCATTTTGCCTGCATATTGCAGTTCATATTCTTTCTGGATAGTAGGGAATATTTTTTCTTTGAAGTCGAGCGGAATAACTTCGTTATTTTGTAATTTTTGGATTAAAAATTCTATTTCTAAGTCTGAAAGTTGCATGATTTTTTTGCAAAAAGATTTTTTTGCAAAAAAAATGAAAAAAATATAAAAAATACTATAAATTTAGCACTAAAAGTACTAAATTTGCCTTTTTAGTAGTACTTAATTTTTCCCATTTATGGACATCAATAATATAGGCAAAACAATCAAAAAATTACGAGAATTACGTAATTATACACAAGAATATATGGCAGAACAACTAAGTATGAGTCAAACTGGCTATTCTAAAATAGAAAGAAACGAAACAGATATTAGTATTTCTAAAATACAAGAAATAGCTAAAGTGCTAAATATTACTTTTGAAGATATTTTAGGATTTGATGAAAAATTAAATTTTTTCAATAATATTACCAATAACGAACAATCTGTACAAACAATATTGTATAGTAATACCTTTGACCGAGAGCGTAAATTGTATGAGGAACGCATACAGGCACAAGAAAAAGAGATATTATTTTTGCGTGGGTTATTGGGAAAATAAAAAAATATACAAATCCATTCTTAAAGTTTGGTAGGTCTTAGCAAATACCAAGACCCTTCGGTTAATAAAATACTATTTTTAACTAAATTATAATGTATTGATAATCAATGATTTACACCTTAAAGGTTTTTGAAAACCTTGAAGGTGTTGTCCATTCAAGCATCTAAATTTAGCAAATTATAACCCGAAAGGAAATAAAAACCAAAAAAAAATATTGCAAAAACACCTTTCAATGTTTCTACAATATTTCCCTTTTTTTATTAAAAAAAACTTTCAAAAATCTTTAATCAATAATGATTTTTTGTGCAATTTTTTCTTTACCTACTTGCAATATTATTTGATACATGCCCGCAGATAAATGGCTCAAATCTATATCAGCAATGCCTTCTTGGTTGGTTTCAGTTTTGATTTCTGATACAAAAACGCCTTTGCTATCATACAAGGTAGCAACCAAAGTACGAGAAACCTCACCTGTGATTTTTATTCTAAAAATACCATTTGAAGGATTAGGATAAATTTTCAATTCGCCTATTGTAAGTCTATTTGGCAATGCAGTAACGCCTGAAATACTTATTGTGTAATTTGGCGTTGTTGCATTGTTACTTGGAATAGAAATAGACGCAGATTTTGTGCCTGCAACGGTTGAATTGTTCAATGTTACGCTAAATGTGGTACTTTGTCCGCCTGTTACAGTGGTTTGCGTTGGTTGTGTTACAGAGAAATCACTTGCATTTGTGCCTAATAATACAATCGTACCAATCGTAAGGTTTGCAGTGCCTGCATTTTCAATCGTAAATGTAACCATATTTTGTCCTGTTGGGAAAGCAAATACACCATTATTCGCAATAGTTGTTGTGCCTTGTTTTACACTAATTTGGTTGGCTGGAACTGCATTTCCTGCTTCTGTTCCTGCAACTGCAACAGTTGTATTGGCAAAACCTGAATGTGTGATATTACCAGATTTTGCACCATTTGTACCTGATGTAGGCGAAAAACGTGCTGTTACAGTTTGAGTAGTTGCTAATTCGGTAGTTGTATAAGCGATTGTACTTGAAAAATTTGTACCATCTTTTGATACTTGGAAATTTGTAGGAGCGGTTACAGTTACACTTGTGGTAAGATTTGTAGCAGTTAAAGTATACGTTTGATTTGCAGAATTTGAGCCATTATTTACATTGCCAAAATTTGTCAAACTTACTGGGTTTGCTACCAATGTAGCCAAATTGCCCGCTTCTGTTCCTGCAACTGCAACGGTTGTATTGGCAAAACCTGAATGTGTAATATTACCTGATTTTGTACCATTTGTGCCTGATGCAGGTGAAAAACGTGCTGTTACAGTTTGAACAGTTGCTAATTCGGTAGTTGTATAAGCGATTGTACTTGAAAAATTTGTACCATCTTTTGATACTTGGAAATTTGTAGGAGCGGTTACTGTTACACTTGTGGTAAGATTTGTAGCAGTCAAAGTATACGTTTGATTTGCAGAATTTGAGCCATTATTTGTACTTCCAAAAGTCAAAGAAGTAGGATTTACTATTAATGTAGCAGTTGGGACTGTTTCTGTTCCTGAAACTGCAACGGTTGTATTTGCAAAACCTGAATGTGTAATATTACCTGATTTTACGCCTGCTGTGCCTGATGTAGGTGAAAACCTTACACCAACAGTTTGAGCAGTTGCTAATTCTGCTACTGTATAAGTAATTGTACTTGAATATGTACCTGCTACGCCTTTTGCTACTTGAAAATTGGCTGGTGCAGTAACTACAATATTACTTGCATTGCTTGCGAGGTGGTAAGCGGTCAATGTGTAAGAGGAATTAGTAGAATTTGCATTGGTATTTACACTACCAAAATTTGCAATGGTGGTAGGATTTGCCACTAAATTAGTCGAAACGCCTGTTACAATCATTGAAAATGCTTGTAAATTATTGGTTAAACCTGCTCCTTTGTGTGTAACGCGAATAGTATAGATACCTGCGGGCATATTTGCCACATAAATTTGTTCTACATTATCTACTGTATTATCTCCTTTTGTTGCGCCATTTGTTGGGTTTTCAGGGTCAAGTTTCCAAGGAAGGTCAGTAATCACATTATTATTAGCATCTAAAATTCGTAAATCCAAATCGTTTACCAAGCGAGAAGTACGATTATTGATAGCAGTAGCATCATTTGAAAGCGGATTTGCTGCCGGGTCAGTCCAACAAATTGTCACTCTGAATGGTTGCCCACCCGCCACATTGACAGTTTGGGTAAAAGTAGCATTATTTGCTAATGTAGTTTCCCTCAAAATATGATTTTGCGTTGCATTATTAATAACCTGAACGCATCTTTCAGCATTGAGAAGTCCCCAACCAAAACGATAATCAGGCCCTGGTGTGGTGCCTGTTTCTTCTGCAGTATGGATTGCCAACCCCCTCAAAGTAGCACTACGCAAAAAAGCACCTGAGTTTACATTTTTATAATGTTGTTGTACCAAAAGTAATGCACTTGCCACCGCAGGACCTGCCATAGAAGTTCCATCTTGGGCTTCGTATTGATTATCACCCAAAGAAATAGAGGAAATAATGCCCACACCTGCAGCAACTACATCAGGTTTTATTCTGCCATCGTCAGTAGGTCCATAAGAACTAAAATCAGACATTACCACATCAGAGGCTTGTGTATAAGCAGAAGCTAAGATATTTACAGCGCCTACGCCTAATGTGTTTTTGGCGGTACTACTCCCCAACAAAAGGTCATAAGAAAAGTTTGAAGCGTCATCTCTATCATTACCACATGCTTGCACAGGCAAATAAAAAGGTGCATTGAAACACATTGCGTCCCAATCTTTTGCTTCTTGGTCATAATACCCCCTTGCGATATCCCTTGCTTGTCCTGCTGCTGGCATATTTGCACCATAGGAGTGATTAGATGTAAGCATACCTTCTGATGCTGCAGTACCCATTTCTGATACATCATTCGCAGAATCATATCCGTCCAAAGATGCTTGTGGTGCAATGCCTTTTGCATTTGCTTGCACACCACTTCCCATCATAGTACCTGCCACATGTGTAGCATGTTTATTATTGCCATTGTCACCTGAAAAAGTTGTTCCATCACGCATAATAACACGCCCCCCAAATTCTTGGTGTGTCAATCGGGCTACGCCTGGCTCCCACATACCAAGCCTTGACCTATTGGCATTTACAATCATGCCCTGTCCCTCCAAATTTAATCCTGCACCGCCATTATTCCATAAATTACTTGCCCTAATGGTATTGGCAGAACCCAAATTGCTACGTGTGCCATAATATACAGGGTGTCCATTTTCATCAAAATGATGCAACCACATATAATTGCCTTTTTGGTCATACCTAAACATAGGCAAACCCAACATAAAGGCTTTTTGGCGTGTGATAACAAGGTTTTTATGATAATTTTCATTAGCAAGTTTTGCATTTTCCAACAAAACTTTATGATTTGTTTCTGTTTGTGCGAATGTTATTTTTGGGAAAAAACAAATTATAGCCAACAATACACTTATAAGAAGATTTTTTTTCATGCGATTTTTAATTACTTTTTTTAATAAATTAGAATAAAATTAATTGGAATGAAGATAAAAATAAAAATACAACGTTATATGTTGTGGTATTTATTTTTATCTTGTTTGATTTAATATCTTGTTGCAATTACGTAAAAAAAGACTAAAAAATTAAAAAAATCAATTAACAAATGGTTATCATGCTAAAAAAAATATGATAATTAAATAACAATAGTAAAATAATAACAAAATAGTTATATTTTTTATTAAAATAATTTTATTTTTAGAGATTTAGAAATTTTTTAGCCTTTACGACATTTGTGCAGAAATCCAAAAAAATAGTATGTTTTAAAACCATTATTTAAGAAAGAAAAATATTATTAAAGCACATTTTTTTTAAGAAAAAATATACAAAAACATATAATACCACAAAAAAAATTGCAAAATTGAAAAATTTAGCGTTTTTTTGTTGTTCAAAAGTCTAAAACATATTTTTTTATTCTCTTTATCCTAATTTTTTTTTTATTCTTTTCAAGATTGTACTTTTAAAACTCATACTTTTAAACTCAAATTTGAAATTCAATTTAAAAAATTCATTTCTAAAAATTTCTTATGAAAAAATTATTTGTAGGTCTATTCTTCCTTTGTTTGGCACTTTGCAATACTGCCAAAGCCCAAACTGAGTCAACAGAAAAGAAAAATATCGCCAAATTGGGCATACCCAATTTTGTGTTTGGGAGTTTTTTGGTAAGTTATGAGCGTGTAATTACTGAAAAAATCACAGGGCAAATGAACTTCTTTTTTTTCGGTCGCAAAACTAACCCAAGCCCTTGGGGTCCTAATGGCGGTTGGGGCATTACACCAGAAGCAAGATTTTATTTGACTGAAACCAAACAATCTCCACTTGGTTTTTTCTTAGCACCTTTTCTTACTTTACAAGGATTGCGTTATGATTACAGCATTTCAAAAGACAATAATCCACAACTTTATGATGGTAATGGTAACTTAAATGCAGGTGTAAAAGCAGAAGCTGGTGCAAAATCTACAGTTTTTGGCATAGGCGCTACAGTGGGTTATCAATGGTTATTTAGGGATATTATCACATTGGACGTATATGCGGGACCTGGTTTTGGTTTGTCAAGTATGAAAACAGATGGCGGTGATGCAACACATACACCAGAAGTTATCAGAAAAGAAATAGATGCATATTTCCCATTTACTAAGCAAAACGGACTTATTTTTAGGGCTGGTGTTTCTGTAGGTGTGATTTTCTAAAAACAAACACCACAAAACAAAAAAAACCACAAAATCACATTTAAAGCGGTTTTGTGGTTTTTTTATGGCTATTTATTTTTCAAGAATTAAAAAACTAATTACTAAAAAAACTTAAAATTATTTATCAATAAGTTTAATTTCTTCTGAAATTTTTGTTGCTTTTTCTTTTTGCCCAAGATTATAATAAATGTTGCTCAATGCGCCCAAAGTTTGTAAATCTTTTGGTTTTAATTGGTTTGCTTTTTCAAACAAAGGCAATGCGTTCATCATTTCTTGTTTAAACATATCATATTTTTCTTTTGCTCCTTTGGTTTTGTTGAGTGTTGTTACGCTCATATCATCAGGCAATTCTTTTCGGATAGCAGTTGCTTTGTTGTAATGCAATACACCTGCATTGTAATAAGGCTCATAAGAATTAGGATTAGACGCAAGCGATTTTTTATAGATTTCGAGTGCTTGGTCAATTTTTCCTGCAGATTCATACGCAGAAGCAAGTGTAATGGTAAGGGCTACATCATTAGGGTTTTTGCTTACAAGTTCTTCCAACGTTTTTACAGCTTCTTCTGGTTTATTGTCTTTTTTGTAACTATCAATTAATACTTGTTGGAGGTATTTTAGGGTAGGAAATTCTGCAAGACCCGCTTTAGCATATTCAGCAGACTTAGCGTAGTTTTTATCTTCTGCATAATACACATTCACAAGAGATTCCCAATAGTTTTCTTTTTTGATTTTAGAAGCTTCCGTTTTTTGTGTTGCGTTAAATTTTTCAAAATCCTTTACTGGAATTTTCACTACTTTTTCGCAATATTCTTTAAATTTTGCGTTGTCTTTTGCTTCTATTGCCATAGATGTTGCGTATACAATAGTATTGATTTCGGTTGGTTTGCTGTCATAAGCAATCGCAAAGGCTTTCATTGCTCCTTTTTTGTCATCTTTATTGTGGCATTGTACTGCTACATTGTAGGCTTGTTCATATATTTTGCCTTTTACTTCACCAAGTTCTTTTGCCCAACGCTCTTTTACTTTGCCTTTTGCGTTTGGTTTTTTATCAAATTCTTCTGCTTTTTGGATTGCCTCTATGGTTTTGCCAAGTGCATCATTATCCAATTTGAAAGCTATGCCTGATTGGTCGTTTGCGATAGCACCATATACGAGGGCTTTGTAATACCATGCTTTTGGGTCTTCTTTATTGTTATCTTTGAGCATTGCCTTGTCTATTTCGGTTTTGGCATCACTGATTTTGCCCATATCAAGCGAAAGTTTTGCAGCGTCAAGTTGTGCAAAAAGTATGTTTGCAAATAGCATTGCACTTGCAAATAAAGGTGTGAAAATGCGTAAATTCATTTTTTAATATTATTTTTTGAAAAAGTTTGTTGTTTAAAATTTAAGTAAAATTCATTTCATTTTTTTTTAAACGTTTTTTTGCAAAAATCTGTAATTTTTTTCTAAAATAAAATTTAATTTTTGTGTTAATATTCCGTTAAAGCATAAACCAAGAAAATAAAAACATAAGGAAAGCAAAAAACCCAAACAAAAATTCCAAATCCTTGCTTAAAAGATTTGGAATTTTTTTGTGAAAAAATCACAGTAAAGAGATTATCAAAGCTATATTTTTTTTAACTGACAACTTAAAAGCTGACAACTTTTATTTCCTTTAAACAGTCATTAATTCTGTTTCTTTTTTGGTTGAAATGTCATCAAGTTTTGCAATAAATTCGTCTGTAAATTTTTGTACTTTTTCTTCTGCGGATTTTACAGCATCTTCTGAAGCACCTTCTTTTTCCAAATCTCTGAGAGCTTTGTTGGTGTCTTTTCTGATATTTCTGATACTTACTTTGCCTGCTTCAATTTCTTGTTTTAGTTGTTTTACGAGTTGCGTGCGTCTTTCGGTGGTCAATGCAGGAATATTGAGGCGAACAATCTCACCATCATTTTGTGGTGTGAGCCCCAAATCACTGTTTTTAATTGCTTTTTCTATTTCGCCTATCATTTTGCGTTCAAAAGGACGAATTACCAAAGAGCGTGCATCAGGCGTATTGACCGTAGCCACTTGTACTAAAGGCGTAGGTACGCCATAATAATCTACTGTAAGCCCTTCCAATAAACTTGGGTTTGCTTTGCCTGCACGTATTTTGGCAAGTTCACGCGAAGTATAATATACTGCTTTTTCCATGAGGTCTTTGCCCTCATCAAGGAACATTTTTATTTCTTCTTCCATAGGGATTTATGTTTATTTTTTTTGGCAATTATAATCAAATAAATGCAAAGATAGGAAATTTTGTAGTTTTTTTTGTGTAAAAAAATCTAAAAACAATTTAGAATACGTTTTTGCAAACATAATTTTTTGTATTTTTGTAACTCTCAACATTAATAAATGTTTTAAAAAATGTTTTAAAGCAAAAAAATGACTATTGAAATCCTAAAATATGATAGCAATTATTACATAAATCATAAAAAAATAACAGAATTTCATTATGGCAAAAAGAAATGTATCAAAAAGAAATACAAAAAAAAACGCAAACGAAATAAAACAACAAATTCAGACATTTTTTATCTTGGTTTTTTACATGATCTCTTGCAACATTTTTTGATAGGAAAGGTATTTTGGTAATATCTCTCCTATTTTTTTTGAAATACGAAATCAAAAAGTTTATTTTTAACCATTTTTCTTTGATTATTACCATACCATGAAACAACTATCTTATTTTTTTACCCTATTTTTTTGTGCTGTTACTAATATTATTATTCCCCCTTTGGGGGTTTGGGGGCAAACTTTAATCGCTACATTGCCCACAGATACCGAAATAAATTGTATCACTGAAAGCCCTGACAAGATGTTTATTGTGTTGGGTGGAAAGGATAATTTTACACTTTGGCACAAAAATTATGCACAAAAACCACTTCTTACTGCCAAAAATCACACCGAAGGCGTACAGTTTGCACATTTTTTAGAAAATGAAAATTGGGGAAGTAATGGTGCAATAAAACTTCTCACAGGAGGTGGATATTCCCCAGAAAATACAATGTTTTTGTGGAACACTGAAAACATAATTTTTCCCAAAAAACGAAAAATAGCGGATTATCAAAAATTTTTCGTCGAACAAACGATTCCGCCTCAAAACTTTAATTTCAACAACCATATAAAAGACGAATATAACCTAAACCTAAAGTCTAACCTAAAAGTAGAAGCTGTAAGTTGTATGGTGGTTGTGCCACGTAACAAACTACACGGAAATATCTTAATTGTAGGCAGTTTGGAGGGGAAATTGAATTTTTATCATGCAGATTATTACTTAGAAAAATTTAAACTTGAAAATCCGCTTATCAATATCAAAAGAAAGCAAATGGGTTTAGAGCCTTTTTATTCATCTAAATCACTTTCTTATATAATTCCCTCTAAAAACCAATACTATGTACGCAGTTTGACAATACAACAAGAAGATGTTTTGCTCATAGGCACAGGCATAGGAAGCAAAAAAGCTGGTGAATTGATAAAATTAGAACTCAGCAACCCTGATAACCGTGTTGTGGTAGCAAAATTTAATTCGCCTGTGGCAAAAATTACAATATCGCCTGACAAAAAAACAACTGTTGTATGCACTGATACAGGAGAATTATTTATATTTGACCAGAATTTTAAGCTGATAAAAGAATATAAAGATGCAAAATATGCGTTTCCTGAATTTTCGCCCTCAAAAAATGAGTTGGCAGTTACCAAAAATGGCAAAAATATAGAAATTTGGAACATGGAAACCTTCCAAAAAATCCAAGAATGGCAAGCACACACCGAAAAAATCACCGCCCTGAAGTGGGGAATTGATGGATATTATTTGTATTCTGCGGGTAATGACCAAAAACTACATATTTGGCTTACGATTGATATAGAAAAACGTGTACAAGAATTGGTTTCCGCCAAATTGGATAGTTTTTTGAAAAAAGATAATTTTGAAAAAATAGCTGATTACAACATTAGAACCTCAGAAAATAGCCAAAAAGGCGTTATACAATATTATTTTTCAAAATATTATAATGAAATATCAAATAAAATATTCCACGCAGTACCTTCCCAAATGGAATATGACGCAGAAAGCGAAACCATAAAACTTTCAGGACTATTTTCACCTACTTTTTTCGCAAAAGTACACCCAAAAACCGCCAAAGATTTACAAAAAACTTTGCAAGAGTACCTAACTTGTTTTAGAAGCAAAAAACTTGAATTTTTACCCAAAAAATCCCTCAAAAACCCTGAAAAAATCGCCCAAGATGCACAAATTCCTGTACTTGTAAGTGGTGGTTTAGATGTAATTTGTGGGTCTTTGTATGATATTTGGTGTAATAATCAACTCCTTTTGACACATAAATTGGATATTTTGGCGAATTTTAACCCTTTGGCTGGTATGAAAATTAATAAAAGCATTATTAAAACCACAAATCCACCCACAGAAACCGCAGATATTGACCTTAATATTCCTACGATTGCCAAAAATAAGTTGTTCAATAAAGATAATGTTGCAGTAATTATTGGAAACCGTGATTATCAACACACACAAACGGTAGATTTTGCCTTAAATGACGCTCAAACCATGAAAAAATATCTCGTACAAACATTGGGTTATGACGACAAAAATATTATCTATGTAGAAAATGCCAAATCCGCAGATTTTGCCTTGATTTTTGGCACAAAAACCAGCTACAAAGGACGGTTAAATAACTTGGTAAAACCAAAAAAAAGCGAGGTTTTTGTGTATTATGCAGGACATGGTGCGCCAGATTTGAATAATGACAAAAAAAGCTATTTTGTGCCTGTGGATACGCAAATGGAATATATGGAACTGACTGCTTTTGATACAGATATTTTTTATGATAATTTGGCACAAATTCCTGCCAAAAGTATAACTGTGATTATTGATGCATGTTTTTCGGGAGAAGGTATTTACAAAAATATTTCGCCTGTGCGCATCAAGTCAAAAGGTGCAATGGGCTTGAAAAATGGGGCTTTGATGGCTTCCTGTGGTGCTGACCAAGTATCTGCTTGGTACAATGAAAAAGGACACAGTTTATTTACGTATTTCTTTTTAAAAGCAATTCACAATGAAAATGCAGATAAAAATAAAGACAAAAAACTCACACTTTCAGAGATTTTTCAATTTATAGATGACAGTACGGAAGGTGTGCCTTATTTTTCAAGGCGTTTGCACAATGTACAACAAAATCCTGTGCTGAAAGGGCAAAATGTGGAGATGGTTTTGGTGGAGTATTAGTTTTGTTTTTTTTCAGTAGTCAGTTTTTTCAGTTAATTTAGTAAAACAGCCTTAAATTTTTGACCTTTAACCTTTTTTTAATCCTTTAAACTTTAAATTTTCGCCTTTTCCACCTTGGGGGCTGGGGGCTATTTTTCCAAATGTCTGCTCTTTATATCCACATTCCTTTTTGCAAAAAAGCGTGTCATTATTGCGATTTTCATTTTAGCACCAATTTTTCACAAAAAGAAGCATTGGTAAAAGCGATTTGTGTAGAAATTTCATTACAAAAAGACTATTTAAAAAATACCAATCTTAGTTCTGTTTATTTTGGTGGTGGCACGCCTTCGGTACTTTCAGAAAAGGAATTAGGGCAGATTTTTGAGGCAATTTCAACATATTTTCTAATTGAAAAAAATGCAGAAATTACTTTTGAGGCAAATCCTGATGATATTTCTTTGGAAAATCTACGTTTGTGGAAACAGACAGGCATCAATCGCCTAAGTGTAGGCATACAAAGTTTTCATGAGCCATTTCTCCAATGGACAAACCGAAACCACACCGCCCAACAAGCAGAAAACTGTATAAAAGATGCCCAAAATAAAGGTTTTAGTGAGATAAGTTTAGATTTGATGTATGGATTTCCTGCCCAAAATCACGACATTTGGCTACAAGATTTGCAAAAAGCTACTGCATTAGAAATACCACACATTTCTGCGTATTGTCTTACGATTGAAGAAAAAACGACTTTTGGAAAATGGCTCAAACAACGAAAAATCGAACCAATTGAAGAAGATTTTGCAGGACAACAACTTGATATTTTGATACAGTTTTTGACCGAAAATAAATACGAACATTACGAAATTTCTAATTTTTGCAAAAAAAACCATTACGCAAAACACAATACAAATTATTGGCTTGGAGGCGAATATTTGGGCATAGGAGCATCTGCACATTCTTATAATCATGTTTCAAGGCAATATAATGTGGCAAATAATACCCTTTATATCAAAAATATACAAACAAATAAAATTCCGTTTGAATTAGAAATCTTAACACCAAAAGACTTATATAATGAATATTTGCTTACCCGATTGCGCACACATTGGGGCATTGAAATCGCAACACTGCAAGATAATTTTAAGGAATTTTGGGGAAATACACAAGAAAAAATATTGGAAAATTATGTTAAAAGTGATTTTTTAATCCAAAAAAATGGTATAATTTTTCTAACACAAAAAGGCAAAATGATTGCAGATACGATTATAGAAGATTTTTTTAATTAAAAAAATAAGTTTTCCGTTTTTTCAGGTTAGATTTTTTATTATATTTTTATGTTACAACACAAAGAAAGAATTTTATTAGCCCAAAAATCATTGCTTGGCGTTGCAGTAGGAGATGCTTTTGGCGATAGTTTTTTTGGGGAATTTGAAAAAATAAATACGCAAATTTATAATAAAGAAATTCCTCGAAGCCTATATCATACAATTATCACATCCAAACCATCAAAAGTATATTGGACAATGGTACAAATATGACCGCACAAGATACCCTCTGTGGTCATAACTTTGTAAAAAAAAATTGTAACAGAATAATATTTTGCAATACAAATAAAAAGAGCAAAATAAAACAATTCTTTGCGTGGAAAAATCCATCTACTACGTGTGTTCTTGCTCTTTTTTATGCCCATTTTGCTCTTAGCAGCTCGCCAAGACCAAAAAAAACCAATCCACAATCCCCTCTCAATCCTTCAAAACACTTTTTTTGAGTATCAGCACCACCAAAAACTGCATACCAGCCACCGTAGCCATAGCTCCAGCAATAGAACCATTGAGCCATACTGCCAAAAAATAGCCCATTATTGCACAATTTACCCCAAAAATCAACGCCAAAAAAATCATTTTTTGCAAACTATGCGTAATAAGATACGCAGTAGCAGGTGGCACAACCAAAAAAGCCAGCACCAAAATAGCCCCAACCGCCTCAAATGCCAATACGGTCATAAAAGACACCGCACTCATCAACGCATAATGCCAAAAAAGCACAGATATACCCAAAGAAGTCGCAAAAACTTCATCAAAACTCGTCAAAAAAAGCCCTTTGTAACCCACCCACACAAACAATAATATCCCCAAGAGCAACAAAAATAACCGCCAAATCGTGCTTGGCACACCCAAAAAACCTTCTTCTAAGGGAATGTACGCTATTTCGCCATACAATACGCAATCTTGGTCTAAATCGATTTGACCAGCCCACACCGAAATCATAATCACACCTAACGCAAATAATGTCGTGAAAGACAAGCCAATAGACGCATCTAAGGGCATTTTGCCTCGTGTGTGCAAAGTTTCTATCAAAATCGTAATACCAACCCCAAAAATGCCCGCCCCAATCAACATCATGCCCGAAGCCCTACTTTGTGCAAGCCAATACGCCAACACAATGCCAGGCAATACTGCATGTGAAATCGCATCTCCCACCATAGTAGCCTTGCGAAGCACCAAAAAACTACCCAACAACGCCCCACAAATCGCCACCAAACTTCCCGTAAGCACAATATAAAAACTATCCACAAATATCAAATTAGGAATTAAAAATTAGGAATTAAGATTTTTTTGTCATTTTTCCTAAAACTAACAAATTAAGAATTAGGAATTTTTTTGCCATTTTTCCTAAAAATGAATAAACTGAAAAAACTGATAACTGAATAAACTGACAACTTAACCATTATTTCATTTTGATTTTTGTGAGATTGTAAGGCCACACAAAACTCATATCGCCTTTGGGTGTATTTTCCCACACAATATAAAATGGGTCTAATTCCTTTAATTCATCACCTTTGTAAGCAGGCATAAAACGCTTCCCTTGTGGAGCTTCTACATCTTTAAACACCAAATACCCTTTGTGGTGGAGTGCTTGCCCAAGTCGCATGGTAACAATATATTTATCATCACATTCAAAAAAAAGTTTTGTTTGTGTTGTATCTACATTTTGAAGGTCAAGATTTTCCATCAATAAATTTTTTAGGCTAATGCCTTTATATGTTTTTTTACGAAAAAAAACAGGGTCATACCCTACTTCTACTGTAACTGTATCTTTGAAAGCTCCTTTTTTTTCCAATTCAAGGATATTGATTTGCGTACGAGGGAGCAGTTTTTTTGGTTCTTGTGCAATATCAGTATTATTTGAAACCACACTTTTGGATTCATTTTTTCCGTTGCAATTTGTTAAAAGAAAAATTGAAATTAAAAAAATATTTATTAAAAAAAGGAAATGATAAGAAAAAGTTTTTTTCACGATTTTTTATTAAAATAAATGTAGGAAACTAAACAAAAGAAATTTTAATCCAACGAAATTGAAAGCTAAAAATAAAAATATTATTTTAAATACATTTTTAAAAAGCATTTTTAATTTATAAATAAATTTATAAAATTTTTGTGTAAAAATAAGTTGTTTTTTGTAAATAATGTGTTTTTGGGTATGATTTTGATTTTAAAAAAAATAAAATTTTTATAAAAAACATAATTTTGAACAAAAAGCGTTATTTTTGAAGTTTATAAGATAAACACATATTGATAAAATATGTTTTTTTGAAGAACTTTAAACCATTTTTTATGCAAAAACATTTACTTTTTCTTAGCCTTTATTTTGTATTTTTATTACCATTTTTTTCATTAAAAGCACAAACAAGTGCAGAAGTTTTTTTTAAAAAAGGAAAAGAATTTATTACCCAAAAAAACTATACAGAGGCTTATACTGCATTTGAGGAAGCCATTAAACTTGACAAAACAAACCACGAATATTTTGCCCAAAAAGCATGGGCAGGCATCAAATCCGAAAAATATAAAGATGCTCTCAGCGACCTTCGCCAAGCCCTCAAACTCAAACCTGATGTATCTGAATACCATCATTGGCGTGGTGTAGCGTATGACAGTTTGGGCAAAGATAAATCTGCCTTAGACGAATATTTGAAAGCCAATAAATTGGACTCCAAAAATGCAAGCGTATATGTCAGTAGAGGCGTCCTATATTTAAAAAAGAAAAATTACAACAACGCTGTCGCAAACTTCAATACTGCTATTCAAATCAATAAAAGGCTTGGCGAAGCATATTATTGGCGTGGCTTTGCCAAATATCGTTTGGTAGATTCACAAGGTGCTTGCAATGATTGGCGAACAGCTGTACAACTCAATATCCCACAAGGAAAAGAAATATTAGAAAAGCTGTGTAAGGAGTAATTACCCCTAACCTCCAAAGGGGAATTAATACAAATAATTTACCATTTGCTACCTTTGGGTTTGGGGGCTTTTAATCTTCCAAAACATTGTGCAAAAATGTACTTTTGAGGGCAATCCAAATCAAATAAAAAATGATTGCCCAAGTAAGATAAATGGCATAAAAATCTTCTTTTGTTTGAAATTTTTTCTCAATAATTGGACTTTTTTCCAATTTATCTATTTCCTTAAATACTTCTGTAAGTGCATTGTTATTTTGCACCCTATAAAATTTCCCTTTTCCGAGTTCTGCTACTTTTCTTAGCACCGTTTCGTCTGCGGTTTGGCTTATCATTACCGTTTTACCTGTGAGCGTATCAGTTGTAGGCACGTCTCCCTCTGTACCAACCATGATGCTGTATATTTTGATGTTGTAATATTGTGCAAGTTGGGAAGCAGTAAGCGGGTCAAGACTTCCTGCGGTATTGTCGCCATCACTTATCAAAATAATTACCTTGCTTTTGGCTTGTGATTCCTGAAAACGATTGATAGCCACGCCCAATGCAGAGCCTATGGCAGTGCCTTGTTCTGTAATATCGCCTACTTTGAGATTTTGGAGATAATTATCAAGCAAATTATAATCTGTGGTCAAAGGTGATAAAGAATATGCTTCTCCTGCAAACACGACCAACCCTATGCGGTCATAAATACGCCCTTTGATAAATTCTTTGGCTACTTTTTTGGCAGAATTTAAACGATTTGGGGGTAAATCTTCAATCCGCATAGATTCTGAAATATCTGTAATCAACACAATATCAATACCTTCAACGCTTTGCTCTATTTGGGTAGATATTTTTTGAGGACGTGCCAACGCTACTATGACCAAACACACACACAGCCCCATGAATGTAGGTAAGATAAACCGCAAAAAACGTTCAAATGAATATTTTAGATACTTTTTTGGCAAATTATATTTTATTTTTTCACGCACTTGTATATTGCCTATTCGTTTCAAAAAAAATAAAAATGGCACGCCCAATAAAAAATATAAATAAAATTCTTGTTCCCACACAAATTGTGAGAGCGTCTCAGGCAAAAACCATTGAATTGATAGCCAATCTAACATTAATTAGGAATTGAGAATTAATAATTAGGAATAAATTTAATTAGGAATGAAGAATTAGGAATAAATTTAATTAAGGTTATTTTTACATAAAATTTTAATATCTAAAATAACATTTTAAATTAAAAATTAAAACCAATATTTTATTTGTAGATAAAGGAATAGAAATTCAAATTATAACTCACTACTATACAGATTTTAAAAAAACAAATTCAAAATGCAGGAAAAAGGCTTTTTTTGAATAGTTTTTACTAAAAAATAATACGTTTCTTTGAAAAATTAAAGCAAATATTGCGTTTAATGTTGTTTTCTGTTTGTAATTTTTCAAAATATTTTGTTTAAATCATTTCAAAGCACTTTTTTTAAAATTCTAAAAAGATGTATAGCAGTAAGAAATTATCATAATTAGACTATCAAATTCCTAATTTCCCATTCCTAATTCCTAATTCTCCTTAATTGCTTTCATAATCATATCTTTGAGCGGGAGGATATTTTTTTCAGTCATAGACGAAATAAATATGTGTGGAAGGTCAGTAGGCAATTCTTTTGTCATAAGACTTTCAAGTTCTTCATCGAGTAAATCCGTTTTGGTAATGGCAAGAAGGCGTTTTTTCTCCAATAGTTCAGGGTTATATTTTTTCAATTCGCCCAACAAAATTTTATAATCTTGTGCAATATCTTTGCTTTCTGCAGACACCATAAAAAGCAGAATAGAATTACGTTCTATATGCCTCAAAAATCGCACACCAAGTCCCCTACCCTCTGCAGCACCTTCAATAATACCAGGAATATCTGCCATGATAAACGATTGTCCATCACGATATGATACTACGCCCAAATTTGGTACAAGCGTTGTAAATGGATAATCTGCAATTTCTGGTTTGGCAGCAGACACAACTGATAAAAGTGTGCTTTTGCCTGCATTTGGAAACCCTACAAGTCCCACATCAGCAAGCACTTTAAGCTCCAAAATCAAGGTTTTTTCCAATGCTTCTCCGCCCTCTTGTGCATACATAGGTGCTTGATTGGTCGCACTTTTAAAATTATTGTTGCCAAGACCACCTCTGCCACCTCTAAGCACGATAATCTCTTGTTCGTGTTCTGTAATTTCTGCTACTATTTCGCCTGTGATTTCATCTTTTGCCACTGTGCCAAGCGGTACAGTAATTATTCTATCTTCGCCTTGTGTACCTGTCCATCTTGCACCTTGACCGCCTTCGCCACTTGTAGCAAAAATATGTCTTTGGTATTTGAGGTGCAAAAGTGTCCAAAAATTTCGGTTACCTTTGAGTATAATATGTCCTCCTCTCCCACCATCACCGCCATCAGGGCCTCCATTTGGGCGAAATTTTCCTCTTGCGAAACTCACCGCACCATTACCGCCAGCACCACTGCGAAGGTATATTTTTACGTAATCTATAAAATTTTCTGCCATGTTTTTAGAAGGTCAAAAGGTTTAAAAGGTCAAAGGTCAAAAAACATAAACTAAATTTGTTTTTTTCAATTTAATTATTGTCAGTAAAAAATAATCTGAATTTCAAAAAACAACAAAAAGACAAAAAATATTTTGAATTTTCAAAACCTTTAACTTTTTAACCCCTTTTAAACTTTGACCTTTGACCCTTTTGAACTTTGATTTTTTTTTCCTGCAAAGATACAAGCGAAAAGCATTTTTTAGTTAAAATTTTAAAAGAATTATAATTATTTTTCTTTTATTTTTTATTTTTCAAAAAAAGTAACTATGTTTGCAACCTTAAATAAAAATGCTTTTTTTTTATTAAAAGCATTTATTTAAAGAAAATTAGAAAATATAAACAATACATTATATAATTATTACTTTTTAAACAATGGCAAATCATAAATCTGCGCTAAAACGTATTCGTTCAAACGAAAAAAAACGCCTTCGTAACCGCTACCAACTCAAAGCAACAAGAGCAATGGTAAAAAAAGTACGTAATAGTAAAAACAAAGCTGAAGCATCACAAGTATTAAACCTTGCTTTTGCTTTGCTTGACCGTTTGGCGCGTAAAAACGTAATCCACAAAAATAAAGCATCTAACAACAAGTCAAAACTTGCAAAATTTGTAAATAAACTTGCTGCGTAATTTATAACAAAATAGTTACAACAAGCTAAAAGCATTTTTTTAAGGTGTTAAAAATCCAAACCAAATTTATGTATAAATTTGGTTTGGATTTTTGTTTTTATTGGGAAATAATGTATTTCATTTCTTTGAAAAAATTAAAACATATAATTGTATTTAACACTGTTTTCGGTTTGTTATTCTTGAAAAAGTTGGGACAGACCTCCATAAACTTCGGTACAGACCCAACTTTTTGAAAAAAACAACTTTCACAAAACCTAAACTTCGTAAAAGTTATTCTTGGTCATAACAGTCAGATTTCTGCGGAATGACAAAAAAATCAAAACCCATTTTACAACAATTCTTGTGCTTTTGCGATAGCATTTGTAAGTCCTGCTACATCTTTCCCACCTGCGAGTGCGTAATGTGGTTGTCCTCCACCGCCACCTTGTATGTGTTTGGCAAGTTCTTTTACCCAATTCCCTGCATGGAATTTCGCATTTTCAGGTTTCTTTTCCAATAAACTATCCGAAAAAGCCACCGAAATAAACGGTTTTTCATCTATTTCTGTACCTAACACCAATGCGAGGTTTGGCACTTGGTTACGCAATTCAAAAACAAGATTTTTCAAGGCTTCTGCAGACGAAATTTTAATAACTTGGCTAATAAAATTTATATTATTCAGGTTTTGAATTTTTTGCAAAAGGTTGTTTTTCAATACTTGGTTCGCTTCATTTTCCAAATGTTCTATTTTTTTAAGCAGTTGTCGTTTTTCTTCTTGTGTATCTGAAATTGCCTTTTTCAAATCTTTTGGATTGTTAAACATTTGGCGAATTTCGTCTAATGCATTGGTTTGTTGCGTAATATATTCCGACAATTTTTCACCTGTGATTGCTTCGATACGTCTCACACCTGATGCACTCGAGCCTTCTGCAACGATTTTAACGCCACCGATTTTGCCTGTTGCAGACACATGTGTACCACCACACAATTCACGCGAAAAACTTGCATCAAACGTAATCACACGCACAAATTCACCATATTTTTCTCCAAAAAGTGCAGTTGCACCAAGTTCTTCGGTTGCTTTTTTGATAGGTACATTGCGTTGTTCGTCCAATATGATATTTTGGCGTATGCGTTCATTGGCGATATTTTCTATTTTTAATAAATTTTCTGGAGAAATTTTTTCAAAATGCGAAAAATCAAACCTCAAACCTTCATCATTGACCAAAGAGCCTTTTTGTGCAATATGTTTACCCAATACTTCACGCAAAGCAGAATGTAAAAGATGCGTAGCAGAGTGATTTGCAGAAATATTGCCTCGTCTGTGTGCATCTACTTGTGCCAAAACGTTCATTTCTTGGAATTTACTTGTGTATTCAAGCCATGATTTATCTTGTGTGAGGTGAATAATAAGGTCATTTTCCTTTTTTGTATCAAAAATTGGAATTTTTACCTCAAAATTTGTACCTTGCAATGTTAATTCGCCTACATCACCGACTTGTCCGCCACTTTCTGCATAAAAAGGCGTTTTATCCAATACAATTTGGTAAAAAATTTGGTTTTTGGTGCTTACTTGGCGATATTTTACAAGGTTTGCAGTAGCAAAAAGCGTGTCATAGCCCAAAAATTCTACTTTGTCAGAAGGAATTATTTGCACCCAATCCGATAAATCTTGTGCTGAGGCTTGTCTTGCCCTGTCTTTTTGCATTTTCATTTCTACCTCAAAACCTTTCTCATCAATGCTCAACGAATTTTCTTTGGCAATCAAAGCAGTTAAATCCAAAGGAAAACCAAAAGTATCGTACAATTCAAAAACTTCGTTGCCTTGAATTTCTGTTTTTTTATTGTTTTTGGTGGTTGTAATAAGATTATCAATGCGTTTTATGCCATTTTCTAAGGTTTTCAAAAAAGAAATTTCTTCTTGTAGAATTACATTTTCCACAAAATCTTTTTGTGCAAATAATTCTGGAAAAACATCTTTAAATTGTTCTGCCAATAAAGGCAAAATGCTATGCAAAAAAGGTGTTTTGAAACCCAAATAGGAATAACCATAACGTACCGCCCTACGCAAAATACGCTTGATTACGTAACCAGCACCATTATTGGAAGGCATTTGTCCATCTGCTATCGTAAAAGAAATTGCTCTGATATGGTCAGCAACTACACGCAACGCAATATCTGTTTTTTCATTTGCACCATATTTTATTTGGCATTTCCCTGCTACAAATTGAATAATTGGCTGAAAAACATCTGTGTCATAATTGGATTTTTTGCCCTGAATTGCCATACAAAGCCTTTCAAAACCCATGCCTGTATCTACGTGTTGGGCGGAAAGCGGTTTGAGGGATTTATCTGCAAGCCTTTCAAACTGCATAAACACATTATTCCAGATTTCTACAACTTGCGGATTATCTCTATTTACTTCATCACGCCCAGCTTTGAGCGTTCTTTCGTGGTCATCACGCAAATCTATATGGATTTCGGAACAAGGCCCGCAAGGACCTACTGCACCCATTTCCCAAAAGTTATCTTTTTTATTTCCAAATAAAATTTGGTTTTCGGGAAGATATTTGAGCCAAATTTTATAGGCTTCGCTGTCTTGTGCGAGGTTTTCGTTGGCATCACCTTCAAAAACGGTTGCATACAAACGGTCTTTTGGCAATTTATAGACTTCTGTCAATAATTCCCAAGACCAAGCGATGGCTTCTTCCTTGAAATAATCGCCAAAAGACCAATTCCCCAACATTTCAAAAAGCGTGTGGTGATAAGTGTCATGCCCTACATCTTCCAAATCATTGTGTTTGCCTGTTACACGTAGGCATTTTTGCGTGTCCGCTATGCGTGGCGAAGGTGCGGTTTGATTACCCAAAAAATAATCTTTGAACTGTACCATGCCCGAATTTGCAAACATGAGCGTTGGGTCATTTTTGAGGATTAAGGGTGCAGAAGGCACTATTTGGTGGTTTTTTTGGCGAAAAAAGTCTAAGAATTGTCTGCGTATTTCGTGAGAAGTCATATTTTTAAGTTGATATTTTTGTCAGTTTTTTGGTTAAAACTTTTATTTTAATCTGCAAAAATAAACTAAAAAATGCTGTTTTTTATAATTTTTGTATGTTACAATTTTCTTTTTGTGAAAAAAGGAAATTTTTGTGTTCTTGTACAAGACTTACCAAATTTTCCAAACTTAATAAGTATAAATTTACTTGTTGTTACTTTCTAAATAATCACGCACATTTGCCAAAACATTTATAAGTCGTCCCCTATTAAAAACGTTTTCAGGAATATTTTGAATAGGATTCCCTACCAAATGAAGTGTGTGTAATTGAGGGAAATGATTGAGTGATGCCAATGAAAATTCAGAGATTTGGTTATAAGTCAAATCCAAAATATTTAATTTTTGTAAATCTTTCAAAAACGAAATATCAGAAATTTGATTTACACTTACATTTAAACTTTTCAGATTTTGCAAATCTTTTAAAAACGAAATATCAGAAAGCCCATTATTTATCAAATATAAATTTTCCAAATTTTGTAAATCTTTTAAAAATGAAAAATCTACAATTTGATTGCATCTTAAATCTAAACTTACTAAATTTTGTAAATCTTTTAAAAATGAATAATCTACAATTTGATTTCTTCCTAAATTTAAACTTGTCAAATTCTGTAAGTTTTTTAAAACAGAAATATCAGAAATTCTATTGTAACTTAAATCTAAACTGGTTAACTTTTGTAAATCTTTTAAAACAGAAACATCTAAAATCTTATTGCTACACAAATTCAAACTGGTTAAATTTTGTAAATCTTTTAAAAATGAAAAATCAGAAAGTTGATTCCGATGCAAATTCAAACTGGTTAAATTTTGTAAATCTTTTAAAAATGAAAAATCTAAAACTTTATTGCTATACAAATCTAAACTTGTCAGATTTTGTAAATCTTTTAAAAATGAAAAATCAGAAATTTCACACTCATTTATATTTAATCCGACTACTTCTTTTGTATCATTGAGTATATATGTTACTGGATTTTCCTGATTGAGAACACTAAGAAGATTATCATTTTTTTTTGTTTCTATAAGTTTGAAACCTAAAATCTCCTCTAATTCAATGATTTTTGGTGGTTTTAACATAGTATAAAATTGTTTTTTAGCTTAAACATGCAGAGGGTTTTCCGATAAGGACTTCATTTTTAGGCAAATATTTGATTTTTACACACATTCATGATACACAAATTATACTTACCTTGCTTTTATTTTTTACGTTTGTATTAGATGGCATTGCTACAATACGCATTTATGCGAGGCTTTTTCTGGGGAATTATAAGAAAATATAGATGAGGATTATGAATTGGGAATGAAATAACACAAAAAAAGCATTTTAAAGAATGTTTAAAATGCTTTCCTTTTATTTTTTTTGTTACCAATAATTTTCATATTTTATTTTTTTATATTTTTTTAAAGCTAAAAAATCTTCAATATTATTCAAAAATTCTTGCAAAAATAAGAAAGTTTCCTTTTTAAAAGTTTTTACTTCATCAAAAGCATAACTATTACCACAATCTTGAAACGATATTTCGCCATGTGCCAAATCATTTCTTTTGTGTTTGATTTGTGCTAATCTTTTACCCTCCACACGCTTATTACTTGCAAAACCATATTTTTGGGCGAAAGTTAGCACTTGTTTTGCGTCTATTTTTCCTGCAAAACTCACACCTTTTACTTTTTTCAAATACTCTTTTTTCTTTGATTTGGCATCATATATATCAATAATATCCTTTTCTAATTGTTGCAATATATTGAATATTCGGTCAGAGCCTCTGTGTTCATCTTCAAAATTCTTGTATTTGTATTCAATCCAAATCTTTTTCATTTCGTCTATTGCTTCCTCAAATCGCAACGTGTCTTCGGTTGAAATTGTAATGTGAATGTGGTCTATTGCTAAAATCACAGTAGATTCTAAAAGGTTATAAAGCAATAAAATACAGGTTGCCCGCATAACTGCGGGCAATGGAATAGTGGCAGGTATTTCTCCATTTTCTATTTTTTGAAGAAAAGCAAAGTATTGATTTATTTCTTCTTTTCTGCGAGAAAATTCATTTTTTACACTTTGCATTTTTATATATTATTTTCTTGTTTGGTAAAAATTTGTGTGATTAACTCATTTTTTACCATTTTCACATCTTTTCCTGAAAATACAATAGTTTTTATGGGGGCATTTTTAAATTTTCTTTGTCTTGGAATGGATAAATCTCTGAAATAAAAACCTTCTAAACTTGTCAAAATATTTAATTTTGACAATTCTAATTTATTATTTATAAAATTATCTAAAGTTTTTAGATAATATTTACCATCAACAATTTCCAGTTTGTATGTTTCTGGAATTTCCACCATAACAACCGTATAAATAGGAGAAACTCCTAAGATAACTGATTGTATGAATTTGGATTGTTTTTCTATATCCCACATATTTTTTGGATTGTTGTTTAAAACCAGCTCATTTTCTGTGTTTTCCAAATCAGGTTTATATATGTTCAAAAAATCTTCTATTCTGTATGTGCGCAAATCATAATCTAATTTTTGTTGATTATCAATAATCTGTGTTTCTGCTATTTTGCTTTTTTCTATTTTTTCTTCTATGCTCATAATTTTATTGGTTTAAATTTTATGCAAATTACATTGTTTTTTCCTCAAAAAAAAAGATTTTTTAATTTTTACAAAACACAAAAAAAGCATTTTAAATATGTTTAAAATGCTTTTTTTATTTTTTACCAAAAACCCCCTTAAAAACTCAACCCCATATTATACAGCACAAACGCCCAAGTGTCTGCCCATTCGTCTATGAGTTTGGAGGTAGGTTTTCCTGCACCATGTCCAGCTTTTTCATCAATACGAATAAGTACAGGGTTATTTCCTTTGTGTTTTGCTTGCAATTCAGAAATAAATTTGAAAGAATGTGCAGGGACAACCCTATCATCATGGTCAGCAGTTTTGACCAATGTAGCAGGATATTGCACACCTGATTTTAAGTTGTGAAGTGGTGAATATTTCAAAAGATTTTTAAATTCTGCTTCGTTTCGTTCGCTTGAACCGTATTCTACAACCCACGCCCAACCAATGGTAAATTTGTGAAAACGCAACATATCTAACACACCAACCGCAGGCAACGCCACTTTAAACAACTCTGGGCGTTGTGTCATACACGCACCCACCAGCAATCCACCATTAGAACCACCTGCAATCGCCAAATAATCTTTGGACGTATATTTATTTTTAATCAAATATTCCGCTGATGCAATAAAATCATCAAACACATTTTGTTTTTTCAACAACATTCCGTTTGTGTGCCATTCTTCACCAAATTCTGCACCACCTCTTAGATTAACCATGACATAAATTCCGCCATTTTCTAAAAAAGGCACTAATGTAACCGAAAATGAAGGCGTAAGACTAATATTAAATCCGCCATATCCATACAAATATGTAGGGTTTTTGCCATTGAGTTTTAGCCCTTTTTTATGTACCACAAACATTGGAACGCTTGTGCCATCTTTGCTTTTGAAAAAAATCTGTTTGGTTTCATATTCTTCAAATTTAAAATCAATTTGTGCTTGGCGATACAATGTAGAAATATTTGTTTCAATATTATATTTATAAATTGTAGGCGGATAGGTAAAAGATGTAAAAGAATAAAAAACTTCTTTTTGGTCTTTTTTACCACCAAAACCTGACGCAGTACCCAACGCAGGCAATTTTACCTCGTGCAATACTTTTCCATCTACATCATGTACCACAATCGCAGAATTGGCATCACGCAAATAATTGGCAACAAGGCGATTATTCACAAAACTAACACTTTGCAATACTGATTTTTGTTCTGGAATAATGGTTTTCCATTGTGCAGAAGTTGTATTCAAATCTGCCAAAACAAGTTTGTATTTTGGGGCATTTTCATTGGTTAAAAGCAAAAATTTATCCCCAATGTTATCAATAATCCCTGCTTCTTTATTAAATCCACTAATAAGCGTTTTAAATTCTGCATTAGGGTTTGAGAGGTCTTTGATGTAGATTTCATCGCCAGAAGTGCCTTCTGAAGCACTTATAATTAAATATTTCTCGTCAGAAGTTACCCTTGCGCCAAAGTTGCGGAGTGGTTTTTCTTTGTTTTCAAATATTAATACATCTTCGCTTTGTGCCTCGCCAAGTGTGTGGTAATATATTTTGTGGTATTCATTTTTTGCTTCCAACATTTTGCCTTCTGCAGGAGCGTCATATTTGCTATAAAAAAAACCATTTTTATACCAAGAAATGCCTGAAAATTTTACCCATTCCACTTTATCTGCAAGTTTTTTCTTGGATTTGGTGTGCATGATTTCAATTTTTTGCCAATCAGAACCGCCTTTTGAGGTCATGTATGCAAAATATTCTTGATTTTTGGAAAAAGATGTTCCACCCAATGCTACAATACCTTCTTTTGAAAGGGTATTTGGGTTAAGAAATTCCTCAGCATCATTTTCCGTTTTGCCTGCGGGATAGCGATACAAAATACTTTGATTTTGCAATCCATTATTTTTATAAAAATAAAAGAAATCGCCTTCTTGGAAAGGGGAGCCAATTTTAGGATAATTCCAAACTTTTTCCAACCTTTCTCTTATTTTGCCACGAAAAGGAATTTTGTCCAAATAATCAAAAGTAACTTTGTTTTGAGATTTTACCCATTGTGCGGTTTCGGGCGCGTCAGAGGCTTCCAACCAACGATAAGGGTCTTCTACTTTTGTGCCAAAATACGTATCAGTTTGCTGTACTTTTTGGGTAGCAGGATATTGGAGAGGAGTTTGTGCGGATAGCATTTGTGCAGAGAGCAAGATATTTGCCCCAAAAATACACGCAAAAATGTGTTTTTTGGTAAATTTATTAAACATAAAAAAAATTAGAAATTAGGAATTAGGAATGGAAAATTCAGAATTTTTATTTGTCATTTTGTAGGAGTTTGGCTATTATAAAAAGCATTTTTCATAATGTTTCACTTTTTTATAAGTCATTTTCTTAAAGAAAAGTTACAAGAAAATTTTAAAAAACAAAAATTTTGTAATTATTAGCCATAATACCGAAAATATTTTTGTATTAATTCCCCTTTTGGAGATTAAGTGGCTATTTTTAAATAAAAAAAAAAACCCACTGCAAGGCAGAAGGCTTTTTTGGATTCTTACATTTTTAAAAGTGCAAATTTTTATTTACGAATAATATTTGTTGCTATTCAAAAAACTTGCACACAAAAATACATTTAATATTTTAATTTTTATTTTTTTTAACGTTTTTTTAAGTCAAGGTTTGGAGGTTTCTCCTAATTTTAGTTTACAGTGTAGGTTTGACCATTGATAGTAACTGTGAAAGTGTTATCACAAGTTTCTGTACCATAATCTACAAGTGCTGTGCGTGTAGTGCCATTTGCTGTGCGTGTCAGTGTTAATTTCCCACCAATAGGACGGTACACATTTACTGCACAACTTCCTTTCCATACTAATTTTTCACTTTCAGCCACAGTACCAGTATAATTTACATCATTACGATTTTTACCACTATAAGTACCCCAAACCCTTAACACCCTTGAATCTGCATTTGTAGCCCAAGTGAAAGAATTGGCAGTAAAAGTACGGATACGTGTACTTTCCCAAGTGTGTGTAGTATTGTCAGGAAAAGTAAGTTTTGCACCTGTTACCACAATGCTATCTCTGCGAGATGCTAATACACCAGGCATATTAGGCGTAGGATTCACAAATGCTTTACAAGTTACTTTTTTAGTACCTTCTACTTTCACAAGTGCAAGTGGATTAAGACCTACATAGTGGTTGTCAAAAGTAGCAGTCATTGTGCGACCTACAATATAAAAAGGATTGCCCGATGTATTATTTGGTGCTTCAAAAGTAAGAATAATTTTACCTTTGCGTGTGCGTCCATCTACACCTACACAACCTGTTGAACCAAAATCAATCGTGATAGTGCGTACATTATTGGCTGTTACAGAGGTAATATCTGCACATGTACCGCCTGGCAAAAAAGGCACAGTTTCCAATTCTGTTCCACTACCATTGACAGGTCTTGCCATAGAAAGTTGTTCCAATGCTCTACTTTCCAAATCAGTAGAAGCATCTATATCGCTTTCTGTTTGTGAATTGTCACGTGCAGAAGCTTGCTCTTCAGTAGCGTTGTCATTAGCATCAGGGTCTTTTTTCTTACAAGCTGAAAAGGTAACCACAAAGCCTAACATCAACATGAATAAGGCTGAACGAAAATTTGATTTTAATTTCATAGATTTTTTTTTAAGATTTTTTAAAATTTAAAACTTTTTTTGTTTATTTGTAAGTAAGACTTAATTTTTAGTTAATGGTTTATTTTACATACAATTTTTTTATTTGCAATAAGACTTAATTTTTAGTTAATGGTTTATTTTACACACAATTTTTTTATTATCTTTGTACAAACGCTCATAAGGGTTTAAAACCATTTTTATATGTGTTTTGATGATATTTTTTATAAGAAATTAACCTAAAAAATATAGTATAAACCAATTTTAGCCACATATTTACTTCTAAGATGCTTACCACCTTGCTCAATACCGCAAATACCTACATCAAAAATTTTGTCAAAGAAACCATAGAACACCAAACTATTTCGTCAGGTTGTCATCTCCAACGTGTGTTGTTACCTTTTGAAAAAGGACACGCTGATATAAATGTTTTTTGGGATTGTGTTTTTAAACATGAAAATAATCAAATCACAAAAATTGCAGAAAATACTAAAAATAAAGCGGAAAAAGTTTTTTTTGATTTTGTAGAAAAACGCAAAATATTTTATAATCATGAAATACAAACTATCATCGCTTTATATTCCCAACAAGATGAAAAAGGGAATCAACGTGATTTTCTTAGCACAAATAATCTAAGCGAATTGATGGGACTTCATAAATCAAGGCTTGCAAAACTTGAAAAATTTGACAAAACAAAAAATTTTGATTTTAACCTGGAAATTGTGGAAGAATTGCTCAGTATGCAAAAATATAGTATAGAAATCACAAAAGAACGTTACCAAGAATATCTTTTGGAAAATAACCGCAACACTCAAATCACCACTAATATAAAACAATATTATCAAGAAGCACTTTCACCTGTTGTAATATTCAATACATATTTTGATGACGAAGCCAATAATTTTAATCCACTAAAAAAAGTATTTACTAATTTTTTAGCAAAAAACCAATCCGAAAATCGTAATGTTTTTGTGGAAATCAGGGATAAAAATATATCAAAAGAAATAGCCTCACAAATATTGTGTTGTGAATGTCAGGAAATCCCAGCAATCATTTGTTGGTTTGAAACAACAGATAAATTTTGGCGAATTAATATACATCATCAAGGTATTGATAATGCCAATACCACTTTTGATGAAAATTTTACACCTATTCCAATAGTGTTTGATGTGGTTGAGGATTGTATGTTGGAAACACAATACAACACTATCAAAGACTTATATCAACACAATTCTATAGCATTAGAAAGTATGATGATAGCAGTCATTGAAACACAATTAGAGCTAATTTTAGATGATTATTGGATAAAATATGCTTATACCTATACGCCAAATGCTCTAAATATCATACAAAATATGATAAACAAAACAACTCAACAAGAAACATTATCTATTTGGGAGGGTATATACAAAAGTGTAGAAAACGCACAAAATACACAAAAAGAACGACAAAACATATTGCAGATGTTACGCAAAGGGTAATTTTTTGAAAAAAATAAGTAGATTTTTAAGTAATTATTTTGTATTTTTACTAAATTTAAAATTACAAATAATGATTATTTTTTGTGTATTTTTGTGAAAATATAAATTTTTTCCTTATTTTTTGGGTAAATAAAAAAATAGATTATAAAAATGCCATAAGATAAAATTCAGAGTGAGCAAAAAATTACAAATTTAGAATTAATAACTTTATTACTACTATACAAATTTTAAAAAACATATTCAAAACGCAGGAAAAAGGCTTTTTTTAGTGTTTTTTACTGAAAAATAATTTGTTTCTTTGAAAAATTAAAACAAATATGATGTTTAACGCTGTTTTCAGTTTGTAATTTTTCAAAAAAATCAGGTCAGACCTCCATAAACTATGGTACAGACCCCAATTTTTAAAAAATGGCATTAAAAATATTTGTTTAAATCGTTTTAAAGCACTTTTTTTAAAATTCTAAAAGATGTATAGTAGTAAAAAAAAAATATAATTAATTTTGTAAAAATTTAAAAAAATAAATGAAACCCAACATGAAAAAAACGTTTTTATTGTGTGCATTTTTGGTGTTTTTGAGTGCTGTTTTTTATCAATGCACACGTAAAAACATTACCCAAACTACTAATACAGATAATATAGTTCCTGAAAAATATCCCAATGACAGTAGTGAATTAGCACTTTTGATGCGTGATATGGACAAAGATTTCCAAGAAATCAAAATACTTTTGGGCAAAAAAGACCAAAATATTCCTGATATTCGTGAGAAATTTGCAAAAATTCACACCGCCACACCTACAGAAGCAGACAAAAAAGATGCAACTTACAAGGCAATGGCTGATGTATTTCTAAAAAATTTGGATACTTTTTACCAAGAACCTTTAAATCGTTTGGACAATTATACAATTTTGGTCAATGCGTGCCTAAATTGCCACAAAAGCCTATGCCCTGGTCCCACAGTAAGGATTAAGAAATTGCATTTGAATTAAAATAATTTCCAAACTTACCAACTTTTAAAAGGGTTGGTAAGTTTGTACCCAAAAACCTTAAAATTCCACTTCTGTAAACGCCAAATCTACCAAAGTCGTACTCATATCCTCAGCATGTTCCCAAGGGTCAAAATTGGAGATTGGATTGATAAAACGATAATTTTTTTTTTTGTAATAATCCTTTATAAAATCTGCAGGAAATTGGTGAAAATAGATTTTTAGCTTTGGAAATTTACTTTTGTATGGCAGTAAATCGTTTTCATTTTTTTTCTTTTTGCTTTTTTTTCTGTCAAATTTTTGGCTTTCATTTTCTATATAAAAAATCTGCTCATTGGCATCATACACAAAGGTTTTTTTGATAAATCTTTCGTTTCCATTTTCGTATTCATAAGTAGTGCCATCATCTTCATAATATTGCAAACGATATTCACCCTCAGTAGCATAATAAATATGCCATTCAAGCGTATCAGAAGGTTTTTCTTGCGTAGTTTGCGTGAGTGATTGCAACAAAAGCATTTCGCCAGCACGCACATACACAGGGATTTTATTGTTTGGTACTTCTACAAAAATTTCTTGATTTCCTTCGTGTTTTTCATCATTCCACATATTATACCAAGTACCTTTTGGTAAATAAATTTTGTGGATGTCCTTGTGAGCAGTTACTGCACACACCAAAATACTTTGTCCAAAAAAGTATTGATTTTGATAATTTCCTTCATAAATTTTGGGGTCATCCGCATATTCAAACACCAAACTCCTTTGTACAGGCATACCATTTTGGGTAGCTTCATAAAAAGCACTATACAAATAAGGCATCAATCTATAACGCAAATTGATAAAATTGCGTGCAATTTCTTCGGTTTCCTCCCCAAATGCCCAAGGCTCTGCATCTTTGCTATTTATCATCGTATGGCAACGTGCAAAAGGGGAAAAAGCACCATAAGCAACCCATTTATTAAATACTTTGGTTGGCACTTCACCCACAAAACCCCCAATGTCATAACCCGCAAATGAAAGTCCTGCAAGCCCCATATTATTCACAAGCCTAATATCGCCCAGCATATTATTGTCTTCTGATACATTGTCGCCTGTCCAAACTGCCCCATAGCGTTGCACGCCTGAATACCCTGACCTCGTGAGAATAAAAGGACGCTTTCCATTTGCTTGTTTCTTAGCATTTTCTGCGGTTGCACGTGTCATCTGCATACCATATATATTGTGTGCTTTGCGGTGACTTGCGGTTTGTCCTTCATAATGAAATTCGGTTATATCAGGAAAATCTTTTCCCCAGACTGCTGGTTCATTCATGTCATTCCAAAAACCCAAAAAGCCCATTTTGGTCAAATCCTGCATATTTTCGCCCCACCAATCACGCACTTTTTCATTTGTAAAATCAGGAAAATGACACGCACCAGGCCACACATTTCCTGTATAATTGAGCGAAATATCTTGTTTATTTTTAAGATATTTTACAAACATATCTTTTTTTAATCCATCTTCATAAGGTTTATAATTTTCCTCAACCTTAATGCCTGGGTCAAAAATTAGTACTACTTTAAAGCCTAATTCCTCCAAATTTTTTACGAGTTTAGCAGGGTTTGGAAAATTATTTTTGTCCCAAGTAAATACTTTGTATTTGTCCATATAATGAATATCCAAATACAGCACATCACAAGGAATTTTTTTTTCTCTAAATGTTTTGGCTAAATTATATATCTCACTTTCGGGATAATAGCTGTATCTGCATTGCTGAAAACCAAGACTCCAAATAGGGGGCAATGAAATCCTGCCTGTAAGAAAAGTATAATTTTCAAGCACTTTTTTGGGGGTATTTCCACCAATTACAAAATATTTCATCTCACCCCCTTCTGCCCTAAAATACGAAAATGGATGGCTCATTGACCCAAAATTAAACGTGGTTTTGTAGGTATTATCAAAGAAAATTCCGTAAGTTTTGGTGGTTTTTTCTTGTGTTTTTGTGTTTTTATTTTCTTTTGTTTCCTCAAAAACACCCATATAAAATGGATATGAGCCATACATTTCGTTGGCATCAGTGCCGTATGCAAATTGGTCAGTGTTCCAATTGATGTAAGTATTGCCTTTTTTGTCAATGCCTCCTGTTTTTTCGCCAAGTCCAATAAAACGTTCTTTTTGTGCGTTGGATTTCAATGCTCTATAATTGGTTACTACCTCACCTTGCCACACCACCCCAAAATCAGTGCTGTCTTGTGTGAGCAATGTATTTTGTGCATCATAACAAGAGATATGAGCAGTTTTTATGTCAATTTTTATTTTTAATTTTTGGGTACAAACTGCAAAAAACCCTTCGCCATGTTCAAGGATAACCTCTGTATTGATGGGTTGGGCAATGACTGCATAAGAAAATTCATCAAAAAATGCTTGTTTTTTTTTGATAATGTTAATTTCTGCGATTTCATCTGCAAAAAAGGTTATTCTAATTTTTGCTTCTTTTGTGGTAAAAAGATATGAATTTTGTGCCAAAATCTGGTATTGTTGGATTTTAGTCAAGAAAATGGTTTGGGTGTCGTTTCGCATTTTGGGAAAATGTAGTGGCAAGGCTTGCCTTTGTAAGGGAAACCCTTGCGATTGCCCTGTGGTTTAAAGATTTTTTAGAAAATCAAAAATACGATATTTTTTTTGTTTTTTTTTGCTGTTAGTTTGTTATAAAATATTTTTTTTACAAAAATTTATTTTTTCTCCCATTCCAAATAACCATAAATTGCCAACAACAAAAATAAAAAATACAAGCCCACACTCAAATACAACGCTGAAAAAAACGTAATTATCATGACTAAAATATTGACCACAATCCAAAAAAACCAATTTTCAATGTATTTTTTTGCCAATAAATATTGTGCAGTAATGCTCCCTACACCACTTACAACATCTAATAACATCATGATATTAAATGGCAAACCAAGCCAAAATACAAACACCGAAAGCAACAAGCCCAATAAAAAAATATTAGAAATCAGTAACAAAAAATAATATTTTGGAGGGAAATATTGGGGCGAAAATGAAGTACTATCTTTATGAATTTCATTGTCAAGTGATTGATTTTTTTGGTTAAAATGCCATTCCCAAAAACCATAAATACTTAATAATAAAAAAATAATTTGTACCAAAAAATTACCGTACAATTTTGCTTCAAAAAAAACAATTGCATACAATATGCCACCTACAATCGCCCAATACCACGCTTGCGGTTTGCCTTGTGTATTGAGCCAGACACATACAAGCGAAGAAATTGCACCAAATAGTTCGCAGTAATTTGAAAAAGTCATGTTTTTTTTTTTATTTATAAAAAGCCACTTAACCCCAAAGTGGAACAAACAGTCTTGAACGGAAAAACTGACAACTGAGAAAACTGACAACTTAATTTATCACAATTTTCTTTGTAACTAAAATTCCTTGTCCAAAATCAATTTTTAAGAAATAAAGACCACTTGGGAGATTTTTGAGTGGAATTTTTATTTTTTTTGTATTAGAAAAAACATTGTTTTCAATCTCCAAAGATTGTGTTTGAATATTTGAAATTTCTTGCCCTTTTGTCCCCCAAATTTTAATTTCTTTTGGATTTAATGTTTTTCCAAATGAATTATTTAAAACATTAAAATCTTGGTTTTCTTGCCATTCCACAAAAACATATTCTTGTGCAGGATTTGGATAAACTTTTATGTGTTGGGAAAATGTATTTTGGGAAAAATTTTCTAACGGTGTAAGATTGTCTTTTGAAAAAATAGGACGAATCATCAAAGCCCCTTTTTGAATAGGGTCTGGTTGCCAAGTTTGCCAAAAATTGCCTGTATTAAAAAATATTTCGCCTGTGGCATCACTATTCATATCATAACCTACGGTTACCCTGTCGTTGGTCGTTTGTTCCCAACCAATATAAAAAGTACCTTGTGGTAATACAACTTTTGGAAAACGAAAACCACTTAGACTCACACGTTTGAGCGAATCTACACTCAAAAGTTCATTGCGTGTGTTTGGATAGCGAATTGGAATATTGACTTTATACATCACAGAATCTTTGTTAATCGTGTTGTCAATATTGGATAATTTTTGCCAAATCACAATATTTACACTCAACGTAGAAAGGTCTTTTTCAAATTTGGTCAAATGCAAACGAATGTCTGTAAGTGTATCAGGTTTTTCCAAAAAAAACCTTACCGCAGTTTTTCCAAAACGTTGATTTACACCTGCACCGTATTCCGCAGAGCCATCATCATACGCAAAAAAATCTGTAATGTATGTAGTATTGCGTGTAATGTCATTCCTGCTCAAATCCACGCCTTGAATAGTGGTGCTGTTGTCGCCTGTACCAACCAAAAACTGTGATTTGATAATCATTTTTTTGTTATTTGGTAAGGCATTTAGATTAGTATTTGCATTTATTGGAAATTGTTGTGCATTTCCCCCCAAAATAAATGGTGGTGTACTCGCAAAAATACCCAAATTTAAGCCTGAAATTGTTTCTTGGGCGGTAGCATTGTAGCTTATTACATCAAAACCTGTTCCGCTAAAATTATTAATATTGCTTTTGAGACTTTGGGCTAAATATGCACTTGTATTAAGCCAAAAATGCGGTGCTGGCATGGCAGTATATTTTTTGAGCCAACCTGTTGCAGGCTTTGTAGTGGCTATTTCTTGCACAAATTTATCTTGAAAATTGCGGTTTTTATCCATGTAAATATAATCCAAATTCCAAATATCATACATACCCGATTGCCTGCCATACGTCTGAAAACGAAACTGAAAACCTGCATGAAAATATTTTAAATCTTTGATGGACAATAATATTTGTGTAAAAACAGTATCTCTATCGCCTCCTTTTTTTGACCAGATTGTTCCCCAATTCCCTGCATTGTCTTTGGTTTGCAACACCAACGAATCCAATACATCAGGCATTTCGCCCAAGCCTGTTTTTTGGTAATAAAAACTCAAATACACTGAATCTGCTGGCGTGAGCGTACTCATATTGATAAGATAACTTTGCAACACATCAGTAAGTCCTATTGCTTCGCTTACTACCGTAGAAAAATTGTAAGGTTGTCCTTGTTCATTCAAACCATCAAATGTAGCAATACCCAAAGAAGGATTATTTATCCCAAAAGTTTGGTTGATATATGTACCACCGTTTTTGTCCCAAATTGTCGTATCTGCAACGCCTTGATACAACGAGAAATCCTCAAAAAAAGGCAACCCCAATGCAGGTTTACCCATATATATAAGACTGTTTTGTGATGTGTTGTTTTGCGTTTTGGGCAAAGGTTTGTAAAAATTTTGGTTGGGTGAAATAGAGAATTGTGCTTTTAAAGTAAAATTAAATTGTTGCACAAAAAAAATACACCAAAAAGACAATAAGAATGTTTTTAATGAATTTATCATGAAAATTAAAAATGGAAAAGAAAATAATAGAAAGAAACCGAAACAAAAGCAGTTTTTTTAGCGTTTTTTTTATTTTAATGCCAAAATTACACAAAAAGACATTAAAAAAGTATGAATTTTATGGAAATGTAGTTAAAAAAAGGTTTTTTTGCATAAAAAAATCTTTAAATCTTTTTACAGATGTTACCTTCCAAACGCACACTCACAATATTTGCTATTTTTTTAGGTATTAGTCTTGGATTTTATTATTTCCAAAGTCTATTTACTTATTTGTTATTGTCTGCTTTTGTAACCTCACTTTTGCGACCTTTGACCGAATTTTTGGCTTCTCATGCAATTTTGGGCATCAAAATTCCACGCATGATAGCAGTTTTATTGAGTTTAGTGGTGTTGGTGTCGTTTCCTGTGTTGTTTGCAAGTATGTTGGTACCACTTGTGAGCGAACAAGCAAATATTTTGCAAAAAATCAATTATCAAGATGTACTAAATACTTTTCAAAGTCCTTTGTCGTCCATTGAAAATTTTTTAATTCAAAATATTTACCCTGATAGAAAAACGGGTTTTTTATTAAAAGAATTGACAGAATTGACCACACAATTTGTAAAAAGTTTAGATTTTAGTTATATTTTACAAAATATTCTTTCGGTTACAGGTTCGGTATTGGTGTATGTGAGTGCGGTTTTTTTTCTGACATTTATGTTATTATATGAAAATAACCTTTTGCGTAAGCAATTTTTAACCGTAATTCCCAATGCGTATTTTGAGTTGATTGTAACTACATTACACAAAATAGAGGTTTTATTGCGTAGTTATTTATTGGGTTTGATGATGCAAATAGGGATTTTTTTTGTAGTGATGTCTATTAGTTTAAGTATTTTTGGGGTAAAATACGCTTTTACAATAGCAATATTTGTGGCTATTTTCAATCTCATACCATACTTGGGTGTAGGTATTGGTTTTGTGTTTGCGAGTTTGGTTACACTTTCTACTGATACAGCACAAGCACATACTTTGTGGGATTTTGCGGTAGCGTTAGGGCATTTATTGCCTGCATTTGTGCTTGCTATTACACTGGACAGTATTTTGGTGCAACCTATTATTTTTTCAAAAAGCGTTAAAGCACACCCTTTGGAAATATTTGGTGCGGTAGTCGCAGGCGCAACATTGGGCGGTGGTTTGGGTATGTTGTTGGCAATTCCGATATACACGACCATAAAAGTAGGTTATACTGAATGGCAGGAAGGACATAAAAAATATAGGGTTTTTAGGCAAAATTAAAGCAATTTTAATGCAACCATTGTCAAAAATGCAAATCCACTATTCACTAAACTTTTTACCACTTGTAAAATCACAAATTACACAAAAGAGGAAAGAATTATGTATGACCAAAGCCTAAAAAATTACCGTGATTGGTATGCAATTGAAAAAACTGCCTTTATGAAAGGAGAAATAAAAGGGGAAATAAAAGGAGAAATAAAAGGAGAGAAGAAAAAGGGAATTGAAATCGCTCTAAACCTTATCAAATTTTCAGACATGAATAATGCCCAAATTGCCCAAATAACAGTAATTTCAGAAATAGAAATTGAAAACTTGCGAAATTCAATTTAAAAAAAACGTACCTGTTTAGGTTAAATTTAAAATATTCGTTTTAGACTAACTTTCCAAAATTAGACCTACCAAGTTTGAAAAACTTGGTAAGTCTTGCACAGAAAACAAAGTGCAAGAACACAAAAAAACACTTTTTATAAAAATGCTTTTTTTGTGTTCTTATATTCCTAATTCTCATCTATATTTTCTTATAATTTCCCAAAAAAAGCCTTGCATAAATGCGAATTGTAGCGATGCCATCTAATACAAATGTAAAAGACAAGAGCAAAGTAAGCATGATTTGCGTGTCGTGGATATGCGTAAAAATCAAATCTTTACCCAAAAATGAAGTCGTTATCGGAAAACCCATTACGCCAAGCACTGCAAACAAAAACAAAAGATGTTGCCAATGATAATGTTCTGCGTAACCATGAAAAATCGTCAAATCAAGCCTTTCGCCTTTTTGTTTGATTAACCAAAAAACAACAAAACCAACTACACCTGCCACAAGAATACCAGAAAGATATAAAAAAGTATGTTCAAATGTAAAACGTTTATTAAAAGATACAGACAAATCAACCCACAAATGCGTCATTAAAATACACGCCCATGCCAACACCACATTTTTTCGTTCTGTAAAAGCCCTTATAATCGTTGCAAGGGCAATACTTGCAAAAAGAAAAGGCAATAATTGTGTAATGCGTTCTGAAATAAATATTTGAAAATATAACAAACTTCTTGACATTATATAAAAAGCAAACAAAAACATAAAAACATAAATATTGCTCAAAAATGCAAACAATTTACCTATGGATTTGATGGGTTTCCAAAAAAATTTGTATAAAAAATAATCCAAATACCATTCTTTTATGCTCAACATATAAAATGTATATTTCATTTTTTTGAAAAAATTGCTAATTTTTCCTTTATAAGTTGCCTCATGTCTTGGTACATAATTGTAAAACTGTTCGCTTATCAAATACGCCACTGAAGATGGCGAAACCAACAACTGGTATGTACGCAAAAAAGCATTTGCCATAAAATGAAATAATGCCAAATAATCTAATCCTAATGCGATTTCTAAAAAAATAATACCAATCTGAGACGCAGACGAATACGCAATTTGCCCTTTGGCAGAAGGTTGTACGCGTGCTATGGCATTGGTCAATATGGCAGTTATCACACCTATTACACCCACCAAAATTTTGATAAACAATAAATTTTCCCAAAATGGATGCGTCCTAAGCAATAAAAATGCCCCCATGTGTACCGAAAGAGACCCATAAAATATCGCACTTGAAGGCGAAGGTCCTTCCATAGCACGGGCTATCCATGAACAAAAAGGAAATTGTGCAGATTTGACAATACTTGCCAGCAAGATAAAAACCGCTATCGCAATACCCAATGTACTGTGTATAGCAAGTTGGTTTTTGATAACTTCCAAATTGTGTAGTTTTTCAAATGTAATATTTTCATGCCAAAGATGATGGCTCAACCACATCACCAAAATAAGCCCAACATCACCCACACGATAAATAGAAAACACCTTGATAGCATTGGCAATAGGCAAATATCTATCACGATAAAATGCAATCAATAAAAACGAAGAAATACCCAAAATCTCCCAACCAATAAACATTATCTCAAAATTGCCCGCTAATATTACAATATTATAGCCCAAAAAAAACAGTAAAAGCCCATTGAAAAAACGTTTGTAGCCTTTTTCTAAGTGTAAATAATATGCACTATAAAACGTAACCAACGTAGTAAGCAAACAACCTGTAAATAAATAAACTGCAGTAACATAATCAAAGTAAAAACACAAGAAAAATGTGTAATTGCCAGAACGATACAATATAACTTCTGGGTCATTGATTTTTTCGCCTATTCCCCAATAAATAATCAAACCCAACGCTATCAAACTATGCAAAATCGTAATGCTCAACGCAATGAAAGCAATAGGTTTTTCATGTTTGCGGGATAAAAATAACGTAATAAGCAACCCAAAAAAAGGCAACAGAACTAATAAAGCAATCATAAGGAAATTAGGAATTATAGATTAGGAATTAGGAATTTTTTTGTTATTCCTGCATATAGTTATTCCTATCATAGTTGAAAACTTAGTATTAAAAGCATTCGCTTTATTTTTTTTATTTCCTAAGTTTTTTTTCGTGCAATATTAAAAATATTTTTGATATTTATAAAATATTTTAACTTTTTTTTAAACTAATTTAAAAAATTATTTAATTGTTTGAAAAATAAAATGAAAAACTTTGCTAAAACGAAAATATTTTGTAAGAAAGTTGTCTATTTTTAGGTATTTTTGAAAAAAATAAAACAAAAATTTCAAAAATTATGATGCCCAAAAATCAATTTTTAACCCAATTCTTATTACTGTTATTTACAACTTATTTTATACTGCCTTTTGGCGTATTTGCCCAGAAACCTATTACTGGAAAATTATCATTTGAAAATTTTGTAAAAAAATTTCCTGTTGCAATTCTACCTTTCAAAATAGATAGAAAAATAATTGATAAAAGTTTTACAGGATTAAAACTACTTACGCCCAATGAAATAGAAACTTTTTTACTTCAAAAAGCATCTGATACAAATACCATTGCTTTCTATCCTATGAGAGAAAAAGATATAATGGAAAAAAGCCAAAAAACAGAAGTACAACTTTTGGCAGAGAAAAAAGTGTTCTTTTTTGTAGTGAATAAGTTAAATCTACAAGACAACATTACAAGTTTGGTGGTGTATCGTTTTGACAAAAGTGTTCAAAAAAACTATGGCTTAGTGTCTTATGGTTTTTTTATGTTTAATTTTGACCAAAAAGGCGTACTTATCAATACAATAAGCCTCGCAAAAGAGGAATATTTCATGACAGCACGTTTTTGGGAAGGTTTTTTGGAAAAAAATGATAAAAATGAAGTTATTTTAAAAATTGCAGAAACTGATTACTATGATTTTGACAAAAAAAAGCATAAAAAGAGCAATTATATCGCAAATACCTATTATCTCATTACGCCAAAAATGACGATTGAAAATGTAAATGAACGTTATTATCCATATTTAGGAAAATTTTTGTGGCAAGATGATGAGATGATTGTTGACCAGAATGAAGAAAGGTTTATGGTAATGCGTGGCAAAAAAGGTAGTGGCGGTTGGGCAAGTCAAGAACTTATCACACACGATTTGCAAAAAGGCATTTTTACCATCAAAACCGAAGATATGGGCGTTGTGCAGGGAGAATTCAATGCAGAAAAAACAGAAATCAAACTAACAAAAACAGATAATACAACATTTATTTATAAAAAAACAGGTAAATGGTAAATAATACAAGTTGCCAGTTAATTATAGAACTTTCGCTTTTATCTTCTTAATCATCTCCAAATCCCCCAATTTAATTGTGGCTATTCAAAAAACTATGTTCTAACCCCTTTATAGGGTTAAACTATGAATAATCCACAATAAAATTGGGGAAGGCAAAAGTCCTATAATTAGTTTTTAAGTTGTCAGTTTTTGTCAATTTATATTTTTAATTAGACTTAGAAACTCAAAAGTAAAGTAATGCCTATTCATTGGCTTGAAAACCATCACAATTTACACGAGTTTAAAACCAACTAATTACTGACAAACAATCACCAACAACTGAAATTATTTCAACAAAAAACCCATCATCAAAATATCATCAACTTGTGTATGTGTGCCTTGCCAATCTTGTAAGATTTTTTCATACATTTTGCCTTGTTCTTCCATGCTTAGGTGTTGATATGTATAAAACATTTCACGCATTCTGCTTATAAGAAATTTCTTTTTTCGTGCTAAATTTCCGCCAAATTGGTCTTCAAATCCATCAGTAAAAAGGTATATTTGGGTAGCATCTTGATAAGAAATAATATGCCTTGTAAAGTTTTTTTCTTCGTGTGGTACATGATAACCGCCTATACTATATTTATCGCCTTTAATATACGTAAGTTCGCCATTTTGGACATAAATTAGAGCGTTTTTTGCGCCTGCAAATTCAATCGTTTTATTATTTTCATCAATGGCACAAATCGCCATATCCATTCCATCTGTGCCTTCTGTTTCGTCTTGGCGTAGATTTTGGCGAATAACCAAATCCAATTCTTTCAATATCAAAGCGGGTTGTGTGATGCCTTCCAAATTGATTATTTGGTTGAGATGTGCTTTGCCTGCCATGCTCATAAAAGCACCTGGTACGCCATGCCCTGTACAATCTACAATCGCAATTATTTTTTTTCCTTTGGTAAAACCTTTAAAAACTGACACATTGCCATTTTTTATATTTGCATCTTTGGCAAAATATGGTTGCATGTCTATTTCATTGTACCAATAAAAATCACCTGATACAATATCACGAGGTTTGTATAAGAGGAAAAAATCAGGGAAAGCTAATTTTAATTTTTGGTGTGTGGGCAATACTGCTTTTTGGATACGACTTGCATAATTAATGCTATCAGTCATATCACGATTTATTTCTTCAATGGCTACATTTTTTTGTTCCAAATCTTCTTTTTGAAATTGGAGCATTTGGGCATTTGCTTCTAATATTTTATTACTTTTGTTGATTTCCTCTGTACGAACTTCCACTAATTTTTGCAATTTATTGCGTTGTTGGCGTAATCGGGCATTGTATATGCGTAGCAACGCATAAAACATCAACGAAGCAAGCACCAAATAAAACACAAGGGCTAAGGGTGTGCGATAAATCGGTGGTTGAATATTAAACGCATAATCCAATACAATACTTTCATCACCATACGCATTGCGTGCTTTGATATGGAGGATATAATCACCTTCAAAAAGGTTTCTAAAACTGATTTTGGTGTCCTTAGACCAATTTGACCAAATCACACTTTTTGGGGCTAAAATTCCTTGTGACTGCAAGCTATGCGCATATTCCAGTTTGTCTGTATCTTCAAAAAAAGGCGTAATAAAATCAAATTCTAAAATACTATTTGGGGCAAATGAATAGGATTTTGCAATGCCATATCCACCATATATTAGGCTATCATTGTTATAGATAACATTTCTAAGAAAAACCTGCATTTTTTTTCTGTCCAAAAATTTTTCTTCTTGCAGTGCAAAAAGTCCTTCGCTTCCACCTACAAAATCGGGGTGTAAGACAGGCTCGCTGATTTCTGGCAATATTTTATACACACGATTCCTTTTTACCCAATCTTCTTCTTGTTTGTGCCATACTTCTATTGCGTGTTGTCTTGTATGTGCATCAGCCATATAGAGGTCTTTTCCTTTTTGGGTAAAGGCAAAAACGCCTTTGAGTTCGCTTTTATTTTCTTTTAAAAAAGTGCTTTTGACAAAAATATCTTTTTCTTCGTGCCATTCATACAAACCTTTTGGCGTGCCTATGAGCAATTTTCCTGAAAAATAAAACAATCTACTATCACGCAAAGCGGGCAACCCTTGTTTTAATCCGTATCTTTTTAATTTTGTGCTGTCATTTTCTTCATTATTAGGCAATTTTATAACGCCTTTTACAAAAGTTCCAAGCCATATATTATTTTGAAAATCTGTTTGTATGCTATAAATCTCGTCTTTTATCCATTTAAAATCTTGTGTAATTTGCCAATTTCCATTTCTATTTTCCCAACATAATAAACCGCCTTTCAAGCCTACCCAAATTTTATTTTTAAGGTATTGCATTTTCAAAACAGCTTTCCCTTTAGACGCATACAAAAGGGTTGCTTGTCCATTTTTCAATAAATAAATGCCATCATTTGTGCCTGCCCAAATATCATCAGAATTGGGGATTTTGAGCAATGTCCAAGCCTCTGTATCAATGTTACCAAACCTTGTAAAAGCATTTTGGGGTGTATTTTTAGATAAATAATTATGATAAAAAATGCCCAAAGAAGTTGTTACCCAAATTTCCTCTTGCTTATTTTTGAGGGGTAAAATACTGCGTACAATACCTACAAGTCCATTATTTTCGTTGTTAATGCGCCAAGGGCTGTATAAGTTTATTTGTGCAATACCATTGTTCAACGCAAGCCAAACCGTGTGGTCTTGTGCATAATATATGTAGCGAATATTTTGGTCTGCAACCCCTGTTTTTTTGTCTATTTTTTCTTGAATAATACCATTTTTATCCAATATTACCACGCCTCCTGTGCGTGTGCCTATGGCAAAATGTTGGTGTGCGAGTACATTTCCGCCATAGAGTTGGTTTTTTTGGAGAAAATCAGAGGCTTGTGTTTCCCATTTTCTGAGGGTAAAATTTTTGACATCATACAAAAAAAGCCCTTGTCTTCTTGCCCCAATCAATATTTTATCTTTTTCAAAAGGAATAATAAAATAAATTTTATCGCCTTTGAATGTTTCGCCTTCTGGTATAGGGAAGATTTTCCCTTTTGAGAAAGCCATCAAGCCATTTTTTTCGGTGTGCATATACAACGTATTATACACTTGGAAACTCAAAAAAAATGTGTTATTGGAAGGTGCCTGCCATACTTTTGGTGCATTTTTTTCATTAAAATCAAAAAAGAATAAAAAAGTATCTGTTTGAAAAAACATACCTTCATCTGTGCCTTGCACGCTCCATACCTCTTCAAAATCTTGGTTAATTTTGGGTAATTTATTTTTTAAAGAAAAATACTGCAATTCATTTTTTTCATTTGCCCCAAGATAGCCAAGTTCATTAGAGCCTCCTACATAAATGCGGTTGTCTTTGCCCACATACAAAGCACGCACAGGCGAAAAATTGCTTGTAGGAATTAATCGCCAATGCTGGCTATCAAATTCTAAAACGCCCTTGTCATTAGCAAAATACAAAAAACCACGTGTATCTTGCACTACTTCCCAATTTTGGGGAGAGGCTTGATAATCACGTGGAAAATAATTTTTGATTAAAGGAAAACCTACATTTTGGGAAAATACGCTTGTAAAGGCATTTATCCAAAATAAAAAAAAATATCCAAGTAGAATTTTTTTATAGATTTTCATATATTTTAAAAGCCACTAACCCCAAAGGGGAATGATAGCCTTAAATCTTATTTTTTATTGATATGATGCCTTTGGGGCTGAGGCATTTTATTTCTTCTCCTCTTTTTTCACTTCTACTGTTACCACATCAAGGAAAGTTTTGTGTTTGTCTTCAAAATCTCTGTGTTTTTGTTGGTTTTTTTTGTGAATTTCCAAAAGGTTTTTGTGGTGTTCTGCCATTGTTTCATGTGCTTTTTCAAAATCTTTATCTATGAGTTTGCCTTCTGCATGATTTTTTACAAGCGAAGTGTGTTCTTGTAAGAGTTTATCGTGTCCTTTGATGAGGTCAGCGTGTTCTTTCAACACTTTATTTTGGGCAATTATAGCCTCGTCATGCATTTTGATTTCGTTAGATTGTTGGTCTTTTACGCCTGCCTTTTTCGTTTGAAATTCTTTATCCCACTGTACATATTCTTGGTACATTACATCATGTTCTTGTAGAATAATTTGGTGTTCTTTGATAAATTTTTGGTGTTCTATTTCCAATTTTTTATTAAGTTCCATATTGTTGGCGACACCACTTCCGCAACTTGCTGTGATGGCTACAAAAAGTAGAAATAAAAGGGATTTGATGGTAGTTTTAAGCATAGAAAATGCGTTTTTAGGATTATTATTGTTAATTGTTAATTGTTAATTGTTAATTGTTATTTGAAAAAGTGTAAAAATAGGTTATAATTTTATTTAATTTTCAATTTTACTTAATTTTTTGCACTAATTTTTTATTTTTGGTACTCTGACAATTTTAGTGGAGTTTCAAAGCTTCAAAAAAGCGGAAAAATATGCAATATTTTTAGCAAAATAAATTCCACTTTATAAAATTTTATATTGTAATAAAAATATTTTTAAAATAATATTTCGTAAAACATTTAAGGTTTTAAAAACCTTGAATGTTTTTCCAGATTCCCACTAAAATTGTCTGAGTACCTTATTTTTTCCATTTTAAAACAAAAATAAGCTGAAGTATAAGCAAATATTAAGTTTATCAAATATGATAAATGATAGCCAATATGTCTGTACAATTTTATTTATGTGATTTTATCAAAATTTTGTTGTATTTTTGTTAAAAAATAATGTAACTATTTAGCCCCCTAACCCCCAAAGGGGGAATTAACAACAATAAAGCGTTTTTTGTAACACAGACTTTTAGTCTGTGCGTTCTAAACAATATTTTTAAATGTAAGCTAAACAGATACAAAATAAATACTAAAATGCAAATGTTTAACCGCAAAATAAAGCAAAATTCTTTGCAAAACACATATAAAAACAATAAACTTGTTTTGATTTTATGTGTAAAATAAACAAAAAACACCAGATTTTAACATTTTCAAGTAAATTCATAAGGATAGACGACTTAAAACAGCGAAACTGACAACGTAGGTTTTTATAAGCCATAATGTATCCTCTATCATTAAAAACCTATGCTTAATCGTACCATAGCTCCCGCAAGCAAATCGCTTACACAAATTCACATACCACAAATGCAAACTGTGGCATTGAAAAATAACCATACATTACATTTTTTTGAAGTAAAAACCACTGAAGTATTGCGTTTAGAGCTTTTTTGGAACGCAGGCACTATGTATGAAAGTATGCCAAATGTGGCAAATTTTACCTCAAAAATGCTAACCGAAGGCACATCAAAACATACTGCACAAGAAATTATTAGCCAAATAGACCAATATGGGGCTTTTGTGGAAACTAATACAGGCTTAGAACGCATCAATCTTACCATTTACACACTCACAAGGCATTTTGAAAAATTATTAAATTGGGTAAATGTAATGATACATGACAGCGTTTTTCCCGAAAATGAATGGGGAAATTTACGACAAATATCACGACAAAGTCTGCGTATCAACCAGCAAAAAAATAGCCACCAAGTAGGAAATCTATTCAAAAAATATATGTTTGGCGAAAATAACCCTTTTGGTACTTATCTTACTGAAACCAATTTGAATAATATTCAACACACACATTTGCAAAGCTTTTTTCAGGAAAAAATTAAAAATAAACCAATAGAAGCTATTTTAGTAGGAAATTTTGGAGAAAGTAATAATTCAAATAATGCCCTAAAAATTGCCCAAAATTTCTTAGAAAATATCCAAACTACCACCCAAAATATACGCCCTAATCTTATATTTAAAACCCCAAAACCACAACGCATCAATGAACCAAAAGCAGACAGTTTGCAATCATCATTGCGTATGGGACAACTGTTTTTTTCAAAAAACCATGCAGATTATAGCGCTTTGATGGTGCTAAACGAAGTTTTTGGAGGATATTTTGGGGCAAGACTCATGAAAAATATTAGGGAAGAAAAAGGATATACGTATGGGATTTATTCGCAATTTGTTGCCCTACGTGATACAGGATATTGGGCGGTAAGTGCTGATGTAAAAAAAGAGTTTTTGGAAGATACTTTTTTAGAAATTGACAAAGAAGCCCAAAAACTCACACAAGATTTACTTTCTGAACAAGAATTGGAAACCGTAAAAAATTATATGCTTGGGGCTTTTGCAGGTTCGCTCAATACACCTTTTGATGTGGCAGAAACCTTCAAAGCAATCCATTTTTTGGGTTTAGGCTATGATTTTTATACAAAATATTTGGATACTATTCGCCACATTACTGCACAAGAAATACGTGAAACCGCCCAAAAATACTTACACACAGAAAATTGGGTAAAAATCAGCGTTGGGTAAAAAATTATTTTAAATCTTTGTTTATTTTTATAAAAACAAAGAAAATTCTTCTTTTGGGAAAATATTTTCACTTTTGGATTTTTCTTTAATTTTAATATGTATAAAATATTGATAATCAATATTTTAATAATTGGCATAAAATTTGATTATATTATATATGTGAGATTAAAACTTAATGCATAGCTAGTTGAAGAAAAACTAAAAAAACCTTTCCTTATTAGGGAAAGGCTTTTTTTTGTCTTTTATTTTAGTAAATTATTGTTAATGCTGATATTGTGCATTTGGGAACTGGCAATTCAAAAAACTGACAACTGACAACCTATGTTATTTTCCTAACCATTCTTTAAAAACATTACTTTTTTCCCTGCTTATCAAAATATCCTCTTGTGTTTTGGGCGTGGGCAATAATTCTATTTTTAATTTCCCATTAAAATATGTAACAATTTGCTTGATAGCGTCTATTTGTGCAATAAATTGGCGATTGAGGCGAAAAAAATTTGCGGGATTTAATTGGTTTTCTAAGTCATCTAATGAATAATCCACAAAATACCTTTTGTTTTCGTGTGTTACCAAAAAAACTAATTTTTCTTCTGCCTGAAAATATGCAATTTCTGTATTTTGGATAGAGGTCAATTTTTCGCCAATTTTTACCAAAAATCGGTTTTTATATTCTTTTTTTTCTACTTGCATTTGCTTGATTATTTCACGCAATGTAGCCATTTCTGGGGTATGGTTGAATTTTTTGGTTGATTTTTCATTGATTTTTTCAGTTTGATTATCTTTCAAAAAAAATAATTTTTGAATACTTTTTTGTAATTCGTCTTTGTTGATTGGTTTGAGCAAATACCCTATGCTATTGACCTGAAACGCTTTGAGGGCATATTCATCATAGGCAGTTGTAAAAATAATTGGAAAAGGTATATCCATCGCCTCAAAAATCTCAAAACTGACACCATCAGCAAGCTGAATATCCATCATAATCAAGTCAATTTTTGTGTTATTTGCTTCATTATTTTGTGCATTAACATATTGTGGTATGCGGTCAATGGCATCAGCCACGCTATCAATGCGGTCAATGATGTGGGCATTTGGTATAATCTCTTGTAGCATTTTTTCCAATCTACGCACCGCAGGTGCTTCATCTTCTACAATAATAATATTCATGGTTGTTGTTTTGTTTATTAAAAAAAATAACAAAAATATGTTTGAAATTACCACAAAAATTATAAACTAAAAAATTATGCTAAAATTAACTTAGCAAAAAATTTCCTTTCCTATTTCCAAAAAAAACCAGTTGCCCACAAATAGAAATTCTAGAGATTTCCCCAAAAATGAAAATTGGTTTTCCCATTTTGGTTTTATTATCCCGCTAAAACCTACAAACATAAAAAAACCTCCCGATTCCAACATGCAACTCATTTTTAATCTGCTTACTACTACACAAAAGTATGATTTTTTCACTAAGAAATCAACAAGCTAATTTTTTTAGCTATAAAAAAACCAATCACATTTTGAAATGAGAGAAATGATAATTTTACACAAATGATATTTTATTTATTTCCTGTTTCTTTGGGTGAATCAAAACCTATATGGAAAGAGGAAAAAGAAGCTTGGCAATCAAAGGAAAATAGACGAATAGAAATTGAGGTTTTTGAGTAGTATGAGCGTTTTTTTTTGCTATTACTTATTTACTATTACCCAAAACATCCTTTTTTTACATATTTATTGCTTTAAAAAAATAAAAAAACGTATTTTTGCATTTTTTTAACTTTCTAAATTGCCACAAAAAACATGATACTTTCAGGAAAAGAAATCGCAAAACGATTGGACAAAGACATTGTCATTACACCTTATAGCCCTGCACAACTCAACCCAAATAGCTATAATTTGCGTTTGCACAAAGATTTGTTGGTATATGATACGGAATGTTTGGACATGAAAACGCCTAATGCCACCAAAAAATTAGAAATTCCTGAAACAGGTTTGCGACTTTCGCCTTCTACTTTGTATCTTGGACGCACCGTAGAATATACCGAAACCCACAAATGCGTGCCAATGCTTGAAGGGCGTAGCTCTGTAGGGCGTTTGGGCTTGTTTATTCATGTAACTGCGGGTTTTGGTGATGTCGGTTTTTGTGGATATTGGACGTTAGAAATTTTTTGTGTCCAACCCATTATTATTTATCCTAACACCGAAATTTGCCAAATTTATTACCATGATATTTTGGGCGAATATGACACCTATAAAAGCAACAAATACCAACACAATTCGGAAGTGCAACCCAGCATGATGTATAAAGATTGGGAAGTATAAATATCTGTTTCCAAACAAAAAAGCCACAATGATACAATTTCATTGTGGTTTTTTTCCAAAAAAATTTTTTAGCTATTTTCTTATATAATGGAACGATTGTTCCATTATAATTGTATGAAATATAATGGAACGATTGTTCCACTATATTTATTTTTTTACCAAAATACAATTTTAATCAAAATGAGTAAATTACAAAATAAACTCGCAGTAATTACAGGTGGTAATAGTGGCATAGGGCTTGCTACTGCAAAGCTTTTTATCCAAGAAGGTGCAAAAGTTATCATCACAGGCAGAAATCAAAAAAATGTTGATGAAGCTATAAAATTATTGGGTGACAATGCAGTAGGAATTTTGGCAGATACCGCTAATATTGCCCACACAGACAGTTTAGTAAAACAAATTAGTGAAAAATTTGGAAAAATTGATGTACTTTTTGTAAATGCTGGCATTGCCAAATTTGCACCTATTGACCAAACAACTGAAGCATTTTTTGATGAAACCATCAACATCAACCTCAAAGGTGCGTTTTTCACAAGCCAAAAATTTGTACCTATTTTGAAAGATGGTGCATCTATTATTTTTAATACAACCATTGCCTATCATGTAGGAATGCCCAATGCGAGTGTATATGCTGCGAGCAAAGCAGGTTTGTTGGCTTTTGCTAAGGTATTGGCTACCGAAGTATCTACAAGAGGTATTAGGGTAAATTCGGTAAGCCCAGGCCCTATTGCTACACCAATTTATAGCAAACTTGGTTTTCCGCAAGAAGCTATTGATGCTATGGGGTCTGCGCTTTCTGCAAAAACGCTTTTAGGACGTTTTGGAGAAGCAGAAGAAATCGCAAAAGTAGCTTTGTTTTTGGCAAGCAATGACAGTTCTTATATCACAGGGGCAGAAATCATAGCTGATGGCGGATTACTTTTAAATCCAACAGACAGGTAGATTTTTAGAGATTTTTTCCAAAAACTAAATACCTTTGCTTTCCGTTTTTGAAAGTGAAGGTATTTTTTTGTATTTTCAATTTTTCGCTTGATTTTCGTTTTTTAAAAACCAATTCCAAAATAATTATGGCACGCACAAAAAGATTTGAAGAATGTGAAATATTGGAAAAAGCAATTTCACTTTTTTGGACAAAAGGCTATCATGCTACTTCTATTGATGATTTGACCAAATACTTGGGCATTAGTAGGTCAAGTTTGTATGATACTTTTGGCGGAAAAAAAGAACTTTTTATGATTTCTTTGCAAAATTATATCCAAAAATCGCATCAACAAGTATTTTCAATTGTAAAAGATACAATTTCAGGCATTGAAAAAATACAAGTTTTAGTTAAAAACGTAATTGAAAGTTTTGCTGATGGAAAAGAACGAAAAGGCTGTTTTATGGTAAATGTTGCCAGCGAATTAGCAAATCAAGATGATGAAATATATGAATTTACACAAAAAAACTTAGAAGCTGTAAAAGAAATATTTAAGAAAATAATTACACAAGGACAAATAGATGGCACTATTTCCACAAAAAATAATGCTGATAATTTGGCATATTTTTTATTTAATATGTATAATGGACTGCAAGTATCAGGCAAAATGGGTGCTTCGCAAGAAACGCTCTGGTCTATGTGGTATGTAGCAGAAACGTGTTTTTAAAAAATTTGATTTAGTTTATGTTTTATATTTTTTCAATTTTCAAATAAAAAAGCCAAAAAAGCCACAATGATACAATTTCATTGTGGCTTTTTTATTTTTAGTATAAAAAAATTGGGTAATTTTACTTTTTTTTAGGTTTTTTAAATTTTTTGGATAAATTTACTTTTTTTTTAGATTTTCAAAATTTTAATAATATATTACCTTACTACTATACATCTTTTTAGAATTTTAAAAAAGTGCTTTTAAACGATTTAAACACAATATTTTTAATAACATTTTCGAAAAATTGGGTCTGCACCGTAGTTTATGGAGGTCTGCCCCTGTTTTTTTGAAAAATTACAAACTGAAAACAGCGTTAAACACCATATTTGTTTTAGTTTTTCAAAAAAACGTATTATTTTTTAGTAAAAACTATTTAAAAAAGCCTTTTTCCTGCGTTTTGAGTATTTTTTTTTTTAAATCTGTATAGTAGTAAGATATATTACATAAAAAACCACTAAAACTTAAATACACACTGTTATGATTTTACAACTCGACATTCAACGCATTATTGCACAAGCTACACATACATTTAAGCGATTTCCGTTGGTGATGTTGTCTGCAATTTTGGCCACTGTTTTTTCTATGATTTTGATAGACTTAGACCAAAGTTCGAGCAAGATAGATGCAAATTTGGTAATTAACTTAGGCAAATGGATAAGCGTATTTTACTTAGGCTTATCTTTGTGTTTTGCATTTGCGTTATTTTGTGAAAAAAATCAACTCTCACCCATACAATCTGCTATCATGCAGGGCGGAAGCGTAATAATATTATTGGGTACGAGATTTCTTATTTTGGACAACCCTAATTATGCTACATCTATACCCCAATTTATATTTTTAAGTGTTTTTGCACATTTAGCGGTATCTTTTGCTTCTTATTTGAATGATGGAGAAGAAAATGGTTTTTGGTATTTCAACCAATTTTTATTTTTCAGGTTTTGTCTTTCCGTGTTATATTCTGTTGTATTATTTGTGGGTATTGCTGGAGCTTTGGGTGCGATACAGGTTCTTTTTGGGTCAGATATTACCCCAAAAATTTATTTTAAAATATGGGTATTCATAGCAACATTGTTTAATACTTGGTTTTTTTTGGCTGGTGTCCCTGACGATTACAAAGCCTTAGACGCTTACACCGAATACCCACAACAACTCAAGGTTTTTACACAATTTGTGTTAATTCCCTTGATAACATTGTATTTAGGTATTTTGTATTTGTATGAGGTAAAATTGGCAATAGATTGGCATTTGCCAAAAGGTTTGGTATCTTATTTGGTGCTTGCTTTTTCTATAGGCGGAATTTTTTCTTTGCTTTTGATACACCCAATTAGAGAAAAAAATGGCAATCAATGGGTAAAAATATATGCCAAAACGTTTTATATTGCTATTCTACCACTTATTGCTTTGCTTTTTGTTAGCATTGGTTTGCGTGTGGTGCAATATGGCATTACTGAGAATCGCTACATTATTTTGATGCTTGCTTTTTGGCTTTTGGGTACAAGTGCCAATGGATTGGTCAATAAAAACCAATACATTAAATCCATTCCCATATCACTGAGTGTGATAGTACTTTTTATGGGTTTCATGCCTTTTATCAATGCTTTTGATGTGGCAAGATGGGAACAAAATCGTATTTTGCACCAACTTTTAACCAAAAATAATATCTGGAATAATGGAACACTTACTCCAAAAACTACAAAAGACTACGAACAAATTACATCTATATTGGAATATCTCAATAATAGAGGGAAAATAAAAGATATAGAAAAATATTTGGGAAAAAATAAAACAGAACTGTTGGTTTTTGAAAAAGACGAACCCGAAAATATAGAAAAGAAAAATGAAATGGCAAAAGATTTACAAAAATTAAACTATGAACGCCTCAAAAAGCTAAAAGCAAGTTTTGCCATCAACACCAATCCAAACAAACAAGACAATGGCAAATATGCTAATGTGGAAAACTATGAAAACCCTACAAATAAAGATTTTGTAGCAGTAGAAGGCTTTAAATCAATGTATATAGGTAATTTTTATAACTATATCCAATATGACGAAGATGATAAAGTCAAAAAAATAGAAGAAACCAAAATTACAATGTCAGGCATGGATACACAGCTCGATATTCGTTTTCACCCATTGACACATGAATTAAACATGATTTTTAAACAAAACCTAAAAAAAGATATACCACAAACCGCAAGCATTACCTTTAATATCATGCCCCTGGTGGAAAAAATCTATAAAAAATCAAAAGAAAATAACATCTCACAAGAAGATTTTTATCAAGATTTTGCCAATGAATCCAAAAGACTACAAGGCAGACTTGTGGTCAAAAGTCTTGGTGTTGTGCCTATCAAAGACACCAAAAGTTTTGGTATTCAATCACTTTATTTTTATATTTTGTTGAAATAAAAAGATAAAGCAGGCATAAAAAACAAGACTAAAAAAATAAAGGTTTAAAGTTTTTTTTTGCAAAAATGTAAAATATTCTTTTTTTTTTGTGAAAAAACTAAAAAAAGAATATTTTTTTCAAATAGTTTTTGAAATGTAAAAAAAAGCTCTTAATTTAGTGCCATATTTAATACGTTTTCGTTATCTTATTTTTTTTTAAATGAATATTTACGTTTCTAACATTTCTTTTTCTGCACAAGAAGAAGATTTGGAAAATAGCTTCTCTGAATTTGGCGAAGTTACATCTGTTAAAGTTATCATGGACAAAACCACTGGTAAATCAAAAGGTTTTGGTTTTATTGAAATGGCAGATGAAGAAGGTGCAAACAAAGCTATCGAGGCTTTGAATGGACAAAATTTTATGGGCAGACCTTTGGTCGTGAAAATTGCTTACCCAAAAGAGGAAACTCCTCGCAATAACAACTTTGGAAACAAAACCTTCAACAACAACAGAAGTGGAGGTGGCGGAAACAATTATAATGGTGGAAACAATTATAACGGTGGCTACAAAAAAAGAAATGATGACTACGATAACTAAGTCAACACTTAGAAGAAAATATTAACATTTCCATTTTCTTTGTTATTCATTTTCTTTATTATTATAGATTAGAATTATTTTTCTTTTGTTAAAAAAAACAGCTGATAAAAAGCAACTTGTCCAAAAGATAAGTTGCTTTTTTGATTTTTATGGCACAGGGTCATGTCCGCCTTTACAATATGGATTGCATCGTCCAATACGCTTGACACCCAACCATATTCCTTTCAATGCCCCATGTTTTTGTATGGCTTCTACCATATATTGCGAACAACTTGGCGTAAATCTGCAAGCACGTGGCAAATAAGGCGAAATAGCTAATTGATAAAAACGCACAGGCAAAATAAATATCATTTTGAAAAATGTATTTATGCCCTTTTTTATTTCAAATTTCATCTTAAAAATGCAAAATATAATTTGGTGTAAATTAAAAAAATGAATTAACCAATTACTGAAAAAGTTATTTTCTGAACCTTAAACCTTTGAACCTTTTAAACTTTCCAATATAATTGTAACAGGTCCGTCATTGCACAAAGTTACTTGCATATCTGCCCCAAATTCACCTGTTGGAATAGGTTTTTGAAGAAGATTTTGCAAAGTTATCACAAAATTATCATACAAAATTTTTGCTTTACCGGGTTTTGCGGATTTGATAAAAGATGGGCGATTGCCTTTTTGGGTATCTGCATAAAGCGTAAATTGACTTATGACCAATATTTCACCTTGAATGTCCTGCACAGAAAGATTCATTTTACCATTTTCATCTGAAAAAATACGCATCTGCACAATTTTTTTAGTCAAATATTGTATATCTTTCTCCTCGTCATCCTCCCCTACGCCCAACAATACCAATAAACCTTTTTTTATCTCGCCTTTTACATTGCCTTCTATGCTTACTTGTGCATGGCTCACACGTTGAATAAGTGCTATCATGATATTGTTGTTGTATCAATTTATTCAGTTTTTTGTTATCTGTTTATTTTTTGTTACCTGTTTATCTATCTAAAACTCAATGGATTTTTTTAGCTCTTTGAATTTAACCTAAAAAAAAACAAAAATTATCCTTTTTGAACCTTGAACTTTTTGAACCTTGAACTTTTAAACCTTGAACTTTCTAATCTTTCACAACTTTTATCTCTACTCTGCGATTTTTGTGGCGATTTTCTTCTGTATCGTTTGGTGCTATTGGTTTGCTTTGTCCAAAACCTGTTGAACTGATGCGTGCTTTTTTGATAAACCCATGTTCCACAATATATTGTGCGATAGCTTGCGAGCGGTCTTTGGAAAGTTGGAGGTTAAAATTAGCATCACCAACATTGTCAGTATGCCCTGAGATTTCAATATGATAATTTGGGTGGTCTTGCAAAAATTGGCTTATCATATTCAATTCGGGAAAACTATTTTTACCAATAACTGCCTTTCCTGTTTCAAATTCAATATTGGGCAAAATCAAAATAGCCCCCAAATTACTGGGTTGCAACACAAAATTTTGTTCTACAATTTTTTGATTTGGCTTCAATTCCACCAAAATACGTTGGCTAAAAAAACCTTGTGCTTTTGCCTCCAAATAAAATTTGTTGGTATATTGCATACGACTAAACTCATATTGTCCTTTTTCTTTTTTGTCTTTATTTTCCCTTTCAGTCAATTCAAAAGCCCTATAATTAACATCTGTAAGCACATAATCAATGCGTGAGGCAAGCGGTTGAGCATCTATTCCACTAATAACTTTACCTTTAATTTGCACAAATTCTTCTTCGTCTGGCGAGTCGTCATCAAGCGGAATTACTTGGATATCATCTATGTAATAATACGCCCCTTCATAGCCTCCTTTTTGCCTGCGAACTGCTTTTGTGCGTTCTATTGGAAAAAAATTGCCTACAAAAAGGTAGCTAAAATTTTCAGTTGGAATAACAGTTTTTTCTAATGTTGTCCAATTATTATAATCTGTCAAAGGATTTGCAAATTTAGCGTGTGCCATTTGTGCGTGATAGCTGTCTTTGGTGTCATTTGAAAATAACATACCCAAATTATCACAAGCAAAATTAGAATATTCTTCTGCCAAACTTGCTTTTAGGCTTATTTTATATTTGTGCCCTTTGCGTACAGGCGAAGTAAGGCGTATAGCTATGATTTCTAACGGTGATTTGACATGATACGCCAAAATACCAGCATAATTCTTGCCTTCGGAAGGCATTTGATACCCAAAAAAATTATTTGGTGTTTGGATTTTATTGCTTTGGGCATCAGCACTAAATAAATCAGGCGTAAAATAATTTTTTTCCCAACCTTCTGCATCTTCTATATCACCATATTCCACAGGAGGCATTTTAAGGATTTCAAAACCTCCATTTGGTACAAGATTTTTGGCAGAAATTGGATTTTTATTGGTTTCTTGTGCAAAATTTTCTTTGGAAAAAATTAAAAAAACCAATGTAAAAAAAATAAAATAGAAACGCATGTTTTAAGGAATTATTTTTGTGGTTAGAACTTCTTATTACATTACGAAAATTTTGCCAAAAAGATTTTTTTTAGAAAAAACTAAAAAAACTGACGACTAAAAAAACTAACGACTGAAAAACTTAAATATCTTTATTTTTTTTGGAAAACATACTGCCAATGCGTGCAAATGTTCTTTTTTCAAAAGCCCAAAAAAAGGCAAATTGACCAAAAATAAAACCGTAAAACAATAATAATATTTGGTACAAAGGCAACATTATCAACAAATACAATAATGTGTCTACAAAGCCACCACCATTGTTGAAACCTAATAAACTAAAAAGTGGTGTTTTAAGAAATAATACACTAAAACCTGTGCAAGCAAATACAATCAACACCAAAACCACTTGTGTAAGGCTTTTGAGTTGCCAACGTGCTTGTAATTTTTCTATAAATGACATTTTTTATAAGGGAATTTTTTATAATTTTACCACAAAATTAACCCAAAATTTTTAATATTGCAAAATCTTAAATTTCGCTCATCATGAACTTTCAAAGCCTCTCTAAAATTTTGCCCAAAAGTAAAGTTTTAATTGCCCAAAATCCAAAAGTTGACTTAAAAAATCTCTCTACTGATAGCAGAGAAGGTTGTTTTTTAGAAAATACGTTGTTTTTTGCACTCGTAGGCGAAAGACGCAATGGACACGATTTTATACAAGAAGTTATCCAAAAAGGTGGAAGAAATTTTGTGATTTCTGAAAATATTGATATTGAAGAGTTACTGAAAAATGTATCACAAAACCAACCAGAAAACCATAAAAATATCGCTTTAAATATCATCAAAGTACAAAATACCTTATACGCTTTGCAACGCATAGCACAAACCCATAGAGAAAATTTTGAATATCCAGTTATTGCTATTACAGGAAGCAATGGTAAAACAATAATCAAAGAATGGCTCTCAGAAATACTGCAAAACTTGGGTTTAAGTGTGGTAAAAAGCCCAAAAAGTTACAACTCACAAATAGGTGTGCCACTTTCAGTATGGCAAATGTCAAATATGCACAATATTGGTGTATTTGAAGCAGGTATTTCTCAAGTAAATGAAATGCAAAATTTGGAAAAAATATTACAACCTAATTTTTGTATTTTTAGCAATATAGGCGAAGCACACAAAAATGGATTTCCTTCACACATAGAAAAAATTAAACAAAAACTTTTTTTAGCTAAAAATACCCAAAAATTGATTTTTAATTTGAAATATACCCAATTAAACGAAGTTGTTGATATTTTGGAAAAAGAAAGTTTTTTTGAAAATCCAATGTTTCAAAAAATTATTTGGGGTGAAAGTGAAATTATAGACCAGTTTTTAGAAAAAAATAATCCTAATTTTGAAGAAAAAATACAATATAACTCAGATTTAAACTCAAAATATTACAAGGTTTCTTACAAGCCTAATAATACCCATAAAAAATCGGGAATTCTTATACATTGTGTCAATCCAATACATACCAACTTATCGCCTACATATTTGTTTGCTGTGCCTTTCAAAGATGAAGCGAGTTTGGAAAATATTGCCCATATATTGGTTTTTTTATTGGATTTTTTATTGGAAAATATTGATAAGGCATACCAACAAAATCAACAAAATGGAAACCAAGAAAAATCAACAGTTTATTATGAAAAATCCCAAAATGTGAGGAAAAATATAGAAAATAGCATTGAAAATCTCCAACCTGTACAAATGCGATTGCAACGCAAAGCTGGCGTAAATTACTGTACATTGATTGATGACACCTATAATAATGATTTGGAAGGCTTAAAAATTGCTTTAGATTTTACAGCAACACAACACAATGATACTTACAAACGCAAAATTTTGGTGTTGTCTGCCCCAGCAAATCAACAAGTTTCGGTTGAAATTTATAGCGATTTGTTGGCTACTTATTTATGGCAATATGTGATAGATGTATTTGTAGGAATTGGTGATTTTTTTACAGAAAACCGAGATTTTATGTTAAAAATTATAGAAAATAAAAACCCAAACCATGAAAATGCAAACCATATAAATTCAAATCATTCAAAATTAAAAAAAATCATTTTTTTAAATAATACAACTGATTTTTTTACAAAATTTACCCAAAAAGATTTTTTTCAGGATATTATTTTGATAAAAGGTGCAAGAAAATATCAATTTGAACAAATCATAAATTTCCTACAAGAAAAAACGCACCGCACAACCTTAGAAATAAACCTAAATGCCCTCACACACAACCTTAATTTTTATAAAAGTCTTATAAAACCTTACACAAAAATAATGGTAATGGTAAAGGCTTTTGCATACGGGACAGGACGCACAGAAGTTGCACAACTTCTACAACACAATGGGGTGGATTATTTGGCAGTTGCTTATACAGATGAAGCGGTTGCACTACGCAAAGAAGGCATCACAATTCCGATTATGGTAATGAATCCCACAGAGGAAGATTTTCCAAAAATAATTACATACAATATTGAGCCTGAAATATATAGTTTTGAGTTGTTGGAAAAATGGTTTTTTTATTGCAAAAATACACAAAAAACTGATTTTGCTATACACCTAAAACTTGATACAGGCATGAAACGTTTGGGTTTTGAAAGTGATGAAATTAATCTTTTATGTGATTTTTTAAGAAAAAATTTACCAAAAAATGCACTAATCAAAAGTATTTTTACGCATTTAGCAGGGGCTGATGACGCATTTCATAATGATTTCTCTTTAAAACAAATTGATGTTTTTTTAAAAAATGCTAAAATTATTACAAATCCTTCAAATAAAATAAACAGAAATATGCCAAAACCATTTTTGCATCTGGTTAATTCTGCTGGAATTGTGCGTTTTCCTGAGGCACATTTTGATATGGTGCGTTTGGGTATTGGTTTGTATGGTATAGAAACAAATGAGATTTTTGCAGACAAATTGCAAGCAATTACAACACTCAAAACACATATTTCACAAATCAAAAAACTCAAAAAAGGCGAATCTGTAGGATATAGTCGCACACACATTGCCCAAGAAAATACGCAAATTGCTACGATTGCGATTGGTTATGCTGATGGTTTGAATAGACTTTTGAGCAATGAAAATGGCGAAGTTTGGATAAAAAATAAATTATGTAAGATTGTAGGGCGTATTTGTATGGATATGTGTATGGTGGATATTGGCAACCTTGTGGTGGAAGTAGGCGAAGAAGTAGAAATTTTTGGTAAAAATATTTCTGTGCAAAGTATTGCCAAAAAAATAAATACCATTCCTTATGAAATCCTAACATCAATAGGCGAAAGGGTAAAGCGGGTTTTTTTTACAGAGTAGCGTTCTAACCTCATAAAGGGAGTTAATAAAAAAACAATTAAATACTATTTGCTCCTCTTTGGGGGCTGGGGCTTTAATCCTCCAAAACTGCCCCAAGCAGTCTTTGGGTATATTCATGCATTGGATTTGCATAGATGGCGTTTTTTTCGCCATATTCCACCAAAATACCATTTTCTAAAATGGCGATTTTATCTGCCAAAAATTTTATTACTGCTAAATCATGCGAAATAAAAAGCATCGTCAAAGACAATTCTTTTTGCAAATCTTTCAAAAGATTTAAAATTTGGGCTTGAATAGACACATCAAGCGAAGCAGTGCTTTCATCAGCCACCAAAATCTTAGGCGAAAAAGCCAATGCCCTTGCAATATTCAACCTTTGGCGTTGCCCCCCAGAAAGTTGGTGCGGAAATCTGTCTTGATAACTCGCAGGTAATTGCACAAGATTCAGCAATTCATGAAGGCGTGCTTGAACTTGATTTTTTTGCAAAATTGGGTGTATATAAAAAGGCTCTGCAAGTATTTCGCCTATTTTCATTTTGGGATTGAGCGAAGCAAAAGCATCTTGAAATACCATTTGTACGCTTTGGGTATAATATTTGGCTTCGGTTGTGTTAAATTTTTGGATATTTTTATTTTCAAATAAAATTTCGCCTTTTGTGGGTTTTTCCAATCGCAAAATCAATCGTCCAATCGTACTTTTACCACTGCCAGATTCGCCTACAAGCCCCAATGTTTCACCAGCCAAAAGACTTACATTGATATTTGTAAGTATGTTTTTTATAGTATTATTGTATTTAAAATCAAGGTTTTGGATTTTTAGGATTTCATTTTTTACTTCTTGTTCTTTGAGTTTGTTACTTTTTATTTCTTTAATTCTTGGTAAAAAAACTTTTTGATTTTCATTTTCCCAAAAATCCTCTACTGTGGGAAGTGGTTGATTATCAGGTGTTTTGAGGGTAGGTTTGCACGCCAAAAGTCCTTTAGTGTAGGCATGTTGTGGATTTTTTAAAATGTTTTCGGTGGTATTTTCTTCCAATTTTTCGCCACGATACATCACCAAAACCCTTTGTGCAATATAATTAACTACGCTCCAATCATGCGAAACAAATAAAAGACTTGTTTGAAATTCTTTTTGCAATTTTTTTAATAAATCCAAAATTTCCTTTTGTACTGTAACATCTAAAGCAGTTGTTGGTTCATCAGCAATCAACAATTTTGGGTTGCCTGCGAGTGCAATGGCTATCACAAAACGCTGTTTTTGCCCGCCAGAAAGTTGATGTGGATAGCTTTGATATTTTTTTTCAACCTCTGTCATTTGCATTTTTTCCAATAATTGAAGGGTATATTTTTTGGCTTCTTTTTGGCTAAAATGTGGGTGATGTAAGCGTACAGCTTCTTCTACTTGATAACCACACGTAAAAACAGGATTAAGGGCAGACATTGGTTCTTGGAAAATCATGCCTATTTCTTTGCCTCTGAGCAGTTTTTTTTGTTTTTCGGGCAAATTTAATAAATCTACTTTGCCAAATTGCGTAGAAGAAAACCAAATATTTCCTGACACTTCACACGCAGGCAAAAGCCCCAAAATAGCCAATGCAGTCAAGGATTTTCCCGAACCTGATTCGCCCACAATACCCAAACTTTCGCCTTCTGAAAGTGTATAATTGATGTTTTGCAGTGTAAAGGGTTTAGTTTTAGGATTGGTTTCTTCCTTTTTTTTTTTGAATTGCAAGGAAAAATTTTCAAGCGAAAGCATAAAAAGATTATGAATTATGAATTATGGATTTTTTTGTTCTTTTAATTTTACAAAAAAAGATGAGTAACTACACATTTATCACTGAAATTTAACTACAAATTTTTTATTTATTAACATACTTTCAGGACAACCTCCACGCATTATATATGTAGCACTATTAATTGCAATAGTAATTTTATCACATGGGCGTAGATTATATTTTTTCAAATCAATTTTACCATCTCCTACGGAAATGTCATATTTACCTTTCTTACAATCTAAAGAAATTTGAAAACTTAAAATTCCAATTCCACCACAAACCTGCCTAAAATTAGGGTCTGTGCTTACACTTCTAATAAAAAGACTATCCACCACAGGTATTGGTTTTGTCAAATCAAGTATTTTATTTTTTGGATTATTTGCCACTAAATGTATACCTAAAATATTGTTGAAATCAATTTCATATACATTGAATTTTTGTTCTTTGATAATGTTGTTTTTGTATTTTACGACCAATACCAATTCTTTAATGTTTTTTTTTGGAATTATTGCTATTGAATTTTTTTTATCAATTTTTAATAAACTTGCATTTTCTGAAACAACTTCAATATTTATATTTTTGTCAAAAGTTTCTATGCTATCTCCTTTTGCATTGATAAACCCATAATATAATACATTTGTATTTCTTGTGTATAAAATAGATGTAAATCCACCATACCATTTATTTTTAAAATAAAATTGGTTGTTTTGTTCTTGTGATAAAATATTATTTTTTGAGGAAAATAAAAAAATGCAGAGAATTGAGAGAAAATAATATTTCATAATAAAGTTTTTATGATAATGCAATATCAAAGTTTGCAAATTTGAGTAATTTTTATGTGTAATACGATGATTTTTGTGAAAAAGGTTTTAGGAATTGACAATAAAGTATAGATTTTGGCTTTTTTCACCTTTATATCAAAAAAAATAAACCTTTTATTCTGTGTAAAATTCTTGTATTTTTGCAAAAAAAATTAAAAACCAAACCAAAGAATAAAAATCTAAAATTTTTATGGCAAAAGTTGCATTGATTACAGGCGTTACAGGACAAGATGGTGCATATCTTGCCCAATTTTTATTGGACAAAGGTTATATGGTGCATGGCATCAAACGTAGAAGTTCATTGTTTAATACTGACCGCATTGACAATCTTTATCAAGACCCACACGAAACAAATATTAGATTCAAACTGCATTATGGCGATTTGACAGATTCTACCAATCTTATTCGTATCATACAAGAAGTTCAACCTGATGAAATCTATAATCTTGGGGCAATGTCGCATGTAAGGGTAAGTTTTGACACGCCTGAATACACTGCTAATGCTGATGGGATAGGTACTTTGCGTATTTTGGAGGCAATTAGAATTTTAGGGTTGGAGAAAAAAACCAAATTTTACCAAGCCTCTACATCTGAATTATACGGTCTTGTGCAAGCAGTTCCACAAAGCGAAACTACGCCTTTTTATCCACGTTCGCCTTATGCAGTTGCCAAATTATATGCCTATTGGATTACGGTCAATTACCGTGAAGCGTATGGTATGTTTGCATGCAATGGCATATTATTCAACCACGAAAGCCCATTGAGAGGTGAAACATTTGTAACCCGAAAAATCACCAGAGCAGTTTCGCGTATTGCATTGGGTATGCAAGAAAAACTTTTTTTGGGTAATCTTGATGCCAAAAGGGATTGGGGGCATGCCAAAGATTATGTGGTGGCACAATGGCTTATGTTGCAACAAGAAAAACCAGAGGATTTTGTCATAGCAACAGGCGTAACTACAACCGTAAGGGATTTTGTGGTGCTTGCTTTCAAAGAAATAGGCATTACATTGCGTTTTGAGGGCGAAGGCATTACAGAAAAAGGTTTTGTGGATAAGTGTGACAATCCGAAATTCCAACTCCCTATAAATAAAGAAGTATTAGGCATTGATGAACGATATTTCCGCCCTACCGAAGTAGAATTACTATTAGGCGACCCTACAAAGGCAAATACTGTGTTGGGCTGGAAACCTGAACATAATTTACAATCTTTGGTAAAAGATATGATGCAAAGTGATTTAGGCTTGTTTGAAAGGGACAAATACCTTAGTGAAGGCGGACATCAAACATTTAATTATCACGAATAATAGCCCCTAAACCCAAAGGGGAAAAAATACAAAAAAGTATTTGGATTAAAGTCTGTTTTTTGGGGAGATAAAGACAAAAAATTATAAAAAAAACATTTTTATAATTTAAATAAATACAAAAATAATACATAATTTAAATAAAAATCCTAAAAAATAATTCCCTCTTTGGGGTCAGGGGCTTATGCAAAAAACATCAAAAATATACATCGCAGGGCATCGTGGCATGGTGGGTTCTGCTATTTTGAGGACATTACAAAAAGAAGGTTTTTCTAATTTTGTGTTGAAAGTATCTTCTGAATTGGATTTGAGAAATCAACAACAAGTAGCAGATTTTTTTGAACAAGAAAAACCTGAATATGTATTCCTCGCTGCTGCCAAAGTAGGCGGAATATTGGCTAATAATACATTCAGAGCAGATTTTTTGCATGAAAATCTGTGTATCCAAAACAATGTCATACACCAAAGCTATGTGCATAGTGTAAAAAAACTACTGTTCTTGGGTTCGTCTTGCATTTATCCAAAACTTGCACCACAACCCTTAAAAGAAGAATATTTGCTTTCAGGTTTTTTAGAAAGTACCAATGAACCTTATGCCATTGCCAAAATAGCAGGTATTAAAATGTGTGAAGCATACCGCAGTCAATATGGTTGTGATTTTATTTCGGTTATGCCTACCAATTTGTATGGCGAAAATGATAACTATGACCTCCAAAAAGCCCACGTATTGCCCGCACTTATCCGCAAATTTGTGGAAGCAAAACAAGAAAATAAGCCTTTTGTGGAGGTTTGGGGTACAGGTTCGCCTATGCGTGAATTTCTCAATGCAGAAGATTTGGGCAATGCTTGTTATTTTTTGATGCAAAATTATAGTGAAAACGAATTTATAAATGTAGGTTATGGCGAAGATATTACCATCAAAGATTTGGCTCTTTTGGTCAAAGAATTGGTTGGTTATCAAGGTGAACTACATTGGGATACCTCAAAACCTGATGGCACACCACGCAAACTAATGGATAATACAAAACTCCAAAATATGGGTTGGAAACCAAAAATTACGCTTAGAGAAGGGATAAAAGATATTTTGAAAAATAAATTTGGAATTTCTTAAAAATCTTTACTGCCAAAAATAATCTCCACAGGATTAGGACAAAGATTTAAGTAAAAATCTTTGTCTTTTTCATAACATACACCCACAAAATCGCCTTTTTGCCCCTGCATATCTTTGATGACTTGTATGTGAAGATGTGTTGCCCAACCACCATTTTCGGAAGGCTCGCCCAATGTTGCAATTTGGCTTCCTTTTTCAAAAACCTTATTTTCTGTCAGATTTTCCAAACTCTCCTTGGACAAATGCCCATACAATACATAAAAAACGGTAGGATTTGAGGCAATTTCCTGCAATTCATATTGCACAATAATTGTTCCGCCATAATTCCCAAAACCTTCATTGTAGGCAAAACTATGCACTTTTCCAGCCAAAAAATTATAAATTGGCGTGCCAGCTTCCAGCCAAATATCTATGCCCAAATGGATATTACGGGCTTGGGTTTCTGCCCTAAAAATAGGACTTTGGGCATACCAAGCTCTTTTTTCACCATAGCCACCCATGCCTACTTTCCCTTGACATGCTTCTTTTATATAATTTTCGCAAGTGACTAAATCTCGTAAATCAAGTGCCAATACCGCAGGATTTTGGGCAGAAAGGTCTATCATACAAAAACCTTTTTGGTAAATATCAGCAGAAAATAAAGGCGAAAATGTGTGTTTATGTGCGGAAAACATAGTTTTTTGAAAATTTATATGAAAAATAATATTCAAAAATACGTGAATTTTTGAGATTTTTTTTCAAATATTTATCCTTCTGAAAAAATCATTATAAAATCTCCAAAACCTCAAAAATTTGTATAACGACTTTTTTTACTTAAATTCGCAAAATATTTATCAAAAAAATTATCAAAAATAAAAAAAATGGTTATTTCTGTTGTAAATCACAAAGGCGGTGTGGGCAAAACAACCACTACACTCAATTTGGGCAAGGCATTGAGTTTAGAAGGAAAAAAAGTATTACTCATTGACCTTGACCCACAAGCAAATCTTTCGCAAGCGTCTGGCATTGAAAATCCACAAATAAGCATCTACAAAGCACTTTGCGATAATATAGAACTTCCTACTGTTAATTTGGGCGAAAACCTGGATATGGTACCTGCAGAAGTGGATTTGACAGAGGCAGAAGTACGCCTACAAGCTGATGTAAATGGGTATTTTCGTCTGAGAAGTTTGCTCAAAAATGTATTGCCTAAGTATGATTTTGTAATAATTGATTGTCCGCCAAGTTTGGGAATTTTAACCTTAAATGCCCTTATTGCTTCCCAAAAAGCCATTGTAATTGTGCAAGCAGAATATTTGGCGGTAAAAGGATTACAAACAATTTTTGATTTAATCACAAAACTTAGAGAGAATCTTAACCCAACAATTGAAATTTTGGGTATGCTCATCACGCAACTTAATCACACCATTTTTCGCAAAGAAATTGCAGAAACCGTGCGAAATATCTACGAAGAAAAGGTTTTTGAAACCAATATCCGCCAAAATATTACCTTAGCAGAAGCAACTTCCGCAGGAAAAGATGTTTTTTCTTTTGATAAACATTGTACTGGTGCTAAGGATTATAAAGCATTGGCTTTGGAGATTTTGGGGGCGTTGAAATAATTTAAGTTTTCAGTTATTAGTTTTCAGTTTTTTGATACGTAGATAACACAGATTTTACGGATTAAAACACATTTTTAGACTTAAAATTCTCATTTTAAACAATCCATAATTTACAATCCATAATATTTTTTCACTATTTTTTTGTTTTTTTTAATAATTTCTCTAATTTTGCCTTAAAATTTTAACTCGTTTTTCAAAAAAACATAAAAAAATCCTATGGCAATCCTTAGATTTAAGGCAGTAGAGCAAGCACAAAATCGTGAGGCAGTAATCCCAGTATTACCTGCAAGCAAAATTTCCGATTATTTTGGTATGAATGTTTTTGGCGAAAAATCCATGCGTGAATACCTAAGTGCAGATACATTCAAAAAATTTTCTGCGATGCTTGAACAAGGCGGAAAAATAGAAAATGAACTCGCTGACGCAGTTGCAAACGCTATGCGTACTTGGGCTATGAACAAAGGTGTGACCCATTATACACATTGGTTCCAACCGCTTACAGGCTCAACTGCTGAAAAACATGATGCTTTTTATGACATTGATAGCAAAGGCAATGCACTTGAAAAATTTAAAGGAAGTGCATTAGCACAACAAGAACCAGATGCGTCTTCTTTCCCCAATGGTGGTATTCGTGCTACTTTTGAGGCAAGGGGTTATACTGCTTGGGACATTACTTCGCCTGCATTTATCATGGAAACACAAGCAGGCAAAACACTTTGTATTCCTACAATTTTTGTGTCTTACACAGGCGAAGCCTTAGACTACAAAACGCCACTTTTGAAAGCAATTTCTGCAGTAGATAAAGCCTCTGTGGCAGTATGTGAATTGTTTGATAAAGATGTAAAAAAGGTAATTGCAACATTGGGACCTGAACAAGAATATTTTTTGGTGGATAAAGCCCTTTATTATGCAAGACCAGATTTACTTATGGCAGGCAAAACCGTTTTTGGACACGCTCCCGCAAAAGGACAACAATTAGAAGACCATTATTTTGGCTCAATTCCTACAAGGGTAAAAGCATATATGGTGGATTTTGAAATTGAAGCCCAAAAATTAGGTATTCCTATTCGCACACGACACAATGAAGTTGCACCTGCACAATTTGAATGTGCCCCTACTTTTGAAGAATTAAATTTGGCAGTTGACCATAATATCCTGCTCATGGACGTAATGGAAAAAGTAGCTGAAAAACATAATTTTAAAATTCTTTTTCATGAAAAACCTTTCGCTGGCATCAATGGAAGTGGAAAACACAATAACTGGGCATTAAGCACTGATACAGGCAAAAACCTCCTCGCCCCAACTTCAAAACCCAAAGAAAATTTGCAATTTTTGACATTTTTTGTCAATACAATTAAAGCAGTTCATGCGTATTCTGATTTGCTTAGGGCAAGTATTGCATCTGCGGGCAACGACTATCGTCTTGGGGCAAATGAAGCACCACCAGCCATTATTTCGGTATTTGTAGGAGCAGAATTAAAAAGAGTTTTGGAAGAATTGGAGCAAAATGCAACGATTGCCTTAGAAAAAGGTGATAATTTGTATATGAAAATGGGCATCAATAAAGTGCCTGCGATTATTTTGGACACCACAGACCGCAACCGTACTTCGCCTTTTGCTTTCACAGGCAATAAATTTGAGTTTAGGGCAGTGGGAAGTTCTGCAAATTGTGCTGCACCTATGATTGTGTTGAATGCAATTGTCGCAAAACAATTAATTCAATTCCGCAAAGATGTGGACAAAGAAGCAGAAAGCCTTGAAAAAAGGGAATATGCTATCGTAAATGTGTTGAGAAGATATATTTCCGAAAGCAAAAGTATTCTTTTTGAAGGCGACAATTATTCTGACGAATGGGTGGTAGAAGCAGAGAAACGTGGGCTTCCAAATGTAAAATCTTCGCCAAGAGCATTGCAAGCATATATTTCGGATAAATCTTTGCACCTTTTTGAAGAATTAGGCATCATGTCGCACAGAGAAGTAGAAGCAAGATATGAAATCAACCTTGAAAACTACATCAAAAAAGTACAAATTGAGGCACGTGTAATGAATGATTTGGCACTCAACCATGTAATCCCTTCTGCGATAATGTACCAAAATAAACTTATCCAAAACGTAAGAGGGCTTAAAGAAATTGGTCTTGGCGAAAATACAAGCGTGAAAACGTTGATTGATGCTATCAGCAATATTTCAGAACACATCAGCATTATCCAAAGTCAAACCGAAGAAATGATAGAAGCGCGCAAAAATGCAAATGTGATTGAAAATGCCTTTGATAAAGCGATTGCTTATGAGGAAAATGTCAAAAAATATTTTGATGTTATTCGTCACAGCGTTGATAAATTGGAACTTATCGTTGATGACGAAGATTGGACTTTGCCAAAATATCGTGAGTTATTAATGGTAAGATAATACAAGTTTTCAGTTTGTTCAGTTTTCAGTTTTTTTAGTAAAAGCGTAAAAAAGTTTATTTTTTTACGCTTTTAATTTTTTTAAAGAAATAACTAAAAAATTCCTTACTATTATACATCTTTTTAGAATTAAAAAAAAGTGCTTTGGAACGATTTAAACACAATATTTTTAATGCCATTTTTCAAAAATTGGATCTGTACTGTATTTTACGGAAGTCTGACCATGATTTTTTGAAAAATTACAAACTGAAAAAAGCGTTAAACACCATATTTGTTTTAGTTTTTCAAAAAAAACGTATTATTTTTTAGTAAAAACTATTTAAAAAAGCCTTTTCCTGCGTTTTGAATATGTTTTTTTAAATTTGTATAGTAGTGAGAAAAAATTCCTAATTTTTTCATTTCTAATTCTTTTAGATTTCTTCTGCTACCACCGTTTGCACTTCTGGAATCATGCGTTTTAGGAGGTTTTCAATGCCCATTTTAAGGGTTTGACTTGCAGAAGGACAACCACTACATGAGCCTTGCAAACGTACTGTAACAGTGCCATTATCAAAGGCATGAAAATTGATAGCACCGCCATCTTGTTCTACCGCAGGGCGTACATATTCGTCCAAAATTTTGCGAATACGCAAGTTTATTTCAGGTTCTGAATCGCTTATTTGGCTTTCGTGGAGTAATGCAGATGCAAAAAGTGGTTTATTTGCTTCCAAATATTCTTTGAGAAATGATTTGAGTTCAGGCGCAACTTCATACCAATCCGCATCTTCAGATTTGGTAAGTGTAATAAAATTATTCATTACAAAAACCCTTTTGATAAAAGGGAAATCAAAAAAAGCATTTGCTAAAGGTGATTCTAAGGCACTTTCTTTGTTTGGAAAGTCAAACGTAACACCTTCAGGCACAAGAATATAATTTGCCACAAATTTCAAAGATTGTGGATTTGGGCTTGCTTCTGTGTAGAGTGTTACGAATTTTGGTTTGTTATTCATGGGTTTTTTCTGATTTTTTATTTTAAATTTTAAAAAAAACCTTTTTTTTATATAATTTGTTCCAATGTAGGCTCTTTTTAGGTTTTTAAAATAAAACTAATTGTCAAACTAAAGACTGACAACTAAATAAACAGACAATTTTTAATTATTCCCCAATCAAAATCTTTTCTATTTTTTGTAAAGATTTATGTACTTCTTCCAAAGGTGTAAAGGTGTGATTTTCCAAAGAATATAAAGCAAATTTTTTCTTTTTGTGTGTTTTTTCAGTATTGCTTCTATCAAAATACACAAAAAACAATGAATTTTTATCTTCCAAAAGCCCATAATTTATTACTGTAATATTTTTGGTAACCGCTTTTAGATTTTTGCCCGAAACATCAGAAATATAGTAATCTGCATTGTCTTTTGCGGTCAATTTTCCGTCTTTATTAGTGTCTTCAAATACAATATTATACAGAAAAAATGAAAATTTTTTGAGATTTTCCTGCAATTTTATGTATTTTTTGATTTGTGTAGAATCTGCGTTATATGACATTTCTATATTAAACCAACTTGCAGGACTTTTATAATCTAATATAAGGGCTTTGCGGTCAAGTAAAGGGGTAGCTTGTTGGTAATCTTTATCCAAAAATAGCAAATTAAAAAAGTTTTTTCTTTCATAGCTTTCGCCATAACCTTTACCCATACTTCTAATATTTCCTTTCTCATAACCACCTATTTCTTGGTAATCGTCTTCATTTTCAGTAGTGATTTCTCTTGGTTTATCCAATGTTTTGGGATAAACTTCAATAATAAAATTATCAAAATAGTGCATTTTGATAGGGTTGCTATATAAAATGCTTTGCAATGCTTTTTGTTTTTCTTTTTCGGTTTCAGGATTTTTTTCTTTTACGACATTATTTAAGATAATCTCATTTGTTTGTGTTGATGGTCTTTGAATATACCCTTTAATCAAATAACTACCTCCATACAATACTACACAACTTACAATGAGTATAATGCTAAGATATAATACAGATTTTAACTTCATGTTTTTTAGTTTTTTTTTGAAAAGGGAAGAAAAAAATCACGTGGTTTTTTAGGATTTTTTGAAGCTTATTTGCTTTTTATCATTTCAGGCGTAATTTTTTCAAAAGTAAAAATTTCTTTACCTTTTTTCTGTGTTTGCCATTTTTTTGCACTTTCCTCTGAATCAGTTACTAAAAAATCATTCACATTCATTGGATTTTTTTCGTTTGTGCCTTTCACAAAAAAGGCTTTTTTTGCTTCTACGGTTTTATTTTCCCCAAATACACTAAAAGTTACATATTCGCCAGTGCTGTACTCTTTTTCAGACAAAGAGGCAGAAAAATAACATTTTGGAGAACAAAAAAATGTTGTTTCTTTTTGTGGTGGTGCATATTTTACACGCCAATTTGTTTGGTCGGAAGGCATACCACAGCTCTTGCAATCTTTTACAAGCGTTTCTACATTGGTTTTTTCTGTTTTGTCGTGGCTGTGTCCATCATGATTATGTCCATCATGGTTGTGTGCGCTGTGGTCATGCCCTTTGTGGTCGTAGTCATCATGATTTTTGGTTTCTGATTGACAACTTATTGCCAAAACACTTATCCAAATAAATGTTGCGGAGATTAAAAGAAAATTTTTCATGAATTTTTTTTGATTAAAGCCCCCTAAACCCAAAGGGGGGATTTTAGTTAGAGATTTAAAATTTGGATTTAATTTTTGTGAATACTAAAATAAGTATTAAAATTCCTTTGGAATTAGGAGTATTAATTCCCCTTTGGGGTCAGTGGGCTTTTTAAATATAATATTTAAACAACATATCAAGTCTATCTTTTTCCAATGCTTGTTGTGCTTCATCATCTTGGTATTTGCCAATGATTTGATAGTTGTGTCGTTCAAAAGTTTGGACAATGCGTGAAAGATTTGTCGTATTGATTTTGATGGTAACTTTTATTTGTTGTGTATTTACTTTGTCGTCAGTAATGTGCATATTAAGAATTTTTGCATCATTTTCTTCTACATAGCGACTTATTTCGGTGAGCGAATAATCTCTTTTACGCATCAAAAACTCCAACACACCGCCAGGTTCTTGTATACTGCTTGATTCAGATATAACTTTGATAGCGTCATTGAGCGTAACCACGCCCAAAAAATGGTCTTGTTCGTCCAATACTGCCAAAACTTGGATATTTTGTTGTTTGGAAAGTTTCAATATTTCAAAAAAATATTGATGTGTGTGCACAAAAGTATCTTCATAAAGAATTTCTAATGTATCAACGCTTGCATTTTCGTCGTTGCAATCATACAAAGCACTTTCCAATATAAGCCCTTTGTACTGCAAATCTGCTACAAGAGGCAATTGGCTTACACGAAATTCCTCCATCCATTGGATTGCTTTTTTTACCGTGTCGGTAGGTTTCAAAGGCGGAATAACCTGATTAATAAGTTCAATGGCTATCATAATGGTATGGAGAAAGAGGTGAATGAAATTGATGCGAGTTGTCAGTATTTAAGTTATTAATTGTCAGTATTTAGATTATTAGTTTTTGTAAATTTTGGTTTAACTTGTGTTTTGAACATATTTTTATTTTTAAAACTGAACCAACTGATTACTAAAAAAATTAATTACTGAACTAATTAATTACTGAACTAACTGATTACTGAAAAAACTGGCAACTTGTATTGTTGGATTAAAACCTTAAATTTTCATAATTTGTTACAAATTCATTACAAATTTGGTGTTTTTTTTTGCTAATTTCTTGTTAAGAAGTCTTGCACAAGTGCATTAAATCTTTCAGAGTGTTCCATCATGGGTGCGTGGCAACATTTATCAATAAAATGCAATTCAGAATTTGGCAAAAGTCTATTAAATTCGTACCCAACATGAGGAGGCGTAATCGTATCATTAAGTCCCCAAATAAGCAATGCAGGTATCTGAATTTGGTGTAATTGACTTGCGAGGTTGTGCCTTTGAGCAGATTTGGCTACTGCTACTATGCTTAGACATTTGGGTATGCTACGTGTGGTTTCAAAAACTTCATCTACAAGGTCTTTGCTGGCTACCGCAGGGTCATAAAATGTATATTCTACCTTTTCTTTGATAAATTCGTATTTGCCACGTTTTGGATATGAGCCACCCATAGAATTTTCAAATAACCCTGAACTACCTGTCAAAACAATCCTTTTGACATTTTCGGGTTTGAGCAATGTATAAGCAAGCGCAAGATGACCGCCCAAAGAGTTGCCTAAAAGCGTAAGGTCTTTGAGTTGTTTCATTTCTACAAATTTTGCAATAAATTCAGTAAGCGATTTAATGCCTGCTGTAAGTAGTGGCAATTCATAAATAGGTAATATTGGAATTACTACACGATATTTTTTAGAATAGTATTCCAAGACATCTTCCCAGTTGCTCAACGCCCCAAAAAGCCCATGCAAAAGCAAAAGTGTATCGCCTTCACCCTTTTCTATATATTTGAATCCTTTTTCTTGGATTAATTCTACTGTTGTCATAAAAAATTATGGGTTATAAATTATAGATTATAAACTATTAGAGGCTATCATACTCTGATAATTTTAGCATTACTAAACCTATAATGTTTTTTAAAACCTTATAAGTTTTGAAACACTTATTTTAAATAATATGTTAAATTATAATTTAATTTTAAAAAAAACACTTAAAGATTAAAAAATAAATAAATTTTATATTTTTTTGTAACAAAAATATTGAAATAAAAACCTCCAATAAAATTGTCAGCGTACCAAGTCTATTAAATCAGAATTTTTTTGAATTTTGAACCTTGAACCTTTTGAACCTTGAACCTTTTGAACTTTGAACCTTAATCTATAAAATCTCGTATCATTTTGGATAATTCGTCTTCATCTTTTACACCTGTGAGAATGTATGCTACTGTTTCTACTAATTTATACATAAAAGATTTTTTTTGTAACTCATTATGAAATTCACCAAGCCCAGTCATAAACCAAAATATAAAACTCAATACCACAATATTACGCAAAATACCAAAAAATGCGCCTAAATAGTTGTCCCATTGTCCAGGAAATTCATAATCTATTTCAGATTTTAGATATTGCCCTAATGTATGGACAAGTTGCACAGCGGTAAGCACTGACACCGCAAAAACAAGTTCAGGATAGATGGTTTGATTAAATTTGAACATGTGCGTTGACATTAGATTGAACAATACTGAACAAAGTTTGAAGCACACCAAAAATGACAACACAAAATGCAAAAGCTTGACAACTTCTTGCAAAATGCCTTCTCTATACCCAATATATGCACCCCAACCAATCGTGGAGGCTATCAATAAATCCAATACAATGCCTGGTATGTTCAAAGTTTAAGGTTCAAAAAGTTTAAGGTTTAAAAAAATAATTTCCTACAATGGCAATTTTTATCAAAATCTTCATCAAATTCTTTTTTAATAATTTTATACGTTGATTTTTCAAAAACAACTTCCCAATAAGAAGGATGTAAAAAAATTGCATTGCTTACTTGTTTTTTTTTTCCTAATGAATCAGTTTTTGTCTTGTATCAAGTATTTGTTCTTGATTTAGTATTTTTTTTGCTATTTCGCCATCAATGGCATAGGGATTTTTAAAATTTGCTAAGGAATTTACCATATTTTCTATTTTTTTGAAAAATATATAAAATAAATGTATTTTTAAATTCAAAAGTTTAAGATTTAAAAACTTTGAACCTTAAACTTTGAACCTTAAACGGATACTACACCAAAAGTGATTTTACAATTTGAGAGATAAGTTTTCCCTCAGTCAATCCTGCCAATTCTTTGGTTGCTACACCCATGACTTTGCCCATATCAGATGGAACAGATGCACCTATACGTGTGATAATTTCTTTGATTTTTTCGGTAACTTCTGCTTCAGAAAGTTGTTTTGGCAAAAACTCTTCGATTACTGCTACTTCTCCATTTTCTTTGTCAGCCAAATCTGCACGATTTTGTGCAGCAAATATTTCTGCAGATTCCTTGCGTTGTTTGAGTGCTTTGCTTAGGATTTGTGTTTCTTCGGTAGTTGATAATTCAGGGCTTGTGCGTCCTGGTTTGGTTTCTTCAAGCAAAATTTGAGATTTGATGGCTCTCAATGTCAAAAGGCGTGCTTGTTGGCGTGCTAAGGTTGCTTTTTTGATTTCGTCTTCTATAATGGTTTTGAGTGACATGGTTTGATGTTTTTGGTTTAATATTTTTGTATAATTCTTTTTTCTAAGTGCAAAGATTATGCAAGATTAAAAATTAGAATATATTTAATTTGCTTTTATTATTTTTGATTATAATCGTGATTGAATTTTCCAAAAGTTTAAAATTTTTGGGAGGTTAGCCTTAAACTAATATTTTGAATATAGACCAAATAAATATGAAAAAATAAATCCATAATTACAAATCCATAATTTCATTTACCCTACTGCAATGCACGAAATTTCTACATTTACATTGCGTGGTAGTTGGCTTACTTCTATGGTTTCACGTGCAGGTGGATTTTGGGTAAAATATTCGCCATAAATGGCATTAACTTTGGCAAAATCACTCATATTTTTTAAAAAAATACTACATTTTACCACATTATCCAATGTCATAGATGCCTGCTCTAAAATACCTTTGATATTTTGAAGTATTGTTTGTGTTTCGGTTTCTATGTCTTGTGTGTGTAGATTTCCCTCTGCATCAAGAGCGATTTGTCCTGATACATACACTGTATTGCCTGCTTGTACTGCTTGGCTGTATGCACCTATTGGTTTGGCAGTTTTTTCAGAAAAAATGATTTTTTTCATGCTTTAAAAAAATAAGTTAAAAATTTTTGGTGTTTGTGTATTTGTATAAGTTTGTAAATTTGCGAATTTTTATGCAATTTTTTTTTGTTTTCTATTTTTTTTATTTCTTTTGAAAAAAAACACTAAAAATTCGCAAAAAATAGGTTTAAAAAAGGATAAAATTAAAAAACTAATAACTTTAATCCAAAGGTATTTTGTTTTTTTTCAAAAAAAAATTATTTTTACCAAAGAAAACCAAAAAATACGAATTAAAAAATTAAAAATACGAAAAAACGATACAAAAAAATAATACTTTCCTTCGCAACAAAAATATGGAACACAAAAGTTACAACCAAAAAAACTTACAAAAACCTTCATTTTTTCAAAAAATTCTTGGACAAAAAATCAAAGACAACGCCATCATAGAAGTAAATAATTTGCTGGCAGAAAAGGATTTGAAACAAATTCAAATAGATGATATACACAAAATAGAACTTGCTTATGGTGTGAGTTTTGCTGTGGATTTTGAAAATGAATTGCAAGATTTTTATAAATCTTATCTCAAAAGTTGTTTGGAAGATAAATTCATTTCTGATAGCGAACTCCAAGACTTACGAGACCTCAAAAGAATTTTGGGCTTGAATGACCGACAAATAACCCTTATTCACAAAGAACTCGCTGGACAAATATACAAAAGCGAAGTGGAAAAAGTAATCCAAGATGGCGAATTGGACGAAGATGAGAGGCTTTTTATTGAAAAACTCCAAAATGACCTCAAACTCCCCAATGATATTGCCAACACCATATACAAACAAAGTGGGCAAGAACTCATACAACAATTTATGCACAACGCAATAGCTGACGCACGCCTCACGCCAGAGGAAGAAAACCAAATGAAAGCTATTGCCAAAAACCTAAATGTGGATTTGATTGAGGACGAAAATACAAAATCTGACCTCGAAAAATATAAACTTTATTGGAGAATTGAAAACGAAGAAATCACAGAAATTCCAAACGATTTGGGATTACCAAAAAATGAAAAATGCTACTTTGCCACAGATGCTGATTGGTACGAAAAATTATTGAAACCAAATAAAGCCAATAACAATGAACAATTACGCCTCAAAATCGCAAAAGGTATTTATTGGCGAAAAATGGGCGAAAACCAAAAAGACCTCGCAGATTGGACTGTAGTGGATTCGGGCAGGTTGTACCTTACCAATAAGCGTATTATTTTTAAAGGAAAAACAAGTGAAAGAATTACCCTTTTGAACCGTATTTTGGATTTCCAGGTGTTTGACAATGGCATAGACATAGACAAAGAAGGCGACAAAGACCCTTTTCTCAAAATTGAAAAAAGTGCGGATATTTTTGCCATGCTTTTGGGAAAAGCCATTAGTCAAATGAAAGGGTAATGATAACTTAATCCTTTTTAATTATTTTTTTCTTTGTAGATGACGCTAATTTTAAGTCATCTATAACTTGTTGTAACGTTTCTTTTTGTAGGCTTTTGAGGGTAAAAGTTGAAAATGTAGAGACGTTATCAGGTATATGTTGCCAAATATTGTAGGTATTGATTGCAAATTGTTTGTCATTTTTTGTCCTCAAACTAAGGCTATAATAGTTGGTTGAAAAACTTTCATCTGCTTCGTTTCCATTGATTTCAAAATAATCATCAATCTGTAAAATATTGATATTGAAGGTATATTCTTTTAATTCACTAAAACCAGAAGCAGGTTTTGCCCATTCTTTGTAAATATAACAAGTTATCAAATCATCTTTTCGGAGATACATATATTTGTATCTTTGTTGGTTGTCATTAATAGCATTTTTTTCTATCAAATCAGACACCAAAAAACCTTTGATTGTTTTGGTTTTTTCATCTCTGAACGCGACAGTTTGTACTGTTTCGTAGTCCATTTTTTTGATTTTTGTTTGTTTATTTTCCGTTTTTTTGGTATTGTTGTCTTGTGCTTTTACACAAAAACACACCGCTAAAAAGAGCAAAATACTTGTTAATTTTTTCATAGATTTTCTTGAAATATGTTACAAAGTTACCTAAGAAAAGTACAATTTTTATTTTTTTTAGATTTATAAGATATTGTAATTGAAATAAGTGTATAAATTGAGATTCAACCTTTGCAAGGGTTAAAAAACCCTTGCAAAGGTTTCTGTTACGATTTCCTTATAAAAATACATTTCAAAAAATATACATTTTCTTTGATTACGCTATAGTAAGTAAACGCCCATAAAATTAAGTAAATTATAACAGACAACTTCCATCAACTGTTGTAAATCTTTACATCTGTGGTAACAACGAGGTTATTTTGTTTGGGTACAACCACAATTTAATCCTTTTTCTATAAAAAATCAAATATATTTTCTACTGGCATAACTGGTTAGTTGTAGTTTTTTATTATGGAAGATTTGCAAATTTTTCACTATAAAAAATAAAATTTCCCATAAATTGTTATAAAGTAAAATCACTTTACACCTATTTTACATATAAAAAACTACTGAACCTTTTGACTTTTGAACCTTAAACTTTTTGAATTTTTATGAAAATCCTATTTTTAATTTCTGTTTTTTTGTTTTTGGTGGTAATTTCTTGTAAATATCAACAAGAAACCTCGCCAAATGTATATGAAGAAGGAGAAGAACTATCAGGAGGCGGGAATTTTACTACTTTTGATTTTTCAGAAAATGCTTTTGGTATTGAGGGCAAAAATTTAACACCACAACAAAGCAACGATTTTACCACAGGTAATTCTTCTTTTAGGTCAAATTGGGTTGTTGCTCCTTCTTCTGTACAAACTTTAGATGGATTGGGCGTATTGTTCAATGCAGTTTCTTGTGGAAGTTGTCATTTTAAAGATGGCAGGGCAAAACCGCCATTATCGCCCAATGAAAACCTAAATGGTTTGCTTTTTAGGCTTAGTATTGGCAATGATATACAAGGAAATCCAATTCCTGACCCAAATTATGGCACACAGTTACAAGATAAAGCTATTTTGGGTGTATTGCCCGAAGCAAAAGTAACGGTCAATTACCAAGAAATTACCCAAAATTATCCTGATGGCACGAGTTATACGCTACGCAAACCTATTTATACATTTTCACAACAAAATTATGGTAATTTTAGCCCAAATATGCTTTTTTCCCCTCGTATTGCCCAACAAATTTGCGGATTAGGTTTATTAGAAAATATCCCAGCACAAGATATTTTGGCTTTGGTTGATGAAAATGACACCAATAATGATAATATTTCAGGTAAAGCAAATATGGTGTGGGACGTGATAAACCAAAAAATAACATTAGGGCGTTTTGGCTGGAAAGCCAATGTAGCGACCCTCAAAGAACAAAATGCAGGGGCTTTTCATGGTGATATTGGCATCACAAGTAGCATTTTTCCACAAGAAAACATTACAGCAAACCAACAAAGCACGCTTGGAAACTTGCCAAATGGTGGTACGCCAGAAATAGACGATATTACACTTGAAAAAGTTTCTAATTATACCAAAATGCTATCTGTGCCTGCAAGGCGTGAGCCAAAAAATGAGGAAGTTTTGCAAGGAAAACAACTTTTTATGCAATTAAATTGTAAATCCTGCCACAATCCAAGTTTTGTTACAGGAAACAATAGTCCAATATCTGCCCTCAATAACCAAAAAATATTCCCTTATACAGATTTATTATTGCATGATTTGGGCGAAGATTTGGCAGACAATCGCACTGATTTTAAGGCAAATGGGCGTGAATGGCGTACGCCTCCACTTTGGGGAATAGGCATGTTGCAAACGGTCAATAAACATACTTTTTTATTACATGATGGCAGGGCGAGAAATATAGAAGAAGCAATACTTTGGCATGGTGGAGAAGCAGAAAATCAAAAAAATGCGTTTAAAAATCTTTCAAAACAAGAAAGAAATGCAGTAATAAAGTTTTTAAATAGCTTGTAAATTGTTTTAGCAATATTTTTATATTTTTTTAAATAGCTTACAAATTATTTTTTTTGTGAAAAATAATTTGTAAGCTATTTTTTTTCCCTAAAAAATGAGTAAAAACCTCTAAAAACCTTAAAAAATGCAATAAAAAGCCCTTTTTTGAAAAAAAACTTAAAATATTTATACTTTTTTTGTTTTTTTTTATAAAAATTTCGTTTTTTTGTTTTCCTTTGTTAAAGAAATTTTTTTTTACGTATTTCTAACCCAAATTTTTTATTTATTATGGCACGTTTTGACGAAGTTCGCAAGATTGTTCTCGATGCTGAAGACGATTTTGACAAATTCTACAACAAAAATAACCAAGCTGCTGGCACAAGAGTTCGCTCTGCTATGCAAGCTATCAAAGACCTTGCACAAATTATCCGCAAAGAAGTGCAAGAAACTAAAAATGCAGAAACTGCTAAGAAAAAAGCAGAAACACCAAAAGCTGACGCTAAAAAAGATACTAAAAGCAAAAAGAAATAATGATTTTTGATTTTTTGTCATCTTAAAATTGGTCTAAAAAAAAGAAAATAGATATTTTTTATCTTAATTTTTTCAACATTTTTTAATAGGAAAGGTATTTTGATAATATCTCTCCTATTTTTTTTAGTTTTTTTTCTATACATTTGCTTGAAAAATACTTCCTGAAATCACATTTTTTTATGTGCAAACTTCTATACTCAAGAAGTAATTTTATTGTTTTGTTACTCGTTTTTGCACAAAACCCATGATTTCCAACATCATTTTTACGCAATATTCTTGTATTTGTGTGTATATGGTTTTCTTTTTAGGGAATTTTTATACGTATAATTAATTTTTTTTAAAATTTCTAAATGATAAGTTGATTTTCTACCAAATTAATCAAACCGCAAAAAAATAAATGCTCCCAATTCAAATTACACCTTCAGCACAGGAAGTGATTTTACAGATAAAAACAAAAAAAAATATTACAAATGAATATGCTTTGAGAATAGGCATCAAAGGTGATGGTTGTGCAAAAGATACGCCTTTTATGGGGTTTGATACACCAAGACCTACTGACAAGATTTTTGAAAATGTTTTTTTTAAAGAAAATACAACAGGAAATCAAACAGATATAAATATCATCATACACCCAACCCAAATGATGTATTTATTTGGTTGGATATTAGATTATAAAAATGAAAATGACGAAAAGGGTTTTTATTTTTATAAAGAAAATTAAAATTTGGATTATAGATTATGAATTATAGATTATTAAAAATTCACATTTTAGCTATTTTTTAAACTTTTTATTTAAAATATAATCTTTTTTGTATATTTGCACATTAAAAATATTTAATCCAATCTCCAAAAATATCTAATAACTCCCCCTTTGGGGGTTGGGGGGCTTTTTTATGTCAACTTTTTGGGAAACCCGTATAGAATATTTGAAAGGTGTAGGCACGCAAAGGGCTGATTTATTGAATAAAGAACTAAAAATATTTGATTACAAAAATCTCATTCAATATTTCCCATTTCGCCACGAAGACCGCACCAAAATATACACGATTGCAGAACTCACACCTGATATGCCTTTTGTGCAACTCAAAGGTAAAGTTTTGCAAATAGAAACCATAGGCGAAGATGCCAAAAAACGCCTTGTAGGGCATTTTGTAGATATTGAAGGCAATACTATGCAACTGCTTTGGTTTCAAGGCGTAAGCTGGCAAATGAAAACATTAAAAGTTGAAACCGAATATTTGGTTTTTGGTACGCCCCAATTTTTCAATGGGCGTTATTCCATTGTACATCCCGAATTAGAAATATTTGTATCTGCACAAGAACAAACAGGTTTTCTACAACCAATTTATAACCTTACCGAAAAATTAAAGAAAAAATTTATTACCAATAAGGTTATTGCAACCATCATGCGCAACCTTATCAATATCGCATACAGCCAAGTAGATGAAAATTTACCTGAATGGATTATCCAAAAATACCGATTTATTTCACGCCAAAATGCCCTTTACCAAATACATTTTCCACAAAGCCCAGAATGGCTCAACCACGCCAAAAGACGACTAAAATTTGAAGAATTGTTTTTTATTCAATTAAGATTATTAAAACAAAATAAAACACAAAAAATCCAAAATGCTGGGCTTGTATGTGAAAAATTGGATTTGATGACCGAATTTTACGAAAAACATCTTCCTTTTGCCCTCACAAATGCCCAAAAACGCGTCTGCAAAGAAGTGCATCAAGATATGACTTCGGGCAGGCAAATGAATAGACTTGTGCAAGGTGATGTAGGAAGTGGTAAAACAATGGTAGCGTTTATTTGTATGCTGATGGTTATCAGCAATGGCAGCCAGGCGTGTATGGTTGCCCCTACCGAAATTTTGGCAGAACAACATTACGAAGGATTAAAAGTATTTGCTGACCAACTTGGTATCACGATTGACCTGCTTACAGGCTCTACACGCCAACGTGATAGACGTGTAATGAATGAAAGACTTATGAATGGTAACCTCAAAATCCTGATTGGCACACACGCATTATTTGAGGACAAAGTGCAATTTGAAAACTTGGGGCTTTGTGTAATTGATGAACAACACCGTTTTGGGGTGCAACAACGTGCCAAACTTTGGCAAAAAAATCCTGTGCTTGCGCCACATATTCTTGTGATGACTGCTACACCTATTCCACGCACATTGGCTATGACGTTGTATGGCGACTTGGACGTGTCAGTGATTGATGAAATGCCCGCAGGTCGTAAGCCTATTATTACCGCTCATCGTTACGAAAGTCATCGTTTGCGTGTTTTTGGGTTTATTAGGGAAGAATTGGAAAAAGGCAGGCAAGCCTATATCGTTTATCCCCTTATTGAAGAATCGGAAACGCTTTCTTACAAAAATATTACAGATGGGTATGAAGTAGTTACACGTGCATTCCCTGAATATCATGTGAGTATTGTGCATGGGCAAATGAGTAGTGTGGATAAGGATTTTGAAATGCAACGCTTTAAAAATATGGAAACACAAATTATGGTTGCAACTACTGTAATAGAAGTAGGCGTAAATGTGCCTAATGCGTCTGTTATGGTTATAGAAAATGCAGAAAAATTTGGGCTTTCACAACTTCATCAGTTACGTGGGCGTGTAGGGCGTGGAGCAGAGCAATCTTATTGTGTATTGATGACAGAAACCAAACTAAGTGCTGATGCACGTGTGCGATTGGAAACAATGGTGCGTACAAACAATGGATTTGAGATAGCTGATGTGGATTTGAGCCTGAGAGGTCCTGGCGATATAGCAGGCACGCAACAGAGTGGTGTATTGGATTTGGTCATTGCAGATTTGGCAAAAGATGCTATTATTTTGCAAGAAGCACGCAAAACCGCAGAAGAAATCCTGAATAAAGATACATATTTGGAAAGCGAAGAGAATGCACCTATCAAGCATTATATTACTTTTTATCAAAAACAAGCAAGTTTTTGGAGTAGGATTTCTTGATTTGAGCCCACCAAGTAGCCCCCTACCCCCCAAAGGGGAACTAAAGGCATTAAACTGAAAAAACTGACTACTGAATTGACTAAAAACTATTTTGTTTCTTGCAACAAATCCATAAAATCCATTACTGTATATTCCATATTATAAATGACTTTTTGCACCCTTGTAACCAAATAATTATACGCCAAATTGACCAAAATACCAATGATTAAGCCTGCAACAGTTGTAATTAACGCAGTATAAATCCCGCTTGAAAGGATTTGTGGGTCTACTGCACCTTTCAACCTGGCAATTGTCATAAAAGCATCAACCATACCAATCACTGTGCCCAAAAAACCCACCATAGGCGATGCTCCACCTATTGTGGCAAGCATAGCAAGGTTTCTTTCGAGGCGGTATACTTCTATTTTGCCCACATATTCTATGGAAGTTTCTATATTTTTGAGCGGACTGCCTATGCGTGTAAGCCCTTTGGCAACCATGCGAGCAATGGGCGAATTTTCTTGTTCGCACACAAGTTTTGCACCTTGTAGGTCTTCCGCCAATACCAATTTTTTGACTGTTTCCATCAAATCATCAGGATTGCGGGTTGCCAATCCTATGACATATACCCTTTCCAAAAATATGTACAAACCCACTACAAATAGCAAAGCAAGCGGTATCATGGTAACACCGCCTTTGCTGGCAAGTTCTAAAATAGAAATGGTATTTTCAGTTTGTAAGAAAATCATTTTTTTATAAGCCCTCTATCCCCAAATAAGGAATAAACAAATTTAATTTTTAATTTTTGTTTTTAAATGTAAAACCTTTTGGGGCTTTTGGTTCTTCAAAATCGTATCCATTAAAATATAATGTAACAACTTTTTTACTATTTTTATATGTGATTTTCCACACATCAAGCAGACCTTTGCCCATAAAAGCGGTTGGGCTATTGGTATCAAAAGAGCAACAACTGCCTTCCCTTTTTGTGGTAAATTCTTCGCCTTTGGCATCAACCAACGCACCCAAAAAAACATATTGATTTCGCACAGTGCCTACTTTTATAGGATTTTTTTCGTCAAAACCATATTTTTTGCTTTTAGATTTGTCTTTCAATTTCATAGGTGGATTTTCTTGGCTAAACGCAACATTTTGCATAGCAAAAAACAACGCACAAAATAAAAAAATGAAAGTAGAAATTGGTTTTTTTAATGTATTGTTCATAAATTTAAAAAAATGAATTAAAATTAAAATAAATGTTGTTATTACGTATTTTGATGAACGTTTATGGTATTAGAGATTTTTTATTCTTTATCCTCTGTTTCCTCTTTGGGGGTTAAGGGGCTTTCTTTGGGGTTTAGAGGGCGGTCTTTAATAAGTTGTTCAAAAGAGTCCAAATACTGCCTAAGTTCTGCAATAGCATCAAGGCTTTGTTCTTCTAAAGAAGTACGCAAGCAATTTTTGATACTTTTGGCAAGACCTTTTAACTGTTTTTCGTTGGGAATAAATGGCGTTTGGAGAATGGTTTTTTCGTTTTTTCGTTCATTTCTTTCAAGCATGGTCATATCAAAACGTTGTTCTCTGCGAATAACCTCCTCAACTTCTTTAATTCTTTTGCCCAATTCGCCCATATCTTTGATATAATCTTTTCTGCCTTCATCTTCCAACCAATCTATGATTTTAGTGCGTGAAATAGGCAATTCGCCTTGTAGAATATGCCAGCGAAATGTCTCATCTTCGCCTGTAAGTTTATTAAGCCCTAAGAAATATTTTTCATCTCGTTGAATTGTTTTTACAGATACTTTGTGCATTGTAGCAAGATATTCAAGTGGTGTAAGTTTCTTTTCTTTTGGATTTTCGGTATTATTTGTATTATGTTGATTGGTGCCTACTTGATTTTTTTCTCTTGCATATTGCATACCTCTGAGGTAAGATTTTGTTTCTTCTGTAATATTTCTTTTGCCAAATTGATTGCTCAACATCCAATCTTTTGCTTGGTTGATATTACCAAATTGCAAAATTACAAAATTAAAATCAAGTTCATGTTTGGTACAAATACCAAAACGATTATGTCCATCAATTAATACATAATTATCACCTTCTTGCCAAAGCACAAGAGGGTCTCTACAACCTTCTTTTAAAATATTTTCCTCTAATTTTTCATGTTCAATATGTGTAAGTGGCGGTATAAGGCTACGCAATTCTTCATTAATTTGTATATGTTTTTTGATATATTCATGAGATGCTTGGGCTTGTTTTTGCAATTCTGCTTTTTGCCTTTCGCCTACGCTTATCAAACCACTCAAATTGGTAAAGGTGTCTTTTTTTCCCATAAAAAATTAATTAAAAGGTAGAAATGGTAAATTATGGATTAGAGATTATAGATTAAAACAGTAAAAAACGATTTTACATTTTTTTTACAAAAGCCTAAAATATATATTTCCATAATAAAAGACTTTTAAAAATCTTTTATTATGGAAAAGATAAATTACCTTTATATAAAATTAAAGATAAAGTTAAAAAAAATAACAAATTATTTTAAATTTTAAATAAATTATTATATTTTTTTTACAAAAATACAAAAAAATAAAGAAAATAAAAAAAAATAGCAAAAAATAAAATTTATAAAATGCTTAATCGCTAATTTTCCATTCCTAATGAATAAAAATAAATTGGGCAAGCAAGAAAAGTGTCAGACAATCTTAATTTTTTGCCCCAATACTGCTGCCTGCATCAGCCAATTTATCACTCAAATTACGTAGAGCAGTTACCGCATCTAATATTTTTTGTGAATTGTTGAGAATAGCTTGGTCAAAAGGTGCTGGAATAAGATTTATTTTTGCTTCTGCGTCATTGAAAGCATTTACAACTGCATCATGTTTAGATTTGTTGGTATTTTCTGCAATTTGGGCAATGCTTGTGCCTGTGATATTTGTGCCATCAACTTTTTTGTATGTACCAAAATACACATTTTTGATGCCCAAAAAATTCATTTTGATATCATCATTGGTATTATCGCTAAAACAAGAATGTTCATTTTCTTGGTCTTGTGTATCTACTGCTACAAACATTCTTTCACCTGCCAATTCACCTTTTGAAAGTGTGCCTATGCCTGTAAAAATTTTACCCAAAGTGTTATTTATCTCGCTATTATTTACAAAATTTTCGCTATAAGTTGCCCCTTTTTTCCAACCATTGCTCACTTCTGCAAGGTGTTCTACAAGCAAATCGGTTGCTACTTTTAGATAAGTGCGTCTGCGAGATTGGTTTTGGGCTGTGCCACCATTCACAAAATCTGTAAAAGGACGTGTCCCAGCAGAAGTCGTACTCAAATCTTGTCCCCAAAGCAAAAATTCAACTGCATGATAACCCGTAGAAATAGACGTTTCAGATATGCTTTCATTTGCTTGCAAAATTACCTCTTTACTAATTGTTGGAAATCCACTTACATCATTGATAATACCCACATTTGCATTGCCTTGCACATAATCTATAAAATTTTCATCAATAGGCCACGCATTGATATAGCCTTCTACACCATCTACGCCATCAATCACACCACCATAAAACCTAAACGCTTCACTCTGAGAATAAGGCGAGCGAGCAGATTTCCAAGCATTTTTGCAATTTTCCAAACCTTGTGCAGTAGGATTATTCACAAAATCATTTACTTTTTGTTGCAACGATACCGCAGTATTGTAGGCATCTTCATAATTTGCCAAAACAATATTTGCATAATTTTCAATGCTTTGTTTTTTGAGGTCATCAATAGATGGCGAATTATCTTTATTTTTACAAGATGTTAAAAAAAAAGACCCTAAAAAAAATAAAGCAAAGATGAGTACAATAGTATATTTGTATAATAAATGGGAAAAAAAATGTGGCATAGAAATAGTTGTTTTCATAAATTCTTTGTGTTTATTTAGACTAATTAAAAATAATTTTTCGCAAAACTAAATATTAAAAATTAAAAACCAAATTTTATGATGATATTTGATGTTATTTATTTAGAATGGTTAAAAATAATAAACAACGCTTTTCAATAAAAAAATTAATTAATATTAATATGTTGAAACAACTTTTTATCATACTGACTTTTTTCTTTGTCATATTACCCCCAACTGTAAATGGGCAAATACGCATTTTTAATATCATAAAGTCCATAAGCATTGGTTTTTTTTGTCATAATTGGTTGAGGAGTCAGTTTTGAACTTTCATAGTTCCACGAAATTTCATTGATGTCTTCTTTGGGTGGGCTTTTATATTTATTTCCGCCCAATGCTGCAAAAAACCATTCTCTGTATGTTGGAAGTCTATATTTTTTTTTTGCAAGTTGATTGAGTTTTGGTAAAAACTTCTCTGTGATGTCATTATAACTTACAGACTCTACTGGGCATTGTGGGCAATTTTGGTATTGTGAAGGGTTTTCATTTGTCAAAGCATACCAAAGTTCTTGAGTAACTTCGCCTTGTGCCACATAATAATTACATTTAGGAATTTTTATCATTTTAAAATTTATTCCTTTTATATTTTCTATAAATGAAGAATCACTTTGGTTTATTTCTTGTGCTGTTATTTGATAAGCAAATAAAAAAAAACAAGTAACAAAATAAAATTTGGTTGATTTCATTTTTAAATTTATTTTAAAATTGTAGATATTTAGCAAAAAATAATTTGTATTAAAATTTTAAATTAAAAATTCCTCAACTTTTCAATAAAAAAAATCTGTTTGAATTTCATATTTATCATAAAATTGTGACAAGAGATTTTTAAAATTTTTGGGAATAGCGTGTTTGCCTATAAAAAACGAATCGTATGGGATTTCCTTATAAAATGCTTCTGCGATACCTCCTGCGATACACGCTTGCGTATCAGCATCCCCCCCCAACGAAATAGCCAATCGCACACTGCTGAGCCAATCTTTACTATCTAAAAACGCAATAATTGCCTCTGGCACAGATGTTTGACAATGCGCACTAAACGTATAATTTGGGCGAATTTCCTCAATCGTTCTATACATATCATACCCAAAAGCTGTTCTAAGATATTCTCTTATTTCTGCTTTGGATTTGCCTTTTCGTGCCAAAAAAACGGTTGATGCCACAGCTTCAGCACCTTTTATACCTTCTGGGTGATTGTGGGTTACTTCTGCACTTGCTTTAGCCTCTGCAAGCACTTCATAAAGGGTTTCAAAAGCATACCCAATCGCCAACACACGCATGGCAGAGCCATTGCCAAAACTATTGTAAGGCGATAAATCATGGCTATCAATCCAAGCCCTAAAACCTCTACCATAACCCCTATTGGGATAATTTTGCCCATATAGTTTGTAGGTTTCAGCATAAGGCAAGCCATTCAACAATACATCAATCGTAGCCATATTCATGACTGTATCATCTGTAAATGTTGATGTTTTTTCAAAAAGTGGAAAATACATGGTTTTTTTGCCTGCATTTTCATAAATAGAACCTATTACATCACCCAAAATACCACCCCACATAAATTTTAATTAGGAATTTGAAAATTAAAGTCCCCTAACCCCCAAAGGGAACTTGAACATGGTTTTTTTAATGATTGGGGGAGAATAAAAAACTATAATTGCCCTTGAACCTTTTAAACCTTAAACCTTTTGAACTAAAATATTTCCTGTCATCATTTTAGGAATTTCTATGCCCATAAGTGTTAAAATAGTAGGTGCAAGGTCGCCAAGTTTGCCACTTTTGAGTGTATAATTTTTATGGTCAGAAACCAAAATAAAAGGCACAAGATTGGTGGTGTGGGCAGTATGAGGCGAGCCATCTGGGTTCATCATAATATCCGAATTACCATGGTCAGCTATCACAATAGATGTGTAACCGTTTGCTAAGGCAGTATTTACCACTTCTTGCGTACAAAAATCAACCGTTTCGCAGGCTTTAACTGCTGCTGCAAATACGCCTGTATGTCCCACCATGTCTGCATTAGCAAAATTAAGACAAACAAAATCCACTTCTTTTTTTTGCAATTCGGGAACAATAGCATTTTTGATGTCTAATGCACTCATTTCGGGTTGTAGATCGTATGTAGCAACTTTTGGCGAAGGGCACAAAAGCCTACTTTCGCCCTCAAAAGGCAATTCTCTGCCTCCTGAAAAGAAAAATGTAACGTGTGGATATTTTTCTGTTTCTGCTATTCTGATTTGTTTTTTGCCTGCTTTTGCCAATACATCTCCAAGTGTATTTTCCAAATTATCTTTTTCAAAAAGCACTTTTACATTTGTAAATTTCTCATCATAAATCGTCATTGTGAGATAATGTAAAGGTAGTTTTTGCATATTAAATTCTGCAAAATCTTCTTGTGTGAGTGCTTGCGTGAGTTGGCGACCTCTGTCATTTCTAAAATTAAAAAACAATACCACATCATCATTTTGAATCGTAGCAAGCGGTTTGCCCAAATTGTCTACTGCCAAAATTGGTTTAATAAATTCATCTGTGATACCTTCTGCATAGGCATTTTTCAAACTTTCTATGATATTTTGTGTGGGCATTCCTACACCTTTCACGAGCAAATCATACGCCAATTTTACCCTTTCCCAACGTTTATCCCTGTCCATCGCATAATAACGCCCAATCACCGAAGCGATTTTTGTGCCTGTGTGTTGGATATGTGTTTGTACATCTATCAGATATTGCACACCACCATTGGGCGAAGTATCACGCCCATCAGTAAACGCATGGATAAAAGTTTGGTTGTCCAAACCTTCATTTTTAACAATATCACAAAGCCCTTTCAGGTGTTCAATATGTGAATGTACGCCTCCATCAGATACCAAACCAATAAAATGGATTTTTTTATGGTTATTTTTGGCATACGCCAATGCTTCTTTTAGATGTGGATTTTGGGCTAATTCATCTGTTTTTACTGCTTGATTGATGCGTACCAAATCTTGATATACTACTCTGCCTGCACCTATGTTGGTATGCCCCACTTCCGAATTGCCCATTTGACCTTCGGGCAATCCTACTGCAAGCCCTGATGCTTCTAAAGTACTGTGTGGATAGTTTTTGAAAAGACTATCCATAAAAGGCGTTTCGGCGTGTGCTATGGCAGATACTTTGTCGTCTGTACCCAAACCCCAGCCATCTAAAATCAAGAGAATTACTTTTTGTTGCATGATGATAATGTGTATTTTGTTAATTGTTTTTTTCCTCTAAAAAAAACAATTTTATAAGACACAAAATTAGATAAAAATAATGTAAAAAATAGTAAAATAAATGATTTGTCATCCCGCAGAAATATAGCCATGATTTCGACAGCCAGATTCTTACAGAATGACAAAAAAGATAATGACAAAAAAATAAAAACTGACGACTCAAAAACTGACAACTGACAACTTATTTTATTTTTTATTAAAAGTAGCTGCTTTGTTCCAATCTTCTTCTGCGCCTATGGCATCTCCCATGCGTTGTTTTACCAAACCACGACTTATATAAGCCAGGGCATAATCTTTTTGGAGTTCAATGGTTTTATTAAAATCTGCTAAGGCTTCCGCAAATTTTTCCATGCCCATGTACAAATTTCCACGATTATAATACGCATTTGTATTATTTTTATCTAAAACAATTGCTTTGTCCAAATCTTTTTGTGCTTCAGGGTATTTTTTTTGGTTGGTATAAATAATGCCACGTTGCAAATACGCCAAACTATAATTATTGTCAAGTTCAAGGGCTTTATTGAGTTCTATGAGGGCTTCTTTTTGTTTTTTTAATTCTGCAAAAGTTGCTCCTTTATAATAATAAGGTGCTGGATTTTTACTATCCAATTTAATTACTTTATCAAAATCCACCATCGCATCAAGTCCTTTCCCTGCATTAAAAATGATAATACCACGTTGCAAAAACGCCTCTTTATAATTAGGATTTAATTCAATGGCTTTTTTCAAATCTGCCATTGCTTCTGGGATTTGTTTTTGGGTATTGTACCACAAAGCACGATAAAAATAAGCGGTGTGGTCTTGTGGTGCGAGTATAATTGCTTTGTCAAAATCCTGTTTCGCTCCTTGAATGTCTTTCAGATTTTCTTTAAGAATTGCCCTATTCAAAAGCGTTTTTGCATCTTTTGGTTTTAATCGTAATACACTTTCAAAATCCATCAAAGCCCCTTCCATATCTTTTGCTTGATATTTGAGCAATGCAAGCTGAAAAAATGCTTTGTGGTCTTGTGGTGAGGCTTTGGTGGCTTTGGTAAAGTCATTGTAAGCTTGTTCTTGGTTTTTGAGTTCCAAATACGCCAAACCTCTGTAAAAATAACCTTTTCCATCTTGTGGTTTCAATTCTAATAGCATATTATAATCTTGGATTGCACCTTGCAAATCACCCAAACTTGCTTTGGTAAGTCCTCTGCCACCGTAGGCATTTGGGTTAAATTTGTCCAATTTTATGCCTGCATCAAAATCCGCCAATGCTTCTTTAAATTTTTTACCTTGCAATTTTAAACTTGCTGATTTGAAATATTGTGTGGCATCTTGGGCGTTTATGTGTGCGGTTGAAATCCATACACATAACAATAAAAAAGATAAGAAATTTGATTTTAAAAGCATATTTTTAAATTTTTTAGCAAATATTTTTTTTTAAGATTTTTAGTTTTAATATAAGTTGTATGTTATTTTTTTTTGAAAAAAATTTAAAGCTCAAAACACAACTTAAAAACTGATAACTGACAACTTGCAATAGTTTTAATTTTTTACGAAATAACTAAAAAAAAAGTCATGTATTTTTGGCATATTCTGAGATATTTTTTACAATTTTACGTAAAAAAACCTACCTTAACATTCTATTTTAATTATTTTTAACGATTAAAAAAAATTATGAAAAAAAACCCTAAAAAAAATCCAATGAAACACAACACTGCGTCATCATTTTTTGCGTGTCCTTTCACGCTTTATTTTATATTTTTTCTTGCGATTTATGTGATGCCAACCCAAAAATTATTTGCCCAAAAACAAGCAAATATTTGGTATTTTGGGGAAAATGCAGGTTTTGATTTTAACCAAAATAAGCCACTTACTGATGGGAAAATATTTACAGATGAGGGTTGTGTTGTTATTTCAGACAAACAAGGCAACTTGCTTTTTTATACTGATGGCAAAAAAGCCTATAACCGCAGGCACGAACTTATGGCAGATAGCCTCAAAGGTGATAATTCCTCCACACAATCAGGCATTGTAATTCCTTTTCCAAAACAACCTAATATTTTTATTCTTTTTACGGTTGGGGTCTTAGACCGTGATGGGGGTTTGAGTTATTCCTTGGTGGATATGACGGGCAATAATGGTTTGGGTATTATCCCAAAAGACAAAAAAAATATAAATCTTGTTAAAACAGTTACCGAAAAATTAACTTCTGTCAAACACCGCAACGGAAAAGATACATGGGTATTGGTGCATGGCTGGGGAACTGATGAATTTATGGCATTTTTGGTTACAGAAAACGGTGTTTCAACTACCCCAATCATAAGTAATGTTGGGTCAGCACACAAAGGCGAAACGTTAAATTCGCAAGGGTATATGAAACTAAATGCTGATGGCACAAACTTAGCCTTAGCATTGGAAGGCGACCACCAAGTAGAAATTTTTGATTTTGATAGCGCAACAGGCAAAGTTACAAATCCTATCAATATCCAACTTAGCAAAGATGAATATCCTTATGGCATTGAATTTTCGCCCAATGGCTCACTCTTGTATGTTACAGGGGCAGGCACAGGAAGCGTTTTTCAAATAAATTTGCAAGCAAGTTCGGTAGATGAAATCAAAAATTCAGTAAAAAAAGTAGGTCAAACCGAAGATAAAGGTTGGATTGGGGCATTGCAACTTGCGAGTGATGGTAAGATTTATTTTCCAATATACCGCAAATCTTTTTTGGGTGTAATCCAAAAACCGAATGAATTGGGCGAAAATTGTGGTCATCAAAATGAGGCAGTTGCATTGGGGGGTAAATTAGCACGTTTGGGTTTGCCTTCATTTATACAAAGTGATTTGGAACAAAAAATCGTTAATCAAGTAGTTTATTTTAATGAACAAAAGGTAGAATTTAATAAATTTTTAATCCTAAAAAATGTAAATTTTGAATTTTCAAAGGCTAATTTATTGCCTATTTCGTTTATTGAACTCAATAAAGCCCTTAATATCCTCAAACAAAACCCCACCTATAAAATTACGCTTTCAGGACACACAGATAACGTAGGCAACAAAAGTAGCAATTTAATCTTGTCAGATAAAAGAGCAAATGCAGTGAGTGCATTTTTTCAAAAAAATGGGATTCAAAAAGACCGCATTACGACACAAGGTTTTGGGAGTGGCTCGCCTTTAGTAAATAATGATAATGATGCAAATAGACTTTTGAATAGGCGTGTGGAAATGATGTTGGTTAAATAATTTTTTGTTGCTAAAAAAATTCAATTTTATAAAAAAAACTAAATTACAATGTTTAAAAAAATCATAAAATTTTTATTAAGTTTCTTTGGTCAAAAAGACAATACACAACTAAGTGAAGCCATCAAAGGTGGTGCCTTTTTGGTAGATGTTCGCACACCTGTTGAGTTTGCGGGAGGTAGTGCCAAGGGTGCTACTAATATTCCTTTGGATAAAATAATAACTCAACTATCAAAATTTAAAAACAAAAAAAGTATCGTAGTTTTTTGCAGAAGTGGTGGCAGAAGTAGCCAAGCAAAAAGTATATTAACACAAAATGGTTTTGAACCTGTAATAAATGGTGGAACTTGGCAAAACGTAGCACAAATAATTGAGGGGAAATAGTGTTGTAAAGTAAATATATAATTGTAATAAGTGGATTTTTTCAGAAAATCAGGTCAAACCTCCGTAAACTATTGGTGGATACCAATTTTCTGAAAAAATACTAATTTTATTTATTATCAATCATACCAAGACCACTTTTTCGGATAATTTTCTTTTCAATCAAATCCTTAGAGAGCGAATCAAGCATACCATTGATAAAATTTTTGCTTTTTTGGGTGCTATATTCTTTGGCAACTTCTACATATTCATTGATAGAAACTTTGACAGGTATGCTATACGCAAATACAAATTCTGCGATTGCCATTTTGAGGATAACCCTATCAATTTTTGCAAAGCGTGAGATATGCCAATTTTGAGATTTTTCTTGGAGATATGTTTCATATTCCGTTTCGTTTTTAAGCGTATTTACATACAAATCACGCATAAAATCCTTATCATCTGACCAATTACGTGAGATATGAAATAGCTCAAAATCTGTGTCCAACTCATTTTGAATGGCTCTAAGCGTTTTCATTACCATACTTTCTATAGCAAGTACGTCTTCGTCCCAATGCAAAAGTTGCGAAGTCCCCCACGCATACATTTGTGAGTTGATATTGTCGTGATGTGTTTGCAATAATACATGTAGGCTATCATTCCATTCAATATCCAAGATATCAAGCATTTTGGCAATGCCTGCATTGATGGCGTTGAGGTTGCGTGGGTGAAACCCTACATCATGCAAATAACTTGTACTCAAATATTCTGAAAAACCATCTACGATAGCTTTTAGTGAATATTCTGCTACATTTTCAGGGCGTTCTTCTTTGATAAGTTCGCCTTTTTGCAAAGCCCTTTCACGTCTTTGCATACTTTTTTCAGCGTCTTTGCGAATAGGTGCGTGTTTTTGTTTGAGGTGTTGAATGAGGATTTTCGCTAATTTTTCTTCTTCTATTGCATTATCATGTGAATATAAATTAGACAAAAAACTTTTTGCTACGTTATTTACTGCATTTTCCACCAATCGCAATACACCTTCCAAACCATTTTTATCAATAATTCGCCTTACAAAACTATATGTAATACTACAATCTTTGATGCTATAATAATATACTGATTTTTTACCAAAAATAATATCTGAAAAAATATACAACATTATTTCTTTGTCTTCTTCAAAAGATGTAGTTGTTTTATTGTTGTAAGCAATATATTTTTCGTTTGTTTTGATTTGGGTAACATACCATTCCCTGAGATAATCCATTTCTTTGTCCCACGAGATATTTTTGCGTGAAATTGCTTGTTGGATTTTGGGGTGTTTGCTAATAACAAAACTGATTTCGTTTTTTTCCATTTTAAAATCGCCCAATACATCATATTTACGTATGTGTGATTCTTGGACGATTGTTTTTTCATTTTTCACCAATTCACTCAACGTAGTTGTAAGCAACAAAAATTTGATATAAATGTCGTGTATTTTTTCTGTGTTTTGAATAAGTTGGAGAAGATTTGTTTCTCTATTGATGCGAACTGCCTCGTTGTAGTATTGAATTGCCTTGATAACTGCATTGCGTGTTTTGGAGGAAATTCCTGTAAGGGCTAAAAAGTCGTTTTCTTTGAGATAATAGTCCAAAAAATATTTATGGGCTTCTTTGCGTTGCTCATCCAGCGTTTCGTCATCAATATAAGCCTTTTCTGTCCAATCAGGAGTCAATATTTTGGTGATTTGTTGTTGAGCACGTTCAAATTCTGTATCACGTGTATTTTCAAAAGCATATAACGCTTGCATTGCTTTTACACGAAGATGATGACGATTTAGCATATCAAAGAGCATTAGCCTTTTCAAAAGAAGGCTTTTTTTAGAATTAAAAAATGAAAAAGAGATAAATAAAAATATGCTTCTTATTGTGATAAAAAGCATATTTCTGCAAAAATAGTGATTTTTAAGAAAAAATCCAAATATAACCTAAAATCAAAAGAGGGAATTAGTACAAAGAGCAAAAAAGTAGCAAATTTTTCTCACTACTATACAAATTTAAAAAAAAACTTGTTCAAAATGCAGAAAAAGGTTTTTTCTAAATGTTTTTTATTGAAAAAATAATACATTTCTTTCTTACTACTATACAAATTTAAAAAAAATACATTCAAAATACATAAAACAGGCTTTTTTTAAGGATTTTACCTAAAAAAATATTTTTTTCTTTGAGAAATTAAAAAAAAATGCGTTTATGGTTGTGGTTGGTTGGTAAATTTTTAAAAATGTTATAAAAAAACCTTTTCAAACGATTTAAAACACTTTTTTTAGACTGTGAAAATGTATAACAGTAAGAGAAAGACATTACATTTCTTGCAAAAATCCGTAAAATCCTGTTGTATTTTTTTAAAAGGGTAATATTTAAAAAATATTCTTATTCCTCATTTTTTTCTTGTGTGTTAGTTTTTTCTTTTTGTTCTATTTTTTTCTTTTGTTCTATTTTTTGCTTAGGCTTTTCTAAGTCTTCTTTTATAACTGTTTGTATAATACTTGTAAATACTACTGAAAGTGTAAGCATTATCACCAAAAAAATATTGACACCCCAATAATATACTGCATTAATTTGTTTTTTTGTCTGTTGTTGCAAAGAAACCATAAGATAAACTACATGTCCTAAGACAAAAAGCATAGAATAAAAATTGACATTTGATAGATTTTTCATGCCTAAAATATTTGATGCTAAATAATCAGCCATAAAAACCAACAAAAAAAGCATATTATACTCCAACGAAAACCAACCATCTATCCTGCGGGATTTGAGCGTAGCATCACCAAATAATCCAACCCACAAGCGTCCAATACCCAAAAAAACCAAAAAGCCTAAAAAATAAAAAAATATAGATAATATTTTGGCAGTATTGGTCTCACTTTCAGTCACAGTGCTCGTTACAGTTTCACTTACAACAAGCGAAAGTATAATTAAAATGGTATTTTTGGTAAAATTAATATCATTGAGAAACCCGCTTTTATCTGCTTTTTTTAAGTCGTCTGTTTCTGACATATTGCTAACTTCGTCCAAAATATGTTTTTTTGGCAAAGGAAACGCATAACAAGGACTTATAATAATGGTAAAAAGCGTCTTAAATGTCCCTTTGAACATCGCCCATATTTTTTTTAAATTTTCATCAAAAAATGAATCAACTAATTCTTTGATATAAGACCAAATCACTTGCATAAATAATATATTTTTGGTTAGGGTAATAAATAGGTCTTAATGGATAAATTTTAAGAGAACGCATAGACTAAGAGCTTGTGTTACACAAATACACAAAAAAGCTTTCATTGTTATCAATTCTCCTTTTGGGGGTTAAGTAATTACAAAATTCCTTATTATTTTTGGTATTTCTTTTTATATCTTTGGTAAAGTTCTTTGTGTTTGTCGTTAAGGTCTAATTTTTTACCTCTTACAAAAGCATGTGTAACATTGTTTGTACGCATATCCAAAATATCGCCTTTTGACACCACCAATGTAGCGTGTTTGCCTACTTCAAGCGTTCCAACTTTATCTGCAATACCCAAAATTTTGGCAGTATTGGCGGTTACAGTCATTAATGCATCTTCTTTGCTCAATCCATAAGCTGAGGCAGTACCTGCCAAAAAAGGCAAATTGCGTGTCCCCATTGGCTCTACATCATTCTCGTCATACGCCAATCCCACCAAAATACCTGCTTGTTTGAGCAAATAAGGCAGTTTGTAAGGAAGCCAAACATCTTCCTCTGGGCGATAGGGCAATCTATGCAAACGTCCAAGTATAATCGGAATATTATTTGTTTTCAAAAATTCTGCAATTTGCAAAGCATCTTCACCACCTACAATCACAATTTTTTTTACTTCATGTTTTTTGGCAAATTGCACACTTTCAATAATATCTTTGGAATAACTTGCATTGATAAACAAGGTTTTTGAGCCATCAAATAAACCACGCATCGCCTCCATTTTGAGGTTTTTGGGTGTATTTTCTTTATTTAAAAAATAAATTTTTGCATCAGTAAAAAATTTATCCAATGAAGAAATTATTTCCTGATATTTTTCATTTTTTTCTGCCCTACCTGATGGCGAAAAAAAACCGCCTCTTTGATACATAGACACCCAATTGAGGTGCAAACCCATATCTGCTTTGTGTTGAGCATCTTCCCAATTCCAACCTTCCAATTCCATTACGGAAGAAGTACCTGAAATAAGTCCACCTTTTGGCGTGCTTTGCACCAATAAAATACCATTGCTACGCAATGTAGGTGATATTTCGGAATCAGTATTAAAAGCCACAAGCGACCTTGCATTTGGGTTAAACAAACCTGTTTCTGCATAATCGTGTGTAGGGCGTAAACTTGCTACTTCAGTAATGCCCAACGCAGTTGCAGGCAAAATCAAAGATGGATAAATATGTTGCCCTTGTAGGTCTATTTCTTCTGCATTCGCAGGGTTTATGGTGTTACCAATTTCGGTAATAATACCATTTTCAAAGCGAATAGACGCATTATTTAATACTTCTCCTGTTGCTTTGTGGATAATTGCATTTTTCAAAACAATGGCTTTGATTTGTGCAGGAGCAGGAATTGGTTGTTGAGCTTGTACAAAAAAACACAAACCAAAAAACGCAATAAATAATAAACCAAATGATAATTGGGTTGTTTTCAACATATTTTTTGTAAAAATTATATTCATAAACTACACTTTAATAAAAGTTTGTTGTTTTTTTTTTCAATTTTTTAATGAATGGATTTGTTCTTTCTTTGGTTGTTGGGCTACTACATCTAATTCTTGTTTAATAATTTGTTCAAGGTTTTTAGCCAAATCTTCCAATACTATACTTTTGGGTTCAACAGGAGGCAATAATATCAATTCACATTTAATTCCAAAAGGAATAGGAAATAATCCAAAACGCACAATTTGCCAAGAATTGCGTATCACAACAGGCAATATAAGTGCAGAAGGCATATTTTGCACAAGTTGTTGTACGCCTGATTCTTTAAACACACGCAAATTACCATCTTTTGCCCTTGAACCTTCTGGAAATATTACCGCAGACCTTGTATATTGCTCACAATATTTACCCAAATCTGCAATCGCTTTCAGCGATTGTATTTTGTCTTTTCGGTCAATCAACGCATTTCCACCATATTTTAAGTGGTAAGATATGCTTGGAATATTTTTAGCCAATTCTTTTTTCGCTACAAATTTTGGCTCATTTTTTCGTAAAGTCCACAAAATAAAAGGGATATCAAACATACTTTGGTGATTGCTCACAATAATAAGGGGGCGTGTATTTGTCAGTTGTATTCCCATTTTATTGGTAACTTTCAGCGAAAGCCCAGTTATTCTTAATAATGTAATTAATACCCATTGCAAATCATGTATTACCCTAAGATGTGCATAATATCCACCAGCATTGAGGGCTATCATTTGAAAAAGATGATAAAAAACTAATGCTAATATAAAAAACGGAATAAAAATTAGCGTTGTTATCCAAGATAAAATTTTTTTCATGTGAAATTTTAAGTTAAAAAAATTACCCCAATTTTGCATTTTTCAGCATGTTGGGGCTGTTTTCTATTGTTTTCTTGCGATAGCTTTAAGTGCTTTTTCTACGATATTTTCAGCAGTAAGACCATATTTTGTCATGAGTTCGCTTGGCACACCACTTTCCCCAAAAGAATCATTTACACCCACCATTTCAAGTGGTGCAGGCAATTGTGTAGCCAATACTTGTGCAATACTTTCACCCAATCCGCCAGCAAGTTGATGTTCTTCTGCACTTACTGCACATTTAGTTTTTTTGACAGATGCAATAATTGCCTCTTTATCAAGCGGTTTTATGGTGTGGATATTGATAATTTCAGCAGAAATACCTTTTTGCTCCAATATTTCGCAGGCTTTGAGTGCTTCCCAAACGAGATGCCCTGTGGCAAAAATACTTACATCAGTCCCTTCATTTAATAAGAGTGCTTTTCCAATAATGAAAGGCAAATTATCAGGGATAAAAATAGGGAGTTTTGGACGACCAAAACGCAGATAAACTGCTCCTTGATAATCAGCGATGGCTATCGTAGCGTGTTTAGTTTGGTTATAATCACATGGATTGATAACAGTCATATTTGGCAACATTTTCATCATGCCCATATCCTCCAAAATCTGGTGCGTTGCTCCATCTTCGCCCAATGTGAGTCCAGCGTGAGAAGCGCATATTTTTACATTTTTGTTGGAATATGCAATAGATTGGCGAATTTGGTCATAAACCCTACCTGTGGAAAAATTGGCAAAAGTGCCTGTAAAAGGAATTTTCCCCCCAATAGCAAGCCCAGATGCAATGCCCATCATATTTGCTTCTGCAATGCCAACCTGAAAAAATCTCTCAGGAAATTCTTTTGCAAAAGCGTCCATTTTTAATGAACCCGTCAAATCTGCACAAAGTGCTACCACATTTGGATTTTTCTTTGCAATCTCCAACAAACCAACCCCAAAACCCGACCTTGTGTCTTGATTGCCTAAAATTTCGTATTTTTTCATGGAATATTTATCCTTTTTTCAAATAATGCGTATATACAAATAATGTTTTAACAGAGTTTTATTTTTTATTTGTCTAAATTTTTATACAATTTATATCATATCTTTTGATACAAATTTATATGTCTTTTTATTTTAATATTTTTTTGGCAAATATAAGGTTATAATTCTATTTTTGAAAGTTTTGTGAAATTTTATGTTTTAAGATATTTTATTTCCAAATATAACTAAAAAAATTGACTTTAAAACTGTTTTCAAAACTGACTTTTTGACAGTATTTTATTTTCTATTTTTAAACTTTTAAACTTCTTTTACTGAATTAATGGCAATAACCATTTATTTATTTGCAAAAAACCGAAATATATGGCAATAAACAATATAATATTTTGTCAAACTATTGTCTATAAGGATATTAAATCACTAAAAATAAATTAAAGGAAATATTAAAATATTTTTACGTATCAAAATAAAAAAAATATGACAAAACACAATGAATATAGGTTACTTTTATGTAAATTTTTATCATAAATGGTAGTTTTATTTTTCGTGTAAATAAAAAAAGGTTATATTTGCATGTATTTTTTTCTTACTTTAATAAAAAAAACGTAAATTCCCTTAAAAAACTTACAATAAAATTCAAAATGGCTACATTTTTGAATAATCCTTTTTAAATAATTTTTTAACAATTAAAAAACAATCCGAATTTTTTACATAAAACATCTTTTTATTTTTACCTATGAAAAAAATTGTATTTTCTATCATCGCATTACTTGCATTCTGTATGGTTGCTTGCAATGCTACTTCTGACAACAGCAAAGAACTTGCAAAACTTCAAGAAGAACATGACACTTGGCACAAAGAACATGACGTTTGGACAAAAGAACATGAAGAAATGGAAGCGTCTTACAAAAAAACTGACGAAGCTTTCCGCAAACTTGTAAAAGATACCAACAGCGAAGCATACAAAGAATATGCTGAAATTGCAAAAGAACACGATGCAAATTCAGAATTTCACAGTGGTATGATGCAAAATCATAGCAATTTGCTTGATGAACACACAAAAGCAGTGGAAGAATACAAAAAAACAACTGACGAAAAAGCAAAAAAAGAATTTGAAGAAAGACACAAAAAAATGCTTGACGAACACAAAAAAGGTGGAGAAGAGCATAATAAAATGAAACAAAAACAGATGGATTTTGACAAAAAACAAAAAGCTATTCTTGCTAAAGTAGAGAAAAAATAATTTCTTATTTAGCCCCCTAAACCCAAAGGGAAACAAGCTATTTATGTTAAGTTTTTATAAAAATTGTGGCGTAAAATGTACCTCAAAATTAACTTTTCATAATATGGATAAATAGATACACCTTTTTCTAATTAGTTTTTTCAAAAAACCTCATAAAAAAACCTCATAGCAATATGAGGTTTTTTTTGTTTGATGATATTATAAATGTAAAATCATTTTATAAAATTGATAACTGAAAAAACTGAGCGTTTAGATTTTGTTTATATCAAAATCTTCTGAATTTTCAGAGATTTTTTTCTTTTTCTTTTTAGGATATTTTTCGTTTTCTGCTTCCATTTCGTTTTCTTCTTCTGATGCTTTACCTGTTTCCTTTTCTACTTGTTTTTCTATTTTTTGTTTTTCTGCTTTTTCTTTTTCACGTTCATCTTTTTCTTTTTTGCTAAGGGCAGATGCTTTTGGATTGATATAGATAAACATACGTTTTCCTTCAAGTAGAGGCATTTGTTCTACTTTTCCTACTTCTTCCAGTTGTTGGGCAAAGCTAAGGAGTAGTTTTTCGCCACGTTCTTTGTACACGATAGCACGCCCTACAAACTGCACATAAGCACGTACTTTTGCACCTTCTTGCAAGAAATTTTTTGCATGATTGAGTTTAAACTCAAAATCATGTTCGTCTGTATTAGGACCAAAACGAATTTCTTTTACAACAGCTTTTTGGGCGTTTGCTTTACTTTCTTTGGTTTTTCTCTTTTGTTCATATTTGAACTTAGAGTAATCAATAATTTTGCAAACAGGTGGCTCTGCCTTTGGGGAGATTTCCACCAAATCAAGTTGTTGTTCTTTGGCAAACGTAATAGCTTGTTGCACTGTATAAACGCCTTGCGTTACATTTTCGCCTACAAGTCGCACTTCTGGGACTTTGATGTGTTGGTTGATGCGATAGGGTTCTTCTTGTCGCCCTCTGTTATCGCGTCTGTTGTTGTTTCTTTGGTTGTTGTTATTCAAGCGATTTTAAGAAAAATAAAAAATATGACAATTATAAATGAATATTGCGTATTAAAATATTTGCTGACAAATACTTTGCACATTTACTTTTAGACGCAAAAATAAGATTAAAAAATATAATTTATGCAATTTTTTTTGTATAATTTTTTTGTTTTTTTTCAAAAAAAATTAATTACAACTTTTATGCTGACTAACTTGCATAAATTTACATGTAGATTTAGTTATTTTTGTAACTTATTTTGTAACTACTTTTATGGTTATTTTTGTGTTTGAACTTTGTAGGTGTATGTTGTTGTTTATTTTAAAGTTATCTGTTTTTTAGTAGTCAGTTCTTTAAGTAAAACAACCAAAATACACCAAATAAAATTTGTAAAAAAACTGAATACTGAAAAAACCTTATAACTTAAAAACTGATAACTTGGATTAAATATATGAGCAAAAAAGGACGTGTATTAGTGGCAATGAGTGGTGGAATAGACAGTTCTCTCGCTGCAGTATTGCTACATGAACAAGGATATGAAGTGGTGGGTATGACCATGAAAACGTGGGACTATGCTTCTTCTGGTGGTACAAAAAAAGAAACTGGGTGTTGTAGTTTGGATTCTATCAATGATGCAAGACATGTGGCAGTGCAACTTGGGTTTCCGCATTATATTTTAGATATTAGAAATGAATTTGGTGATTATGTGATTGACCATTTTACCAATGAATATATCGCAGGACGCACCCCAAACCCTTGTGTGTTGTGTAATACACACATAAAATGGGACGCATTGTTGCAAAGAGCAGACAAATTACATTGCGATTTTATTGCAACAGGACATTATGCACAAGTGCGTTATGAAAATGGAAGATATATCATTTCAAAAGGTTTGGACGAAAACAAAGACCAATCTTATGCACTTTGGGGCGTGTCGCAACAAAGCCTTAGCAGGACAATTTTTCCATTGGGAAAACTCCACAAAACCGAAATATATGAAATGGCTACGCAAAAGGGTTTTATGGAACTCGTAAATAAACCTGAATCCTATGAAATATGTTTTGTGCCTGACAATGATTATAGAGGTTTTCTCAAAAAACGTGTGCCTACCTTAGAAGAATCTGTAAAAGGTGGCGAATTTGTGTTGGAAGATGGTACGGTGGTTGGTACGCATGAAGGCTATCCTTTTTATACGATAGGACAACGCAAAGGCTTGGGTATTGCCTTGGGGTATCCTGTGTTTGTAACAGGCATTGACCGCAAAAATAACAGAGTTGTGCTTGGACACAAACATCATTTGGCAAAAAATGCTATGCGTGTGCATCAATTAAACCTTTCCAAATATGAAAATGTATTTAATCCTTTGGAAACTATTACCAAAGTACGTTACAATGATGATGGCACACCCGCAAAACTTTGGCAAAAAGATGACGAAATTATTGTGCATTTTCACGAACCTGTTTTTGCTATTGCACCAGGACAAGCCTCTGTTTTTTATGAAGGCAATGATGTAATTGGTGGTGGCTGGATTACGGAAAGTTTTGATGTGGAGAATTCAGTCATCAGCAATTCAGCAGTCAATTATTAGTTTTTTAGAAAAAAACTTTAAATTTTATGTTTTTTTTAAGCAAAAAAATAATTTATTGTTATTGTTTTTACTATACGAATTTACGAAAACCAACAACTAAAAAACTGACAACTGATAACTTGCTTTATTTTTATTAAAAATTGTATTTTTTTAAGAAACTAAAAAAGAGCGTTTTTTTATACTAATATAAAAAAACACTCTTTTTTTAATTTTTTCAAAATTTTCTTCTGAAATTTTAATTTTTGCCTATTGTCATTTGTTTGTACAAGTATCTCCAAAAAACACGGTTTTTTGACTATTTTTTGCCCCTAAATCTCCAAAATGGACTTTAAATATGATATTTTTTTGTATTTGTTCCTTATTTAAAATTTGGGCAATTTTTTATTTTTTGATGCGATTACGCATTACGTTTCAAGTGGGAAGCCTGTGCTACAAATAGACCTGCAATAAATACCAACAAAATAGCGACTAACATAATAAATTTTTGAGTTTTGAATAAGGTTTGTCATAAACTCTATGCAAAGATACGCATGTTCTAATAGGTTGTTGCATTTCAGTAGAAAATTTCACAAAAACTTAACATGAATTTTCAAAAAATTGTATTATTCCGATATAAAGTATTATTTGAAAATGAAAAAATGATTTTGATAAAATTAAAAAATTAGGTTTTTTACAAAAACTAAAAAAATTAAAATAACCAATTTCTTTATTTTTTGGATATTTTTGCAAAAGTTAAAAAAATCTTGATTTTAATTTATTCTTAATTTATTCCCATAATCCTTAATTCCCAATTTTAATTTATTCCTAATTCTTAATTCCTAATTTAAAAAGATGAGTTTAATCCTAAAAAAAGCCCCACATTTTTCAGCACCTGCATTGATAGAAGGTCAAATCTTTCAAGATTTTTCATTGGAACAATATTTAGACAGCAAATATGTTGTATTGTTTTTTTATCCAAAAGATTTCTCGGGTGTGTGTCCAACTGAATTTTGGGCATTTCAAGAGCGTTTAAAAGATTTTTCAGACAGAGATGCGGTTGTGATTGGTTGTTCTACCGACAGTGACGAATGTCATAAAGCATGGCTAAATACGCCAAGAGCCAATAATGGCATTGAAGGCATTACATTTCCTTTGGTGGCTGATATGGCTAAAACAATTGCTATCAACTATGGCGTTTTGGGTGGTGATTATACCTACGACGACGAAGGAAAAACAACCTTTGAAGGCTCGCCTATTTGTTTGCGTGGCACTTTTATTATTGATAAAAAAGGCGTTGTTATGTATGAAAGCATGAATTTTTATACGATTGCACGCGATATTGACGCAGTTTTGAGGGAATTGGACGCAATCCAAAATTTTCAAATTAATGGCAATCTTTGCCTTGCAAACTGGAAAAAAAGTAAATAACAGTTGTCAATAGCCAGTTTTTTCAGTAGTCACTAAAAACACTTAACTGAAAAAACTGAGTACTGAAAAAACTAAATTAACCAATTACTGAAAAAACTAAATTAACTAAAAAAACTATGTTTAAAAGTTGGCTACACATTGCCCCAAATTCTGATTTTTCAATTTATAATTTGCCTTATGGTATTTTTTCTACCCAAAAACTTTCCAAACGCATAGGAATCGCATTGGGTGATTATGTGATAGATGTGTATAAATTGTTAGAATTAGGATTTTTGAAAGGATTTTCCTTAGATAAGAATATTTTTCTGAATGATTTTATCAATGATTTTATGGCATTGGGAAAAGAAATTACAAATCCTTTTCGTGAAAAAATCCAAAAATTATTTTTAGAAAATAATTCTGCAGAAAGTTTAGATTTCCAAGCAAAACAACATGAATTTTTGCACCTCCAACAAGATGTTACATTACATTTGCCTATTAAAATAGGCGATTATACTGATTTTTATTCCAGTAGAGAACACGCTACAAATGTAGGTACAATGTTTCGTGACCCAAATAATGCCCTACTACCAAATTGGTTGCATTTACCTGTAGCGTATCATGGGCGTTCTTCGTCTATTGTATTGTCAGGCACAGATATTTATCGCCCAAAAGGACAAACAAAAGCCCAAGACGCAGAAAAGCCAACATTTAATCCTACAGGGTTGATGGATTTTGAGTTAGAAATGGCATTTGTTATAGGCAAAAGTAATGAATTGGGCGAAAATATCAGCGTAGAAAATGCAGAAAATCATATTTTTGGTATGCTTATTTTCAATGATTGGTCTGCAAGGGATATTCAAACATGGGAATATCAACCTTTGGGTCCCTTTTTGGCAAAAAACTTTGCATCTGCACTTTCGCCTTGGGTGGTTACATTGGAGGCGTTGGCACATTTTAGAACTACTTCGCCAACACCCGAAAAACCGCTTTTGCCTTATTTGCAATCAACAGGCGAAAAAACTTTTGATATTCAATTAGAAGTATTTATTAAACCAAAAAATTCGGAAGAAAATTTGGTTTGCATTTCCAATTTTAAGGATTTGTATTGGAATATAAGCCAACAACTTGCACATCATACGGTAAATGGTTGCAATATGCAAATAGGCGACCTCTGTGCCTCAGGCACGATAAGCGGAAAAGCAGAAAATTCGTATGGTTCTATGCTTGAACTCACTTGGCGAGGCACTAAACCTCTCAAAATGAGCAATGGCGAAGAACGCAAATTTATCCATGACCACGACACTGTTATAATGCGTGCTTTTGCACAAAAAGGCGATATACGTGTAGGTTTTGGCGAAGTATTAAATAAGGTTTTGCCTGCAAAATTGTAAAAAAATTGTACCTGTTTAGATTGGTTATAAATGATATATAGGTGTAGGGCTTGCTCCTGCCCTTTTTGGTTGATTTTTAGTTAGTTTTCCCAACGATTGGGCAAGTCCTTCACCTACGTTTTTCTGAAACGATTATTATTTGTAGATTTTACACCTAAATAGTGGTATTTTTTTATTTTTTGGGAATTTACACAAAACACCAAAAATATAGGACAAGGGCTTGCCCATTCCGAGCCAAGAACACCGAAAATTTGCGGATTTTTGTTTGTCAATGATAAGGTAACGCTTGTGTAGGCTTATAAACTGACATAAGACAGAGATTTGATTTCCCTCATTAAAAAAATAATCTGTACCCATTTAAAAAAGCGATTATGAAAAATACTAACAGGCAAATAAGATTAGATATCGCAAATAATACCTTAAAAATTTTAAATGAAGGTGTTTACGAAAATAAAAAAGGCGAAAGAATTAATATTGATGGTAGCCTAAAAATTGCTATTTCAAATTCTTTACTATTTAAAGAAAATGATTTTTTGTATTGGAACAAAAAAAGAGATGAACTATTTTTAACCAATCAAAAAAACCATACACACTTTGAAGTAACAACCGAAACCAGCATTGAGGCTTGTTTAAAACTCAAAAAAGAAAGTATAAATGATAAAATACTATGCTTAAATTTTGCCTCTGCGGTTTCAGAAGGAGGCGGATTTTTAAAAGGTGCAGTAGGGCAAGAAGAAAGTTTGGCACGTGTATCAGGTTTATACCCTTGTTTAACAAAATTTCACACTGAATTTTATCAAAAAAATAGGTCAGAAAGCCATTATTATACATCTGACATCATATATTCGCCTAATGTGCCTATTATATCAAACGATAAAGGAGAATTATTGGATAGTTTTTGCGAAATATCATTTTTAACTTCTCCTGCTGTGCATTTAGGGCGTATCCATCGTTATAATTTTTGGAATTTATTAACCTTCAATTCTAAAAATTTATATAATGACCAAAAATACACAACAATAATGCTTCAAAGATTGGAATATATTTTAACGCTTGCTTATTTGCAAAATTATAAAACCTTAGTATTGGGTGCTTGGGGTTGTGGAGTATTTAAAAATAACCCTGAAAAAATTGTAACTTTTTTTGATAAATACCTCAAAAAAGATGGAATCTTTGAAAATAGATTTGAAAAAATTGTATTTGCTATTTTTGACAAAGACCAAAAAACAAAAAATTTTGAAATATTTGATAAGTTTTTTAATTAACCTCACAACCTATACAAGTTTATCTTTTGCTAAAAATGCACAATCCTATTTCCCTGTAAATAGGCTAATTTTTTAGTGAAAAAATGCTATAAAAATTAGTTTTTAGAGAAGCACAGGTGGCGGTTCCTTTCTACTTTTTAGTTTTTTACCTAAATAGATACAAATTTGTTATAATGTTATAAATAACCTTATTTTAGTTTTATATCGTGCAAACCTTTAAGGATTTTAAACCCTTGAAGGTTTGACGCTAAGATTATTTTTTCAAAAAAATACAAATACAAAAATAAACTATAAATTTAGTTATTTTTAATCGATATAAATTTATTTTAATAACAATAGAACTTAAAAACCCACAACATATAGAAAATTATGCCTTTTGGCATTAGAGGGCTACATATGCACAAAAAATGTATTTTTTTGTTTAAAATCCAAAATTTTTTTTGTTATTTTTGCAAAAAAAACAAATAATTTAAAATTCTTTTTAAAAATATGTCCCTTCAAACACCTGAAAGCATCTTAAAAACCTATTTTGGTTATGATAATTTTCGCCCACAACAAAGAGATATTATCCAAAATGTATTAAATAATAAAGATACAATTGTGCTAATGCCCACAGGAGGCGGAAAATCTGTGTGTTATCAAGTGCCTGCGGTGCTTATGGAGGGCGTTTGTGTGGTGGTTTCGCCTTTGATTGCGTTGATGAAAGACCAAGTTGAGGCACTCAGGCGTAATAATATTTCAGCAAATTATTGGAATAGTACCCAATCTTCGCAAGAAAGCCAAAAAGTACAAGATGAAATTTGGGGAAATAAATTAAAACTTTTGTATGTTTCGCCTGAAAAAATCTTGAGCCAAGATTTTCAATCTATGCTCAAACACATTCAAGTAAGTTTTTTTGCAGTTGATGAAGCACATTGTATTTCTTCATGGGGGCATGATTTTCGCCCTGAATATACAAAATTGGGCGTTTTGAAAACGATTTTTCCTGACAAAACCATTATTGCCCTTACCGCTACTGCTGACCAAATCACAAGACAAGATATTGCCCAACAACTTAATTTGCAACAACCCGAAATGTTTTTGGCTTCTTTTGACCGCCCAAATATTCGGTTGCTTATCAACACAGGTATTGACAGGTTAAAAAAAATTAAGCAATTTTTGGAAAAACGTCCAGGCGAAGCAGGTATTATTTATTGCAATAGCAAAAAAGGGGCAGAAGGACTCGCAGAAAAATTATACAATTTAGGATATCAAGCAAAAGCCTATCACGCAGGCATGGACACCGCTACACGCAGCAAAGTGCAGGAGGAATTTCAAAAAGATGACATTCAAATCGTGTGTGCAACGGTTGCCTTTGGTATGGGCATTGACAAACCAAATGTAAGGTTTGTAATCCATTACAATATGCCAAGCAACATAGAAAGTTATTACCAAGAAATAGGCAGGGCAGGGCGTGATGGCTTGCCAAGTGATGCGTTGTTGTTTTATTCGTATGCTGATGTGATTCAATGGTTGGAGATGTTCCGCAACAATAGCCCTGACAACGAAGCACATTATACATTTAAAAGTAAGAAATTGGAAAGAATACAACTTTTTGCAGAAGCCCAAATATGTAGAAGGCGTATTTTGTTAGGATATTTTCATGAAGAGCTTGCCCAAGATTGTGGTAATTGTGATGTATGTTTGTTGCCTCCACAAACTTTTGATGGCACATTACTTGCCCAAAAAGCCCTTTCCGCACACATGCGTTTGTTGCATGAAAAAGGCGAAATGGCAGGCTTGCAACTGTTAATTGAAGTATTGCGTGGCTCACAAAACAAAAATATTTTGGATAAAGGTTTGCACGAAATCAAAACTTATGGTGCGGGCAAAGACATAAGTTTCCAAGATTGGCGTGAATATTTGTTACAGATGCTTAATATGGGCGTTTTTGAAATTGCATACCAACACAATTACGCCTTTCGTCCAAGTGTGCTTGCCAAAAGTGTACTTGCAAACACCGCCAAAATTAACCTCATAAAGCCTGTCCCTAATCAATCCAATACCACAAATAATAATAATAATACAACAAACAACACAAGCAACTTACGCACACAAAGAGAAACGACCAAAACACAAAAACAAATGGCAGAAGAAGAATTATTTGATGCCTTGAAGATATTTAGAAAAAATATGGCTGATGCACAAGACGTTGCACCGCATTTGGTTTTTGATGATGCCACTTTATTGGCTTTGGCACGCATACGCCCTTATAATATGACACAAATGCGTGAGATTTCGGGTGTAAGCGAAGGAAAGGCACGCAGATATGGCGAAGATTTTGTAAATGAAATCATCAAAAATACAGTTGTGCAATATCAAAAAGGTTACACAAGTATCAGAGGCTCGTCTATGATGGTTACATATTATTTATACAAAAAAAACTACACAAAATCCAGCGAAATAACTGAAATGCGCAACAAATCGGAAAGCAAAGATTTGAGCGTTGTTACGATTGAAAGCCATTTGACGCAGTTGTATGAATTGGGTTATGACATCAACCCTGATTATTATGTATCAAAACATGATGTAGAAGTACTTTCACATTTTTTTACCAAAAACCCTGATATGTTGCTTGGCGATATATATCTTACACTTGGCGAAGAATATGCTTACATTAAAATCAGATTTGCAAAAATGATATTTGATAAAAAAAATAAAGTTTAATCATAAAAATCATGTAAATCCTACTGAAAAAATGCGAAATACTTACTTAATTAAATAATATATGAAATAATACAAAACAAACTTTTTTAAATTGGAAAAAAATAGTGTTATTTGTAATCTCAAATTTTATTTGAAATTATACGTAATTATGAAAATTATTGTAGGTTTTTATCATTTTTAACTTTAATTCCTACAACTTCCCACAAATCGGTCTTAAAAATGTATTATACAAAAAAAAACATGAAAATATCAGAAACTTCATATCGTATGTTGTTTGTGTTTGTGTTTTTATTTATTTTTATTGGGGGGAAAAATGAAATTTTTGCACAAAAAACTGCTACTCTTTGGGAAGATAAATTAAAATCAACCCTGAAAAATACAAAAGACCCTGAACAAAAATTGGTATTGGCGTGTGAAATAGCACAAGAAATGACTGAATATGACAACGAAAAAGCCTTTAAACTGATAGAAAAATACGAAAAAGAAATCATCACTCAAAATTATAAAGAAGCACATATTGCATTGTTTTTGGCAAGAGGAGAAATATTACGTTTAAGAGGACGTGGCAGTGAAGCCATCAAACAACAAGAAAAAGCACTTGAAATTGCTAAAAAATTAAAAAACGATAAATTTATAAATAAAATTAAACGTGATATTGCCAATACACTTAGCAATCTTACACGATACAGCGATGCCCAAAAAATATTAGAAAATGCGCATGAATGGTATAAAAAAAATGACCCTTATGGGCGTGATTGTGCAATATTGGTAAATTATTTAGCCATCAATACGCTTAGACAAGGCAGATATACACAAGCATTAAGTTATAGCCAAGAAGCAAAAAAAATATTTGAAAATATACCAGACCTCAACAATCAAATCAAAATGTTGAACAATGTTGCCCTTATCCAAAAAAATATGGGTTTTAAACAAGAAGCATTGGAAAAATATTTGCTCGCCCTCCAACAACAAAGTCAAAGCAGGGAAAATCACCGACAAATGGTTACGCTTTTGCTCAATTTGGGCAACCTTTATGTATCCCCTTTGGACACACTTAATTTTGATACCGCAGAAAATTCATACAAAAAAGCCATTAAAATTGCCATAACTATCAAAGATACCATGCAGATTGTGGCTATGTATGAGGCTTTTGCAAAATTTCATGCGTATAAAAATGATATTACAAAAGTAACAAATTATGTAAAAGAAGGATATTTTTTTATCCAACAAACCAAAAACTATTTGGAAGAGGGTTATTACCTTATTCGTACTGCTGATGCTTTCCTAAAAATGAGCATGCAAAACGAAGCCTTAAAAAATATAGAAAAAGCCCTTGAATCATTCAAAAAAAATAATGCAGAAGAAGCTATTATACAAGCATTGAGCAAATTAGCAATGTCTCTCAGCCAACAAAAAAATTTTAAAAACGCCCAAATATATGCCTTAGACGCTTGGGAAAGAGCAAGGAAAAATAATAACCAAATAATGCCACAACTTTACTTGAATATTTTAGATAATTATATAGGGCTTGGCGAATTTGAAAAAGGAGAAGAATGGGGTATCATGGCAGAAAAAAAAATGTTGGAAGATAACATCATTAATTTTGTGCAACATATTTATTTTTCGCTTTATGAATCAAATGTCAAACGAAAAAATTATGAAAAAGCATTGTATTGGCATGAAAAATATCACAAAACATATAAAGCTAACAACCAACAAGATATATTAAAAAATATGCAAGAAATGCAAACCTTGTATAATTTTAAAGGACAAGAAAAAGAAAATGATTTTTTGAAAAAAATAAATGAACTTAACCAAAAACAATTAAAACAAAATAATATCGTCATATTTTTTATGGCGTTGTTGCTATTTGTTGTCATGATAGTAGGGTATTTTTTATATAAAAATGGCAAAAAACTCAAAAAAGCAATGAACGTTATCCAACAAAATAATAATGAAATCACAGAACAAAACAACGAAATACAAACCCAAAAAGAACATTTAGATGAGGCTATGCAAGATTTAGAAAATCTTAACCAAGCCCTCAATATCCAAAATCAAGAACTCCAAACCCTCAATGATGTAAAAACACGCATTTTTTCCATGATTTCACATGATATGCGTAATCCACTTGGCAACCTCAAAGCTGTACTTGAACTCTCGCAAACTGGGGCTTTACCCGAAAATGAAAAAGCTTTTTTATTTAAAAGGCTTACTATCGATGTAGAACGTGTATATGATTTTTTGAATACATTGTTGTTTTGGGCAAGAAGCCAAATGGAAGGTTTTTTTCTGCAAATGATACAGATACATGCCCATACAAATATTGAAAAAATACTCCATATCATAGAAAACCAAGCACAACAAAAAAGTATTAGCCTCAAAAATAGGGCATCTATTGATATTCTACTTACAACAGACAAGGATATTTTGAACGTGATTATTTTGAATTTGCTTACAAATGCCTTAAAATTTACTAAAAAAAATGGCATCGTTTCTATTGAAGTAAGCCTAAAAAATGAAAATGTATTATTTACAATCAAAGATACAGGCATTGGTATTCCGTTGGAACATCAACCAAAAATCTTTGGTGTAAATAAATTTACAACTTATGGCACAAATAAAGAAAAAGGTTCTGGTTTTGGGCTTTCGCTTTGCAAGGATTTTGTGCAGTTGTTGGGCGGAAAAATTTATTTTGAAAGTGTAGAAAATCAGGGTACTACATTTTTTGTAGAAATTCCCCAATTCCCACAAAATAATTTTGATGAAGTAGGTTTGACCGAATAATTGTTTTATTTCACTACCACACACAAAATAGTATAAATTTCCAAGACTAACTTAAAAATTTCTTACTGCTATACAAATTTTGAAAAACACATTCAAAACGCAGGAAAAAGGTTTTTTAAATAATTTTTACTAAAAAATAATACATTTATTTGAAAAATTAACACAAATATTGTGTTTAACATTACTATCAGTTTGTAATTTTTCAAAAAATCAGGGTCAGACCTTCGTAAACTACGGTACAGACTCAATTTTTTGGAAAATGGTATTAAAATATTGTGTTTAAACCGCCCCAAAGCACTTTTTTTAAATTCTAAAAAGATGTATAGTAGTAAGAAAAAATTAACCTTTTTTTAATCTAAAAACCTTTTTGTAATAGGTTGATACGTTTCTATGCGTCTATCACGTAAAAAAGGCCACACAGTACGATAATGCTCTATTTGATGGAGATCAAGTGTTTCAATATGGTGTAATTCTTCGGTGTGTGAGGCTTGAAAAACCACCGTTCCCATAGGATTGGCAACAAAAGAACCACCCCAAAAGTTTGTAATATCTTCCTTCCCTACACGATTGACTGACACCACATACACACCATTTGCTATCGCATGACTGCGTTGCATGGTTTGCCAAGCGTTGTACTGCTCTTGATTTACGGTTTCGGGTGTGTCAAGTTCCCAACCTATCGCAGTAGGATAAAATAAAATTTCTGCTCCCATGAGTGCAGTAATGCGTGCAGGCTCAGGATACCACTGGTCCCAACAAATCAATACGCCAATTTTTGCAAATTTTGTTTGGAAAACTTTATAACCGCCATCACCTTCAGTAAAATAAAATTTTTCATAAAAACCTGGGTCGTCTGGAATATGGTGTTTGCGATATTTACCCAAATATTCACCATCAGCATCTATTACAATAGTAGTATTGTGATAAAGTCCTGCAGTGCGTTTTTCAAATAAAGACGCAATAATCACAATTTCCAATTCTTTGGCGATACGCTGAAAAACCTGCGTACTTTCGCCTGCTGGAATTGCTTCACCAAGCGCAAAATTTGCGTGGTCTTCCACATTACAAAAATAAAGGCTTCTAAATAATTCTTGTAAACATACGATTTGTACGCCTTCTTTGGCAAGTGCGTAAATACGCTCAATCGTTTTTGCGAGATTTTGGTTGGTGTCTGCTGTGCAAGCAAGCTGAATAATGCCTATTGATACGTTTTTTGGTTTCATTTTTCAGAGAATTATGGATTATAGATTATGGATTATGAATTGTAGATTAGGATTATTTTTTATTTATAAAATGCAAAATAAAACAATTTTATTAAAACCAACAACTAAAAAGAGTTCCCTAACCCCCAAAGAGAATAAATAGCTTTTAACTAAAAAAACCAATAGCTGAAAAACTCACAACTTTAAAAAACTGGGAAAACTTACAACTGAAAAAACTTACAACTTTACAATTTTACCTCAATTTGTTCTTTTTCAAATAAGTCTTTTAAAATTTTTTGGAGATTTTTTGCATCAATATTTTGATTTTGCATCAATACCCCAAAAGGCATCCTTGCCAACATAGAATTTTCAATCCCTAACATATCTGCAAGTTTATCACCCAAAAGATACCGCACAAGGCTTGGTACCATAATAGGAGGAATTTGTTTACTTTGTGAGGATAATGTTTCCAACAATATTTTTGTAAGTTTGAGTGTGTGCGGTGCTGGGTGAAATTGTCTTGTTGCTATGCTATTATCAAGCCAATAAGCAGATTTTGCAGTAAGCGGTAAAAGGTCATTTCCCAAACCCAAACAATGCCCAATATAAGCCCAAAGGTGCAAAAAATTTTCTGTTTGTGTATTATCAATGTCATAACCCAATGCGCGTAAACCACGCACACAAATCCACGAAAACGCAAGGTTTGTACCTGCCATATCTTCCTGATTGATAGGAATGCCCCAATCCATATTCCACTCAGGCAAATGTATAAGTCTTGCTCGTACAATAGCATGCATAAACCGCACTTTTAGAATACTCACAAGCCCTTTATTTTCAGGCAAAAACGCATCTTTTTGGGTAACATCTATTACAAATTGGGCAGTTTCAAGCAATCTTTTTTGGGTATCATTGCCCAATCTTTCCGAAAAATCTAAAACCCTTGCCCCATCTGCCCCTGCATAACAATAAGGCAAAGACAAATAACCCAGCATAGAAAGCAATGCAGGCATATATTGGGCAAAAAATGCCTGTCCTTGTTGGATTTTCTTTTGGTCAAATTGTGGGGGAAATGTGATAAATTCACTAAAAAAATTTAAAAAATAAGTACACATTTCCGCAGGAAAATCATTAAAAAAATCGTGTTTTTTAGTAATACCTAAAATACCTTCATTACAACGCAATTCATTGAGCAAAGCCCTAAATTCCGCCATTTTATTTTTTTCAAAAACAACCTTTATAATTTCATCAACCAGAAAATCACCTTTTTGACGCATTTCAGGCAATATTTTGGGGTAATTGGGGAAAGTATTTTGCATGGATTGGTTATGATTTATATAGTTTAAAGTTTTTTACTGCGTGTTATTATCTTCATCAATAAGCCCCTTACTTATTGCATTTCGGATAAATTGTTTTTCATAATGTCTATTTCGTCTATTTTTTTTTGCATCAACTCTTTTAGCATTACGTTTATCTATCACTAATTCATTCAACCTATTGAGGTCTTCTATTTTTGTGATGTCATTTGGAGAACTTCGTTTCATGGTTTTGTATATTTTTTGAATAACAAAGTGTATTAGAATAAGTTTTACAATATAAAAAAAATAGTGTTTTATAGAAAAAAATCCAAAAAAACTGAAAAATTGCGGTTTTGGTGTTATTTTTTTACTTTTGCACAAACATAAATTTTTTAATCCCCAAAAATGGAAACTACACACACAAATATTGCCTTACCTGTCATGGAAGCCTTTTACACATTACAAGGTGAAGGATTTTTTCAGGGAAGTGCTGCGTATTTTATACGTTTGGGCGGTTGTGATGTGGGTTGCGTGTGGTGTGATGTGAAGGAATCTTGGGACGTGAATGCACACCCAAAGATCTCAATAGAAAATATCGTAGCACAAGCCCAGATGCACAAAGCACGCCTTGCAGTTATTACAGGCGGTGAGCCACTAATGCACAATCTTGATACATTGTGTGAGGAATTGCATAAGGCAAATTTTCATATCAATATAGAAACTTCTGGCACTTATCCGATGTCGGGCAATATTGATTGGATTTGTTTTTCCCCAAAAAAATTTAAAAAACCTTTACCCGAATTTTACGACATTTCTCACGAACTAAAAGTAATCATTTACCACAAAAGCGATTTGGCTTGGGCAGAAACTTTTGCAAAAAAAATAAACCCAAACTGTAAATTGTATTTGCAACCTGAATGGGATAAATCCAAAGAAATGTTGCCTTTGATAGTTGATTATGTAAAAGAAAATCCACATTGGCGTATCAGTTTACAAACGCATAAATATTTGGATATTCCGTAATTTAAGTTGTCAGTTTTTTAGTAATCAGTTTTTTCAGTTGTTAGTTTTATAAAAATGAATAAAAATGAAGTTTTAATGTCTTTTTTGCCTCAATTATTAAAAGATAATTTTAATAAAGATGATTTTACATTTGAAATTGTGCCAAATAGTTCTCCTATTTGTATAGAAATCAAAGGCAAGTTTTTGGTGGGAATTTGTGAATTTTTATATGAAAATGCACAATGTTATTTTGATACATTGGCTTGTTTGACTGCATTGGACAATGGTAAAACCGCCAATATAATGGAAGTATGGTATCATTTGTTTTCGCTTCCGCACCAACATAGTTTGGCGTTGCGTGTGATATTACCCAGAGAAAACCCTAAAATAGAAACTGTAAGCCATATTTGGCAAACTGCAAATTGGCACGAAAGAGAGGCTTTTGATTTGTTGGGTGTTATTTTTGAAAATCACCCTGATTTGAGAAGAATTTTGCTTACTGCTGATTGGGAAGGCAATCCTTTGAGAAAAGATTATGAACAACAAGAAAAATATCATGGAATTACAGTGAAGTATTAGAAAAGTTCAAAAGGTTCAAAGTTTAAGGTTCAAAAGGTTCAAGGTTTAATTAAGTGGTCAAATTTTTTGTTTTTACTAAAAAAAACTAACAACTGGATTGACTAAAATTACTGAAAAAACCGAAAACTGAATTGACTAAAATTACTAAAAAAACCGAAAACTGGATTAACTAAATTAACATTAACAAAAAATTTTGAAGAAATAAAGGGGTAAAACGTTACAAATCATCTGGTAATCTCGTATCTCTTAAAAACATTAAATAGTTAAAAAAAAATAATTTGTATCTTAATATTTTTTTAAATAATTTTCTTAAAATCATGCGTTATTCAAAAATTCTTTTGGTTGTGTTGTGGATTTCGTTAAGTGCGATGCTGTTTGGTGATAAATATAGAACAGTAAAAAACGATATATTTCAAAAAGGTGAACACATTGAATACACCGTACAATATGGTTTTATCAAGGCTGGCGTGGCAGAAGTAGATGTGAGTTATAAACATTTTTTGCTTAATAATAGGGTTTGTTATAAAATAGATGTAACAGGAAAAACCATTGGTGCTGGTGGTGCAGTAGTGCGTGTAAATGACACTTGGCGTACATATATGGATACTTCTGCGTTTTTGGCACACCGTTCTTACCGCAAATTGGAAGAAGGGAATTATAGACGTGAGGAACTTTCGGACTATAACCCTACAACTAAAAAAGGCATTATGAAATTTACAGAATACAGCGAAGGCGAACCCAAAGAAAAACACCGCAAAAACGAAAAGCCTTTTACAATTCCTGACAATGTGCAAGACATGGTAAGCGGTTATTATTTTTTGAGGACATTGAATTTTGATGAAATGAAAATGGACGAAATAGTGAAAGTATCTGGTATGCTTGAAGATGTAAGCTATGACCTTAATATTCGCTATAAAGGAAAGGAAATTGTAAAAACTAAATTTGGTAAAATGCACGCACACAAACTTGTGCCTATCATGCCTGCAAACCAAATGTTCAGTGGTGAAAAATCTATTCGTTTTTGGGTTTCTGATGACAAAAACCGCATTCCTATACGTATTGAAGCTGATATGTGGATTGGAAAAGTAGTAGTGGAATTGAGTGATTATAAAAATGTAAGACACAAATTTAATTTTAAATAAAAGTAATCGTATTGAAAAGCTACTTTTAATTTTAAAAAAAACACGTAATAAAAAAAACATATTTTAACTAAAAATATGTTTTTTTTGTTTTTTTTTTGAAAAATTTAATATTCCCAAAAAAAGAACTATTTTTGTATAAATTTTCAAAAACAACTTTTAAAAGTTATTTTTTTTAAAAATTTACTTTTTATTATTTAATTCATTAACATAATTTATGTTTACTGGTATTGTTGAAACGCTTGCAAAAGTGGTACAAATTCAACCTGAAAATGGGAATATACATTTTACCCTACACAATGACATTGCACACACATTCAAAATAGACCAGAGCATATCGCACAATGGCGTTTGTCTTACGGTGGTAGCTATAGACAAAACCAACAATACTTATACTGTAACTGCCATTGCTGAAACTTTGCAAAAAACCAATCTTGGACAAGTCCAATTACATGACTTTGTGAATATAGAACAAAGTATGCAATGGAATGGACGCATAGATGGACATATCGTACAAGGACATATAGACCAAATAGCCCAATGTGTAATGGCTCAAGAAGACGCAGGAAGTTGGCGTTTTGGATTTCAATATGACCAAAAAACCCAAAACATTACAGTAGAAAAAGGTTCTATTTGTATTAATGGTGTAAGTCTTACAGTTGTAGCATCAAAACCAGATTATTTTTCAGTTGCTATTATCCCTTATACTTACGAACATACCAATTTTAAAAACTTAAAAGTTGGTAGTATAGTTAATATTGAATTTGATATTTTGGGAAAATATATCCAAAAATACCTTCAAAATATGAACATGGTATTGACACCAAAAGACTAATTACAAAAAGATTAACCAAAAAAATAATGCAAAGACATAAATTTTACAAACAAAAACACGGACTAAAAAATCTACAATACTTTTATGAAAAATCTTAATTGTATGATAATAGATGACGATGAAGTATGTAGAAGTATTTTGTCGCATTATATCAAAAAAACTGAAAATCTTACCCTTATTCATTCCTCAGGAGATGCAATAGAAGGTTATAATTTGCTCAAAAAAGAAGGTCAAAATATTGATATTCTTTTTTTAGATGTAGAAATGCCAGAAATGTCTGGTTTTGATATTATTAGAATAATGGAACAAGACCCCAAAAAATACATTATTATTACCACAAGCAGAGAGCATTATGCAGTAGAGGCTTTTGAATTAAATGTTGATGATTATTTGCTCAAACCAGTCAATTATCCAAGATTTTTAAAGGGTATTGAAAAAATACAAAAAAAAGCAACCGCAGAAGAAGCTACAATCACAGAAGATATTTTTGAATCCAAATCTTTTTTTGTACGCTCCAAACATAGTATTGTGCGAATTGTTCCCGAAGATATCTGTTTTATAGAGGCTTTTGCAGATTATATATTGATTTACACTATGAATCCACACTATTCTCCCAACACTAAAACTGAACGAAACCAAAAGTATATAGTGCATATCACCCTCAAATCACTTGAAGAAAAATTAGAAAAATATAAATATTTGGTACGTGTGCATAAGTCTTATGTGATAAATATTCATAAAATGGAAAGTTTTAAAGATGGAATGATTTATACCAATGGTGAAGAAATTCCAATTGGTAGAAATTATAAAACTGATTTTTTAGAAAGAATAAAACCTATTTAAAAACCCAAATAAAAAAAGCCAATTTCTTACATGGAATTGGCTTTTTTTATTAAATTTACAAAAACTGACAACTTAAACTACTTGATAAATTGTGCCAAAGGCCCGCTTGGGTGAAAAAATGGTCTTAAATCTTTGTATTGAATACGCAAATATCCACAACCACGATATTTGTGGGGGAGGCGTTCTGTAAGGTGAAATGTAATCTTGTCTTTGCTCATAGAGAAAGAAGTGCTTTCGTCCAATTTGAGTTTACATTTTTCTTTATCTCCCTCTGCGAGTTCATTTTTACAAAGTTCTTCAACTTTTTTTAAGATAAAATTATTCAGTTCAAAAAGTGCATTGGGTTTGAATAAATCTTGGATTTCATACACTTTACCACGTTTAAAATTGATGTTGATGCCATGTGAATCATCAAAAAGTTGTGTTGCTTTGTCTTTGGACAAATGGTGATGTTTGTGTATGCTCATCATATCTTTGCCCATATAACTAAGTTCATAATTTACATCTTCTTTGAAGTTGTACGTAAGTGTATTTTTGTCTACATTTTGGAGTTGTGTACCAGAGCGGAAATAATCCTCCAATAGCCTATTGACACGTTTTCCCACATTGAAATCTGTGTAGCCAATTACTTGTGGATAATCTATTTCCACAAAACGCTCACCATCAACAGATTTTTTGATAATTTCTTTTTTTTGTACTTCTTTGATATTTACTTCTTGAAAATTTTTGAGGGTAAATAAAAAAGTTTTGTTATTTTTACCATCTTCATCTTTTATTGTACCAATCAACACTTTTCCATCTTTGATTTTGGCGTTCATCATTCTTTGGTCTTGTGTATTGAGCATAATATCACCATTGTCTTGCAAAGTACCTTCAAATTTTACTTCTTTTTCAGGCGTAGCCAATAACCAATATGTCCCTGACATATTTTTGCTATACTTTCTGAGGTTGATTTGTGCAGGTTGTCCGCCTATTTCACCCAAATATGAATTGTCAGAATTTGGCAAAGTTTCTACATTTTTTTGTTGTTCTGTATTATCGGTTTTTTTAGCAGTAGAATCTTTTTTGGTATTTTCTGAGGTTGTAGTCGTATTGCAAGCACTAAGGCATATAAACGCACTACAAAATATTGTAGAAATTGTATTTTTTAAATGTTTGTTTAAAATCATAAAAATATAGTTAATGGATTATGGATTATAAATTAAAGCAAGTTATCAGTTTTTGTAAAATCTTATCAAATTATATTTTTAATGCAAAAAACAATAACAAAAAATAATAAAACAAGTAGCTATTTTATTTTGAAAAAAATAACACACAACTTGGGTTATATTTTTGATTATATTTATTTAATGTATGAAATATATTTTACCTTTTTTAAACAATCATTGTTCCAAAAAAATATTTATACAAATACAAAGTATAAAATTCTTTCTTATTTAAAAATAAATATAGCTTTTTGTTACAAAAATATGAATAAAAAAGAGAAAATTTACAAATTTATAGAAATAAACTTTTAGGCATTTTTGATTTTTAGACAAAAAAATATCGTATTCCACAGGAATTTTAGTATTTTTTGCAGATTTTCCCGCGGATTTTTTTTATTTTTTCATAATTTTTTTTGTAAACGCTTAAAAAAAACTTTCATAATTTTTACACATATTTTACGTATTTTTTATATTTTGTTTTGTATTTTTGCCTAAATTTTTTTTTATTACAAAAACAAAAAAATATCTTTTCTAAAAATAATTCCCTAAAAAAAAACATAATACATAAAAAAATGGCAAATCAATATGATGTGATTGTGGTAGGTTCAGGCCCTGGTGGATATGTGGCAGCAATTCGTGCCTCACAATTAGGCTTAAAAACCGCAGTAGTAGAAAAAGAAGAACTTGGCGGTATTTGCCTTAATTGGGGCTGTATTCCTACAAAAGCACTTTTGAAAAGTGCGCAAGTTTTTGATTACATCAAACACGCAAAAGATTACGGTATCAGTGTAAATGCACCAACCGCAGACTTTGGGGCAATGGTAAAACGTAGCAGAGACGTAGCAGGTGGCATGAGCAAAGGCGTTAATTTTTTGATGAAAAAAAATAAAATTGATGTATTACTTGGTTTTGGCAAACTCGTGGCAGGCAAACAAGTAGAAGTTACTGATAAAGATGGCAAAAAAACTAATTACACCGCTCAACACATTATCCTCGCAACAGGTGGAAGAGCAAGAGAATTGCCTAATTTGCCTATTGACAACAAAAAAATTATTGGCTACCGCAAAGCGATGGTATTGGAAAACCAACCAAAATCTATGGTAATAGTAGGCTCTGGTGCAATAGGTGTAGAATTTGCATATTTTTATAATAGCATTGGTACAAAAGTTACAATTGTGGAGTTTATGCCTACGATTGTGCCTGTGGAAGATGAAGATATTTCTAAAGAACTTGCCAAAATATACAAAAAAGCAGGCGTTGAAATCATGACCAATTCCGAAGTTCTAAGCGTAAATACCGCAGGAGAAGGTTGCAAAGTGAAAATCAAAACGCAAACAGGTGAAGTGTCATTGGATTGTGACATCGTATTGTCTGCGGTAGGCGTTGCAACTAATATTGAAGGCATTGGTTTGGAGGAATTGGGCATCAAAACCGAAAAAGGTAGGGTAATTGTTGATGATTTTGGGGCAACAAATATCGCAGGTATTTATGCGATTGGCGACATTACACGCGGACAAGCATTGGCACACGTAGCGAGCGCAGAAGGCATTATTTGTGTGGAAAAAATCGCTGGGCATCACCCTGAGCCTTTGGATTATAATAATATTCCTGGTTGTACATATTGTCAGCCCGAAATTGCTTCGGTTGGTCTTACAGAAAAAAAAGCAAGAGAAATGGGTTATGACATCAAAGTAGGCAAATTTCCGTTTTCTGCGTCAGGCAAAGCAAGTGCAGGAGGTGTGAAAGATGGTTTTGTAAAAGTGATTTTTGATGCACAATATGGTGAATGGCTGGGAGCGCATCTTATTGGTGCAAATGTTACAGAAATGATTGCGGAAGTGGTAGTAGCACGCAAATTGGAAACCACAGGACACGAAATCATCAAATCTGTACACCCTCACCCTACTATGTCAGAAGCCATCATGGAAGCTACCGCAGCAGCATATGGCGAAGTAATACATTTGTAGTTTTATGGGTAAAAATAATTACCAAAAACAAAAAAAATCCCCATAATGAAAAACCTAAAAAATCTTTCGTTATGGCAAAATATTTCTTGTAACAATTACGCAATATAGGCTATCAATTTGTAGTTTGATAGCTTGTTTTTATTTGTAGGTTTAATTAAAAAAATATGCATATTAATATGAATATCACAGAAAAAAACGTATTAGACGCACTTAGCACTGTTGAAGAACCTGATTTGAAAAAAGATTTGGTTACGCTCAACATGATACGCAATATAAAAATAACAGGAAATCGTATTGTTTTTACCATAATGCTCACTACGCCTGCGTGTCCGCTCAAAGAATTGATACGCAAAAATTGTGAAAACGCACTTTATACCCATATTTCAAAAGATATTGAAATAGAAATAGAAATGAATGCAGAAGTAACAAGTAGCACCACAAACCGCACACTTTTACCCAATGTTCGCAATATCGTGGCAATAGCATCAGGCAAAGGAGGCGTAGGCAAAAGCACCATAACTGCCAATCTCGCACTCGCATTGGCACAAAGCGGTGCAAGCGTAGGTGTATTAGATGCTGACATTTCAGGCCCTTCAATACCTATTATGTTTGGCGTAGAACATGAAAAACCTGATATGTACCGCAACGAACAAGGGAGAACTGTCATAATACCTATTCAGCGTTTTGGTATTAAATTTATTTCAATGGGTTTTCTTGCACCAGCAGAACAAGCAGTTCCTTGGCGAGGTCCTATGGCAAGCAAAGCGTTGATGCAGTTTTTGGGTGATACTGAATGGGGTGATTTGGATTATTTGTTGATTGACCTCCCGCCAGGCACAAGCGATATTCACATTACGCTCACACAATCAGTAAGCCTTACAGGTGCAATTATTGTAACTACGCCCCAAAAAATTGCCTTAGCTGATGCCTTGAAAGCTATTGCCATGTTTCACCAACCTGCTACCAAAGCCCCTATTTTGGGACTTGTGGAAAATATGGCATATTTTACACCTGCAGAATTGCCCAACAATAAATATTATATTTTTGGAGAAAATGGCGGTAAAGATTTTGCAGAACGCAATGTAATTACACTTTTGGGACAAATTCCAATCGTACAAAGCATCAGAGAAGGCGGTGATAATGGTGTGCCTGCGGTGGAAAGTTCAGACGAAATCACACGCAAAGCCTTCAAAGAACTTGCCCAAAATCTTGCCCAACAAGTTGCTTTAAAAAATGCAGGTGTTTTGGTGTAAGTGTTAAAGTTGTCAGGTGTTTTGGTTGTTAGGGTTTTTAGTTAATTAAAAACAAAAAACCGCTCTATTTTAAAAATAAAACGGTTTTTTTTTAAAAAAAAATAAAATCCTTAGAATTTATCTATGCTTGCGAAGAAGAAATTTCCTTCAATGATTGCATTTTCATCTGAATCAGAGCCATGAATAGCATTTGCTTCAATAGATTTTGCAAATATTTTGCGAATAGTGCCTTCCGCAGCATTTGCAGGGTTAGTAGCACCAATCAACGTACGGAAATCTTCTACTGCGTTGGTTTTTTCTAAAATCATTGGTACGATATGCCCAGATGACATATAAGCACACAAATCATTGTAAAAAGGGCGTTCTTTATGCACAGCATAAAACTTGCCTGCGGTTTCTGCTGACATTTTTGTCATTTTCATCGCTACAATGCGAAAACCTGCTTCTTCAATCATTTTAATAATTGCCCCTGTATTATTTGCAGCTACTGCATCGGGCTTAATCATTGTGTAGGTGATATTACCTGCCATTTTTTTGTTTTTTTTGTAAAAATTTATGGAAAACTATTTTTTTGCAAAGATAGGCATAAATTAGGAATTAAAAATTAGGAATTAGGAATAAATTAAGAATTGATTGTTAAAAAATTAAAAAAACTTGTATTTAAAAATTTCAAAATATAAATTAAATGCTTTACATTTGTTTTTGAAAAACATGAATTCTAAAAAAAACAAAAAATTTATTTAAAATGAAAAAAGACATAGAATTTCCACACGTTACAGGCGTGCATGTAGGTATTACACAAGACAGCGAGGGTTTTTGGGAAGTTTTTTTGATAAATGACAATGATTTTGTCCTACAAAATATATTGATTACTTCCACAGGGTATTTGGCAGAAGACGACAATCCAAAAAAAATGCAACAACAAACCTCTACCTTGCGACACGCTGTTCCGATTTTGCAAGCAAATGAATACGCCAAAATTGAAATGATTGATGCAGAGGTTTTTCACCTTTGCAATGAATATTGGATAAGTTATTATGTAGATGGAAAAATTTATGATAAAAAATTTATTTTTATGCCTAATACAATTTCCAAAGAAAATTTTGTTTATATTGAAAATTTAGAGAAAGAAGGCGTATTACATAGCTAAAAACCTTCTTGAATAAATTATTTTTAACAAAAAAATCTTGCATTATTCAAAATGCAAGATTTTTTTTTATATTTAGAAAACAGAAAATCTATACTTTTTGGAGGCAAGCAAGCCATTGTTTTGTATTTTTGTTTTCATCACGCAAAGGGTAGAAAAAAGTACGGAATTTGAGTTTTTCACCTTCTTTTCCTACATATTTTACCACTTTTGCGGTAGAGATTCCTTGTTGTATTTGTGCTTGCCATTCTTGGTATTCATCACTTTCTTTTTCAGAAATGTCTAACAAATCTGTAAAAGGACACGCTAATATTTCACCTTCTTTGTAGCCCAACGCCCAAATAGCTTGTTGGTTGATGCGTGAAACTGTGCCTTCCATATCCACTTCTATAATAATAAGGCTACTTTCAAGTGCTTTTACCCTGTCCTCTGCCATAGACACAATCGTTGCGGAAGGCGTATTAGGATAAGGTGGTGGCATGAGATGATTGAACAGATGTACGATTTCTGTAACTTGGTTATCTTTGTTGATAATAGGGATAAAACTTGTATGATAAAATGATTTTTCGCCTTTTGTAGAGATAAACGCAAGTTCTTCCACATTTTGGGCAATACCTACTTTTACGCCTTCCCACATTACTTTAAAATCTTTGCTTTCAGCAAAGTTTTTATCTAAAAAATCCGTATAAGTTTGCCCTATAAGTTCAGTACCTTGCAGGCGTGTAAGTTGCAAAAACTTTTGGTTTGCACTTAGGATTTCGCCTTCGGGAGATATTTCCAACACCGCAAAAATGGCATTGATTTTATCAAAAAGTTCTACGAGTTCTCTTTCTCTTTGGTTAAGCATATTGGCAGTTTGTTCCAAAAATTCTTTTTTTCGCACCAAATCTTCTTGTATAATTTCCAAATCTGCAAGTTTTTCATTGAAAGAATTTTGTTTTTCCTGCCAATGTGTAGCAGTTTTTTCTTCAATGTCAGCGATTTGATTTTCTAAGGATTGTATGCTGATGGTGTCTTTTTGGTGTTTTTCTTTGAGTTGTGCAATTTCAAGCAATAATTCTGCAATTTCAGGTATTTCTATGAAATTATCAACAGTATTAGGCACAATATTTTGAGAAATATTATCAGTTTGTTGTTTTTGTTGGTTTAGCGTTTCGTTGAGGGTTAATATTTGGTTTTCAAGGGCATTTATTTTTGCTTGGTAGTTTTGATTTTCAGTTTGTAAGTTGGTTATTTCTTGTGTTATTTGAGTATTTTCAGCTTTTTTGGCTTGTATTTTTAAGAAATTTTCTTCCAACTCGTTATTTTTTTGTTTCAATTCTTCTACAAGTTCTTTAAGGTCTTGTAATTCTTGGAGGTTATCTTCTTTTGGTGGTTGATTTTGTTGTAATAGATACTGCGAAACGAGGAGTTCGTCCTCTTTTTTGCGTAGTTTTTGGATTGTATTTTCAAACTGTGTAATGAGGTCTTTATATTTTTGTTCAAAACTTTGTAATTCTTGGCTTAGGAGTCCATTTTTTTCCAACGTTTCGTCCAAATCAAGCCTTAAATAATGCGTTTCTTTTTCAAAAATTTCATTTTTAGTAGCAATTTGTTGTGAAATTTGGACAATAAGTTGTTCTTTTTCTTGTATATCGCTAAGGATATTTTGCAATTTTTCTGCCTGCCAAGTATTTATTTTTTCCAATTCGTTATATTTTTCGGTATTTTCTTGTGATTCCTTAAGCATATTCTGCAATTTTTCTGCCTGCCAAGTATTTATTTTTTCCAATTCGTCATAATTAGACACAATTTTTTCCAATTCATGTTGTAGTGCAATTATTTTTTGTTGTGCTTCGTGCAATTCTTGTTCCCAATTTTCAGGTATTGCATACGCTTTTTCTTGCCAAAAATTAAGATTTGCCTGCAAATCATTGATGTATTGTTGCATTGCCTCTTTTTCTTGTGCTTTTTCTTCTTCTTGTATATTTTCTTGTGGCGTACTTTCTGTGGTTGTATTCGCAATTTTTTCAGAAAGTTCTGTAACCATGTTTTGCCAAAATGTAATATTTAATTGCAATTCATGTATATAGTGTTTTGTGGCATCTTTTTCGTCAGACGTTTGGTTTTCAGAGAGTTGTATTTTTGAAATTGCATTTTTGAGGTTGCTTATTTCCTCGTCTTGTTTTTCCAAAATATCATTTTTCCATTTGAGGGCTTCTTTTGCGATAGAAACATCATTATTTTTCTTACTAATAAGGTCTTCAAAACTGTTATTTTTTTGAATTAACTCATTTTTTTCCATTTCAAGGCTCAAATTTTGAGCTTCCAACGCTTTTAGTTTCTCCAAATATATTTTTTCCAAATCCACATTATTTTCTGCTTGTGATTGTGAAGTAATTATGTCTACGATATTTGGGGTATTTTTTGGTTTTTGAATATTTATTGTTGGTCTATTTTCTTCATCATCAATATAATAGGGTTCCAATTCTTCTGCTTGTTGTTGCAGATTTTTGGCTTGAATTTCTGCTTGTAGTTTTTGATTTTCTTCTCTAAGGACTTTTATTTCTTTTTGTTGGTCTTTATAAATTTCAGATTGTTCAAAATTATCCATCAAAATCTCTTTTGTTTTTTGAGCATTCAACAAACTTTGCAAAGACGCAGAAATATTGTGAGAAGCTCTATCCAAAAAAATCAAAAAACGAGGCATCAATTTATCCAATGTGCTCAATTCTATGACACCACTTACAGTTTTGTTGTATGCCAAAGGCAATACTACCATATAATTGGCTTTTATTTTGCCCAAAGACGAATTTACTTCGGTTTCTATTTCGTCCAAACACAACATTTCTTGCGATTTGACTGCCTGCCCCACAAGCCCTTCCCCTATTTGGAACTGTGTGCGTTCCATTGTTTCCAACGTACAAGCATAACCTGCGGTTGCTTGCACCATATTTTTATCGTGATTGACCACAAAAAAAGCACCATGTATTGCACCTAATAAGCGTGCAAGGTATTGGATAAGGTTTTCAGAAAATTTTTTTGGTGTATTTTCAAAATTATTACGCAATACTTCATCAAGTTTGCTCAAATTTACATCAAGCCACATTCTATCCTCCATTTTTTTCCTTTCTTCTTGAAAACCCTGTATCAAGGCTTTATATTCGGTGTAAGGCACGCTTATTTTACCATCTTGGTTGATGTCGGTGCTATCATTAGAGAGTTTTTCAGTCGTTTGTGGCGTTTCCATAATTTGTGTTGCTAATAAATTATTTAAAAATATAACTTTGGTATCTAAAAATTATTAAAGATACAAGATAAATGCCAATTTTTATTTTTATATATGTATAAAGAAAAACTAACCAATAAATTTGGATTATGGATTGACCTAAGTTGTCAGTTATCAGTTTTTAAGTTGTCTGTGTCTATAAATTTACATTAATTTATACTTCCAACTATATTTTTAACACAAAAAACGCTAAAATAAGTGGTAATTTATCTTGAAAAAATACCAAAATTGATTTTTTTTTGAAAAGGAATATAATACGCAATTTAGATAGATTATTTTTAGGTTAAAAACCGCAAAAACTTAATATTAAATTCATTTGCAAAATACAAAAAAGAATCATAAAACTATTATATTTGCCAAAAAACTTTTTTTGAATATTTTTTCACTTTTAAATCCTAAACATAATATTGTATGGTTTTTTTACAAAATTTAGTCCCGTTTGACTACATCAACAAAATTATAGAGCTGACAATCAGTTATGCCCCAAGATTAATTTTAGCATTTGTTACGCTTTTTGTTGGTTTGTGGCTTATCAAATGGGTTTTAACAATTATCAATAAATATTTAAACAAAAACAGTGTTGATAAAGCAGTTGCCCCTTTTTTGGTTAGTGTTGTAGGGGCATTGATGCGTGTGATGTTGTTATTGAGTATCGCGTCTTTAATAGGCATTGAAACAACTTCTTTTGTGGCAATTTTGGGTGCTGCGGGTTTGGCGGTTGGTTTGGCATTGCAAGGCAGTTTGTCCAATTTTGCGGGTGGCGTATTGATTTTGGTGTTCAAACCTTTCAAAGTAGGCGATTTTATTGAAGCCTTAGGTTTTGGTGGACATGTCAAAGAAATTCAAATTTTTCATACCATTATTGTTACCTTAGATGACCGCACAGTAATTGTGGCAAATGGTGCATTGGCAAATGGTGCAGTTGTAAATTATAATACAGAAGGTACAAGGCTTGTAGAAGTTACATTTGGCGTAGCATATAGCAATGACTTATCGAAAGTGAAAGACGCATTAATTAATAATGCCATAAAAGAAAATAAATTAATCATACAAGAAGGTGAAAAATCTCCTTTTGTGGGTGTATTGGCACTTAACCCTGTTGAAGTAAAAATGACTTTTAGGGTTTGGACAAAACCAGAAGATTATTGGACAGTGTTTTTCTTTGCACAAACACACGTAAAAGAATCCTGCGAAAAAGGTGGCGTAATAGGTGCAATGCCTCAACAATTAGTTTTTGTGAAAAATGAATAAAAAATTTATTTTTTTTGAAAAAAATAAAAAATCCTGTTGTCATAACAGAATTATTCATATTTTTATTTATATTTGCAACCTCAAAAAAAATATACAACAAGTGGACGGGTTCCACATAAACCACATCAAACCAACAAAATGGTAAGAATTAGATTAGCGCGTCGAGGACGCAAAAAATTGGCAATCTACGATATTATTGTAGCAGACAGTCGCGCACCACGTGATGGGCGTTTTATTGAAAAATTAGGTATGTATAACCCTAATACTGTGCCTGCAACTATGGTATTCAACGAAGAAAAATCGTTAAAATGGCTACTTGACGGAGCGCAACCTTCGCCTACTGTAAAAGCAATACTTTCTTATCGTGGTATCCTTTACAAAAAACACCTTCAAATTGGTGTTATCAAAAAAGCTATCACACAAGAAAAAGCAGACGAAAAATTTGCACTTTGGAAAGCACAAAAAGATTCTAAAATCACACAACGTGTAACCAACCTTGCTGATGCCAAAACCGCAGCACGCAATGCACGCCTTGAAACCGAAACACAAGTACGTGAAGCACGTGCTGAAGCTATCCGCAAAAAAAATGAAGTAAAAGTTGAACCTGTGGTTACAGAAGAAGTAACAAGTGAAACAACAGAAACAACAACAACAGAAACCGCAGAATAAGCTATATTCCCGACATATTTTTTTTTAATTTAAAAGAAAAAATAAGTTTCAAAATGCCAAATATTTTACACCTAAAATATTTGGCATTTTTGTTTTTTACAAAAATTTGAAAATTAAAAAATATTCCCTTATTTTAGACTTTTTTAATGTAAATTTTCCATCGCTTGAACAAAACAATACACACATGCAAAAAATTTTTAACCCAAAATATACAGGTTATTTTTTCCTTATCTCGAGTATAGTTGCCCTTTTGGGTATTATTTTGCAAGCAAATAACCTTGTGCCTTTGCCTGTGCTGGTATTTACTGTTTTGCGTTGGACAGCAGTTTTTGCGGGATTGATGTATGGTGTGAGTGTGCATAAACTCACTACTTGGATTTTGGTGATGATGCTCGTGGGTGGCGAAGTAGGTTATTCTTTTCCTGAATTTGCGGTACAGTTGGATATTTTTAGCAAAATATTCCTCAAACTTATCAAAACGATTATTGCACCGTTGCTTTTTGGTACGCTTGTCGTAGGCATTGCAGGACACGCTGACCTCGCACAAATAGGGCGAATGGGTGTGAAATCTTTTACCTATTTTATTTGTGTTACTTTTATAGCATTGAGTGTGGGGCTTATTGCTATCAACATTACACAAGCAGGAACAGGTATTCAAAAACCTGAACAAACCCAAACAATTCAAAAAACCGAAAAATCATGGCAAGACATTGTATTGCATACTTTTCCCGAAAATATCGCTAAATCAATCTATGAAGGGCAAGTTTTACAAATTGTAATTTTCAGTATTTTATTTGGCATTGGGCTGACAATGGTAGGCGAAAAATACCGACACACCATGATTGAATTTGCTGAAAGTTTATCCGAAGTCATGTTTAAGTTTACCAATATTGTCATGCTACTTGCTCCTTTGGCGGTTGGTGGGGCGATTGCTTACACAATTGGCAAATATGGCTTAAATGTCCTCCAAAATCTGGGCATGCTCTTACTTACGTTATATGGGGCTTTGATTGCATTTATTGGGCTTGTGCTTGTGCCTATTGCGTTGTTTATGCGTATTAATATTATCAAATTTTTTCATGCAGTCAAAGAACCTGTTACATTGGCTTTTGCAACTGCAAGCTCTGAATCTGCGTTGCCTATGGCAATGGAAAACATGGAAAAATTTGGTGTGCCACGCAAAATAGTTTCTTTTGTAATACCAACAGGGTATAGTTTTAATCTTGATGGTACTACGTTGTATCTTTCCCTCGCAGCAATATTTGTGGCACAATGTGCTGGTATTCAAATGTCGTGGATTTCACAGATTTCTATGTTGCTGATGCTTTTGCTTACAAGTAAAGGCGTAGCAGGTATTCCACGTGCTTCGCTGATGGTGCTTTCTGGTGCTGCTGCAAGTTTTGATTTACCCGATTGGCCTATTGCCATGATTATAGGTATAGATGCCCTTATGGATATGGCACGCACTTCGGTCAATGTATTGGGAAATTGTTTGGCTTCGGTTGTGGTGGCGAAGTGGGAAGGAGAATTTGAGGAAACCCTGTAAATCTTGTAAATCCAGAATAGAAATTATGGATTATTAGCCCATTAACCACCAAAGAGGAATTTATTTAAAGGCATTTATACTTTCCAAAAGTTTGAAAATTTTTGGAAAGTTAGCCCGAACTAATAAGAGCCAATATTTTAAATGTAAGCTAAATACAGTCTAATTGAAATCTGTATATATTTTTAATTTATTTTTTTATGCTTTGTTTCGTAAAAAATTATAACCAGAAACGCTTATAAGGGTTTAAAACCCTTATAAGCGTTAAAAAAGCAAAATTAAAATTAAAATTTTTTGGTAAAAAAAATAATTATCAGTAATAAATTGCCAGTTGTCAGTTTTTTACTGAATTAACTGACAACTTAACTAACTACATTACAAATTTCCCCTGAGTGCTTGTTCCCTTTCTATTGCTTCAAAAAGTGCTTTAAAATTCCCTTTTCCAAAAGAGGTTGCTCCTTTTCTTTGGATAATTTCAAAAAACAAAGTAGGTCTATCTTCCACAGGTTTGGTAAAAATTTGCAATAAATATCCTTCATTGTCCCTATCCACGAGAATATTTAATTTTTTAATTTCCTGCATATCTTCATCTATTGCACCAATACGACTTTTTAGGTCTTCGTAATAGGTTTCAGGGACTGTCAAAAATTCAATACCTCTTGCTTTCAATTCGCCTACAGTGTCAATAATATCATCAGTTGCAATAGCGATATGTTGCACGCCAGCACCTTGATAAAAATCTAAATATTCTTCAATTTGTGATTTTCTTGCACCAGACGCAGGTTCATTGATAGGAAATTTTACATAACCATTGCCATTTGACACCACTTTGGACATGAGCGAGCTATATTCAGTAGAAATATCTTGGTCGTCAAACGTGATAAGCAACGAAAATCCCATTACAGTTTCATAAAATTTTACCCATTCGTTCATTTTGCCAAGTTCTACATTGCCTACGCAGTGGTCAATGTGTTTTAAGCCAATAGGCGTTGTTTTCACATTGCTCTTTTTGGCAACAAAATTAGGTAAAAAAGCCCCTTTATAATTGGTGCGTTCTACAAAAGTATGTATGGTATCACCATACGTTTGGATAGAGGCAATTTTTACTTCGCCAAATTCATCTTTGAGTGAAATAGGTGCTTGTACTTCTTTTGCACCACGTTGCATAGTATTGTAAAATGCTTTTTCAGCATCTTCTACTTGTAAAGCAAGCACTTTTACACCATCACCATGTGTTTGTACATGTTGTGCAATAGCCCCATGTGGTTGCAAAGCAGTGGTAAATACAAAACGGATTTTGCCTTGTTGCAATACATAAGAAGCACGGTCTTTTACGCCTGTTTCAGGCCCTGCATAAGCTACCAATTCAAATCCGAAAGCAGATTGATAAAAATAAGAGGCTTGTTTGGCATTACCCACATAAAATTCAATATGGTCTGTGCCTATTAATGGAAGGAAGTCTGTCATTTTAATTAGGAATTGAGAATTAGGAATTAGGAATTAAAAAATTGGTAACGTTTGTTTTTTGCAAATATACAAAAAAGTTTAAAGTTCAAAGGATTAAGGTTCAAAAAGTTCAAAGGTTTAAAGTTCAAAGGGATTAAGGTTCAAAAAGTTCAAAGGTTTAAAGTTCAAAGGGATTAAGGTTCAAAAAGTTCAAAGGTTTAAAGTTCAAAGGGATTAAGATTCAAAAAGTTCAAAGGTTTAAAGTTCAAAGGTTTAAAGTTCAAAGGGTTCAAGGTTCAAATCAAAGGGTTGAAGCAACATTATGACATTTCGGTTGTAAATATCTAAAATGTGTTTTAAAACTTGTAGAAATAACATTTTTTTTTTTACTTTATTTAAAACCAAAATTCCTAATCCATAATTCACAACAAAACTGATAACCTAAAAACTTATAACTGACAACTTGGATTAATCCATAATTCTTTCCTTATATTTGCATTATTTTTTAAACAAAAATCTATGATAGATGGCAAGAAAATAGTGGTCGTAATGCCCGCTTACAACGCTTCTGCGACTTTGACAAAAACATTTAAGGAAATTCCTTTCAACATTGTAGATGAAGTAATTTTGGTAGATGACCATTCGCCTGACGATACTGTGCGCGTAGCCAAAGAACTTGGCATACAACATGTGATACGCCACGAAAATAATAAAGGATATGGCGGAAATCAAAAAACCTGTTACAAAAAAGCCCTTGAAATAGGGGCTGATGTAGTGGTAATGCTTCACCCTGATTATCAATATACGCCCCTGTTGATAGAGGCAATGGTTTATCCAATAGCAAGAGGCGTGTTTGATGTGATGCTTGCAGCACGTACATTGGGCAAAGGTGCTTTGGCAGGTGGTATGCCTTTGTATAAATATATTGCCAATCGTACTTTGACATTTTTTCAGAATGTTATGCTCAACCAAAAACTCGCAGAATACCACACAGGTTATAGGGCTTTTAGCAAAGAAGTATTAGAATATTTGCCTTTGGAGCAAAATTCTGATGATTTTGTGTTTGATAATGAGATGCTTGGACAAATCACTTACGCCAATTTTCAAATTGGAGAAGTAACCTGTCCTACCAAATATTTTAAAGAAGCAAGCAGCATCAATTTTAGTAGAAGTGTAAAATATGGTATGGGCGTTTTGCGTGTATCACTTACCTATCGTATGCACAAATGGGGGCTTGGGAAATTTAAAATTTTTAAGAATATCAAACCAAAATCACTCAAAAAATTGGAACATTTTTAAAAAAAACCTTTAAAAATAAGGTAAATGATTTTATTGTTGTCTTTTTTGTCATTTTGAAGAAAATATCGCTATTAAAATCTCAGCTAAAAAACAGACAGATTTTTTTCAAAATGACAAAAAAAATAATATGCAAATACGCACAATTAAGAACAAAGCAAAAAATATAAAAGTAATATAAAATAAAAAAATACAATGATTTTTAATTTTGGATATATATTTGCAAAAATTTCAAGAAAAAAAATTAAACCTATTTTATGAACTTTGATTCAAAATATTCATGTTTCATGCGTATTTTTTTGATTTTGTGTGTTTTCAACATTGTGGTACAAGCCTGTCAATTTGCAAGCTATTCAGAAAAAATAAAAAATAAACAAGATACATTACCTATGGCAGAACAACTCAAGCTTTTGAACGAAGAAATAAGTACGATTGATTCACTTTGGGTAATGGAAATGAAAAAAAATACAGAAAAAGATACTGCACTTCTACGAAGATTAGAGGAAATACAAAAATTGCGTACAAGTCTTGCACAAGCCACAAAATCTAATGATTACGAAAAACAAATAACTGCACTTCTTACCATAAAAAGTAAAATAGCCCAAAATAAAGCCCAAACAGAAAATAAAATACTCAGAGATACACTTGATTTTTTGAGAGAAAAAAACCAAATATTAGAAAAAGACCTCCAAACCAAAAACCCACAACAATACCAAGCAAACCTTATTGCAGAGCAACATTACCAAAAAATGATACAGCAAAACCAAGCGTTGCAAAAAGAAATCGCTAAACTCAAAAACATAGCATACCTTACCAAATTTGATATAAGAGCCTGCCAAGAAAATGGTAAAACTGCCAAATATGCCAAAAGTGTATATTATTTTGAAGTAAATTTTGCGTTTAGCCAAACCGAAAAACCTATCACAGTCCCTGACCACCGCATCAGCTACAAAGCCTACAAAGATGGCAAAGATGTTGTTTTTAGAAAAATAACAGACGCAACACGCATCACACTTTCAAGCGAAAAATTTCGCAAAGGACGTTATGATATAATCATGTTGCTTGATGGCAAAGAAGTAGGAAAAACCGCCATTGATTTGAGTAAATTTCTATAAAAATATGCTTTTTTCGTTACAAGCCATGCGTGCTTTGGGTGCAGGCATGGTATTTTTGTTTCATGCTTCTTTATTGCAATACGGTTACGTGGGTGTTGATGTATTTTTTGTGTTGAGTGGATTTATTATTTTTTATGTGCATCATAAAGATTTCCCTAAAAACCTTTGTGGATTAAATCATGCCAAAAAAGATAGTTTTTTTGTTTATTTTCCTATTCAATTTGCCCAATTATTACAATATTCTTATCGTAGATTTATCCGCATTTACCCTACATATTGGTTATTTTGTGCTTTTTTTTTGTGGGGTATTTGGGTAAGAGGAGGCAAATTGAGTGATTTTTATGCGTTTAATTGGTGGGCTTTTATGCAAACTTTTTGGCTTACGCCTCTGCACCCTACTTTTTTGGTGGTAAGTTGGACTTTGAGTTATGAATTGTATTTTTATGTGTTGGTTGGGCTTTTGTTTGTGCAGATTGGCAGGATAAATATTGGTTTTTGGGTGATGTGTATCGTGTTTTTGGGAAGTTTTACCAATTTTTTAAATAGTTTTTTTTTAGTAAAAATTGTTGACTTTGAAAAAAATGAGTTTTTGACTTTTTTTTTTAATGATATTCTATTGGAATTTTATTTAGGCATTTTTATTTTTTATTTAACCAAAAAAAATCCTCAAAATTTCCTATTGCAAATTTCTTTAAAAAAATACCTTTTCCTTACACCTTTTTTTTTACTAATAAATATATTTTTGGTGTATGTTTGTAGTCGTTCCAGAGAATTGTATGGTGGATTGCCTGCGTTTTGGGCAATATTGGGTTTGGTATTATGGGAAACAGAAAGCAATTTAATAGAAAAAAATATATGTAATTGGTTTTTTCAACAATATTTTTTAGGTAAAATATTGGTGCGATTGGGCGGAGCGTCTTATCTTTTGTATATTAGTCATTCTTTACTTATGGGCACTTTGACCAATATTTGGAAAAAAATTCCTTTTGTGTATGATATTAATAATAGTTTCAATGATATTTTTAGGGTAAATGTTTTGTATGTTTTGCAAATAATATTGATACAAATAATTGTATTATATATATCAGAATGGATAGAACAACCCTTTTTGAGAAAAATAAAAACCTAAAAAACCTATATAAAAATTAAGGTTTAAATCTTTTTTTGTTTTTGTTTAAAAAACATCTTACTTTTAGAAAGATTTTTTTAACTTTTTCATTTTTTTTATTTATAAATTCCCTAATTTCTAATATATTCCCCCTTTGGGTTTAGGGGGCTTTTAATTCCTAATTCCTCTTATGGCAGAAGAAAACCGCGACCGTGACCTTGTACTCGCACCCAATGAATACGCATTTATTTCCGACCAAACAAAAGGGAATATTAATGTGTATGTAGGACCTTACAAAACAAGTTTGGCAAATACAGACAAACCTGTAATATTTAATTTTGATACCAAACGTTTTGAACGTTGCACACTTGATGAATCTACATTGACTTTTATTACTGCTCCAGAAGGTTGGTATGCAGTAATGAAAAACCCACCAAAAGATGGCAACCAACCGAAAACAGGCACTGCGAGTAACCTTGCAGAGTTGAATGTAGGGCGTAAAGTAAATATACCAGGACCCGTGAATTTTGCACTTTGGCCTGGGCAAATGGCAAAAGTATTGCGTGGGCATAACCTCAGGTCTAATCAATATCTATTGGTACGTGTATATGACGAAATAGAAGCAAAAAAAAATTGGAAAAACGCAGTAATTAAAGGTAAAAATGGCGAAGAAATTACTGAAACTTTAGAAATCCCTGATTTGACTATGGGTAAACTTTTGGTCATAAAAGGTGAAAATGTTTCTTTTTATATTCCACCAACAGGTGTAGAAGTTGTATCTGAATACGAACATGAGGACGAATATACACGCGAAGCTGTTACGTTGGAACGTTTGGAATATTGTATTTTGTTGGATGAAAGCGGAAACAAACGCTATATACAAGGTCCTGCGGTCGTTTTCCCTGAGCCATCAGAAGAATTTATTACCAAAGATGAAAAACGTAAATATAGAGCAATAGAACTCAACGAAATGTCTGGTTTATATATCAAAGTAATTGCTTCTTATACCGAAAATGGCACTGCTTACAAAGTAGGTGATGAGTTGTTTATCACAGGCAAAGACCAAATGATATATTATCCACGCCCAGAACACGCACTTGTAACATATGGAGATAGCGAAAAATACCACGCCATCGCCATTCCCGCTGGAGAAGGAAGGTATTATTTGAATAGAAGAACAGGCACAATCTCTTTGCAAAAAGGTCCTATTATGTTTTTACCTGACCCACGTGAAATTGTATTGGTTAAAAGAATTTTGAGGGACAAAGATGTAAATTTGTGGTTTCCTGGTAATACTGAGGCACTCAATTATAATCGCACACTCCAAAAAATAAATACCGCCAGCAACCAACTTTTTGTGCAAGAAAACGAAATCCAGCAAAATTTCGTTGGGCAAGCACAAGCAGAAATGATGGATGAGTCTGCTACAGAATGGAAAAAAGATAAAAGCTCATATCAACAAAAACGTAAAAAAGAAAAAGTATCTGAAGAAGTAGCCAGTGAGCAATTTCAACGTGGCTCTACTTTTACGCCACCACGTATGCTCACATTGGATAGCAAATTTGATGGAGCAGTTACGATTAACCTTTGGACAGGTTATGCGGTGTTGGTCGTAAGCAAAACAGGCACAAGAAAAGTAGTGGTAGGACCTCAAAGCTATTTGCTTGAATATGATGAAAGCCTTGAAAATATTGAACTTTCTACAGGCACACCAAAAAACAGCGACAGTACCATCAAAACCGTTTATTTGCGTGTATTACACAACAAAATTTCTGATATTGTAAATGCAGAAACTGCGGATTATACCCAAATAAGCATTTCGTTGGCATATAGACTTAATTTTGAGGGAGAGCCCGAAAAATGGTTTAATGTGGAAAATTATGTAAAATTCCTTACTGACCATTTGCGTTCTTTTATTCGCAATGCGGTTAAAAAATATTCTGTCATGGATTTTTATGCCAATGGCATTGAAATCTTGCGTGATGTGATTTTGGGTAAATCAACCAAAGACGAAAAACGCACAGGAAGATTGTTTGAAGAAAACGGTATGCGTATCTATGATGTGGAAATATTGGATATTCGCCTTAGTGATGTAAGCGTAGAAAATCTTATCGTAGCTTCACAACAAGATGTCGTAAAACAAGCCCTAAGACTGAGTGCAGAAAAAAGAAGGTTGGATTATACCTCAGAAAATGAACGCATTACGCAAGAAATTGCACAAATCCAATCTGAAACTACAAGGAAGAAAACCGAACTCCAAGTATTGGAAGTGCAAACAGAACTCGCACTTGCACTCACACGCATAGAAAGCGATATACAAGCACGAAGCAAACAACTCCAAGCTGACCTCGCACAACAAGAAACACTCAATACAATACATACTGCTGACCTCGCACGTAATACTGAAAGCGAAAACGCTGATATTGCACTCGCCCAAAAACGACTGGAACAGGATATTATCCGCACACAAAGCGAAGTAAATGCAGTAGCAGAAAAAGCAAAAGCAATTTCGCCCGATTTAATCGCTGCATTGCAGGCATTTGCAGACAAAGCACTCGCCCAAAAAATGGCGGATTCTATGGCACCGCTTGCAATATTAGGTGGAAGAAGTATCGCAGAAGTATTCTCCAATTTGCTAAAAGGCACTGTATTGGGCAATGTATTACAAGACAAAGAAAATTTTGGAGAATAAAACAGAAAGTAGTTTTTAGAAGCTCAATAAAACAAAAAAAATACCTGCAAAGCATTTAAAGCTTTTGCAGGTATTTTTTCGTTTTCTCAAAAGTTAATTTTTTGGATATTTATTTTTTCAATTCTTTTATTACTGCAAGAGGCACGATACATTTGCCTGTGAGGTCAGTTTGTCCAGTTTCTTTGCCTGTTTTAACCAAAATTTTGTGGGCATTTTCTATATCCAACTTAGGATTAAAGGCTTTCATCATACCCAAAATACCAGCTACATAAGGCGTAGCCATAGAAGTACCGCTATAACTTGCGTAACTATTTTGTGGCACTGTAGACAAAATATCTTGTCCAGGTGCTGCAATACCCATTTTCAAATCTTGAATCGTATTAGAAAAATCCGCTTTTTGGTTTTGAGAAGTGATGGCAGTTACAGTAATTACGCCCTCGCAATTTGCTGGTACTACATTTTTCGCATTTTGGCTTTCATTGCCCGCAGCTACTACTACGATTACGCCTTTTGATTTGGCATAACGAAATGCCTCATTGTAGGCTCTTTGTGCCCTATCCGTAGAATAACCACCCAAAGACATTGAAATAACATCTACGCCACTATCTACAGCTTTGAGAATACCTCTGATAATCCCAGCTTGCGTGCCAGAACCATTATCACTCAATACTTTTACACTCGTAACCTGCACCCAATCATTAGAAGGGACAAAAGAGGCAATGCCAATACCATTATTTGCTACACCAGACGCAATACCAGCACAATGCGTGCCATGACTGTGTTTGTCTTTGTCCGATTTTTTGTCAATAGATACAAAATTCCCTTTTAAATCTTCATGATTAGCATCAACGCCTGTGTCCAAAATCGCAATTTTTGCTTTTTTCTTTGGTTTTATTGATTTTTTTGCAAAAAAATCAAAATATTCTTTTGGTTGAAATTGTTGTATATGCCATTGTTCGCCTACGCGCGGGTCATTTGTTACTTTGTTTTGGTTATTTGTGCGGTTATTTGGAGTAGTTTCCAAAGGGCTTAATGATACAACTTCATTATTTTCCACATCATCAACGCCTTGTGAAGCCATAATGTCTTTTTTGAAAGCTTCAAGGTTTACATTTTCAGGCAAATTAACCACTACATAATCATCTAAAAAAGTAGCATTTTTATCTGTTACATCAGGAAAAGCCACTTGGAAACTCGCATTATATTTTTTGATAATCGCCAAAAACGCAGTTTTATCAACGTTTTCTTTCATACCAATAAGCAATTCGCCATCAGCATCATTTTTTGTTATATTGTTTTTTTTATCATTGACTAAAATTTCTTTTGTATTTTTTGGAAAAAAATCAGGCACAATTTTGGAAAAAGGAACGCCAAAAATACTTTGGGTATACAGAAAATAACCACCCGTTCCTACGCCAATTGCTGTCCAAAAAAAACCTCGTGTATGTTTGATGCGATTTGACAAGATAAATATTACCGCCCAACCAAATAAATCACGTGGCAACATATACAAAAATTTGTAATATGCCCCAAATTGTGTAAAATACAACACAACTGCATACGTAATACATGCTCCAAAGAAACTAAGAAAAGCAATGCCTTTGCTCAAATTTGCGGATATGCGATAAAACAACCAAATAATGGATAATGCACCTGCTATCCACACAAAAGGGTATAAGGATTCTAAACTCATATAGTTTATTTAATTTTATGTTTATTTAAGCCAAAGTTACAGATTATATCTTAACAATTATACTATTTTTTGAGAAAAAAATTGCATTTTTTAAAAAAATAAAATAAAAATAAAAAAAATGTCTGTACTTAACCCATACAGACGTTTTTTTTTAACTGACAATAAACTGATGACCCAATAAACTGATAACTTATTTGTGCGTTTCTGCGAAATATTTAAAGAATAATGGTATCGTTTCTATGCCTTTAAAATAATTAAATAAACCATAGTGTTCGTTTGGTGAGTGAATTGCATCACTATCCAACCCAAAACCCATGAGAACGCTTTTCAAACCCAATTCTTTCTCAAATAATGCAACAATCGGAATACTGCCACCGCCACGTGTAGGAATAGGTTTTTTACCAAAAGTTTCTTCCATTGCTTTGCTTGCAGCGATATATGCTACCGAATCTGTAGGCGTAACCACAGGCTCGCCTCCATGATGTGGTTTTACGGTTACTTTTACACCTTTTGGGGCTATTTTTGTAAAATGATTTTGGAAAAGTGCTGTAATTTTTTCTGAACTTTGATTTGGGACAAGTCGCATACTGATTTTAGCAAAAGCCTTAGAAGGCAATACTGTTTTCGCACCTTCACCTGTATAACCGCCCCATATACCATTTACGTCCAATGTAGGACGTATCCCTGTTTGCTCCAATACAGTATAACCTTTTTCGCCCCTTGTAGCGTCTATTTCCAAATCCTCTATATAGGCTTTCATATCAAAAGGTGCAAGATTTAGTTCTGCACGCTCTTGTGTAGTAAGATTTAGTACATCATCATAAAAATTAGGAATTGTAATGTGTTGGTTTTCATCTTTCAATGAAGCAATCATTTCACACAATACATTGATAGGATTGGCAACTGCTCCGCCATATACGCCAGAGTGCATATCACGATTTGCCCCTACTACTTCTATCTCCAAATATGACAATCCACGCAAACCTACATCAATGGAGGGCGTATCATTGGCAATAATAGACGTGTCAGATATCAAAATTATATCAGCTTTGAGTTTAGCTTTGTTTGCTTTTACAAAAATTCCTAAATTAGCAGAGCCAACTTCTTCTTCCCCTTCAATCATAAATTTTATGTTGCAAGGCAGAGAATTTGTTTTCATCATGGTTTCAAAAGCCTTGATGTGCATATATACTTGTCCTTTGTCATCACAAGCACCTCTTGCATAGATTTTTTCGTTTTTGATAACAGGCTCAAAAGGCGGACTATCCCAAAGATTCAAAGGGTCTGCAGGTTGCACATCATAATGTCCATACACAAGTACTGTAGGAAGTGTAGGATTTATGATTTTTTCGCCATAAATAATAGGGTGCCCTGCAGTTTCACAGATTTCTGTTTTATCAGCACCTGCTTCTTGTAGTTTTTGTTTTATAAATTCGCCTGCACGCCTTACATCAGCTTTATATTTGCTGTCAGCACTTACCGAAGGAATACATAGTAGGTCTAAGAGTTCGCTCAAAAAGCGGTCTTTATTATTGTGGATATATTGATTCACGTTTTTTACAGTATTTTTTAATATTTTGGAAATTTTTTTCTTGAATAATTTTTCAAATATTTTTTTATGTTTCTAAGATAGCACTAAACACATTAAAAATATCATTTTTTTTACAAAAATATCATTAATTTTTTAAAAAATATAGGTTGCTAAATTTTTGATGCTATTTTTTTTTAATAAATATTTCAACACATCATAAAGGAAAAGTCTCAGGACAAAGTTTGGTTTATTTTTTAGGAAGACTGTGATAAAATGGGAGATTATTTTTTTGTATAATTCCTATTTCTGGTAAATTTTCTGTTTCATAACAATCTATATAAAATTTTTTGGGTAAAAAATTATGGTCTACATATCTTACTTCAATGCGTTTATTCTTTTAACTATCAAACAAGATTTTTTTCCTTTTTTTTATAAATAGAATCCATTACCTTTATCGTTTCAATGAGTTCTCTCGATAAAGTTGATATTTCAAAAATATTGGCTTTCTGATTGGCAGTTAAAATAGTGGCTTTAACTTCCTTTTTCCCAATAACAAACAACACCTGAGAATTCATAATTCCTATCTCATTCAATAAGGCATTTTTTGTCTTTATTAGTGCCATATAAATTTGAAAAACAATACATGAAACCCAAAAATACCCAACATTAAATTAAAGTTTCTAAGGAAAACCGTATCAAATAGCTTTAAAAATTTATTCATAAGTTTATTTTTTTAAAGTACATAATTTGTTGAGGAACATCTCACATTAAACTACGATACAGCCCTAACTTTTTGAAAAATATTATTAAAAATATTTCGTTTAAACCATTTTAAAGCATTTTTTTAACCCCCATTAAAAAAACACATATAGCAGTAAGAATATTTTCACTTATTCCCTTTCGGGTTATAATTTGCTAAATTTAGATGTTTGAATGGACAACACCTTCAAGGTTTTTAAAAACCTTTAAGGTGTAAATTATTGATTATCAATACATTATAATTTAGTTAAAAATAGTATTTTATTAACCGAAGGGGAATAATTTTTATTTTTTACAAAAATACAAAAAAAACAAGGCTTATTATTAAAAAAGAGCCTTGTTTTTTTTTCTTTAAAAAGAAATTTAAAAAATAATTCAGAAAAAAATTATCGTGTTAATAATACATTCCCTGTGGTTCTGCCTTGGTACTCAATTTTAGCACCATTGATATATTCTCCTGAAAGTGACCATACATAATTTCCATTTTGGAGAGGTTTCCCACCAAAAGAACCGTCCCAACCTGAAACAACTGCGTCAGTAGTTACCCATTCTGTGGTTTCATATACCAATTCACCCAAGCGTGTATAAATTTGGAATTTGATATTTTTAATTCCTTTTCCATACACTTTTAAAAGGTCATTATTATTGTCACCATTTGGCGAGAACATATTAGGCACAAATACTTCCACATTTATTACCTCTACTTTTACAAGTTTTGTAATACTACAATTTCTGCCATTGGTAATAGTAACACTATAAGTAGTAGTTTGGCTTGGTGTAATATTAAGATCAGCCTCCGAACCTACTATTTGTCCTGTTTGTGTATCAACCCACATATATTTGACAGCATTGGTAGCAGAAGCAGTCAATATAATAGCAGAACCTCGTGCTATTGTGGTATCTCTACTTACTTGCGCATCAGTAATTTGTTTTAAATCTTCTTCTATTGTAATTGGTGGTACAACCGTTGTACAACCACCTGCATCAGTAATGATAAGGTTATAAATGCCTTGTGTCAACCCTGTAAGGCTCTGTGTAGTTGCATTGAAAGACACATCATTTACTTTTGTCCATGCGTAGGTATAAGGGCTATTTTGTGGATTATTGAGTAATGCAATGGTTATTTTTCCAGAAGGAGAATTGCCACTTGCTACGCAACTATCAGCTTTTGCTACTGCAACAGAAACCTGTACTTGGCTGTTGGGTGGGTCTAATGTTACAGTCATTTGCGTTCTTGCACTTTTACAACCATTTGCATTTACTGCTTCCACCCAAAAATCAGTTGGCGAAGTATTTACAAATTGGGCTACTGTGACGCCTGTGGCAATACTTGTTCCGCCTGTTGCTACATTAAACCAATTATAAGTAAGGTTTGCATCAGGAGTTGATATTACTAAATTTACATTGCCCGCTCCACCACATCTAAATCTATCTGCTGCAATAGGAGGCGCAGGAAAAGAATTTAAAGTAACATTCAAAATATTTGATATTTTGGCACAAGTAGTTGCAGTAATAGTTTGTTTTACACTTACTTTTCCTGTGCCTGCATTACCCCAAGTAACACTAATTTGATTTGTACCTTGCCCTGTAATAGACGCACTTATATCATTGCCATTTCCATCTAAAACTGTCCAAACAAATGTACTGCCCGCAGGAAGGTTTGGTGTTTGATAATTGGTTGTTTCATTGGCACAAATTGCTATTGAGCCTGTTACAATAGGGTCTGGTAATGAGTTTAACGTTACAAACCCCATATTAGAAGGGTTAGAAGGTAAAGGTGTTTCCGCAAAACAAGCACTTCCTTGTACCTGGATTCTTACCCTTACATATTCTGTGCCTGATGGTGTATCCCCCCACAAAACGGTTAAATTGCTTGTATTTTGTCCTGCATTAATAGTGCCACCATTTACTGTCCAAGTGTATATATAAGTTACACCTGTTGGTGGTGTACTTGCTTGATATGTTTGGGTACTACCCGCACAGGTATTGAAGTTCCCTATAATATCTGTGTTGGGCAATGGATTGACTGTTACATTGAAGGTGTTTGTTATCAAACATCCTGTTGATGTTATTGTTTCTTGAACAGTTACAACATAATTACCAGAAGAAGCCCAAACCAAGGTTGCACTGTTTGTGTTGCCATTCGTAATCGTTGGACTGCCTGTTGAACTCCAAGAATACGTATTCCCAACAACATTTGGTGTGCTGTAAACACCATTTGCACCCACACAAATAACCGCGTTGGCACTTGTAATGGCTGGCGTTGGCAAGGGATTTATCGTAATATTATAAAGACCTGTCGTAACAACACAACCTTGTGGGGTAGTTTCTTGAACTGTCAATGTCCCACCCCCTGCATTACCCCCAAGAACCACAATACTGCTTGTTCCTTGACCACTTTGAATGGTTGCATTGCCTCCCGATATTGTCCAAAGATAACTATTTCCCAACACATTTGGTGTGGAATAGGTTTGAGTTGCGCCAACACAAAGACTATTTGTACCTGAAATAACTGGCGTAGGAGCTGGATTTACGGTAACAGTTACTGCTGTTTTTGGGCTTTCGCAGTTTCCTCTTTTGATAGAAACAAAATAATTTGTAGTTGCAGAAATGCTGACATTCAAAGTTGCATTATTTTGACCTGCAATTATTGTATTAGAAGCATCATACCATACAAAGTCGCCTGAAAAACCACCTGTTGCGGTAATCGTTGCGGAAACATTGCTAACAGGATTTGTGCCACAAACCGCAACATTTGGAGCTACTGGTGCAATAGGATTATCCACACGCACAATAGCAAGGTTGGAAGCCAATTCACCGCAAACTGCTTCATTTACAATAACCCTAAAAACAGTCGTTTGGGTAAGGTTGTTAAATGTATAAGTTGTACTATTTGCATTACCAATGCTCGTCCAAGTAACACCATTGTCTATAGATGTTTCCCAACGTAATAATCGCGTTGTAGAAGGCTCACCTTGGTAGTTGGAAATGGTCAGTAAACCTGTGTTTGTACCTGAACAAACCGTCCCCCCTCCTGCAATATCTCCTGCTGGATTGTTGATGATAGTATTTCTAATTCTGCCATTGTTCCTATCTAAAATTACAAGTTTGCACGTTACATCGCTTGCAATACCAGCAGGTAGGTTAAATTGCGAAGTTGAAGCAGTGTTATCAACATACCCTGCTGTACCTGTCCCTGCATAAGTACTTACAGTTGTGCCATCAGCAGATATAGCCCTAATAATATGATTTGACCTATCAGCTACATATACAATGCCTGCACAACCCACAACTACATCAGTAGGAAAGGTGAATTGAGCAGAGGCAGACGCACCATTGGTAAAACCAACAGTACTGCCTGCATAAGTGCTTACAGTTGCAGAAGCAATAACAATTTTGCGAATACGATGATTTACCAAGTCTGCTACATATAGATTCCCATTCAAATCTGCATCTATACCTGATGGTCTGTTAAATTGCGCGGTTATCCCTATACCATTGGCATTACCCAATGTACTTCCTGCAAAAGTTGTAACACCATTTACAGAGTTTATCCTTCTAATTTTATGGTTATTTTTGTCTGTAACATAAATTGTTCCATCTGGCATTACTACTAAATCAGATGGCTGGTTGAATAATGCCAATAAAGGATTGGTATTATCCAAATATCCATTACCTGTAAGTTTGTCACCTGCAATAGTAACAACACTCGTAGTGGTAGGGTTTATTTTCCGTATGATGTGATTATTTTTATCTGCTACATAAATATTACCCGCCAAATCTGTTGCAATACCGCTTGGTTTATCAAATAATGCTACATTTCCAAGCCCATCTGTTGAACCTGTTGTACCACAAGTTCCTGCCAATACGGATACAACACCCGTCGCTACAATTACTTGACGAACAACATGGTTTAGTTCGTCTGCTACATACATTTTTGAGCCATCTGGCGAATATGCTACACTAATATTTGCATCATTGGCAAAGTTAATAGTATTCCCAAAGTTGAATTGTGCCACATTTGCTGCACCATCCACACAACCAACTGTACCTGAACCCGCCAATGTACCAACTGTTACAGTAGCAGTCGTTACATTTTGAATTGTTACACTAATACTTGTCTGTGTGGTGCAACCTGCACCATCATTGTAAGTACAAGTAACAATATATGTACCCAATGTACTTGCGACCGCATCTATTACGCCTGTTGTGCTATTAATCACAAGCCCTGTGGTAGTAGAAGCATACGTTATAGTACCTGCTCCTGCTACAGGTGTAAATACAATAGTTGGACTTACATTACCAGATGACTTGCATATTGCATTCTTCGCAAGCGGGTCGCCATAGGATAAACGAGGTTGGGGGCATGCTATTGCTCTATATAATTGGTTTGCAGTTGTTGCTCCATCATTGGCTGTAAAGTATAAATCAAAACCATTTTCTGTGATTTGCCCAAGTCTTTGCGATATATAGTCTGTTTCAGGCACAGAGAGTTCTGCGCCACCTACTGCACCTGCCCCTCCAAAATTAAACACGAGGCTTGGGTTGATAACTGGGTCTGTGGCTAAAACAGGGGTTACTTGATTTTGGATTTGAAAAGGATTGTATTTGAATAAATTATATTGTACCCCTCCACTGTTTAAGGCAAAAACATATAAAGTCCCATTTGCGATACCAAATTCTGTGGGGTCAGAACTTGTAACGCCCACAACCAAATCGCCCAAAAGCTTGGTTGTAGAGGCAGTACCTTCACTTATAAATAGTTCTCTCCCAACATCAGCACGCATTGCAGAAAAACAAATGGAATTTCCAACCACGGTCAAGCTATTTGGACTTGAACTTGCTACACCTGGGTTGATATCACTTACTAAAACTGGGGCATTATTTCCCACTATTTTCCATAATTCTGTGCCATTTATTACATCTGTTGCGGATAAGTACAAAGCACCATTTAAAATAACAGGTTTAACTGTAGAAATAACAGAAACACCAACAGGAAAATTTATTTTGGTGGGTGCTGCAGTTGTGCCATCATGTTGAAATAAAAAAGTTCCCGTATTGTCTGTCGCAAAAAAATATGCACGATTGTTATAGTTGGTAAAAAATGTAGGGTTTGAACCAGCTAAAATACCTGGATTTATCTCAAAACTCATTTGTGCATTGGTAACTGTGTTTACCACAAACATTTCTCTGTTCATTGCAGCATTGCCAACTCCTACATTGGCAGGCATAGAGGTGGCATCCGCTGAAAGATATAAATAATCTGTACCGCCTATAGTGATTTTTGTCAAGTCCTCTGGTACTGAATGTCCATTTGGGTTGATGTCCCAATATGAAGTTACTGTTTCATTGACGGTATTAACGCTAAATGCCCAAGGTATAGAAGTTGTTTGTAATGTATACAATTCAAAATCATTAGGGTTAGGTAAACCAGGCGATAATGCTAAAAACATTCTATTGCCTACAGTAGTCATATAGTAATTTTTTACGTTTCCTATAGCAGATGGTGTAGCCCCAATATAGATAAGGCGTGCATTTCCTATACCATTTGTCCTGTATATTCTTGGCGTACTGCTTACATCTGCAATAAAATAAGCAAAATTATTATATTCTGCAAAAAAACGAGGAGATGTGCCCTGAGAACCTGTTATAATATCTAAAATAAGTGAATTGGGAGGTGTTGAAGGAGATGGATACTTACCTGGTTCTATACCTGCACTACCATACCGCCCTTGAAAATATAAATTTGGAATAGTAGACAGTGTTGGTGGGGTAGTATAAGGCGTTTTCACACTCATCAAATACCTTGGTTTGCCATTTGAACTTGTATTGATATCTTGCCTTACAGGCGTTCTATGTTGTCCCAGTGCGTCCATCTGCCACACAAAAAGCCATAAAAAAATGACTTGCAAAAAACAGGTTAAAAATTTATAATGTATATATAATCTTTTCATAATGCGTATATATTTATGTTGTATTTTATATTGTTATTATATATCTTGTTTTTATTTTAAAAAATATGTGAAAATTTATACTTTTGTTTTTGTGTTTTTTTTTTAATACTTTCAAAAAACTAAAAGTAACAATACAGGACACATTTTAATTGTTTGTGAAATGTTTTATTTTATTGTTGTAATACTTAGCGTATAGTACAAATAACATGCTTTTTTTGGTATGCCTCCAAAATTATGGTTTAAAAACAATGATTCCGCTGTAAATTCCGTATGTCTGCAGTATCTTTTGCATAAAATTGAAGTGCTTTTTTTAGAAAACCACAAAATTCAACATTATTTTTAGGCGGATTTTTTTGGGCTAATTGTGCCAACGCCAAATAATGAAAATAATCCCCTAATTGGGCTTGTAATTCTTTTGTTTTTTCTGTTTTTGATTTTCCAGTTGTATTTTCCTCTCTTTTATTTTTTGCTATTGCTTCCAAAAAATCTGTTTCTGCCATTTCTGGTTGATAACTTTTCAAATAACAATACCCTCTCCAAAAATAATCAGTATCTCGTCCTCTATTTTTAACCAAAAACTCATATTCTTCCAACGCCTTAAAATAATTGCTGTAAATACTCGCATAAATTTGCCCTTTGAACTCCCTTGCATCATAATTGTATGCGTCATATTCCAACGACATACCCACAAAACGTATTGCGTCAGGGATTTTTTTCGCTTCCAAACATTCTTTTGCTTTTGCAAAATGCACCCTACTTGTATATTTGTTCATGGCATATCCAAATCCAAACGTTAAAATTACCACAAAAAGCACTGTATAAATCGTGTATCTGGTTAAATTTTTGCGTTGTGTTGGGCTCAAAAAATTTGCAGGGTCGTAGCCATTTATATATGGTTCATACACAGGTGTAGGAGGAGGCGTGCTAAACACGTGTATTTTTTTATAAAAATCATACGCATAACGTGTATCTGGATTGATAAGAATATGGTATGCTTCGTTAATTTTTTTAAAAATTTCTTCCGCTTGTGGATTATTTGGGTTGCGGTCAGGATGATATTGCATTGCCAAACGCTTATAAGCTATTTTTAGCTCTGCATCTGTTGCTTGCGAAGATAAACCCAATATTTCGTACAAAGTAGGCATTTTTTTAAATATAAACGCTAAAAACAAGCAACTAATGGTGTTGTGATGTGTAAAAAATTATAAAAGCAAAAATACATTTTTTTTCAATATTAATATCCTTTTTTATTTTTGAAAAAAAGATTTAAAATCCACAAAAAATCAAAAATTAAGCAAATAAATTTGGTACGATTTTTTCGTGTGATTTATCATATCTTCTGATGTTAAGGTTTTTTTTATACGAAAAAATTTAGAAAAAAAGTATTTTTTTGTCATTTTTCGAGTTATTTTATTTGATAAATTTATTTTTTTAAACAAAAATAACGAATTTTAATCATAATTAAAATGCAATAAATTTTATTTTTTAAAGTATTCAAAAAAACTAAAACTATCATAAAAAATTGTGTTTTTAGAAAAAAGCAAGCGTATTTATAATTCACTAAGTTGTGTATTATATTTTTTTCAACAAATTTATAAAAACTAAGCACTTAAAAACTAAGAATTTGAAAAATAATAACTAACAGCTTACAAGTAATTACGGATTATTTTCTAAAAAATAAGGTTTAAACTGTTATAAAAGCATTTTTTTTTAAATATTTTTTGTACTTTTGTACAACAAAAACAACGTTTAATATAATATTTTACGATTAAAATAAACCGTTAAAACATAAAATTTTAAAAAAATTAGAAAAAAAACGACAAGATAAGGGCTTTTTTTAATTTTTTTGTGAGAAATAGATTTTTAAATAAATCATAAAATATGAAAAAAATCAAAAGAAATTCTGTTACCTTGTTTTCCTTTTATACAGGAATCTCGTGTTTAGCCACTACATTGCTGGGTATCAATTATGCAAGCGCACAGGTCATAAAAACAGAAACGCATAACAATGGCAAAACATATCTTGTGTACAAAATGCAATCAGGTGAATATGCCTCAGAAATTGCAAAGGATTTTAAAATCACACTCAAAGACCTTGCAGAAGCAAACCCACAAAAGGATTTGAACAAATTAATTTTTGGAGAATCTTTGCTCATTCCACAAGAACCAAAACCACAAAATCAACCAAAAGACAATAACGAACAAGGTATTACACGTGGTGAACAAGCAGAAGCTGAAACAGAAGCATTGTCAAACATAAAATATACTGCAAAAGAAAAGGAAAATATCTATGCAATTGCTAAAAAACATGGCACTACTGCGGTGAATTTGAGGGCTTGGAATCAACTCACATCTGACAAAATTACGCCTGGTCAAGAGCTTATTGTACGTATGGGTTCTAAAAAAAATAGCAAAAGAAATATAGAAAATAAAGGAATTGCTACCATACAAGCAAATGATGCCAAACGTAAACAAGTCAATACAATTGTTTCTAATAAAAGTCAGGGCAAAACAAGGAGCGAGGGAGAAGAAACAGAGGAAAATGTAATCATTACCCAAAAAATAGATACTACTTACCAAGATGTAGTAAAGGAAATTTCACATACTATCACAGCAGGTGAAACACTTGCCTCTATTGCAGGAGCATTTGAAACTACCCAAAGTGAAATACTAAAAGCCTCCAATTTGCCTGAAAATTATAAAATAAAAACAGGCGATGTCATCACTGTGCCTAAACATTCCAAAGAAATGATTATCAGTGAAAAAGACAATAACAACCTAACAGAAATCAAACCAACAGAACACAAAATAAAAAAAGGTGAAAATCTTGGCACAATTGCAGAAAATTATCATGTAAGTATCAAGGAATTACGTCAATGGAATAATATCCCAGAAAATAATGATAACATCAAATTTGACCAAATACTCAAAATTTATCTCCCAAACCCTGAAATATACAGCGTAAAAAAAGGTGAAACTTGGGAAAAGATCGCCAAAAAATATGGTGTGAGTGAAAAACAAATTTTGGCTTGGAATAATATTTTGGAAGACGAAAATCCTACTGAAAAACAGGAAATTACAATTTATGAACCTGCATTTTTAGGTAAAAAAATTGATGCAAAAAAATACAATACTACAACAGACGAAAAATCAAGTAACCCAAAACCAAACGCCAAAATCACTTATCACCACATTGAAGAAGGTGATAATTTTACCAAAATTCGCAACAAACACAACATCAGTAGCACAGAAATAAAGTTTTGGAATAATAGGAATTTCAATGATGACAATCTTGCAGTTGGGGATAGTCTAAAATTGTATTTGCCTATTAAACAAAATCACATTGTCAAAAAAGGGGAAACCGCACCACAAATCGCTATAAAATATGGCGTAAATACAAGCCAAATTCGTATTTGGAATAACCTCAAACCAAAAAACGATAAGTTTGAATTTGACATAAAAGAAGGGCAAATATTGTTGATTTATGAGCCAACAGGCCCTGCTCCTACCAAAGAATATTTGGATAAAAAGAAAAAGCCAAACCAAGAATACGCAAACGATAACAAGCAACAAGCAAATAAAAATGCTAAAATAACAGAAAAAACAAACGAAACCCAAAATAACACCAACAAGCAAGAAACTACACTCAAAACACATACCATTGGCTCAAAAGAAACTTTGTACCAAATATCAAAAATATACAATGTGTCAGTTGATGACCTCAAAAAATGGAACAATCTTAGCGACAATACTGTGCGTGAGGGTAACGTCCTAAATGTTTTTGTTGCCAATACCCAAAAAGTTGCGGTAACCAAACAAAATCCAACAAGTGATAACAACAATACAAACCAAAAACAATTAAAAGACCCAACCCAAAACCCATTTTACAAACCATCTTCCTCTAACAAAATAGGTGATGGAAACCTCAAAGTAGAAACCCCAAATCCTGATGCTGACCCATTGGAACAACTCAGTGAAAGCAAAATATCAAGCGTAATAGGCGAAAAAAACAACGACAACGAAATAAATAAAGAAACTGAAAACAATAACAACAATGCAGAAGTTTTGACTGTGCAAGGGCTTATGCAACAAAGCACTGATATTCGCAGTGATGAACGTTATTCAGTATTGGTAAGGGCAGATAAAAAACATTTTACAAGTGTAGATATCACAGACACAAAAACAGGCATAACCATTACTGCCTCTATTGTGGGTGAAATAGAACACAAACTAAGCCCAAGTATTACATTGGAAGCAACCCCACAAATCATGCGTGCATTTGGATACGAAGTAGGTGATGTGCCAAGCGTAAAATTGGAATTTAGGAAATAACATAAGTTATCAGTTTTTCAGTTGTGAGTCTTTTAGTTTCGTAAAACCATAAAACAAAAACAACCAAATACTATTTGTATTTGGTTGTTTTTATTTCCTAAAAACGCAGTAAATTATCAATTTTTAGTTTTTCACTCCCAACTTTCCAAGTGCTTTATCCAAATCTACTTTGGCAATAATAGCATTGTACATAGCAGTAAAATACGCATTTTCTGCTTGTTTGAAAGTGTTTTCTGCATCAATAATATCAATATTTGTACCTGTGCCACCTCTAAATTTTGCTTGTGCAATGCGTGAAACTTCTTGTGCAAGTTCCATATTTTTCTTTTGAATATCCAAATCTTTTAGGCTATTATCAATATTATATTTGGCTTGTTCTACTTGAAAATCTACGCTTTTCTTGAATATTTTTACATCTTCTTCCACCTTTGCCAAATCAATGCGTGATTTTTGGAGTGTTGCACTTCTTCTGCCACCATCATACAAAGGAATATTAAGCGAAAGACCATAAAACGCATACGCAAAGTATTTTTGGCTAAATTTTGGTAAATCTGAAAACTGGTTTGAACCTGTATTTGCCCCATACGAAAAATTACCCCTAAGACTTGGATAATACAACGATTTGTTGTAGCGAATCGTCATTAATTGTGCTTCTTTGTTTGCTTGCAACAAGGCATATTCAGCACGTTGGGTAGCATCAACTTCTATATTTTGTATATTTTCTATACCCAAATTTACAGTACGAATATCCCCTTGCAAAATCAAAGAATCCATCACAGGCATTCCCATCTGGTATTTTAACAACTTTTTTGAAAAATCTTGCAACGCCAATATTTGTAATTTTTGGGTTTTCAAATTATTCAAAGTTACTTCCAAACGCAACAAATCAATCCTTTCTGCAAGTCCATTTTTTTGTAATTCTTGGGTATATTTAAACAATGTATCCACACGATAAACATTCGCTTCTATCAGTTTAAGCCTTTCATCATTTATCAAAACCGCATAAAAACCTTTGGTTACTTTTTCTGCAATATCTATTTTATTTTGGGCAATCACTTTTACAGAAAGGTCTTTGTACACACGTGCAGCTTTTAAGCCAATCAAATACGAGAAATCAAAAATTAATTGTTCCACATTGATAGACGCATTTGCGGTATATTTTGCCCCAAAAGCAAGTGCCAAAGGATTAGGTGAATTATTAAGTGGTGGTGTATTTCCTGGAAGAAGCGTTTTTTGAATTACGATATTATCCGTATAACCCGCCCTTGCATTAATTTGGGGCAACCCTGTTGCCAATGTTTGTTTGATGGTTTCTTCTGCGGAAAGTATATCCAAATTGTTTTTTTTCAATACTTCTGAATGTTGTATCGCATATTTGATGCAATTCTCCAAATCATAACTTTCTATGCCTTGTGTATTGTCAATTTGTGCAAAAACAGAATTTTTTTGGACAAACAAAGCCAAAAAAATCATTAAAATAAAAAAAGAATGTTTCATGGTAAAAGTTTATTTAGTTTTTCAATATTTAACTTTTTCAGTATTTAGTTTTTCAGTTCAAGGCTTTGAGCGTTAGGGGATTATTTGAGGGTTAATGGCTTGTTTTATAAGTTCATTTCTATATATGTTATATTTTTCAAGTCCTTTTTCTGTGATAAGCCCTCGCAAAAAATGCGCAGTCATCGTACTTATAACTTCTTTCATATCAAACATTTGTAAAGGCTCCAATAGTACTGCTACACCTTCAAAAGACGCAATACGCAAAGTCGCAATAATTTCCATATTAAATTCTGTATGATACAAGCCCTCTGATACGCCTCTGTTTAAGTTTTGTAAAATCGCATTTTTTACAAATTGTTGGTGGTGTGCATGATGCAATTCCCACACCTCAGGGTGATATTTGCGAAGGTCATGAATAAAACATGGATTTATTTGGCGAATTTCTTGTATTTTTAATTGCGTAATTTTTAATACTTCTTCAACTGCATCTTTTGAAATTTGGTGTATATTTTCTATCATTTTTTTATCAAAATCAATCATATAATTGTGCAGTTTTTGTACCATTGCATTTTTATCTTCAAAATATTGGTAAATGGTTTTTTTAGAAATGCCTATGCCCCTTGCAATATCGTCCATGCTCACGCTCCTCGTGCCATATTGCATAAATAAACTTTTGACGTGCATCAAAATTTTTTCTTCCATAATAACGTGTTAGATTTTGTATGTGCAAATATATAGCAAGAAAACTTAGGAAACTATAAAAAAGTTTAAAGTTTCCTAAGTTTTTTAGATTTTTTTAGTTGTAATGGATAAATTTATGATTTTTTTTATAATTTATATGATTTTTTCCATATTATGACAAAAATTTGTTATATTTTCAAAAAATCCATACAAATTGATTTTTAATGTTTTACAAAAAACTATGCAAAAATTCTTATATTTGCGAGGTTTTTTTTATTTTCTTAATTTTTTTAACCTTCCTAAAACTACCTTTTTATAATTTTAAAGCTGTTAATTCCCCTTTGAGGGTTAGGAAGCTAATTCTACTTTTATGTTATCATCACTCAATTATATAGTTTGGACAATCACGCCCGAAATGATAAGCGGTTGGAGTTTCCCACGTTGGTACGGATTATTATTTGCGTCAGGGTTTATTTTTGGGCAAATCATCATGGCACGTATATTTTCGCAAGAAAAAAAACCTGCACAAGATTTGGATACATTGCTTATATACATGGTTGTAAGCACTGTGCTTGGGGCAAGGCTTGGGCATTGTTTGTTTTATCAACCCGAATATTATTTGGCAAATCCTATTGAAATCCTCAAAATTTGGGAAGGCGGTTTGGCAAGTCATGGAGCAGCAATAGGCATTTTGTTGGCACTTTATTTATACAGTAGAAACCGTGAAGGGCAAAGTTTCCTTTGGGTATTAGATAGGATTGTGATTGTAGTGGCACTTGCAGGGGCAATGATTAGGTTTGGAAATTTGGCGAATTCTGAAATTATTGGCAAACCAACCAATGAAAGTTATGCGTTTATTTTTCAAAATGCTTTGCGTGAAGAACTTATACGCAATAATAACGACATCAAAGGCATACAAATCACACCACAAACCAAACAAGCACTTGTAGAAAATCCAAATAATAAATCATATAAATTTGTACTTGTAAAACTTACCATTTTATTTGATAGAAATAGCAGAAACGAAGAAAATTTGGCTTTTGTAAAAGGAAGTCTGCCCATACTTATACAAAAAGATGCAGAAATTAAAAAACATTTTGCCATCAAAGAACAATTTGTAAATAATACCGAAAACACACCCAAAACAGGCGAACAAGGCAAATATAGCACCATAGAAACCGAAATATTAGCCATTCCACGACACCCAGCCCAACTATACGAAGCATTATCGTGTTTACTCCTGTTTGGATTTTTATTTTTTCTGCACCAATCTATGCGTGAAAAAACACCAGAAGGCATTTTGGCAAGTATTTTTCTGATTGTGTTGTTTGTGTTGAGATTTTTGTATGAATTTTTGAAAGAAAATCAAGTTGCTTTTGAAGATAATCTCTCCCTTAATATGGGTCAATGGCTTAGTATTCCTGCTATTTTGATGGGTATTGCAATTGGTGTGCTTGCGTTGATGAGAAAAAATAGCCCCCAAGCCCCCAAAGGAGGAGCAAGTTCCCAAGAAGGAATTTAGCGTTTTTTGAATTTTAAACTTTTGAACCTTAAACCCTTTGAACTTTAAACCTTTTTCATGTCCAAAAAAAAACGCATAATTTTAGAAAATATAACCGTATTGAGCCTTGTCTCAGAAGGAAAAGCCATCGCAAAACATGACGAAATGGTTATTTTTTTGGAAGGCTCACAAGTTGCACCCCAAGATATTGTTACAATTGAAATCCACAAAAAGAAAAAAACCTACGCAGAAGCACGCGTATTGGCTGTTACTACGCCTTCGCCTCTGCGTATTACGCCTGTGTGTGAGCATTTTGGCGTGTGTGGCGGTTGCAAATGGCAACATTTACCTTATTCTTTGCAATTAGAAGCAAAATACAAACAAGTAAAAGACAATTTGGAACGCCTTGCAAAAGTTCCTTTGCCTGAAATTCCTGCTATTTTACCTTCTGAAAATACTTTTTTTTATAGGAATAAACTTGAATTTACTTTTTCTAATAAAAAATGGCTTGAAAAAGCTGATTTAGATAAAAAATTAGCAGAAAGAGCAGAAAATACCCCAGAAAAAGCACTTGAAAACCCTGAAAATACCACTGAAAACCCTACAAATGATATTGATATGTCGGATTGGGCGTTAGGTTTCCACGTTTCTGGTCGTTTTGATAAGGTTTTGGATTTGGAAAAATGTCATTTGCAAATGAATCCTTCCAACGAAATTCGCAATGCTTTGAAAGAAAAAGCCCTGCAAGAAGGTTGGGAATTTTATGATTTGCGTGGAAAAAAAGGCTTTTTGCGTAATATTATCATGCGTATTGCTTCTGAAACCGAAATTATGGTTGCGGTGGTTTTTGGTGAAAATAATCCAAATAAAATAACGGTTGTTATGCAGTTTTTGCACCAAAAATTCCCTCAAATATCGTCTTTGCAGTATTTTATCAATGAAAAACTCAATGACAGCGTATCTGACCTTACACCTTTTCACTATGCAGGAAAGCCTTATTTAGAGGAGAAAATGGAAGATTTGACGTTTAGGGTTGGGGCGAAGTCATTTTATCAAACCAATTCCGCACAAGCATATACACTTTATAGCGTTGCCAGAGATTTCGCAGGGCTCACAGGCGAGGAATTTGTGTATGATTTGTACACAGGCACAGGCACAATCGCCAATTTTGTGGCAAAAAAAGCAAAAAAAGTAATTGGTATTGAATATGTAGAAGAAGCTATACAAGATGCAAAAATAAATTCAGAAATTAACCAAATTCACAATACATTATTTTTTGCAGGTGATATGAAAAACGTTTTAACCAAAGATTTTTTGGAAAAACATGGCAAACCTGATGTTATTATTACTGACCCGCCACGTGCTGGCATGCACGAAGACGTGATAAAAGTGATATTGGAAGCCCAACCCACCAAAATCGTATATGTGAGTTGTAATCCTGCTACACAAGCGCGCGATATTGCCCTCCTCTACCCTGATTATACCGTTGCCAAAGTGCAACCTGTAGATATGTTTCCGCAAACACACCACGTAGAAAATGTGATTTTGATGGTGAAAGCAAGTTGAAATATTGGTAGTAAGTGATTTTACTTGATAATAATTTTGGGGCAACGCTATTTTTTCCATAGCAAAGGTTTGCAAACCCTTTGCTATGAAAAAATACCATAATGGTAAAATCATGTAACGACTTTTTTTAAGCGAAAAGTTTGTTTTATTGAATAGGAATATCAAAAATTTTTGTTAAGTCAAAATTAATATCGCTTTTTTTTGTAATGTTAAAGATTTGTTGAGGTGTATTATTTGGATAACCTAAATCACTTAAATTAAGACGTAAAAAATTACAAACTTTGTTAACATGAATTTTCAAAGATTCAAGAATTGCATTGTTGTTTGTATCATAACTATCCGAAAAAATAGATTGAATTACCAAATTTGTGGATTTGTTTACTTTTTCTTCTTCATCTTCGTTTAGATAGGTAAAACTATGTCCTGAATGCAACCAAAAATAATTTGTAAAGATATTTCTGTCATGGATTTTCAATTTTTCTCGTATTTCCGTATACCTATTTGTGGGCTCTACGTTAATCAAATACAACTTTATAGAAAATTTGAAATTTTCATTTTTAATTTCTTCAACAAAAAAATTGTAAATTTCAGAGGGTAAATTTGGATTTCTCGTATATTTTTCTTCATACCCAACAAAAACTACAAGTTTAAATCCCTTATCTAATTTTTCATTATGTAAAATATTTTTCAACATTGGGATAGTATTTTTTTTTATTACATATTCATAATCCTTTTTGCCTTCAAAATTTCCACCAAAAAAATAATTATCAATTATAACCATTTCGTTACAAAAATGCTTATAATCTCTTAAACTCTCCCAATCTTCAAAAGCATTATGTTTTGGCATAATTGGGTCTATATTGAATAACATACTTTTAAACCAAAAACCAGTATGTTGAAAATCTAATAACATATTATCAACATTGATAAATAAAATACCATGTTTTTTTGTTAAATTTTGGCATTCTTCATTTGATTTTTCCAACAAAAAAAAAGAAAATGATGTTACTTGTTTGGGTAGTGGTAAAGTTTCATCAAAATCTCCAATCCGTTTGCCAATATCCTGAGTTATTTTTTTGGATATTTGATTCAATTCATAATTGCTTTTTTCATTTTCTTCATCAAATTTTTTTTTGTCAGATAAAATGTAAATTCTCTTTGTTCCAAATGACTGAAAAAAAGTCGCAACTTGCATTTTATGTTTTGTGTCAGCAAAATTATTTGATTGTGTTTCACTCAATAAACTTTCAAGAATTATGTCATTTAAAGTTTCCCTGCCAAGAAGTTTTTTTAACTTTTTCAAACTTTCTATGTCAGAAAAAATAGTTATTCTGTTTTGCATCATGTAGTATTTTTATAAGTTAGAAATATCAAGTGCTATACTATCCGCTTCATCAAAAAAGCCTGCTCCAAAACGATTATCTAAATATCCATCTTCTTCTATGCGTATGCGTTCTACTTGTTTGCGACCTTTTGGCACTTCGTCAGGATTATACAGATAATAAATATTGACATCTTCGGGCAAAATCTCCTCCTTAGCAACCCAATACTGCAACTTACGGATAAGGTACTCGCTATGCGTTTCTACCACAAACTGCACATTGAAAACTTTGCACGCATCTATTAGCATATCTGCCAATTTAGATTGTAGTTTTGGGTGTAGGTTGGTTTCAGGTTCTTCTATGCAGATGGTAAACCTGTTGCCTCCATCTATTGGGACTTTTACATAATTGAGATGATTTTCTTCAAATGTACGTGTTTTTTCGTGTATATTGTATTTTGTTTTTAGTTCTTCGCCTGCATAATATATTAGGTCAGGCATTGTTGCAACTTTTAATATTAAAGGCAATACTTGTGTAATTCCATAACCCAAATCCACCAAATCTATTTTTTTGCCATTTTTTACAAGAAACACCTCACTTGCTACACCTTTAATCTCGTTAATCTCAAAACCATCTGCAATACCAAATTCTTTTAACCAAGTATTTACGAAATCAGTATCTATTTTTTTCTTGTTTAGTAATACATCATGTAAAAATTCATTAAAAGATGTGCCTTGTGATTGATAGGTGTAAATACGCTGAGAATTGGCTCGCACTCCTTCTATAAATTGAATACCATTTTGCATATATGATAATTCACCAAAATTTATTATTTTTGAAAAAAAATCAAAAAATGTTTTACAAGTGTTCGCAAAATCTTTATTGATAATTTGATTTAATTTCAGTTTTCCACATTTTTCTATAATGGATTGAAATTTAGCATAATCTCCTTGAAATAAATAACGTGCAGGGAAATATTCGCGCTCTTCTGGAAATGATAAATTTTCGTCAGATTCCATTTCTATTCGCTTTAAAAATTCTTCTTCTGTTTCATGTATAAGATTAACAAAAACGGGGAATTTAATTGATTTATTTTTAGTAGCATATTTAGGAAAATAAGGTTCGCCAAAAAGAAAGGAAAAAGCCAGATTACTCTCCAAATTATATTGAAGAATACTTTGACGATTTTCCAGATATGGTAATGTTGTTTGAAATGGACTATTTATTTGTTTTAAAATATTTCCCTTTAAAATTTCATAAAATTCTGATTTATGAGGATTTTCTCCTATAATTTTGTCTAATTTATCAATATCCAAAATTTCAGTATTGAAAAATTTGTCCTCAAATAATATTTTTTGTAATGATATTTGAGAATGACATTTTATTCGAGTAGCATTTTCTTGTATCTTTGAAATACCTTTTCCTTTTTCGCTCCATGACAAAAGCACTTCATTTTTATCGTTTTTAATATTTATATTTACAATTCTATCTTTCAACCATGAAAAAGAAACTTTATACGTTTTTATCTCGCTCTCTTTACTATCTCCCAGCAAATTAGAATACAAATCGTTTTTATCCAAAAATTTAAAATCCAATGTACTACATTGCTCATAATCATTTTCTTCAATATTATAATTTCCTCCTTGCTCCCAAGTCCATAAAACAGATATTCCAAATTCAAAACTTATTTCTTTTTTATCTTCGTTTGCTTTGTTATTAACTACATTTTCAAAATCTCCCAGATTATGATTTCCCAAAGAAAAATCAAGCCCTCCAAAAAAATTACCTTTTTTCGCATTTTCGCTTAATAAATTCAACGCTTTAAACACACTACTTTTCCCTGAGCTATTCGCCCCTGTCAAAATGGTAATAGGTGCGAATTCAAAGGTGGTTTTTTGTTCAAAAACTCTAAAATTTTCTAAACTAAATTGTGTAAGACGAGGCATATAGGGTAATTAGGAATAGGGGAGTAAAAAAGCCACCCAGCCCACAAAGGGGAGTTTTTGGGTGGAAATGGAAAATTATTTTATAAGGTTTATTTTTTCTCAAATATCCATAATTATTTACAGATATTCAAGTTTTTTTTGTATTTGCTCTTTGGGGCTTGGGCTTTTAAATCATATCATTTGCTTGTCTTTGTGGGTGAATATGTGCATTATTTTGCGTGATATAAGGCACAAGGTTTGGGTACAGCGTGTGTAATTCGGTATATTCAGGGGTATTTTCGCGGTATTCGCAGGGTTGCGATTGTACAGTATTTTTGAGGCGAATAAGCACACGCAAGGTAGCAGAGGGTAAATTTTGGGAGGTAATAGTAGTTGCCATACCAAACAATCTTTCTACTTTCTCCCCAAAAACATCCAAATAATTACCAATATGTAGCAATATTTGGTAATGAAATTCTTTTGAGCGGTTTAGACTGTACATATTAATAGCGAGCAAACTATTGCCAAATGCTTTTGCTTCGCCATAATGTGTGTGTCCGCCTTGTCCTTCTATTTTTACATTGCCATCAGCGTGTAATATGAATATATTTTTAAGAATACTATTTTGGGTGCTTGCCAAAAAAAACATTTCATAATGTCCAGCGATACTTTTGAATATGCCCTCGTGATTGTGCATGATTGGGTACATTTCGCCATTTTCGTTAGGTATTCGCACATATTTTTTTGTATCATAATCATATTCATAATGATTTTTTCTTAGTTCTGTATTGATGTGTTCCAAAAAACCGCTTACCGTTTCTTCGCTTGGTGGGTTATCATCTTTTTTCATTTTGGAAATTGTAGAAGCGTTATACTTATTGTTTGTAAGTTCTTTATTCTGTTTTTCTAATGCTTTCCAAATTTCAAGGGCTTTTCGCACTTGTGCGAGGAGGGCGTTGTGTGTTGTGGTCATGTTGAAGTTTGTTTTTAAAGATTTTTTTGCAAAATAATGTTTTTCTTCGTTTTCTCGTACAAGGCTTACCAAATTTTTAAATTTGGCAAATCAAGTCTAATTAATATCCCATTCCGTCCATCAAACTGTCAAAATCACCATCAAAGTCGTCATAATCGCCATATTGTCCATCAGTTAAGGCATTGAAAGTATCACGGTCATAATCATGATTACGATAATTATCATCATCTTCATCAAGGTAATTACTCCATTTTTCGGTTTGTTGTGTGATACCTTCCGCAGAAATTACATTTTTTAGATGTTCAAATACTTCATCTTCCAAGCAAAAATGGTCAAGATTGCACAAACACCAATCTATATATGAGGTGTCTATTTGTGAAACTTCTTGCAAAGATTTTCCTTCATATTTCCCAAAAGTAAATTCTGTATTTTCGTTATAAATTTTCATATTTTTATGTGTTTAGTGTGTTTTAAAGATTTTTTGGTTAGTTTTCCTTTAAATTATATTGCAAAGTTCAACTTTATGTTTTGGAAATAAAAAGACAAGCAGACTTATAAATTTCTTTCCAATTTCCAAGAAATTTCCTAATTTTTTTGACACAAAAAAGCCTCCTAACCCACAAAGGAATAAACTGCCTTTGACTGTAAAAACGAAAATACTTTTTGGTACTTAATCCATTTTATACTGATAAATGTTAATTTAGCATCAAAATAACCGTTATTTTAGGATTTTAAAGGCATTTTAAAATTATTTTTAAAAAAACTTAGGAAACTATAAACTTTTTTATAGTTTCCTAAGTTTTCTTGTTATATATTTGCAACTCAAAAAATTAGGAAAAAACCGTTTTATTTTTATTTTATTATTTTTCATTCCTAATTTCTAATTCTTAATCCCTAATCCCATAAAATATGCTTAAAGTCTGGAAAATCATTAGAATACCATTATTTTTAATTGCTTTTGTGGCTGTAATTGCTTTTACGCTCACAAACAATAAAGAAAAAGCCAAAGAAACCGCAAAAATTGCGGAAAAAACGGTAGATACTTATCCTGTTTCTGTTGCAAGTGCTGGTTTTGAAAATTTTGAGGGAAATTTTAACCTTACAGGTAATCTTGAGCCTTTTCGTGAGTTGAATTTTGCCTCAGAAGTTGCAGGCAGGGTAACTGCTGTTTATTTTGAAAAAGGTTCTTTTGTAGGCGAAGGAAGCGTATTGGTAAGGCTTGATGACGAATCTATCCAAAGAGAATTAAAAATCGCCAATATCACATTAGAAAAAAGACAAAAAGATTTTCAACGTGTAGAAAACCTCGCAAAATCAAGCGTTGGAACAATGGCACAATATGATGACGCAAAATATGCCCTACAAACCGCAGAACAACAAGTAGAAACACTTAAAGAACGCCTTGCTAAAACTGTCATAAAAGCCCCTATCACTGGCATAATCTCACGCAAAGCAATAGAAAAAGGCTCTTACCTCGCCCCAAATGTGCCTATCGCAGATATTACTGATGTATCTCGTATGAAAATGATTATAAAGGTATCTGAAAGTGAGCTTATGAAAATACAACAAGGACAATCTGTAAAAATAAAAATGGACGCATATCCCGATTTGGATTTCACTGGTGTTGTTACCAATCTCGCTGTAAAAGCTGACAACTCAAAACGTTATGAAGTAGAACTACAAATATCAGGTAATGGCAATGCTTCGCTCAGAGGTGGGCTTTTTGGCATCGTGTATTTCCAATTTGCAAAAAGTGGTAGTGCTCTAATGATTCCACGCAGGGCTATCGTAGGCAGTATCCAAGATGCACAAGTATTTGTGGTGGAAAATGGTATCGCCTTTGTACGTAAAGTAAAAGTAGGTACTATCAAAAATGATAAAATTGAAGTAATTGAAGGTTTAAAAGAAAATGAAAAAGTGGTAACCACAGGACAAATAAACTTGCAGGATAAATCTAAGATTACAGAAATAAAATAATGATTAATGGTTAATTATTAATGGTTAATTATTAATGATTAATGGTTAATTATTAATGATTAAAACAAAAAATAAAATTAATTAACCATTAATGGTCAATCATTCACAATTAATTAATACATTTTCAATCAATTAATCTCAATTAATCTCAATCAATACACAACCAACTAATCATTAATCATTAAAAAATATGGCAAATATTATTAATGAAAAAAGTTTTGCATTTGCAGTAAGATATGTAAAAATGGCACAACATCTACAAGACACCAAGAAAGAATTTATCATGAGCAAACAATTACTGCGTTGTGGTACATCAGTAGGAGCAAATGTAAGAGAAGCCCAATATGGAGAAAGTAAAAAAGATTTTATTCATAAATTAGCCATTGCCCAAAAAGAATGTAATGAAAGTTTATATTGGGTAGAATTATTATATGCTACTTCTTACTTGACCGAAAAAGAATATCAGTCTATACAAATGGATTTAGAAGAACTTTTAAAAATCCTTACAAGCATTATTGTTACTACAAAAAAAACAATTAATGATTAATGGTTAATGATTAAATAAAAAAAGCACAAAATAGAATTAATAAAACACTCACAATTAATAATTAATAATTAATAATTAATCATTAAAAATATGACACTTACCGAATTAGCAGTAAAACGACCAAGTTTGATAGTCGTTATATTCTCTGTACTTACATTTTTGGGCGTATTTAGTTACATGACCTTAGGTTATGAACTTATGCCCAAGTTCTCATTACCCATTGTTACCATTACTACTGCATATCCTGGTGCCTCACCAAAGGAAGTAGAAACATCTGTAAGCAAAAAGATAGAAGATGCAGTTGCAGTCATGGAAGGCATTTCCACAATCCGCTCCATATCACAAGAAAGTTTCTCAACTGTAATCATAGAGTTCAATGCAGGAACAAAAATTGATGATGCTGTGCTTGATGCCCAAAGAAAATTAAACGCAGTTATCTCTACCCTGCCAACAGATGCCAAAACACCAAGCGTAAGCAAAATATCTTTTTCAGAAGCCCCTATTATTCGTATGGGTGTAGCAGGTAAAGTATCACCTACCGAACTATTTGATGTGGTAAAACAACGTATCGTACCCGCTCTTACCAAAATAAATGGCGTAGGTGCAGTAGATTTGGTTGGTGGTGAAGAAAGAGAAATCAGAATTAATGTAAATAAAAAGAAATTGGAGGCTTACAATATCTCTATTCTCCAAGTTTCGCAAGCTATCCAAAAATCTAATCTGGATTTTCCAACAGGTAAAATCAAAACCCAAGATAATCAAAATCTAATCCGTCTTGCAGGAAAATTTAAAAGCATAAAAGAATTAGAAACCGTTATCATAGCAACTGACCGCGCAGGTTCACCTATTTATCTCTCGCAAGTAGCAGAAGTACAAGATGCCCAAAAAGAAATAGAGAAAATAACACACGTAGATGGCAACAATTCCATAGGCTTGATGATAAGAAAACAATCTGATGCTAATGCAGTAGAAGTAAAAAAACAGGTAATGAAAGAGTTAGCCAGCCTTGAAAAAATGTATGCCAAGCAACAAATAAAGTTTTCCATAGCACAAGACACTACAGAATTTACCATGAAAGCTGCAGAAGCGGTAATGGAAGATTTATTGTTGGCAGTGCTATTGGTAGCAAGCGTAATGTTATTGTTTTTGCATAGCTGGCGAAATGCGTTGATAGTAATGGTAGCCATTCCTGCCTCTATTGTTTCCACATTTATAGCCATGTTTGTATTAGGCTTTACCTTAAACTTAATGACCCTCCTTGCACTTTCATTAGTGGTAGGTATATTGGTAGATGATAGCATCGTAGTATTGGAAAATATACACCGACATCTGGAAATGGGCAAAGACCCTCAAACAGCTGCCTTAGATGGTAGGCAAGAGATAGGATTTTCTGCCATGTCTATTACACTTGTGGACGTAGTGGTATTCTTACCAATTGCACTTGTAAGCGGACTAATCTCTAATATCCTTAGACAATTTTCGCTTGTAGTTGTAGTATCTACATTGATGAGTTTATTTGTGTCATTTACTGTAACACCTTTGTTAGCCTCACGTTTTTCAAAAGCAGAACACCTAAATCCTAAAACATTCTTTGGTGCATTTATTATATGGTTTGAAAAACAATTAGATTACCTCACTGCCTCTTATATAAGCCTGCTTAAAGTATCATTGCGTTACAAATTATTAACTTTGATGGTAGCTTTCGGTTTGTTTTTTAGCTCTTTTTTATTAGGAACGTATGGTTTTATAGGGTCAGAGTTTGTAACTACAGGAGATAGAGGGGAATTTATTATAAATGTTGAGCTTCCAAAAGACGCAACCGTAGAACAAACAAATAGAATTAGCCAAAAAGCAGAAAAATTGCTGTTTGAAAATAAATATGTTACAGGTATATTTACCACAGTAGGGGCAACTTCTGAACTTATTGGCGGACAAGCAACTGTATTTAAGGCTGAATTAAACGTAAAGCTGGTTGAACGTGCAGAACGCCCCTATCCTTCAGGCATAATGGCTACCCTTATTCGCAATGAAATTGCTGAAAAAATAGCAGGTGCCAAAATCACAACTTCAGAGGTAAGTTTTACAGGACAAGCCAACAACGCACCTTTACAATTTGTGCTTGCAGGAAATAATAATGACACTTTATTCAAATATGCCCAAATCCTAAGAGATAAAATCAGCAAGATTCCAGGCACAGTCAATATAAAACTTTCTGCAGAGAATGGTAACCCAGAAATATCTGTCCAAATTGACAAAAAACGTATGTCTGATTTAGGATTAAGCATGGACGCAGTAGGTGCTACTATGCAAAATGCTTTTAGTGGCAACGATAAATCAGAATTTGAAGATGGTGATTATAATTATGACATCAATATTAAATTAGATGACTTTGACCGAAAAAACATTGATGATGTTGCTTCACTTATTTTTGTTAATAATCAAGGACAAAACATCAAGTTAAGTCAATTTTCCCAAATAAATCAAACCACAGGAGCCTCCAAACTTGAACGCAGGGGGCGTATGTCTTCCGTAGTGATAGAAGGACAAGTATTAGGGCGTACCGTAGGAGATGTAGGGGGCGATATTGATAAAATAATTGCAAGTACAAAACTCCCTACCGACATTACTGTAAGCAAAGATGGCGACCTCAAACGTCAAGGCGAGGCATTTGGAAGTTTAGGCTTTGCGTTATTAGCCTCTATCCTATTCATGTATTTGATTATGGTGGCATTATACGACAGTTACATATATCCATTTGTCGTATTGTTCTCCATACCTGTTGCTATCATGGGTGCATTGTTGGCACTTGCCCTTACCATGAGTTCATTGAGCATATTCTCTATGTTGGGTATGATAATGCTCGTGGGATTGGTGGCAAAAAATGCAATTCTCTTAGTGGATTTTGCAAATCAGATGAAACAAGAAAGAGGAATGAATACATACGATGCCTTAATAGAGGCTGGACATACCCGACTCCGCCCTATTTTGATGACAACCATAGCTATGGTACTTGGTATGCTCCCTATTGCACTTGCAAAGGGGGCTGGTGCAGAGTGGAAGAACGGTCTTGCTTGGGCATTGATAGGTGGATTAAGCAGTTCTATGCTCTTAACATTGGTAGTTGTGCCTGTAATGTATAGTTTGGCAGATAGCATGATTGCATTTGTAAATAAAATAATGGGTGTAACCACAAAAGAAATAAATACAACCACACCAGAAAAAAAAGAGGAAGCTATCGCTTTACATTAGCAGAGCCATTGGATAATAATTAATTTCTTCTATTTATAATGATACCATAAAAAAAAGGTTTTAATGCTATAGCATTAAAACCTTTTTGATTTTTAAATTAAATCTTTACTACACATCTTTTTTTACCTTAATTTTCGGGCTGTCATCTACCACAAATCCCCAATCACCCATCTTTTTCGGGTTTTTTGGGAAGCTGGCTTTTAATAATGACTTACTTACACGTGTAATCTCTTGAATTTCAGGAAAAAAATTGTCCCTTTCTCTATAACATTCCTCCATTTTACGTTTTAGTTCTTCTGCTTCAAGATGTTTTTCTAAACACAATTTTATTTTTTCACCCATTTCGTCCCAATTCATGCCCTCTATATTTTTTAATAGTGAGGTTTGTCCATCTAATTTGTGCTTTTCATACACTTTTTTAGCAAGTGCAAGATGTTCTTCAATGTTTGAAGGAATAGAAACACGACCTTTTGTTGTTTTAGCCATAATAATTAAATGTTTTGTGTAAATAAATTTTTATTTTTTTAGTATTAACAAATGTTAAATTACATATAACAAATATAAAATTACAAATTATAAATGTTATTATATGTTTTTTATAAAAAATATGCAACATTTTATATAAAATTTTACGCCTAATACGTATAATTATACAAATAATGTTTGTAATTGCACAAATATAAAAACGTAGGCGTGCATAAATTTTATTTTACATGCAAATTATATTGTTTTTTTGTAAAATACAAAATATTATACAATAATTTTTAAAATAAATTTTTAAAATTATTTTTGTTTAATGTGCGTAAAGTTTTTTTATTTTGTCATAATCAATTTTTGAATAATGTCTTGCATCTCTTGGTATTTTTTTTACAAATATAATATTATCAAAAACAAAGTTTAATGTATCAAAAAGCATTGTAATTTGTTGTATAATGGTTGTTTTTAATACATTTTTAAATGTTGTTGTATCTTTTTCTACAAAAATTATAATTTTATTATTTATTTCTAATACCGTAGCAATATTTATTCCTTGTATTTGCAAAAAATAATGTTCTACCATAAAAGGAAATATCAACATATTATCTTTTTGTATGATATTGACACATTTTCCTGTAAGAAAAAGATTATTTTCATTATCTATATAACCACTATCCCCTGTCCTATGCCAACAAATTGTATCATTTTGATTTGTTACACGTATTTTATTTTGTTTCATGGCTACATCATCATTTATATATTGTGCTAATACATGTGTTCCACTTACAATTATTTCACCAATATTGCCATTATTTACTACAATATTGTTAAATTCTTGTGTGTTATTTACTTCTATTATATTATTGGTTATATTTATTATGCATAATTGTACATTTTTATCTATTTTTCCCACATACAAGCCTTGTTTTTGGTGCATTTTCATTTGATTATGTACCATTACAATATCTTTTGCCTGCACTGCACTTATTGGCTCTGCTTCCGTAGCACCATATACTACCTCTATATGTGCGTGTGGAAACGCTTGCATATATATATGTGCCTCTTGTGAAAATACAGGTGCGCCCCCCGTAAATATTTTGCTAATTTGTGGTAATTGTATGTTGTTTTTTAACATATATTCGCTTATTTTTTTTACAAAAAAAGGAGATGCAATCAATGTATTTACATGATATTGTGTTAATTGGTGCATAATCTTTTTTGGTTGCATAGTATTTAACTTACTAAACTTACAATTTGCTATAATGGTTGTGGTTGCTGATGCCAAATTAACCAATAACATGATTGGGAGCATAGTCATATTTATTTCTGTTGGCGTAGCATTTATTTTGGGTGCAAGTGCATTATATTGTGCCAGCAATTGTGCATGTGTGCGTATCGCTCCTTTTGGTGTGCCTGTGCTTCCTGTTGTAAAAGTTATCAATGCAATATCTTGTGGCTGTGTTTCAGTTTGTTTTTCAAAAATATTTATTTGTTTTGTGTTAATTTTATCTTGTAATTTTTGTTTTTTAAAATATAATGTTAGCTTTATTGGTATTTTACGCAGTTCTTTTGAAAAAATAGACAGTATTTTTATTTTAAAAAACCCAACAAATGCCTGACAATTTGCTATTTTGCAACATTCTTCCATGCGTTTTTTATTTACCCAAGCGTCCAAAAATACCGCAGTAGCCCCAATATTAAAAATAGCTAACACAATTCTATACAAATCAATGCCAACGCTTGCAAATACCATTACTTTATCCCCTTTTTTGATGCCTTTTTTCAAAAAATAAAGGCTTGTTTCTTGTATTTCTTGGGCTAATTGTTCAAAAGTTATCTCTTTTTTTAGAGAAATAATGGCTAATTTTTGTGGATTTTGCTTTGCTTGTTCAAAAAATAAATCTATAATATTCAATGGCGTAAATAATAAATGGTATAGTATAAAAAATAAATTTTAGCTTAAATATAATAATTAAAAAAGCTTTTTAATTGTTTTGTTGGCGTAATATATTTTTAAAAATTAAAAGGTAAAAAAATATGTATTGTACAATTTTAATTCTTTGGAAAGTAAATTTTTATTAAAATTATTAAAATATTATTAAAAATTAAAAAAAAATAAATATTAACGCTACTGTTTTACCTATTTTTTATAAATTTCTGCCTAATAGTACATAATTTTTATATATTTTTCCAGAATAATTTTTTGATATTTGCGTAGAAAAACCATTTTCACGCATAAAAGCGTGTATTATTTGCGTAAAACCATTTTGAAACGCATTTTTATACAATATATTTCCTATTACATGCCCCAATCCTTGCCATTTTTTATCTGGGTGTCGTGAGATAGATTTTATAATAAGGCTTTTTTCAGTCAAATTCCATACATCAGGTATTGCAAAAAATACCCCAATGATATTTTTTTGGCTATCTTCTGCTATTAGCACAAATTCTTTTTTTATGATGGGCAAAATTTTAAGATATTTTTCCAAAAAAAAATCTATTGAAATAGGTGTATAAAATGTATTTTGGGCAAATGCAATGCTATTAAATGCAAAAATATTACGCAATTCTTGTTCAAAATTCATAAGGTCTATCTCTCTAATCGTTACACCTACATTTTCAAATGTTTTTGCTTGGGCTAATACTTCTAATTTGTCAAAAACAATATCATTATCTATGCTTGAAAAGTATTTTTCCACAATTTCAAAACCTACTTGCTCAAAATGCGTTACGTAATATGCGTGTTGATAAGGTTCTAAAAAGAAATTTGGATAATTATTGTGCGTATTCAAACGGTAATTGTCCCATGTTGAGCCTTGCATTTGTCCTAAAACATATTTTCCCCCAAGATTTTTTATTTTTTCAAGGGCAATATGTAATAAATTTACGCCAAAATCCCCATGTTCTACCGCTTCATAATTGCCAATGCAAAAAATTTTTTGGTTTTTGTATTGTAATTTTTCATTATAATAAATTGCCAAATGTGCTTTTGGGCTATTATCATGTATTTGATACAATCTTTCTACTAAATATGCGTCTGTAATATATTCACACATTTTTTTTTGTTGTAAAATGTATGCTGAGTACAAATTTTGTAGCAATTCATCAAATAAATCATTCATATTATTGTATTATTTTAAATAAAATAGTTGTTTTTTAATACAAAACATTCGTTTTTAAATCCCAAATATTTTCAACCCTATAATTACCGCTATTGGAATTGTAATATTATCTATTCCTTTGCCACTTACACCTTCTACAAAAGCAGTAAATAATGCAATACTTGCCATTGCTATTAAAAAATAAAAAGAAAAAGAAAGTTGTGCAATCAATACATTAAAGTACCCTATATGTAGCAAAAAACAGCTTACAAAAAATGCTATACTGCCCCCAAAACTCTTTTGGCTACTGCCTATTTTGTATGTTTTATAAGGAAAATTCTTTCCAAAAATTTCAGCTATTGGGTCGCACAAAGCAAGTGAAAGCATTGGTAGGTAAAAGAAATATAGTTTTTGCCCCTCAAAATCATACACAAGATAACAAAAATAAACTGCACAAGGGTATAATAAACTACCTACTGAAAATCTCTTAATTGCATTAATGGATTTTAAAAAATTAAACCACAAACTGATTGATAATAGCACAAAAAACCCAGCACAAAGCACCAATACAAGCCAATGATTTGCCAAAAATATTGGAAAAAGCAGGGTTATAATGCCTGTACCTATATGTACGATTTTGCGTGTTAGCTCTGCTTTCATGCGGAGAGCATGATACAAAAATTCTGCTACAATAAACAATAATAAAAACACTCCTCCCAATAAAAACATGTTGGCTATTTGTTGCATATCATTACATTTTTGATGATTTTGGTTGAATTTTTAGGTTAAATTTTGGAGAAATATTTACAAATAATCCACTACAAATTGATTATAGAAAAAACCTTTGTCTTGTGGAGCTAATTCTTGACAAATATCTTGCTGAAACGATAATTTTTGTGGCAATATGGAGGACATTATGCGGGAAACCATCAAATTCCAATATGCAAACTTTGCATTATTCTCTGCTCCTATCACAAGTTGCTGGGTTGTGTGTGCAAATACATCTTTGGGCATATATTCAAAGATATTTGACAAATTAAAAGCATCAAATTTGCCAAATAATGGAATAGCATCTTCTACTTTTCCCTGCTGTAACGTTATTTTATTGATATTTTTTTGAATAATATCAAAGTTTTGCGGTTGTAAATAGTGCGGTAATAGTTCCCCAAAATGCCCCAAGAGTGCAAAGTGCAACATTTCGTTTGATTGGGCGTAAATACTTTGCAAATGTTTAGCACTTTTTTGATAAATATACTGCGATACTGGTATTTTTACATGGTCAAAAAAACTTTTATCTCTGCCATATTTCTCCATAATGAACTTACTAAAAAATATTTTGAACATTAACCGCCATGCCCAAGTGTTCCACTTTTGATTATAGAAAATTTGTTGTTGCAATTCTTCTTTTTTTGCCAAAAGTCTTTGAATTTTTGTTTTATTATGCACAAAAGGCAATATTTTATGGCTAAAAAGATGAAAATAACGCTCAAATTTGCCTTGATATATTACACCTTTTTGTATCAAATCAAGGTTTTTTGTCCAATATTCATACGCATTTGGATAAGAGAAAGCATTTTTTAGTTTTTCAAGCACCAAAATTCTATTTTTTGAAGGCAAAAACCCTAAAAATTCTAAAATTTCTTGATACGAAAGCACCCTAAAACACGCTTGTTTGAGGGCTACTAAGTATAATTGTATGTGATTAATATCCATACATACTACTTTTTGTGGATTTGTTGTCAATAACGAAAAACTATTGTCCCCTGCTGAAGCTACAGATAAGATTTTTGCATTATCTGTTAGCGAAAGCCCTTTTAAAAGGACATTTGCATCTTCCCAACAGTTGGCATAGCGAAGAATATCGTGCATAAATGGTTTATTTTGATGCTAATTAAATTGTAATTTGTAGTAATTAGATTATAATTTGTGAGATTAGGATTTTTTTATGATGTCTATTTTCCCTGTACTACCATTCATTTCTACGGTCATGCCTGTTTCCAATGTTTTCATTAGCCCTGTAATACCTACGATGCAAGGTTTCCCCATTTCCCTTGCCACTATCGCAGAATGACTAAGCAAACTGCCACGCTCCACCAAAATTCCGCTTGCTTGGGGAAACAATACCACCCACGAGGGGTCGGTGCTGTGTGTTACGAGTATGTTATTGTTGAGTGCATTGCTATCATTTGGATTTTGTAGTACCTGTACTTGTTGTTTTACTACGCCTACACAACAACCTACGCCCTGTAAATCGCCTGTATGCTGAATATTTTTTTCTTGGCTGTGAAAATCATTTTGTTTTTGGTCATACACTATACCATACGTAGCAAATCGCTCTGAGGGTTGCCTGTCATCTGCATAAAATTGAAATTCTTTTTTTCGTACATTTACCAATTCGTAAAGATTTTGAGTAACAGACGTACCGTTGATGTAAGCAAATATTTCTTCTTTGGTCAAATAAAAAATATCTTTTTGGTCTGTAAGTAAATTTTGCTCAAAAAACTTTTTGCCAATATGCACAAATATCTCTCTTACTACGCCATACGCTCTTGTACGTTCGTATCTCAAATTTTCTCTTTGGCTTATCAAATCTCTTGCCTTGTCTAAAGTTTTGAAGAACTGTCTTTTTTTCCAAAAATTTACAAAAAAGTTTCTTCCAAGCACATTTTTTACTGTTTGTTCTGCGGTTTCTCTTATATTATTTTCAGTATTTTGGTTATAATGTTGGGTTGAAATGCCTTGTATCACATAATTTTTAAGAATCTTAATAAACAATGTAGGGTTTTGGTTGTATGACACACTTTCAAGTTTGAGTTCACCCACACATCTCTCCCCAAACATATATAAATAGTCGTCTATTTTTTGTTTTAGCTGAAAAAAATTATTTTTTTGGGAAAAATCATCTTGTTTATGGTTGGTTTCTTCTTGTAAAGTTGTCCAAATTGTATGTTCATTATTATCCAAAAACATTTTTTTGAGGGTTTCATGTTGTTGGATAAATGCTGACAAATGAATGGTTTGATGTATAGGTTGCGTAGAGATAATATTTTGACTTCCACAGAGCAAATCGTTGTGAATATTAGGATTTTTGTCGTGTAATTGTAGTTTTTCACACATTTTTTGCAACCTTCCAAAATAAATCATGGCAAAAAAATCATTCAATAGGGGGGCTTTCCATTCTTGTAGCAGGGTTTTTTCAAAATTAAGGTACAAATCTATTAGTTGGACGATATTTTTTTGTGTGTAGTCTATGTTTTTGTATTCTGCAATGGTATCATCCACAAGTTTTGTAAAGGTTTTTCTAATTTTGGGGAGGTTTTTTAATTTAAAAATCATGCCTACACCCATTTTTATAACCCTCCACCAAGCGTATATTTTGGACATTTTGTAATCATCAGGCACATCAAAACGTTCTTTTACGCCCATCATTTTTTCCATGTAGCGTGCATTTATATTATAGCTGGGCAACATTGCAAGCATTTGATACCACGATTTCAAATTGTAGTAAATTCTTCCATTGAGCAACCCCAATGTATTGGCAAATACATGTTCATTTTGTGCAATTACCTTTTTTTCCACACCAAGAAAACCTGCAAACAGTGAATAAGCACGCTGGTATGCTTTGCTCACAAACGAGAAAGTAAGAGGTGTAGTTACATTTGGATAAGACTCAATAATATTGCTGTTGTCCCAAAGAATATAATTATTATCCTGTATTTTGGGTTTGATGGTGGTAATATTGCGTGTTTGGAGGAGGTATAATGTATCATTTTTGATGCAAAATTCTATGTCTTGGGGCTTTTTAAAATGTTTTTCCAAACGTTTCAAAACTTCCACAATCTCCAAGATGTGTTTTTCCGAGATAGAAGGTTTATTTTGCAAATCTGCTTCTACTTCAGTCTTGGCTGTGTGATGTTTTTGGTGCGTATCTAATGAAATTTTGTGCGTTTTGGTTGCTATTTTGCTAATAATGTCTTTTGAAGTTGGTTTTTTCAAAGCATTTTTTACAATAAATGTATCAACATCTACACTTCCATTTACCACACCTTCCCCTACGCCCCAAGTACTATTGATAATGATTTCATTACGCATATCATTTGGATTATCATGTAGGATATTTACGCCAAAAGCCACGCCTGACACATCTGCATCTATCATTTCCTGAATAATGATGGCAGGTGTTTGAATATCATGCAGGATTCCGTGTTGTTTTTTGTAGGCTTTTACGCGGTCATTTTGGGGAGAAGCAAATACTTTTTGAATTTTTTCATGTATATTATCCAAATCCACATACAAAAAGCTATCAAACATACCCGCAAAGGAATATTTTTCGCCATCTTCCTCAACAGACGAAGAACGGACTGCGAAATAGGTTACATTTGGGAGTTCTTCTTTGACAAAAGTAGCAATTTTGGACGAGAGTTTTTCATTTTTTTGCTGAAAAATCACAATAAATGAAGGTATAAGTAGCTTTAATTTGTGCATGGCGATAAGATTTTCAGCTTTATTGCCAACTTTAACAGGATTTTCTTGGATTTTTTTAGTGAACTTCAAAATTTTAATTGGTTTGGTTTTGAGAAACAAGAAATTTACAGAAATTTTTTCTTAAAAATAAAAAAAAAACATATTTTTGTATAAAAAATTTGGTACGCTGACAATCTTAGTGAATACATATTTTTTGAATAACTTTCATTTGATAAGCATACAAACTCCACTAAAATTGCCAAACAACTATAAATTTTACAAAAATAAATAAAATAATGACAAAAAATAATACTTGGTATATAGAAATCGCAGGCATAACTTGTGCCACAATAGGATTTTTTTTGAGAATCGGACAAATTGGTGGATTTAGCGTATTTTTGATGTCGTTTGGATTTGGTATGTTGCTGGTAAACTATCTCAGCAGAGCAAGTGCAGTGTATTTACCAAAATATGATTTCTTGGCACAAGATATCGCTAAACCTTTGGTATCTATCACATACAGTATTGTGAGTTTGGGAATTTTAGGACTTATTTTAAAGTTTAATTTTTTAAAATTAGGACAAGATGTATTAGAAATAAGCACATATTTACACCTCATCTTAGTAATTTTGTTGCTGTTTGCTATGCGTATTGCGGATTCTGCGCTACAATTTGAAAGCACAAAATCGCTTTTGATACGGTCTTTGGTGATGCTGGCGGTGGTTTATATGTTTTATCTTACTTCGCAAGAACGCTTGCAAAAGGCATTTACAGGAAAGAAAATGGAAAGTAGAAAATAGAAAATGATTATGGATTATAGATTATAGATTATGGATTTTATAAAAATCTTTTATTTATGGATTGCAAGGGGTTTTAATCCATTTTATGAAAAAAATTCTATTGGGCTATAAATAGCTAAACAGATGCATTATTTTACCTTTATTTCCTAAAAAAAATGCCTTTTTTAACACAAATCCAAATACAAGAAAATATTTTTTTAGGCATTTGGAAAATAGATAACGCAAAAGAAAATTTGGATTTTTTTTTGAATTCTTTTATTTTAAATCAAAAAGATGAATTTTATTTGGAAAAAATAAAAAACACAAATGCCAAAATTCGGTGTTTAGCAAGTAGGCTTACCCTCAAAATTATTTTAGAAAATCAACAAATTACCTACAATGGCATATCCCACACACCAGAAAAAAAACCCTTTTTAGCTGAAAATCCTCTTTGGCACATTTCTATTTCACATACCGAAGATTATTGTGGAGCTGTAATTTCTTATAAAAAGTTCGTAGGATTAGATTTAGAAAAAGCACAATATAAATTGCAAAAAATTTCACATAAATTTTTGCATGAAACCGAAAAAAATGCTTTTTTTCCTGAAAATTTACCCCAAACTATTACCCTCCAAAATCTTACGCAAATATGGGCAAGCAAAGAAGCCATGTATAAACTATATGGAAAGAAAAATATGATTTTTAAAGATGATTTGGCAATACTAACACTACAACCCGAAAATCCAAATCCACACGAAAATTTGGGACGTTTTTTTGATAAAAACCAACAAACTTGGCTACAATGTGCCTTGTATAATCATTGTTGGGAAGATGTATGGAGCGTAGTGAGTATTCTTTTACAATAATATTATTTTTTATAATGATTTATTATAGTGTAATCAAAGAAAATGTATATTTTGTAAAATGTATTTTTATAAGAAAATCGTAGCGAAACCTTTGCAAGTGTTTTTAACACTTGCAAAGGTTTAAGGTTTAACATCAATTTATACACTTTTTTCAATTACAATGTATTTATTGTTTCTCAAATATCCATAATAATCTATAACCATTCAAAAGTTTTTTGTTTGTTGGGCTGGAGCTGGACTTTATACGAATTTCTAAAAAATTTCCTAATTTTTGACAAAAAAACATTTCTCCAAAAAATGGCTTTTTTAAATTTAAAAACCGACAACTGAAAAAAACTAAATTACTTATCTTCCACAATTTTCCCTTTTTCCAACACAATTTTTCTGTCTGACATATCAGCGAGAGCAGTATTATGTGTAACAATCACAAACGTTTGCCCAAATTCTTTTCTAAGTGTAAAAAAAAGTTGATGCAATTCTTGTGCATTGTGTGTGTCAAGGTTGCCACTTGGTTCATCAGCAAAAATCACTTCTGGCGTGTTGATTAATGCCCTTGCGACTGCGGTGCGTTGTTGTTCGCCACCTGAAAGTTGAGCAGGAAGGTGCGTAAGTCGGTCTTTCAAACCCAAAAAATCCAGCAATTCACTTGCTTTTTTTTGGGATTCGCTTGTATTTTTTTTTGCCAAATATGCAGGCAGACACACATTTTCCAATACCGTAAATTCAGGCAAAAGGTTGTGAAACTGAAACACAAAACCAATTTTTTGGTTGCGAAATTCCGCTAATTTTGTACCTTTTAGGTTTTGAATATCTGTATCACCAATACGCACCCTGCCTGTGTCAGCTTTGTCAAGTGTGCCAAGTATGTGCAAAAGCGTACTTTTGCCTGCGCCTGACGCACCTACAATGCTCACAATCTCACTTTTTTTTATCAACAATTCTACCCCTTGCAATACGGTAACTTGTCCGTAAGATTTTTGTATATTTTCTGCGAAAACCAAAATAATAAAAAAGCCAAAAAAATGAAAATGCCCCTAACCCCCAAAGGGGTAACAAAAAGACTAAAAAATGATATAAAAATGCCACCTAATCCAAAGAGGAATAAACAGTATTTATGAAAAAACTGATAACTAAAAAATATCCACAATTTTCTCATCAAGGCTTCCCGAACTCATCAAAAGAAGATTTTTGTTGTGCCAATTTATATTTTTTAAAAAATCTTTTAATTTGCCTAAATCTGTAAAAACATGCAAATTATCGTGGTCAAAAGCATTTTTTACAAAATCTTCATCTAAATTAGGCATATTTTTCAAAGCTAATGTATGTGCATCATAATACACAATTGCTATATCAGCAGGCGCCAGCGTATTGTGGTATTGTGCCAAAAAATTTGCATTTAGACTGCTGTATGTATGCAACTCCAAACAAGCAACCAATTTGCGTTCTACAAATTGATTTTTGACCGCTTTTGTTGTAGCAATTACCTTAGAGGGTGCATGTGCAAAATCTTTAAAATAAATAAAGTTATCCGTTTCTTTTACTTTTTCAAGGCGTTTTGATGCACCTTTGAATGTACTAATTGCTTGATAAAATCCTTCTTCTGTGATACCAATTTTACTACAAACCACTTTTGCACAAGACACATTTTTGAGGTTATGTTCTCCAAAAACTTCTAATTTTATGCGGTTATTTTCAACAGTCAAATACGTAATACCGTCCAAAATCTTATGTGGGTGTGCCAAATAAGGCATTTGTTGAATATCATTACGTTCTTTCGCCCCAATTACCGAAGCAATAGAATCCTCTTGGCTATAAATCAACGTGCCAGATTTTGGGATAGCATCTGCAAAATTTTCAAAAGGCTCTAAATAACTGTCCCATGTAGGATATACGTTGATATGGTCCCACGCTACACCTGTAATCACGCCAATATGTGCATGGTAGTGCATAAATTTTGGTGTGAGGTCAAATGGTGCAGAAGGATACTCATCACCCTCCAAAATAATCACAGGAGCATCTTCACTTAATTTTACCGAAGTTTCAAAACCTTCTAAAATAGCACCAACTGCATAATCAAATTTTCGTTTGTGATAATTCAATACATGCATAATCATAGCGGTAACGGTAGTTTTGCCATGACTTCCCGCAATCACAATTCTATGTTTTTGTTGTGCTTGTTGAAATATATATTCTGGAAAAGAATAAATTTTTAGTCCAAGTTCTTTTGCTTTTATGAGTTCAGGATTATCTGCTTTGGTGTGCATACCTACAATTACTGTATCAAGCTGTGCAGTAATTTTATCAGGAAACCACCCCAAATTTTCGGGTAAGATATTCGCTTTTTGTAGGCGAGATTTTGCAGGTTCAAATATTTCATCGTCGCTACCTGTAACCACAATGCCTTTTTTTTGGGCATCAAGGGCTAACTGGTGCATAATGCTTCCGCCTATTGCTATAAAATGAAAGTGTAAAGATGTCATTTATTTAATGTCAAATAATTTATCAAAGTATTATAAAATTTGTTTTAATCTACCCAATTTGCTTCGTTAATTTTTTTTTTAGATGTTTTTTTCTTAGATTTAAGCACACGGATAACGAAGATTTTACGGATTGAAACGTATTTTTAGACAACAAAACGAATTTAGAATTATTTTATTAAAACGTAAAAAAATTAATTCTTAATTCTTTTAAGATATTTCCTCGCAAGGTATCATTTCAAATTTGAGGGTAGAAAAAGAATGAAAATCCTCACCCAAGTCTTTCATATCCTCGTCTTCTGTTTCATAAAACCATTGCACAATGATTTCTTGCTCAGGTGTTGCAGTATTTTCAATAAGTTTAATGATTTTGCCAATCATACCTGATGTACTGGTATTGACATAAATCAATTTGAGTGCAAGGACTACTTTTTCGGGGTGTTGTTCCTTTAAAAACTGTTCAATATGTTCCAACAAAGGATTATAAAAATCTTCTGTATCTTCAGGGATTGACACGCCTTTTATTTCAAAAATGCCATTTTCAACCTTAAAAGTTACCTCTGGTGTGGTAGGTGTTTCTTTTATAAATAAATCTTCCATAAATAAAGGGTTCAAAAGTTCAAAGGTTTAATAGTTCAAGGGGTTCAAAGAGATTCAAAAGTTTAAAGAATAATACTTTTCATTGAACCTTAAACCCTTTAATCTTTCATTATGTTAGTTTAAATCCAGCAACCAAAATATCGTCCATTTGTCTATTTGTTCCCATCCAATCTATAAGTGTTTTATTTAGGATTTTTCGTTGTTCAGTCATAGGTTCTTGATGATGCTCAAAAAGCAATTCTTCAAGTCTATTTTTTGAAAATTTACGCCCTCTTTGCCCACCAAATTGGTCTTGGAAACCGTCAGAATATACATAGATAGAAAGTGGATTTTCAGGGTTATAATTGAATACATGTGAAGTAAAAACCCTTTCCCTATCTTTCTGAAAACCTCCCACAGGCAATTTACTTGATTCTATCACTTGCATTTGTCCATCTTGTATCAATAAAAGTGGTCTGCCTGCCCCTGCAAACTCCAATCGTTTTTTGCGTGGGTCAATAATACACAATGCAACGTCCATGCCATCTTGATTTTGGGTTTCTTGTTGGTTAAGCGCAATGCCTATGCTATTGTGCAATTCTTCCAAAATCCAGCTTGGGTCTGTAATACCTTGTAAGTTGATAATTTGGTTTAGATAAGAATCTCCCAACATGGACATAATAGCACCAGGCACACCATGTCCTGTACAGTCTAACGCAGCAAAAATAACTTTGCCATTTTTTTCTGAAAACCAATAAAAATCACCTGAAACAATATCTCTTGGGCGAAATAATATAAAATTTTCGGGGAAACCCGCAGAAATTTCCAAAGCTGTAGGGAGCATTGACTCCTGAATACGTTTGGCATACGTAATACTCGCGGTAATGTCTTTATTTTTGCGTTCTATTTCTTTAAAAGTAGCTTCCAGCGTTTCATTTTTCCGATTGATTGCTTCATTTTGGATTTCAATTTTACCTTTTTGGTCTTCCAATTCTTTATTTTTTGCTTCAATTTCTATTTTTCTTGTTTCCAAAATTTCCTTTTGTGTAGTAAGTTCTTTAGAAGTTTTTTCTATTTCTTCTTTTTGACTTTGCAAAATTTTATTTGTTCTTTTGCTTTGTATATTGCTTCTATACAAGAAAAATACTACCACAAGCACCAACAATACAACAGCAAAAAGGAGGTAAATCCACAGTGTTTGCCTGTGTGATTCCGCTTCAGCTAATTCTCTTTTTTTGCGTTCCAATTCTGCAAGTGCATTACTTTCTTCCAATCTACCTTGTGTAGCATCTTGCAAATCTTTATAATACGTTTCTCTAATGCCCGCATATTGTGTATAAAATTCGTAGGCTTGTTTGTAGTTGGATTGTGTAACTGCTACTTGTGCAAGTCCTTGATAAGCACGTTGCAAATCTGCATTATCGCCACTGCGTTGTGCCATATACAGTAATTGGCGAAATGAACGAGAAGATTCAGGAATATTATCTTGTTGAAAAAAAGTTTCGCCTAATCTATGTAAATTATTCGCAATAAGTTTTCTATCCAACAATGAATCTGCCATTACAAGTGCTTTTTGATGATATTGAATGGCTTTATCAAATTCTAATTTTTTGGAAAAAACAGTCCCAAGATTTGTCAAAGTAGTTGCAATGCCCTGTTTATCTTTCACATTTTGGTAAATTGAAAGCGCTTTTTCCAAATAATTGAGGGCTTTGTCGTTCTCGTTCAATAAGGCATAACAACTGCCTAATCGGTTGTAACTCTCTGCTATTTTTGTATTATTTTTAGTATTTTCTTTGAGTGCTAAGGCTTTGAGGTAAAATTCTACTGCTTTCGTATAATCCCCTTGTATTTGATAAATATTACCTATTTTGTCTGCACTTGCAATAATACCTTGTACATATTTTATTTTTTCGGAAATATGTAAGGCTTCTTCTGCGTATTTTCGGATTTTAGCTGGGCTTTCTTTTGTATTTTGGTATTCATCATACAAATTATTCAAAATTCGCACCCTTGTAGTGTCATTACGCGTCATTTTGAGCGTACTTTCAAGTTTTTCTATACGTGGATTAGGTTGTGCATAGCTTTTTGGGATAATATTAAAGCATATTACCGCCATCAAAAAACCCAAAAAGCATCTTTTTTTATTCATAAGGGACACAGAAAAGCTTATTAGTCTATAAACATTAGCCTATAAAATTATTTGTTGTTTTTAGTTGTTAATTATTTATTTAAAAAAAATAAAAACCTGACAACTAAAAAACTAACAATTGATACCTAAAATTTAGTTTTCAGGTTCAAAAGAAAACATATTGATTTTCAAGCCTGTATCTTTCATATAATCTTCTGCTTCTTCTGCGATGCTGTCATCATCTTCAGGGTAATACCAATTTACAATAACTTGTCCGCTTTCGTCTTCGTATTTTTTCAATACACGCAAAATATTGAGGATACTACGTGAAGAACTTGTATTAAAATATGTGAGCCTAAAATTGAATGTAAGCCCTTTTTTAATTTCACTGATGTATTTTTCCAACCAACCAATGATTTGGTTATAAAATTCGTCTGTATCTTCCAAGTATGATTCGCCTGATATTTCACACACACCATTACCTGCATTAAGCATAACTTCGGGAATGAAATACACATCACTTTTCCCTGAAATTTCTAAATTTTCCATAGTATTTACAATTTTATAATAAAAGGTTTTATAAAAATTTTATAATTGTGCGCAATTTTTGTGAAAAACTGTATTTGAAAATGTAGTTTTGTGATACATTTTTTACGTTGTTTTTTTTATTAATTTTTAAAAATTATTTTTTTAAGTTGTTTCTTCTTCTTCTGGAAATTTGGCTACTGTTACAAATATGGCATAAAAAGCCATATCTCCCACAAGTTCTTTTATTTTGATTTCAAGTTTGTTGTCTGCAGTAAGTGCTACCTGCACAAGACCAATACCCGCTCCTTTACTTTCTTCGTTTTGTGGGTCATTGCGTAACTTACGTTTGTATTCACGCAGGGCTTCACGGTCTAAAGTGCTGATAGTTTCATATTTTTCCAATAATTTTTGAACAGCAGTTTTATACACAAGATTTCCTGTGATGAGTTTGTATTCTGTTTCATTTTGAATGATTACAAGCGTGCCTACTTTGTCCCTATTACCAAAATGATTAATTTCTTTGGAATAATACAATACGTTTTGGGCTAACTCCATAAAAATGGCAAACACTTTTTTGCCTACTTTTGAGTTTTCTTCTTGTAATTTTTGGCGAATATCCCTACTAAACTCCGCCAAAAGAACATCTGTAAGCGGACCTTTATAAGACAAAATAATATTCTCTTGGCTTATTTGGCTGTGATATTCAAAAAAATTAAAACCCTTTAAATTCATATAATTTTGCTAAAAAGTTGCTTCAAAGATAAGTAAAAACAATGAAATACAAATACGTTAATTGATATTTTTAATTTTACACGCTTAATTTTATACTTATTTCGTGTTTATTTTATTTGTAAAGCGTGTTTTATGGATTATGTTTTATAATTTTTGGTATTTTAAAACCTTAAAAATGGTAATAAGTGCAATAAAGTAAATTTTTGGCTAAAAATAAATATTTTTTTTTATTTTAAAAAACATCAAAACAAAAAAAATGTAAAAAAGAATGTAAAAGATGCTATTTTTTGTGAAAATATTTGTTTTTTTTGTTAGTTTTCAAGCTATTACACTGCTAAATCTAATAAACCACAAAAAAAAACGCCTGACAAAATCAAGCGTCTTTTTAACCTATTTATTTATTTTTTGCATGTTCTTTTTTTCTATCTATCTTTTTTTCTACTCGTCTTTTTTTTATCTATCTATGTTTATCTTTTCTGTCTTGCATGTTTAGTGTGTTGTTTAGGACAACAAGCCATCAAATAACATTTTTTTACCTTTTACCCAATCAAAATAAATTGATTTTAGATTTTACCATTTATATTTCTGCAAAAGCAAAGTAAAACGGTCTTGCACACGGTATTTTTCATACGCTGGCTCATCTATTTGTTCCCAAACAGGAAAACCATATTGCATAGCAAGTTCAAGGTTTTTGTAAAAATCTTCGTCTTCGTCCTGCATAGCATACGCTTCCGCCAATACAAGATAAGCACGTGAATTATTTTGGTTGAGTTTCAACGCTCTTTCACCATATTGTATTGCGAGATTTTTGAATGAACCACTCATAAAGCAAATATTTTTAGTTGGTGTAAAAAATGTATGTAACTGTGTTTTGGTGTTTGATGATGCAAAGATATGTATAATGTAAAAATTTTCAAATTTTTTGTTACTGTCTTTATGCAATATTTAATGTATTTTTTGTAGTATTTTGTAGTATTTTTATGAAAAATTATTTTTTTACTATTTTATAAATAATAAAAAATATCCTTAAATCAAATGTAAAACCATTTTTAAAAATTAAATCTACAAAAACATAAGATAATAACTTATTGTACTTTTTTATTTATTTTTCAACTAATTTATAAAATAATACGCTTTTTTTTGATGACGACTGTTTTGGTAAAACATGAAAACGTGTAAATAATTGCATTTTTTTTGTGAAAAATATAAAAAAAGCAATTATTTAGCCTCCTAAAAACCAAAAGGGGAATAAATACTTTTTTTTTGTATTTATACCCCCTTTGACGTAAAAAAACACTATTTAGTTGCGTAAAATCTGTAAAATACGCCATTTTAACATTTTTTTACATTTTTCAAAAAAACGCTTAGTCTTTCCATTTAAGCGTAAATAAATCTGTTCTTCTGTCTTTCAGATTTCTTACGCTTCCTTGCGTGTGAAGTTCTTTGAGCAAATCCAAATCCACATCAGCCACCAAAATCATTTCTGAATTTGGGGTTGCTTCTGCCACAACTGCATTGGTTGGGAAAGCAAAATCAGAAGGCGAAAATACCGCAGATTGGGCATATTGAATGTCCATATTAACCACTTTGGGCAAATTGCCCACACTGCCTGCGATTGCTACATAACACTCGTTTTCCACAGCTCTTGCCTCAGCACATTTGCGTATGCGTTGGTAGCCATTATTAGAATCAGTAGAAAATGGCACAAATAAAATTTGCATACCTTCATCAGCCAACAGGCGTGAAAGTTCAGGAAATTCAACATCATAACACACCAAAACCCCAATTTTACATACATCAGTATCAAAAATTTTTACTTTGCTTCCTCCCACAATGCCCCAATCATCTACTTCGCTTGGTGTAATGTGTATTTTGTATTGTACTTCATACGTACCGTTACGCCTGCACAGATACGACACGTTGTAAAGTTGGTTATTTTCGTATAAAGGAACGCTTCCTGCAATGATATTAATGTTGTAACTCACTGCAAATTCTATAAATTTCTCCAAAATATCTTCGGTATATTGTGCCAATTTACGAATTGCAACAGGCGCACCATCTTGGTTAAATTTTGCCATGAGAGGCACATTAAACAACTCTGGAAATAAAATAAAATCCGCATTATAATTGGCAATCGCATTGACATAAAACTCTACATTTTCAAAAAAAGCCTCAATAGAAGGTGCAGTACGCATTTGCCACTGCACAAGCCCAATCCTTGCAAAAGTTTTGGAACTGCCTATTTTACGTTCTTTTGGGTTGTAATAAATATTGTTCCATTCCAAAAGTGTTGCAAATTTTTTGGATTCTTTATCACCTTCCAAATAATCTGTAAGTATTTTGATTACACGCAAATCATTACTCAGTTGAAAAGTCAAAACAGGGTCATATATTTCTCTAAGTCTTACTTTTTCAATATATTCTTTTGGTTTGAGGGTGCGACTATGTTTTGAATAATTAGGCATACGACCTCCTGCCACGATAGACCTAAGATTGAGATGTTCGCAAAGTTCTTTGCGAGCATCATACAAACGCCTTCCTATGCGCATACCTCTGTATTCGGGGTCTACACAAATATCTACGCCATATAATACATCACCTTTTGGTGTGTGTGTGGTAAATTCTTCGTTGCCAGTGGCTTGTGCGTAAGTATGCACATCACCAAGTTTTGGATAATCCACAATAATAGATAATACAAAACCTGCTATTTTGCCTCTATCCGATATGCAGATTTGTCCATCAGGAAATATTTGCAACAATTTTTCAAATTGTGCCTGTGTCCAAGCACCGCCTATACCATCACCATATACGTTTTCCATGATGCGCGCAAGTTCCGTATAATCGGAGCTTTGCATAGTGCGTATTTCTAATTCGTGTTCAGTTTCTTGTGCCATAGAAAGGGTCAAAGTTCAAAAGGGCTTAAAGTTTAAAAGGTTCAAAGTTCAAAAGGTTCAAAGTTTATAAAAACTGACAACTGAAAAAGCTAATGACTTGTACTAAATTACTGTATTTTTGATGCCTTTTCTACTTGTTCGTCTGTGAGTTCAAAAAAACCAACTACCAAGAATATAAACCCAACTAAGACAGGAATAAGCCCCAAACCGAAAATAGGAAACGTAAAACCACCAATTAATATCCAAAACGAGCCTGAATTAAATTTAGCAACGCCTGTAACATTTGTAAGGGCTACATACATAAAACGTTGGAAGAATATGCCCACGAGCGAAACCGCTAATACTGAGATTGCAACGGGAATAAGGGTAGTTTCATACAAGCCAAACATCAGTAATTCCATCATTTTATCTTTGTCACCTGCGTGGTCTGTTTTAAATTGTTCAAAAAAAACAGCAAATTCTGTTGTGCTGCCATCACCAAATTTTGTAATAATAGCATTGGTAATTTGAAACATACCAAAAAGCCCAATAATAGTGTTTATACATTGTGTAATAAAAGATGCAACTGCCCATTTTGATATATCAGGTTGTTGATAAAGCTTGGCAATTCGTATTATTGCCATTAAAAACAAAACAGGTGCGACAAAACCAAATATAGTTTGCCCTATTATGCCAAAAAGTGAAAGTAAAAGCGAGCCAAAAATCCCTAAACCAAAAGGTAAAAGCAAAGCAACACGTGCCATGAGAACAGGTTTCATAAAAATTGAGTGTTAAATTAAGAAAAATAATTGATGTTTTTATCAATTGGAAAAATTGCTTTTAGATTTTCTAAAACATATCTTTTCTTTTATTTGTTTACATAAAATAAAAACAATCTAAAAAACAGCACAAAAATAAACATAAAAATACAGATATTTTAATATTCATCATTTTAATTTCATTTCATTCTTGCAACAATTTATAGAATTTGGACATTTTTTTGACCGCCAAACAAGGCAATATTTGGTGGATTACCTCGTCCAAAAAACAAACCCTACGCATACATTGTCTCAAATGCCTTTTAGTTTTCAAAAAAGGTTAATGCACTTATTGGAGGCATTAGATAAAATTTTTGAGGAAAAAAATGTGAAAGAAATTACACAAAATAACCCACAACTCGCCCAAGAAATCATAGAAGATACGCTCAAATGGCTTAGAAAAACGTATGAAAAAACTGACCAAGAAAATCCACACGCAGAAGAACGCAAGGAATTGGACAGGTGGCAACACAAACCAAATTTTGCATGGGCAGAATCTTGGGATATTTTGGTTAATTTTCTCAAAAATATCTATCAAATTGATGAAATTGATACAAGATTTTATGAACAAAAATTTAATGATTTAACCAAAGAACTTACCCAAAAAATTGATTTTAAGCATCTAAAAGAAAGCCCATTAGAAAATATCAAGCCTTATGTACATCTTTTTGAGCCTTTGGATATGCTCATAGAAGATTTATTAGGTATTTGGGAAAATCTGCTTACTGCTAAAAGTTTGGCGTATGAACTCGCTAAAATAGACAAAAGTAGGGAAGAATTTTGTGCATTGTTGTACGCAAAAGTAGATGAATTTGTAAAACTTTTGTCCATTATTACGCCTTTCCAGAGCGAAGTAGGTAGGTTTTGGGACATGAGTAGAGGACTTTGGCAAGCAAAAAGTTTTGATATTTTGGAAAAATATGCACAACTTTTGCAAAAAAAAGACGAAATTCAACGCCTTGCGGACATGCTTGGGCAAATGCGAAAAGCAGAGATAGAAACTAAAGAAGAAATTTTTGAAAATATTATTTCGCACAAAAGATGGGTTACTGAGCCTTATCCACCTGCAGAAATGTCAGGTGTGCAACATAGTGACAGGCTTGCTGATATATTGCCCATAGAAATTGCATTATTGAACAATGAAATCACGGAAAGTGTTTTTTTGAAAAAATATGCAGAAAAACAATTACAAACTTGGGATTATCAAAATAAAATCCTTATAAATGACAAAAAAACCGAATATTTCACACAACAACGCCAAAAACGCAAAGAAAAAGGGGCATTTATTTTGTGTGTAGATACAAGCGGTTCTATGGAAGGCTTGCCTGAAGAAGTTGCCAAAGTATTGGCATTTGCGATAATAAAAATGGCTTCACAAGATAATAGAAAGTGTTTTTTGATTTCTTTTTCGATAGGCATTCATACCATTAATTTATTGGATTTGGCACATTCATTAGAAGAAGTTGTCAAGTTTTTGCTCATGTCTTTTCATGGCGGCACTGACCTTATGCCTGCTATGATTGCGAGTATTAATATGCTCCATACAAACGATTATAAAGATGCTGATGTGTTGGTGGTTTCGGATTTTGTAATGTTTGAACTTAGAGAAGAAATCCAAAAAAAAATGCGTCAAGAACAACGTAAAGGCACAATGTTCCACAGTTTGACGATTTCTACGCAAGCAAACCCAAGCATTTTACAAGCATTTGATTATCAATGGTATTATAATCCACACGACCAAAACCTTATTCAAACGCTTGCAAAGGATTTGAGAGAGATTTTTTAGTTTTTAAGTAAATTGTGCCACAAATCCACAGATGATAAAGTTCTGTTATTTTTCTCACGTTTTTAAACATCAATATTTTTAATTTTGTTAATGGGTTTTATTTTTGTTAATGAAAAAAATAATAATAAAATAAACACAAATACAAACATTTTTCGTTTTTTTTGGGAAAAACATTTTTTTCTGTACCTTTGATAAACTTTTTTATACAAAAAAATTAAAAATACATGAAAAAACACACACTTTTATTAATACTTTTATGCTGCTTTTTTGCCCCAAAAGCAAAAGCTGATGAAGGTATGTGGCTCTTGCAACTGTTGTCGCAAATGAACTATGGTGACATGAAAAACAAAGGGCTTAAACTTTCCGCAGAGCAAATTTACAGCATCAATAAAGCCTCTTTGAAAGATGCAGTTGTGTCTTTTGGCGGTTTTTGCACAGGCGAAATCATCTCCAAAGAAGGTTTGGTACTTACCAATCACCATTGCGGTTTTGGACAGATTCAATCGCACAGTACTGTAGAAAAAAACTACCTTGTAAATGGTTTTTGGGCAATGAAAAAAGAAGAGGAACTCCCAAATGAAGGACTTTTTGTTACATTTATTGTACGTGTGGAAGATGTAACTGCTCAAATCATGAAAGATATGCCCAACAACGCCACCGAAAAAGAACGCCAAGCACATATCAGAGAAAAAATAAAAGAAGTAGGCAAAAACGCAACCGAAGGTACACATTATGAAACCGTTATTCGCCCATTTTTTTATGGTAATGAGTATTATATGTTTGTAACCGAAACCCACAAAGATGTGCGTCTTGTAGGCACGCCTCCAAATGCAATTGGTAAATTTGGTGGTGATACCGACAACTGGATGTGGCCTCGCCATACAGGCGATTTTTCGTTGTTTAGGGTTTATACTGCTCCAGATGGCAAGCCTGCAACTTATAGCAAAAACAATGTACCTTTGAAACCAAAATATTCTTTACCTATTTCTATGAAAGGCATAAAAGAAAATGATTTTACAATGGTGATGGGTTTTCCAGGTCGCACACAACAATACATTTCTTCGTACCAAGTACAAAGAATTATTGACATTACCAACCCAAAGAAAATTCGTTTGCGTACTAAAAGATTAGAAATTTTTGATAAATACATGAAATCTTCTGCCAAAATTCATATACAATACGCAGCCAAACAAGCAAGTGTAGCCAATGCGTGGAAAAAATGGATTGGTGAAAGCAAAGGTTTGAAAAGATTGCAAGCCATCAAAGTAAAAGAAGAACATGAGCAAAAATTTATGACTTGGGCAGGTGCAACGTCTGACCGCAAAATGCAATATGGCGAAGTAATGAATAATTTTAAAAATTTATTCAACAGCACCAAAGATATTTTCTTGGCACAAGATTATGTAAATGAAGCAGTTTTTGCCATAGAATTATTTGAGTTTGCAATGGATATTGCAAATGCCAAAGAAGATGAAAAAGAAGGACTTGCAAAAGCACATTTTAAGGATTATTACAGCCCATTGGACGAGGAAGTAATGGCATTTTGCTTAGAAACGTATGCGCAAGATTTGCCAAAAAATCTACACCCTGCATTTTTTGCCAAAATAAAAAACGATTTTCAAGGTGATTATCTCAAATTTGCAAGAAATGTAATTCAAAATTCGGTATTGGCTGACGAAAAAAAATACAATGAATTTGTAAAAACAAAAAAACCGCTTTCTGACGATATTGCAGTGCAATATGCAAGCGAATTGGTGGATATTTACCGCAAAAACGTAAAACCTCAAATGGATAAATTTAACCAAGAACTTGACATCAACCAACGTGCCTACGTAAAAGGTATGCGTGAAATGAATGTAAAGCAAAAATTTTATCCTGATGCCAATTCTACCCTTCGCCTTGCATTTGGTGTGGTAAAAGGATATGAACCTTATGATGGTGGAAGTTATGATTATCAAACATATTTGGAGGGCATTATGGAAAAAGAAGCCACAAAAGATGTGTATGAAGACTATGCAATTCCTGCTAAATTACGTGCATTGTTTTTGGCAAAAGATTATGGACAATATGCAGAAAAAGGCAAATTACCTATTTGTTTTACTGCTTCCAATCACACGACAGGCGGAAATTCTGGTAGCCCTGTACTCAATGCAAAAGGTGAATTGATAGGCATAAATTTTGACCGCACTTGGGAAAGTACCATGAGCGACATCATGTATGATGCCAACAAATGCAGAAATGTAGCGGTTGATATTCGTTATGTGTTATTTGTGATTGATAAATATGCTGGGGCAGGACATTTGGTAAAAGAAATGGAATTGAAATAATCCAAGTTGTATGTTTTCAGTTTTTAAGTTGTTGGTTTTATAGATTTGCTCAAATTTATATTTTTGGACATAAAAAATTGTAAAATATTTTTTTGATTTTTAGGTGTTGATTTTTAGATAAGCAAAAAAAATGTTTCATTTTTTTGAGAAATGAAACGTTTTTTTTACTTTTAAGGGCTTAGAAAGTTTTTACAATTCTTCCGAAGGTTTTTCCAATTTACCTTCACCTTCTTTCAAAAATTTCTCAAAATCTTCTTCTGAGTTACCACTTTCTTTTTCCATTTCTTTACGTTTTTTACGTTTTTCTTCTGCTTCTTTTTCTGCTTTTTTGTTTGCCTCTTGTGTTTTTAGGTAGAGGTCATATAGGGCTGGAATAGCGTTGGTTTTGGCATCTTGGAAAGCAAGCGAAACTTGTGCTTTTATCAAATCTTTGTCTTTTTGTACACCATTTACCGTAAGGGCAAGACCTTTTAGGCTTTTTTCTATAGGCTCAAATGCCCCAGATATTTCTTTTGTATTTTTGAGGAGTTGCACAAGGTCAAAATACAATACCATATTTTGGTTTTGGGTTATGCTTGTGATGAGGTTATTTTTGCCAAGTTCTCCTTTTTCTGCTTTTATTTTTTCCAAAAGTTGTTTGCCATTGATGACATGCAACATATCTTTTTCTATATAGACATAGCTTTCTTCGCTTCCTGTACCTCTGCCTTGATAGGTATTATCTGCTATTTTTTTGAAAGTTTCGCTTGTACGTTCATTACGCATCATATCATCAAATATTTTACGGTCTTTGATTTTGATGGTTGTACTAAAAGTTGGTATTTTTCCAGAGAAAATTTTTGAAAAATCTATATTTTCCAACGCAAAAGCTAAATCGCCTGTTACATTTTGTAATACACTAAAAAGTTCTGTACCTGTATCTTTTTTGAAATTGCGTGCTTCTTTTTCAAAATCTTTGTCTTTTTTGAGTTCTGCAATAATGCCTTCCATATTAAGTGCAGTGCTTAAAAACACTTTTGGATTTGCAACAGGGTTGTCGTTCAATACACTTTTATCAAGGTTTGTGCGGATGAGGCGGGCATATTTTTCTGATTTCCCTTTCATAAAATAGGTAAAAATTTCCATGTTGATAGCACCACTTTCAAAATTGAGGGCAAAATTTGCCCCTATGATGTCGTCTTTTGCTTGATTTTTTACATTATTAGGCAAAAAATACATAGAAAGTGCGTCAGTTGCATTTTGTGTATTTATCCAAAATTGTATATCGTGTGTATTTTTTTGTGTTTCGGTAAATATAGGATTTTTTGCCCCAAAACTTTCGCTGACAGAGATTGCACTCCAAGCATTTACATTTTTGAGCAATTCATTTTCACTTTTATCGCCTATTGCTCCCCAAAGGATATTATTTTTCCAAGCAAGCAAAAGCGGTTTTTTGTAAATATAGCTTAGGTTTTCTGCTTTTTTTGGTGCAATTTTAAATGCTTTTTGGGCACTTTCCGCCCATTTTTTTTCGTCTTTGAGCAAAATGTGCATACCTAAAAAGGCATTTTCAGGCTTTTTGGCATCTGCATTTGTGTAGAAATACATGCGTTGTGTGTCGTCAAAACTACCATCAAGCAACAAAGGCAGTACTTCTGCAAAACTTTCTGATTCAGGAAAATTTTCTAAGAATTTTTTGTCCTTCAAAATTTTTATCATATCAGTTGATTTTCCCAAGATTTTTTTCAAATCAACTGTGATAACTGCATTGGCTGTGTTTGGGATTTGGGGCATTTTTCTGCCACCGCAAGACACTAATAAACCCAAGAAGAGGGCAAAAAGTGAGACTTTGGATAAATTCATGTTCAAAAGTTTAAGGGTTTTAAAAGGTTTAATGTTCAAAAGATTCAAGGTTCAAAGGGTTCAAGGTTCAAAAGGTTTAAGGTTCAAAGGTTTTAAGGTTTAAGGGTTCAAGGTTCAAAAGGTTTAAGGGACAAAGTTTTTAAAAAATTAAAAAAGGTTTAGACGCATATTTTTTCTTTATTGTTTTAGACCTAATTTATTGAATCTTAAACTTTGAATTTCAAACTTTTTTTAATCTTCATCATCAACTTCATAGCCTATAAAATTCATATCAATTTTTGCACTTTCGCTAAGGTCTTGTGCTTCTTTGACAATATCAGTATCATCTTCGGGATAAAACCAATTTACTTCTACTTTTCCACCACGTATTTCATACGCTTTTAGGCTACGAAGTGTGTCTAAAATGGCTTTGTAAGAGCTTGTATTAAAATAGGTAAGGCGAAAATTGAATGTAATTTTATTGTTGGATTCTTTGGTATATTTGTCAATCCAGCTAATAATTTTGGAGTAAAACTCGTTGGTGTATTCCAAATAGGATTCACCAGCCAGCTCACATACCCCTGTATCACCATTGAGCATTACATAAGGGGTATAAAATTCGCCTTTGTTACTTTTGATGTGTAATGTTTCCATTTGTTGCGTAGATTTTTTTTGGGTGGAATTTTTTGAAACAGTAATTAAAAGGGTATAATATGTATATAAGTCATTTATAGGTTGCAAATCTACATGAATAGGATTTTCGGACACAAGGGTAGCTTTGATAAGTCCTACGCCTGCTCCTTTGCTATCAGGGTTGTTTGGATTGTCATTTTCTACAATTTCCATGCGGTATTTTCTAAGCCCGTCAGTATCAAGCGTTTGGATTTTTTTTGCTTGTTTATCAATAAATTCAGCTTGTTTGTGGGTGATGAGATTACCAGTAAAAAGGTGATAACTTGTTTCCCCTTCCGAAAGCACAATCGTACCAACAGGTGTAGCTTCGCCAAATTGGTTAATTTCTGCGGAATAATAAAAAATATTTTGGGCTAATTCCAAAAAAATATTGTGTAATTTTCTGCCTGCACTTCTATTATTTACTTTATGAACGATTTCGTTGTCCATTTCTGCAATAATTTTGGTGGTGATAGAACCTCTGTAAGACAATATGACGTTTTCGTTGGGTAAATCCGCATAATATGCCAATGTACCAAGCTGTTCGAGCATATCTAATTTCATAATTGAGACAGTTTTTTCCATATTTTATAAGTGTTTTTTAGGAAAAGTTTTTTTTCTTAAAGAAATTTTTAACTTTTAAAATTCATTAAAAATTCAATTTCTCTACATTTCTTTTTTTTATCCATTCCAAATACACTTGTAATTCTTCTGCATTTTTGAGTGTTTGGAGGTCAGTATATTGTTTTGCGAGTGTTTTGTTGTCTATGTGGTGGTGTATGCTGCTATGACAAGGCTGGCACAGGGCTACAGTTTTGGTGTGTTTTCCGCCTTTTGATTTTGGCAAAAGGTGGTGTTTAGAGGTGCGTTTTACCTCTCTTTCGCATAATTCGCAGATAGGCATAAAGAATTAGAAATTAAGAATTATTGTTGAGCTTAATTTAAAAATACATTTTAGATAATGATTTATGTGTTTTAAATATTTAATGTAAGTTTTTTCAAGCATTATTTTCAAGTATCATTCTAAAATTTGAAAAAATTTAAGATTATAAACCTTTTTTTTAAAATTATTCACAATTCCTATCCTAATTCCTAATTCCCAATTAAATTTGTTCCTAATTAAAATCCCCCTTTGGAATTTAGGGGCTTTTATTCATGGCTATCAAACACCACATTACCCAAACTTCTGCCATCATCACGTTTTTGGCGAAGAAGTATTGCTTCACGTTTTTCTTCTTGCAAATTAATAAAGTTGTAAATTAGCTTTCCTTTTTCAGTGGTTTCTATTTCTCCGTCCAAATCCTTAATAAGTTCTTGCATCATGTAATCAATCGTTTCTCTTGGTATGTTTGATTCACCACTTTCACGTGGATTGACAAGTTTTTCCAATTCTTCTGCGGTTACTTTGCCTTCTTCTTGCGAAAATATGGCTTTCATCAACCTTTTTCGGATATTTTCTAAATCTCTTTTGCGTGAAAATGCCCCAATTTGAAAATATCGCATGATAGGCACAAGGAAAAATATCACTGAAAACACAAAAGGCACCCAACCCAACCCAACCGTAATGCCTGCTCCCATGTCTTGTTGCAAGCCCATAGATACAAAAGCAAGTGCAAAAGAAAGGTTAAACAAACCCATGAACACAATCCAAAAGTTACGCCAAAAAGTATTGCCTGTTAAGTTGTATTTTGGCACATATTCGTCCCAATACCAAATTACTTTTTCTTTACCCTCTACACCTTTTGTACGTGTAAAATCTCTAAAATCGCCATACAATACTTTATTTTCGCTGATTTGGGCATCACCTTGATATTTGGCAATACTTTCCGAAAAAAAATTTTCTGCTTCTGCACTTCTCCAACCTGCCAAACCTATGATTTCACTTCGTGTAACAATGCCTTTATTATCTCTCAAATATTGTGCAAGTTCTCGGTGTTGGTCTTGTCGTGTGGTTTCAACTCTTTCAGGCCCAAAAACAAAATCATATACAGAGGCTACAAAGTCTTTCCCTCCTTTTTTATCCAATGCAGAAGTACGTGAATCATATTCTCGGTAACGATAACCGTCATTATCATACACATAGTGCGTATTGCTTGTGTGTGTATTCCAAATAAAAATTCCCCTGAACAATTCACCTAAAATATTGAAAAAACCACCATCACTATCCGAAGAACTACTTGAATCGCTATCGCTGTTCCCTGAAAGAGAAGCAATAATTATCGCAATCAAAATTATTAGAAATATCACAAAATATACGACCAATGTAACCGAAATCCATATTTTAAAAAAAACCATAAAGGCTTTCCACAATACTTGTTTTGCCCCAAACCACCATTCTTCCCACGTTCTTTCACCTCTTTTGTGGAGAACTTCGCCAAAATCATAGATTAAATCACCATTTTCGGTAATTTTGAGGCGACAATCATACAACGACAGAAGCCTTGTCAATATATCTTTTGCGTCATTGACTGAAGTACCTGCTATGGATGCTGCGTCACCAATCGTAAGCACTCTATCACGCCCTTGTATGCGTGTTTCTATTTTTTTTAGCCCTTCTAAAACTGCTACATTGCTCATGGTTTTGTATTTTTTTTAATATTTTTGAAATGTAATTTTTGTGAAAGAAGTTTTAATATTTTGTGGATTTTTATTTTTGGTAAATGTATGATATTTTTTTTATTTTTTTATAAAAAATTTTTCTTTGGAAAATAAATAAAATAAGAAACAACAAGTGAAAAATTATTCCTAATTCTTAATTACTTTTACCACTTTCCCTTTCAATGCTTTCCCAAAAAAAGGTGAATTTTCCGATTGCGATTGTCTTTGGTTATGTTCATATATCCAAGTTTCATCAGGTATAAAACACGTAATATTTGCTTTTTCGCCAACTGCGATTTTGGGTATTGGTAGGCGTAATAATTGGCGTGGGTTATAGGCAATTTTTTCCAAAAGCTGTGTAATAGATAAACCTGAATACATATTTGCCACTGAAAACGAAGTTTCCAAACCAATAATTCCAAAAGGTGCAAGGTCATACTCCACTTGTTTTTGTTCCAAACTATGTGGTTGATGATCAGATACGATTACATCTATTGTACCATCAGCGAGTCCATTTTGAAGTGCCAAAATATCAGATTTTTCTCTAAAAGGTGGATTTACTTTGTGGTATGTATCAAAATCTGCCAATATTTCATCTGTGAAAGCCAATTGATGGCTACATATATCACACGACACGTGCAACCCTTGTTTTTTGGCTTCACGAATCAACAAAACAGATTTTTCGCAAGAAATCAATGAAAAATGCAATCTTCCGCCTGCATATTTTAATATTTCTAAATCCCTTTGTACCATGATTTCCTCTGCAATACGAGGCATACCTTTGAAACCCAATTTTGTAGCCATGATACCCTCGTGCATTTGTCCAAAAGCATTCAAAAAACTATCTTCTGGACGTTGTATCACCAATCCATCAAAATATTGGGTATATTGCAATGATTTGAGCAAAATATCTGTGTGCCAAATCGCATGTTCGCCATCACTAAACGCTACTGCTCCTGCATGGTGTAGGTCTATCATGTCGCTAAGTTCTTTGCCTTTGTTGTCAAGTGTAAGACTTGCAATTGCATGAAGTTGTGTTTGCTGGCTTTGTTGAGTGATTGCCTTAACCAAATGTCGGTGTTGCGTAGGCGGTGTAAGCGTGGGTAATAAACAAACTTCGGTAAAACCGCCCGCTTGTGCAGAAAGTTGTCCTGTATAAAAATCTTCTGCCAAATCTCTGAAATTTGACCGCATGTCTATCCAACCAATAGATACACAAAGGTTTTCATAAGCCACAACCTCACAATCTGCATTTATGTCAATGTGTTGTGAAGCAGGCACAAGTTGTGCAACAATGCCATTTTTGATGTGTAGATTTACACGTTGAAGATACAAAGGACTTGACTTGTCCAATAATTGTATGTTTTTAAACAAATATTCCATTTAAAAGCCAAAAATGCAGTTTTTTTTTCTAAAATAAAAGCAAAGAAAGAGATTATTTTTTTAAATTTTTTTTTTAAATTTTTGTTATCTTTGCGAGATAGTTGTTTTTTGGCTAAAAAGCCCATTAACCCCAAAAGGAAACAAACTATAAATCCCCTAAATGTTGGCTTCCAAACCCACATTTCTGTACGATACAAGAACTTGCCCCAAACACATAAGTACGGGCTTGAAACTCGCACCATGACCTAAAACAAACTAAAAAACCACCAACTTAAAACTGACAACTTAAAAACCTTACAACATTGAGCATATTAGTATTAGACAATTACGATTCTTTTGTATATAATTTGGTTGAGTATTTGCGAGATTTGGGCGAATCGCCCCAAGTATTTCGCAATGATAAAATTGATTTGGCACAAGTTGCCCAATTTGATAAAATATTGCTTTCGCCAGGCCCAAGTTTGCCCCAAGAAGCAGGTATTATGCCCCAATTATTGAAAAATTATTACAAAGAAAAAAATATTTTGGGCGTGTGTTTAGGGCATCAAGCCATAGGCGAATGTTTTGGGGGAAAATTACACAATTTGCCTGATGTATTGCATGGCATACAATCAGAAATTACTTTTTTGGAAGAAAGTTTTATAGAAAACCTTAGTAATTTTTTGAATATTAATGATGTTAACCTTTTTAAAAATATTCCAAAAAAAATTAAAGTTGCACATTATCATTCGTGGGTTATTGATGAAAAAGATTTCCCTAAAAATGAGCTAAAAATCCTTGCAAAAGATAGCAACAACCACATCATGGCAATACAACACCACACATACAAAGTATTTGGCGTACAATTTCACCCTGAATCTGTACTAACAGAATATGGAAAAGAAATGCTGAAAAATTGGGTGGAAATGTAGTTTTTTTAGTTTGTCAGTAATATGTTTTTCCATTAACAAGTTTTACTTTTTTTATAAATTGAAAAAAGCCACCCAACATACCCCCAAAACCCAAAGGGGGAGCAGTCCCAAGTGGGAATAAAAAACCTTTGACTACAAAATTAACAAAAAAAAACTCAATTAACTGAAAAAACTGACAACTAAAAAAACTGAATTGACTGAAAAAACTGACAACTGAAAAGACTAAATTAACTGAAAAAACTAAATTAACTTAAAAAATCATGTCCAATCAAACCGCTACAAAAACCTTTAAAATACGTCCTATTCATACCAAAATTATATTTTGGGTGTTTTTTACTGCACTTTTGGCAATGATTGGGATTGCGATAAGCATATACAAATGGATATACAATCCTTTGGAACTCACTTTTTTGGGTTGGGTACTGATAAGTGGGGGTATTGTTTTTCTGCAATTTGGTTTATGGTTTTCGTTTTTACGTGTGGTTGTAGCACCTTTACAAAATCTTGCACAAACTGCAAAATCAATATCAGAAGGCGACATTTCTATAAATGTAGAAATTAATGCTTTTGATGAAATAGGAAGTATTGCCCATTCCACAAATTCTATTGCACAAAGCATCAAACAAGCGAGAGAATTTACAAATAGCATAGGCGAAGGGAATTTTGAGGTTTCAATTTTACAAACTAACCAAAAAAATACAGAAAAAGATGGGCTGTTTATTTCATTAATGAAAATGCGAAACCAGCTTAAAAAAGTAGCAGATGAAGATGGAAAACGTAATTGGATTGCCAAAGGTATGGCAGAATTTACCAAAATATTACAGTCCAACGATATTAGTATTCAAGAATTGGGTAAAGCTGTAATTGTTGAACTTATCAATTATTTGAAAGCCTCACAAGGGGCAATATTCATGTTGAATAATTTTCAAGAAGACAATCCATATTTAGAACTTGTGGCAACTTATGCATACAATAAATTGTCATTTGAAGAAAAAAAAATTATCCTAAAAGAAAATTTTGCTGATGGTCTTGTGGGACAGGCTTTTTTGGAAAATAATATCATCAACCTTTCTAATATTCCGCCCAATTACCCTTACATTTCTTCAGGTTTGGGTGAAACACAACCAAAAAATATCCTTATTGTACCACTTCAACTCAATGGTAAAACGGAGGGCGTAGTAGAAATTGCATCTTTTAGTACGTTCCAACCACACGAAATAGAATTTATTGAGCGTATTTCGCAAAATATTGCCTCTGCAATACTTACCATTAAAACAAATGACAACACCAAAAAATTATTATATGAATCTCAAACGCTTGCCACAAAACTACAAGCACAAGAAAATGAACTAAAAGAAAGTTTATTAGAATTGCAAAGTAGTCAAATGGAAATAGAAAAGAAAAACCAAGAAATAGAAGCCCAAAAACGCAAAACCGAAGAAGCACTTGAAGAACAAACCGAAAAAAGCGAAATGCTTGAAGCACAAGAAGAAGAAATGCGTCAAAATATGGACGAATTGCTTACCATACAAGAACAAATGCGTATTACGCAGCTTGAACTTGATGGTCAGCTCAATGCAATCAATTCAAGTGCCATTTGCAAAGTAGAATATTCATTGGAAGGCAAAATCATAAAAGCAAATGAAAGTTATTGCAAACTTGTAAAATGTGATGAAGATGAAGTAAAAAATCTCCCACATAGCACATTTGTTGATAATAGATTTGCAAAAACAGACGCATATAAAATGTTTTGGGAAAATCTTAAAAATGGTATTCCACAAACAGGTGATTATCAATATGTGGATTGGGAAGGTGAAGAGTTTTGGATAAATGCGGTGTATTCGCCTATGTTGGATAACAAAGGCAAACCTCAAAAAATTATTCAACTCGCTTTTGACATTACAGAAGCAAAAAATCTCCTCCAAGAAATTCAAATGCAAACTTCTGTACTCAAAATGCAAGAAACGGAACTAAAAGACCGTATGAAACAACTCACAAACGCACAAGCAGAAATCAATGCCAAAAATCAAGCAATTATTGAACTCAAGGAAGAAGAAACCCGCAATGCACAACAACGTACCAGAGAAACTGAAAGCAAAAACCAACTTATCACATCAAGCATCAATTACGCCCAAAGTATTCAAAAAGCCATATTACCCAATGAAGACAAAATAAAGCAATATGTACAAGATTTTTTCGTGATTTTTATGCCAAAAGATATTGTTTCAGGTGATTTTTATTGGTTTTTGCATGTAGAACAACTCAATATTTCGTTTTTTGCTACTGTTGATTGCACAGGACATGGTGTGCCAGGTGCTTTTATGTCTATTATTGGTAATACTATTCTTAATGAAATCGTCAATGGACAAAAAATATATGAACCACACAAAATCCTTGAACTCTTACATATTGGCATAAGAACACGCCTAAGACAAGGCGAAACCACCAACCAAGATGGTATGGATATCGTACTCTGTAAAATAGCCCCAACAGCAACAGAAGAGGTAATCGTAACTTTTGCAGGAGCAAAAAGACCAATTTTTGTGTACGAAAATACATTACACGAAATACAAGAACATAAAGGCGACCGCAAATCTATTGGTGGATTTCAAGGAGAAGATTATAGAGCTTTTTCGCAACAAGAATTTACCCTCAAAAAAGGAAATATCTTGTACCTCACAAGTGATGGCATAATGGATAATCCTAACCAACAACGTAAAAAATTTGGTGTACAAAAATTTAAAGATATTGCCCTCCAAAATATCAATAAAACCCTAAAACAACAATGTATTCTGCTTATCAACGAAATCATTTCACACCAAGACGGAGCAGACCAACGTGATGATATTACAGTTATGGGGATAAGGTTGTAATTTTTTTCAGTTGTCAGTTTTTTCAGTTAATTTAGTTTTTTCAGTTGTTATTTTTTTAGTTAAAGGTATTTTATTTCCTTGGGGCTTGCTCTCCCTTTGAGGGTTGGGAGTTTCCTTTAAAAAACCTCCATATACTCCTCCACCGAAAAAGCCACAGGTTTATCTGCAAAAAGGGTTTTGGTAAATGCCCAAACCCCTTTGAATAATTCAGAATTGCGGTATTTATCCAAATATTCTGTTGAAATCCAATGGCTGTGCGTACAAAAAATATTTGGATTGTGTGCATCACGCCACAACACTAATCGTAGGCAACCTTCAAAATGCCTAATTTTTTGCTTATTTTCCTCAAAATTTTGTAAAAAAGCCTCTACTTTATCTTCTTGAAAAGTAAGACGTACAATGCGAATAATCATAAAAATAATATCAGTTATCAGTTTTTGAGTTGTCAATTTAAAAATATTTTTTCAAAAATAAATGATTTTCTACACTTTATTCCTAAAATTATCGCTAAAAATTCAATTTCAATTTTAATAAAATTATTTTTTTGGATTTGTTCCCTTTGAAGGTTAGAGACTTAATCACTACAAAAAAAATTATTTTTCATTTCCTTTTAACCAAAAAAAACGTTTATATTTGTAGTTATTTTTTTATCTTGAAAATGAAAAATAATTGTTTTTATTTTTAACAAAATTTTAAAAAATAAACAAATTAAATTTTTAGACTTTTAAAACGCATCAAAAAATGGCAGGCAAAAATCAAAATTCAGGTATTTCTAATGTAATAGGCAAACTCCAACCACAGGCATTGGATTTGGAGGAATCTGTATTGGGAGCGTTAATGATTGAAAAAGACGCACTCAATTTGGTGATTGATACCCTGCGTCCTGAAAGTTTTTATAAGCCTGCACACCAAGAAATTTATAGGGCAATTTTTGACCTTTTTGCAAGCTCTCAGCCTATTGACTTCAAAATGGTAGTGCAACAACTCCGCAAAAATGGCAAAATAGACCTCGTAGGCGGTGCCAATTATGTAATGCAACTCACAAGTGGCGTGCAATCGTCTGCCAATATAGAAGCGCATGCAAGGATTATCACAGAACAGGCAATCAAGAGAGAACTTATACAAATATCTTCCGAAATACACAAAGATTCGCTTGATGAAGGAAAAGATATTTTTGACCTTTTAGACCAAACAGAGCAAAAACTTTTTCAGGTTTCAGAGAGCAATATTCGAAAGCAATATTCCACTATGGGCAACCTTGTATCTCAAGCCCTCAAAGAACTCGAAGACCGTCGCCAACTCAAAGACGGTCTTACAGGCGTTCCTACAGGTTTTAGTGATTTGGATAGGATTACAGGCGGGTTTCAAAAATCGGATTTAATCATACTCGCAGCGAGGCCAGCCATGGGCAAGTGCCACGCACTTGGCACGATTATTGTTATGTGGGACGGAACGCTCAAAAAAGTAGAGGATATTGTGGTGGGAGATGTGCTAATGGGTGATGATTCTACCCCAAGAAAAGTACTTTCATTGGCTCGTGGGCGTGAAATGATGTACTGGGTTAGGCAAAATAAAGGGGTGGATTATCGGGTAAATGAAAGCCATATTTTATCCTTAAAAAGAAGCAGAACAGAATACAAACATAAAAATGGCGATATTTTAGACATTGAATTAAAAGAATTTTTACAAAAAAGTAAAAAATTTAAAAGCAATTATAAAGGATATAGGGTTGCAGTTGAGTTTGAGGAAAAAACCACCACCATAGAACCTTATTTTTTAGGGCTTTGGTTGGGTGCTGGAAACTCCAATTCTGCCCAAATTACAAACACTGATGAGGAGGTTAAAAACTATCTTTATGAATATGGAGACAGACTAAAAATCCCTGTTTCTGTCAGTATTTTAAATAATAATCCTAAACACACAAGATATAAACTGCACAAAGATTATGATAATGATTGGTCGTTTTTAGAATTTGAAATCAATAGGTTAAATTTAAGAAACAACAAACACATTCCTCACCATTATTTGGTGAACAATACCCAAAAAAGGTTAGAGTTATTGGCGGGTTTAGTAGATAGTGATGGGCATTATTTGAAAGGTAGCAATGGGTACGAGATTACCTTTAAAAACAAACATCTTGCCCAACAGCTTAAATTTTTGGTAGATTCGCTTGGTTTTCGTGCCTCTTTAATTCCTAAAAAAGCAACCATCAAAAGCATAAATTACGAAACAGAGGTATATCGTGTGCGTTTTTTTGGTGATGTGGATAAAATCCCAGCAAGAATCCCTCGCAAAAAAGCCCTTCCTTGGCGTGATACACATCGTACTTGGCTACAAACGGGTTTTAAGATAGAAAAAGACATAATAGATGATTATTATGGTTTTGTGATAGATGGCAATCACAGATTTTTGTTGGAGGATATGACTGTGGTGCATAATACTGCGTTTTCGCTTTCATTGTTGCGAAATGCTGCAGTAGATTTTGGCAAACCTTGTGCCTTTTTTTCATTGGAAATGTCAGAAATACAGCTTGTAAATCGTCTTTTGTCAGGTGAGGCAGAGGTAGAAAGTGACAAAATAAGACGTGGCAGAATGGAAGAGTGGGAATGGCTAAAAATCCACGAAAAAACCCAAAAACTTAGAGAATCACCCATTTTTATTGACGATACGCCTGCTATTTCTTTACTTGAATTGCGCGCAAAATGTAGGCGTTTGAAAGCACAACACGATATACAGCTGATAGTGGTAGATTATCTCCAACTTATGACCGCTTCCACAGGCAAAAATACAATGGGTAATCGCGAGCAAGAGATTTCTACGATTTCACGTGGATTAAAAATGATCGCAAAAGAACTTAATGTACCTGTAATTGCCTTAGCACAGCTCAGTAGGGCGGTTGAAACAAGGGGAGGCGAAAAAAAACCGCAACTTTCTGACCTTAGGGAATCTGGCTCATTGGAACAAGATGCTGATATTGTGATTTTCCTATATCGTCCAGAATATTACGGTTTCGCAACTGATGCAGAAGGAAACGCAACCAAAGATGTAGGCGAAGTAATCATTGCAAAACACCGTAACGGTTCGCTGGACACGGTTAAATTAAAATTTATTGGACGATACACTAAATTTGAAAACTTAGAAGGGGCTAATTTTATGCCTCGTACCAACAATACACAAGCTACTACACAACCAATTTTTAATAGTAAAATCAATAATACTACACCAACCACACAACAAAACCCAAATACCCAAGACATGAATGGATTCCAAAATAATACACCAAGATTAGATGATGAACCACCTTTTTAAAATTTAGCTAAAAAATGCAATAACCAATCATGGATTTATCACAAAAATATATGTACTTTTGCTTTTAAACTAAACTTTCATTTTATCCATGTCAATATTCAAAAATAAAACGCTCTTTATCACAGGAGCAAGCAGAGGCATAGGCAAAGAAATTGCGGTAAGATTTGCAAAAGAAGGTGCAAATATCATTATCGTTGCCAAAACTGCAGAAGCACACGCCAAACTCGCAGGTACAATTTACGAAACCGCAGAAGCAGTGGAAAAAGCAGGCGGAAAAGCCCTTCCCCTCATGGTAGATGTACGCGAAGAAGCACAAGTATATGACGCAGTAGCCAAAGGCGTTGAGAAATTTGGTGGCATTGATATTCTTGTGAATAATGCAAGTGCTATCCAACTTACCAACACATTGGATACAGACATGAAACGTTATGACCTTATGAACCAAATCAATACAAGAGGCACTTTTTTGTGTTCAAAAGCCTGTATTCCGCATTTGTTGAAAGCAGAAAACCCACATGTACTTAATCTTTCGCCACCACTCAACATGGAAACACGTTGGTTTGCCCCACATGTCGCCTATACAATGGCAAAATTTGGTATGAGTATGTGCGTACTCGGTATGTCAGGCGAATACAAAGGAAAAATAGCTTTTAATGCTTTGTGGCCTCGCACCACTATCGCAACCGCAGCAGTCAATATGCTTGGAGGTGATTACCTCATGAACCAATCACGCACACCAGAAATCATGTCTGATTCCGCTTTTGCAATTTTTTCAAAAGATGCAAAAACTTTTTCAGGTAATTTCTTAGTAGATGAAGATTTTTTGAGAAGCGAAGGCGTTACAGATTTCGAAAAATATTCGGTAGTGCCTGGTGGCAAACTTGCACCTGATTTCTTTGTGTAAATTCCCTCAAATACACATAATGCAACACAGACTTTTAGTCTGTGAAATGAAACAACAGACTAAAAGTCTGTTCTACAAAAAATTTATAACACACAAAAAAAATGAAAAACGTTAAAATACGTTCTACAACCGTTTTAGCAGTAATGCACAATGGCGAAATAGCCATAGGCGCAGATGGACAAGCTACTATGGGTAATACGGTTGCAAAAAGCAATGTAAAAAAAATTAGAAAATTGGCAAATGGCAAAATAATCGTTGGTTTTGCAGGTTCTACTGCTGATGCCTTTACATTATTAGAAAGATTAGAAGAAAAAATCAATGCTTTTGGACAAAATCTAAAACGTGGTGCCATAGAACTTGCCAAAGAATGGCGTATGGACAAATATCTCCAAAAATTGGAGGCAATGATTATCGCAGTAAGCAAAGACGAAATGCTCATTATTGCAGGTTCTGGTGATGTATTGGAGCCCGACCATAATATTGCGTCTATTGGGTCAGGCAGTATGTACGCCCAGTCAGCAGCGTTGGCACTCACAAAACACGCTCCACACCTCACAGCAGAGGAAATAGTGCGTGAAGCGTTGCATATTGCTGCGGATATTTGTATTTACACCAATCATAATCTAATTGTAGAAAAGGTAGCGTAAATATATTTTTTTTACAACATAAAAAACGGTCTTATGTTAAATAATGACCGTTTTTTTTTATTTTTTGGCTATAAATTTCTTATAAAACTTACCACTTTTTACCATTCGTCAAATCAAAAGACTGATTCATCAAATTAACATGCTTGTTCATCAATAATTATATTTTTAAATAAAAAAGCCTATATCTTTGTGTCAATATTTGTGTCAATAAATATTACAAAGGACTTTTCAATATACAATTTTCCATTATACAACATGAAAAACATACTATTTTTTGCCTTTCTCTTTGTTGTTACTTCTTGCATTACCTCCAAATATCCCGCAGGTGAGCCAAAAGACCAAATAGAAGATGACAAACTTATTGGTAATTGGACTTATCAACCAGCCCCTAAATACAAAGATGACCCTATGGGAAAATTCATCAAAACGCTTGCGATTACAAAAAATGAAGGTCAAAAATCATATACAATAACCATGTCAGGGCAAGAAGGAAAAGAAGAATCACTTAGTTTTAAAGTTATTATACATAAGATAAAAGGCGAAAATTTTTTGAGTTTATTTGCTGAAAAAGAAAACCCAGATAGCGAATATATATATGTGAAATACAAATTGGAAAGTAAAAAACTTATGTTGTACCCAATTGTGGAAGAAAAAGCAATAAAAGACAAAAATGCTTTTAAAAAAGATATGGATAAAAAAACACAATTTGACAATGAAAAAGCATTGCGTACTTTGCTTGCCAAAAACACAAAAGGTGGTAACCAAAATATTAATGCCAAAGAGCCTTTAATTTATACCAAATAAGCCAACTATAACTCAAAATCCCCCTCTTTCTAAAAAACACCCCAAGAATATTATGTACTTAGGGTGTTTTTTTATTTTTTTTGGAAATTTTGGCAAAAAAATTGAACATCTATAAATTAACTTTTTTTTGTAAATTTTTTTTTAGAGTTTTGTACTCTTTTTCAAAAAATAAATTTTAAACCCCCCAAAACAAAGAAATACAAAGCAATAGTGATTTTAAAGTATTCTTTTTTACTTTGCATCTATTTTTTAGCTTATTTTTTTCTTATTTCTTTTTTTCAACTTATTATACGCTCATTTTATACATGCTTGCAAAAATATATTTATTGCGTTTAGCCATATTTGGTGGTATTTTTTTTGGCAATGGGATTTTTTTAAACTATTTTTCAAATCAAGAAAAAGAAGTTAAAAAAAATATCAAAGAAATTACGCATATCCACAATCCAACCTCGCAAGAAAAAGGCACAATGCAACCCGCATGGTATCCTTATTTTAATCCCAAAAAAGCACACACGATTGTTTCCAATAGCCAAACATTGTCTTTTGAATCTATAGAAAATTTAGAAAAAGATAATTTCTTACATTATGAATTAACCAACGTATCTGCAAAAGACATTGTATTGCCTACGCAAGATGGCAGTTTGATGATGATAAGAGAAGGTAAAAACCCAGATGGAAAATGGCAGGCAATAGAATATTGGCGATATGATTGGGGTTTTTCGCCCAATTTTGGACAAATTATACTTAAAAGCAAACAAGCTATTTTTTTTACTGCACCTATTTACACAGGCAATTTTAAAACTGAAATGCGTTTTAAACTTAAATTAGATAGCGAAAAATCTATTTTTATTACTTCTCCAACTTTCAAAGGCAATGTGGAAATTTCGCAATTTAATCTCCCTCCAAAATGCTTAGGTAAAAAATGGGATGGATTTGCTACGAAATAAAAGCCACCTACCCCCCAAAGTGGAGCAAACAGCCTTTATCTTAATTTGATATATAAATTTAATGCGTATTAATTCACCCTTTAGAGTTTAAAGGACTTTCCAAAGGCAATGAAAAACCAGAAGCGTTGCGGTGTCCTCCTCCTTTGAAATGTTTGCAAATCACAGACACATCAAAATCACCCACAGAACGCAAACTAAAACTTCTTTTGTCTTGTGTATCAAAATACACAACTGCAAAAGCACGCTCAGGGTACATATTACAAAGTTGGTTGCCTATTTCACTTTGTAAGGTTGGACTATTGACGATAGGCACTTCATAATCTAATAATTTCTCAAAACGCACATTTTCACAAATTTTATTTACTAATTTTTGTTGATAACGCAATAATATTTCGCCTTCTTGTATTACATTTTGCACGTTAATTTTTTGCCAAACATCAAAATCAAAGTCATACACACGCAAACCTGCAGAAAATTCTTTTGATTTTGGCAATTCAAATTTCCAAATATCTTTATCTTCAATATACAACAACAATTCAGGCACCGCTTTTTCAGGAAATAAATATTGCCATGTAAGCACCGCTCCGCTATGTGTCATGTCAAAGTGTGCTTCTACATATGGATAAGTTTCTTTGGGAAATTGCTGAAAACTATTGTAAGCGGTTTGGTGATGGTCTATAATGGTAATTTTGTTGGCACGCAATGCAAGTGCTATCAAAGTAGGATTGTCATAACAAAAATCCACCATCAATACTTCCGCATTCATTGGAATATCAGGGTAAGGTGTTCCGTGCATCACAGGGAAATAAGTGGCATTATCGCCCCATTTTTGCCAAATAGCAAACGCAGCACCAAATCCATCTGGGCATTGTGCGTGATAAAATACGTATTTTTTCATGTTTAAAACATAAATTTAAGCAAATTTACAAAACTGATAACTCAAAAACTGATAACTTGAATTATTTAACAATTCTTTTCATAATATATTGAAAAAATCCTTGCACAAGTTTTTTCAAAGTTTGGGGGCTTCTTTTGATAACAAATAACAAAATACCCAGCACAAATAAATGTCCAAATGCTACTAATGCAAAACCAATATATAAATTATTAAAATAAGTATTGAGGTAAAAAGCAAGTGCAAGATTTACAAATAGTAAAAAAATACCCAAAAACACGACTGTAAGCCCCAATTCCAAAAAAATTATGCTCAAACGCGCAATTTTTTCTTCTGTATCAAGTTTTAATAATTCCAACTGAACATCTATATAATCGTACAGATTTTCTACGATTTTCGGTTTTTTAAAAAGTCCCAAAGCAAGAAATATTTTTTTAGGTTTTATAATAATTTCAATCATTAAAAGATTGATTTTATTGCAAAGATAAATAATTTTAATTTGTACGACTACAATTTATAACTGTAATTTTTAATTTTGCTCAATTTTAAAAAATCCTTAATTCGGTTTTTGGACAGGCATTAAGATTTGCTGTTGTTGTTTGTAATATGCTTTTTGGATAGAGTCATTGATGCGATACATTTTTTCTTGGTAAATTTCGTTTTTGATACGCCAAAACCATTCTGAGGCAACCATATTATTAGGCTCCAATTTTAGGCATTTTTCCAATTCTTTTACCGCATCTGCTTTTTTGCCCAAACTGTAATATGTAAGTCCTAAATAATATTTGGTAGGGGCATGTGATTTTTGGATATTATTAACCGTTTCCAAATATTTTTGGGCGTCTTTCAAACGCCATTTGTCATAAGCATATTTTCCGAGTTGAAATGCAGAAAACCATGATTGGTTATTGTATTGAAATGCTTTTTGGTAATAAAAATTGGCACTGTCTTCTGCAAACCTCTTCAAGCGAAACGACTCTGCTTTGCTAAAATATAAAGCACTTGACACAGGATTTAGTTTTATGCCTTTGTTAGCATAGAGAATAGCGGTGTTATACATTTCAAATTTATTAAAAAGTTCTGCATAACTGTTAAATACTTCTGGATAATTAGGTTTGTATTTTAAGGCGTACGCTAAATTTTTGAGGGCATTCCCGCTATCCAAGCGTGCAATTTCCACATTTGCTTTCCAAAAATACGCTTTTGCATTTTTTCCAGTTATTTTTAAGGCACGATTAAGTGCTTTGATTGCTTGGTCATATTGTTTTAATTTGTAATGCAATTCTCCTGCAAGCAACAATACTTCCACATAATTTTCATCAATATTTCTTAATTTATTCAGGGCTTTCAGGGCTTCGGTATTTTGGTTGATATTGCGGTATATTTCTGCAAGTGTAATAAAATACATATTTTGTGTGCTGTCATATTTCAATGCTTTTTGCATACTTTCCAATGCCAATGTATCTTTTTTGTTGCGAAGATGATACAAAGCCATTTGATAATGTGTATTTGAATTTTCGGGATATGCTGATGTAGCCTCTTCCAATGCTTTATAAATGACTACATTACTAAGATTTTGGGGCGTTGGAATGGCTTGTATTTGGTCGTTGCTTGGATTGTATCTATCACATGCCCACAAAAACATTGTACCTATTAAAATAAAAAAAAATGATTTCATGCGTTTTGTTAAAGTTTTTGGATTTTCTTAAAAGAAAAAAGGGATAATATTCTGCTATTTACTAAGTTTTTTCCAAAAAAATGCTGTTTTTTCCAAAAAAAAATCTACCTTCGTAAAAAAATTATGCAAAAAAATCCTTTACAAAAATAAATTATTTTTAACAATGGCAATATTATTTAATGTAGATGGCAGTATTGCCAGCATAGATGACGATACGCCTGACAAGGCTATTATTGGCAAACAAGAAGTACCTTTTATTTCGGGAGCCCAACTTCGCAGTTATGCTGCAACTGTGTATTCTGAATCTTCGCACAATGGTATTTTACAGTTTGTAGCACCAAACGACCCTGCAAGAGAAATGCAAAGGGAAACTTTTGCCATTGCTTATAGCATGTATAGTTACGCATTAGCCAAAAGTGCAGCATTCAAAAAAGCAAAAAGAAGCTACGGACTTGCAGATTTGCTTGTAGACAGCAATTACACAAAAGGTATCAACAGCCCACAACACCAAGAATATTTTGGCACAGGAGGCGATGAAACACGCAGAAGACAAGCAACACTCGCAGTCATCAAATTATTTACTAAACAAACAACTGACGTAAGTGATATTATCCAAACACTGCAAGGAGGCGGATATTGGGACGGTAGCGATATTTTTCGCAAATTCCCTGACCATTATCGTTGTAGGCAAGGTTTTGAACTAAGCAACGCAATACATGGCGATTTGTATAAAAATGTTCCAAAAGTGAATAAAACCATACAATCTTGCCCAGCAACTGATGCAAAAGTATCTGCACAACGTCAATTTACATTTTTATCTACCATGACCGCAGGCGGAACAATATTTTTCAAACTTCACCCAAACGCACTTGCACAAGGCGTAACGTGGTAAAAAGCTTAACCTTTGAACTTTGAACTTTAACCCTTGAACTTTGAACTTTTTAAACCTATAAAAACATGGGAACAATAACCTTAGAAGGTTTGGAATTTTTTGCATATCATGGTTTTTTTAAAGAAGAACGCAAAATTGGCAATAAATTTAGTGTGGATTTGACGATTGAAGTTGATTTTTCGGAAGCTGCACAACACGACAAACTCTCTGCTACGATTGATTATGGAAAATTGTACGAAATCGTGGAAAAAATCATGCAAAAACCCGCCAAACTTTTGGAACATTTGGCACAAAATATTGTCCTGACGGTTAAAACACAATATCCACAAATAAAAAGCGTGGAAGTAAGCGTAGCAAAACATAATCCGCCTGTTGGTGGTGTGTGCAAATGGGCAAAAATTAGATTGAAAGGATAGAAATTTTTGTTTTCTAATACTTTTTTTTAATGTTTTTTAAAAAATTGCTAAAAAAATTATAATTAAAACATAATTAAAGTGTAATTTTGCAAAAATTTTAAAGAAAAACCATGCTCTATCCCGAAAACTTAGAAGTAAAATTAGGCTTTGACAAAATAAGAGAAATGCTCAAACAAGAATGTGTAAGCATTTTGGGGCAAAATTTTGTGGATAAAATCCAATTTTCAAACCAATACGACATCATTGATAAATTTGCAAAACAAACTGAGGAATTTTGCCAAATTATTACCCAAAATGAGGGCTTTCCCCAACAAAATTATATCAATGTGCATGATGCACTCACAAAGGCAGTGCCTGAAAATGCGTTTCTTGCAGAACAAGATTTTTTTGATTTAAAACTTTCGCTTTCTACCATTAATGATTGTATCAAGTTTTTTAAAAAAAGACCTGAGCAATACCTTGTTTTAAGAAATTTGATAAAAGACCTCGTTTTTGAAGCGGATTTAATTGATAAAATTGAACTCGTAATTGACGAAAGAGGCAAAATACGTGATAATGCGTCCTTTGAACTAAGGCGTATTCGTACAGCTTTGTATGGTGCGCAAGGACAACTTCGCAAACGCTTAGAAACGATACTAAAATCTGCCAAATCACAAGGTTTTATCCAAGAAGATGCAAATCTTACGCTTAGAGATGGACGACTTGTAATCCCTGTGCAAGCAGAACACAAACGTAAAATCAAGGGTTTTGTGCATGATGAATCTGCGTCTGGGCAGACCGTTTTTTTGGAGCCCGCAGAGATCATTGACATGAACAATGAAATAAGGGAATTGGAATACGCAGAACGTAGAGAAATCATCAAAATATTGACAGAACTTACAAATACATTGCGTCCTCATATTCCTGCATTGCGAAAAGCATATCATTTCTTAGGTACAATAGATTTTATACGTGCTAAGGCAAAATTTGCCCTTAAAACCAAATCTATCAACCCACTTTTTGAAAAAAAATCTTTCCTAAAATGGTTTAAGGCATTTCACCCTTTGCTTTGGCTACGCCTCAAAGAGCAAAATAAAGAAATTGAGCCTTTAAATATTACATTAGAAAATGATAAACGTATTTTGCTTATTTCAGGCCCTAATGCAGGTGGAAAATCCATAGCATTAAAAACGGTTGGTTTGTTACAATATATGTACCAATGCGGTTTGCTAATTCCAGTGGCAGAAGGCTCACAAATGGGTATTTTTCAAGATATTTTTATTGATTTGGGTGATGAACAATCCTTAGAAAATGACCTAAGTACATACAGTTCGCACCTTAAAAATATGTTGCATTTTACCAAATTTGCAGATGCAAAAAGTCTTTTGTTGATAGATGAATTTGGCACAGGTACAGAGCCACAAGTAGGTGGAGCGATTGCACAAGCCATTTTAGAGAAATTAAATCAATCTAAAAGTTTTGGCGTTATTACCACGCATTATGCAAATTTAAAGTTTTTTGCAGAACAAACCGTAGGAATTATCAATGGTGCAATGCAATTTGACAATGAACACCTGGAACCACTCTATCGCTTAGAAATGGGAAAACCTGGTAGTTCTTATGCCTTTGAAATTGCCCAAAAAATAGGACTGCCACAACAACTTATCCAAAATGGTAAAAAATATGCAGGTGTAGAACAGGTTTCTGTGGATAAACTTTTGAGGGAATTGGAGTTAGAAAAAAATCATTTCCAAAACCAAAACCAACGCCTTGAAGAAAAAGAAAAACAACTTAATAACCTCACTTCTGAATATGAAAAACTAAAAACGTATTTGGATACAGAGAAAAAACGCATCTTAAACCAAGCAAAAGCAGAAGCACAAGTCCTCGTAAAATCTGCTAAAACACGCATTGAAAATACCATTAAGGAAATAAAAGATAGCCAAGCAGAACAAGAAAAAGTTAAAACTTCACGCAAAAATTTGGACGATTTTGCTAAAACTGTAAAACCTGAAGAAGGTTTTTCTGCTATACAATCTGTGGAAGATGAAGATGTAGAAATATTGGCAGGCGACATCAAAATTGGTAATATGGTGCGTATTATTGGTCAAACCGCTATCGGAGAAGTAATTGGCATTAGGAATAAAACCGTTGAAATTAGTTTTAATGGTTTGAGAAGTGATGTAAAAATGGATAAATTAGAAAAGGTAAACCGCAAAATGGTAAGAGAACAGAAAAAAGAAATCCAGAAAAATTTTGGTGGATTTGATTTTTTGGAAAAATCAATGAATTTTAACCCAAGATTAGACATCAGAGGCAAAAGAGCAGAAGAAGTCCTATTTATTTTGGGTGATTTTATAGATGATGCCCTACTTACAAGCACCAAAGAACTCACTATTATTCATGGCAGAGGCGATGGTATTCTTCGCCAAATTGTACGCGATACCCTCAAAAAATACAATAAAGTACGCTCCATGAAAGATGAACACGCTGACAGAGGTGGCGATGGCGTTACAATTGTATTATTGGATTAAAGCCCCCTAACCCCCAAAGGGTGAATTAAAATTAAATTTACACATAAAATTATACATCAAAGGCTATTTACTCCCCTTTGGGCTGGGGGCTATTTTTACCATGTCTTATTTCATAGATACACACACACATTTATTTTCTGAACAATTTGCATACGATATTGATGCAGTTGTGCAAAATGCTCTTTCACAAGGCGTTCAAAAAATGGTTTTGCCTAATATTGACAGTGAAACCATAAACGCAATGTTGGCTTTGAGCGAAAAATATCCAAAAAATTGCTTCCCAACGATTGGGCTTCACCCTTGTCATGTCAAAGAAAATTTTGAAGAAGAATTACAAATTGTAGCGGATTATTTACAAAAATATCCAAATTTTTGTGCCATTGGCGAAATGGGGACAGATTTGCATTGGGACAAAACTTTTTGGGAACAGCAAAAAATTGCTTTCAAATACCAAGTTGAACTCGCCAAAAAATACGATTTACCTATTATTATTCATTGTAGAGAATCTGTAAATGAAACCTTAGAAATGCTCTCAACATTGCAAGATGGCACTTTGCGTGGTGTTTTCCATTGTTTTACAGGTAGTACGCAAACTGCTGAGAAAATTATACAACTTGGTGGATTTATGATGGGTATTGGTGGTGTGGCTACCTACAAAAAAAGCGGTTTGGACGAAGTATTACCACATATCCCACTTGAATATTTGGTTTTGGAAACAGATAGCCCATATTTATCGCCTACACCATACAGAGGCAAACGCAATGAAAGTGCTTATATTCCATTTATTGCCCAAAAATTAGCAGATTTCAAAGGCATTTCTATTCAAAAATTGCAAGAAATTACTACGCGAAATGCAGAAAGGTTGTTTAGGATTTAGGTTTTTCAGTATCCAGTTTTTTCAGTTTAAAATAAAGGATTTTATGTAGTATTTTTCGCTTTTTTTGTCATTGCATAGGAATCTGGCTCTCTTTTATTTTATCCTTTTTATTTTCAAAAATAAAATTACAGTTTATTGTAAATGCTTGTTATTTTTCGTTTTAATTGAATACAAATGTAAGGAAACACGCTAAAAACTTCTTGCAAAAAATAGTATAATTATGGCTAAGAAACGTCAAAAATCAGAATATTGCTTAAATTGTAAAACCGAACTTCCCGAAAATTATAATTTTTGTCCTGCTTGTGGGCAAGAAAACGACCAAAAAATAAAACCAATTACTTCCTATGTTGACGACTCTTTCCATGATTGGTTTGCATTTGACAATCGTTTGTGGCGTAGTATTGTGCCTTTTTTGTTTCGCCCTGCATACCTAACCAAAGCCTATTCAGAAGGCAGAAGGCAAGATTATATCACGCCTGTAAGGCTGTATTTGACCATGAGCGTATTATGTTTTTTTGCGTTATCGCTGGTTATTACAAGTAGTGTAGCAAATAGTGAAGCTAATTTTAATACAAAACTTACAGATTTTGGCAAAGATGATACGCTCAAAATAAATAAAAAAGAAGTCAAAACAAAAGAACAACTAAAAGAAGATAGCCTAAAAAAAATAAAAAAAGCTAAAAAAGCCAAAAATAAACCACCCAGAGACAGCACCAAAAAGGAAAATAGTTTAAGTATTACAAGCGATAATGATGGTGGATTTTCTATTTTTGGCGAAAATATCAAAATAAAAGACCCAAAAAAAGCAAAAAAAATCCTTGATAGCAAAACACTCACACAAAAACAAAAAATGGATAGTCTCAAAATCAAAAATACATTTTGGAATTATCTTTTAGCAAAACAAATAACAAAAGTAGCTGAAAGCACCCCAAATGAACTATTCAACTATGTTATGAACAAGTTGCCTATTGTAATGTTTGTGTTGTTGCCTTTTTTTGCGTGGTTGTTGCACTTGTTTTATTTATTTTCTCGTAGAAAATACTATTATATTGAGAGTCTTGTTTTTACACTCCACACACACAGTTTTGTATTTTTTACATTTTTTATAGGCATACTTTTATCATTTTTTAACTTTGCAAATGATGATGTTGTGGGAATAATGTGGGGTTTAATTCTGCTTATCAATATGATTTATATTTTTGTTGCCCAAAAACGTTTTTATCAACAAGGATATATTCTTACCTTTATCAAATATAGTATTTACAGTTTCTTGTATACAATCGTGCTTTTTTTAGGTTTATTTTTTGGTATTGCATTCACAATGTTGTTTTTTTATTAAAATTTGGCTTACATTCGCCTTTATTTTTCTTTAAAAAATCAAATACAAAATGATTACCCAAGCCAATAAATCCTCAAACAAAAATACTGGCAGAGATACAGATATTACATTCAATGAAAAACTGATTATTGGTGTGCTTGCAACACTTAATTTTACGCACATCATTGATTTTATGATAATGATGCCACTTGCTCCGCAACTCATGCGTATTTTTAATATTACGCCTCAAGAGTTTAGCATAGCGGTAGGAGCTTATACCATAAGTGCAGGCATTGTTGGTTTTTTATCTGCGTTTTTTGTAGATAGGTTAGACCGCAAAACAGTGCTTTTGGTGGGTTTTATAGGGTTTATTTTTGGGACTGCGGGTTGTGCTTTGGCATGGAATTATTGGGCTTTGGTAGCTTTTAGGGTATTTGCAGGAGGTTTTGGTGGGTTAATTAATACACAAACCAATAGTATTGTAGCAGATATTATCCCTTATGAAAAACGTGGCAAAGCTATGGGAATTTTGAGTATGGGCTTTTCTTTTGCGTCAGTTGTTGGCGTGCCTTTGGGCTTGTATATGGCTACTACATGGAATTGGCAGGTGCCTTTTTGGTTTATTGTAGTGCTTGGGTTGATATTTTTGCCTATTGCTATTTGGATAGTACCACAAGTAAGAGGGCATTTGAAACCAAAAGGCAATACATTAAAAACAAATGAAGGAGATAATAAAAATACAGGCAAAAAATCACCATTTATCATTGTTTCCCAAATAATCCAAAGTCCTATTCAATACACAGGCATTATGTTTATGGTGATGGTGGTGTTGGGACATTTTATTACGATACCATTTTTTTCGCCTTACATGGTTGCTAATGTTGGTTTTACCGAAAAAGAACTTATTTACATTTATATGGTAGGCGGTGTTTTGACTTTGTTTACTTCACCTTTTGTGGGCAAATGGGCAGATAAATATGGTAAATTCAAAGTGTTAAATATTGCTTTGTTGTGTTCTTCTATTACCATTTTATTGATTACCAATTTTCCCAAAATGCCTTTTTATTATGCGTTACCATTCACAGGGCTATTTTTTATATTTGCAGGCGCAAGGCACATACCAGCCAACGCCATTAGTTCTAACCTTGTATCTTCTGCCCAAAGAGGGAGTTATTTGAGTATTGGAACATCTGTGCAACAATTAGCTATGGGTGTAGCGTCATTATTGGCGGGTTTTCTTGTACACAAAAACGAAGACACAGGCATATTGATAGGCTACAATTATGTAGGAATTTTGTCTATATTATTTACCATCATTGCAGTTTATTTGGGTAATAAATTACAGAAAATCAGCCCCACAACAAAATAGTTTCTAACTTTTTATTTTCTCCAAATTTAATAATTAACCCAAGTTACCAGTTTTTAAGTTATCAGTTAAAACACTTTTTCACACATTACTTTTTGTAAAAATGGGAAATAAAGTTAAAATACATAAAATTAGAAATTTCTGTAAATAAAGAAACAAACAAATAAAACAGCACATTATTTATTAAAATACAGACTAAAAATGCAGTTTTTTCGTATTCTAATTACCAAATTTACCAAAACCATTTTTACAAAAAAATTAAATTATATGAATCCCACCAATTTATTGGCACAACTTGCCCAAATGAATTTGCCTGATGATGTCAAACAAAAATTTATAGATGAAATAAAAAATTCACCTGAAAAACATTTTTTACCAAAAGATTTTTCAGAGATTGATAAGGATTTTAACCAAAAAAATGATATTTACACCTACAATGACCAAATCTTTTTGGGCGGTTGGCAACCAACACCCAACTATTTGATGTCATTGCAAAGCCTTGAAGAACTTATTGCACAAGACCGACAAAGAGAAAAAGATGGATTTCCACGCAGAATTAGGCTTGGAAAATTGGTAAAACCCGCAGAAACCAAAGGCAAAAAAAACGAAATTATTATTGTACCAACCACCAACGAAGCCAAACTCTACCATGACGACAACCCAAACCAACCCCAAGAAATGGGCGGTGTAGGCGAAGGCGAAACAGGCAAAGTAATAGGCGAAAAACCTGCTAATCCACAACAAAACCAACAACAAGGTGAAGGCGAAGGTGCTGGCGAAGGAAAAGGCGGTAAACATGATGTAGTGGCTGAAGCATTTGATTTAGGCAGAATCCTTACAGAACAATTTTCATTACCAAACCTTCAACAAAAAGGTAAAAAACCTTCTCTTACAAAAATATTATATGACCTTACTGATAAAAATGAAGGTTTTGGACAATTATTGGATAATAAAGCAACCTTAAAAAAAATTCTTCAAAGCAATATTTTATTAAACCCACAAACCGAAAACCTTAACCCAGAGGATTTTGTGGTAAATCCAAAAGACAAAGTTTATCGCATTGTTTCGCCTGAAAAAGATGTAGATTCGCAAGCTATGGTGTTTTTTCTAAGGGATTATTCGGGTTCTATGCAGGGCAAACCTACCGAAGTAATTACAACGCAACACCTTTTTATATATAGTTGGCTCATGTACCAATATAATAATCAAGTAGAAAGTAGGTTTATTTTACATGATACAGAGGCAAAAGAAGTAGCTGATTTTTATACCTATTATAAATCAACTGTGGCAGGTGGTACCAATGTTTATCCAGCATTTGAGTTGGTGGATACTATTGTAACCAAAGAAAATTTGGCAAAAGATTATAATATTTATGTTTTTCATGGTACTGATGGAGACGATTGGGAGCAAAATGGTGAAAAAACATTGGCAATTATCCAAAAAATGCTCACTTATACCAACCGTTTGGGCATTACCATCGCAAAAAATGCGTGGTCAGGCACGCAAACTACCGTAGAAAAATATATCCAAAACTCTGGAATTTTGACCAAAATGCCTGCTTTTGTGCGTATGGATAGTTTTCAAGCTGATATTTCCAACGAGAGTAGAATGATTGAAGGAATTAAGAAATTAGTAAGTTAAGGATTTCACCATATTTCTTCATTAAATAAAAAAAAAGTGGCCAGAATTTAAAAATTCTGACCACTTTTTTTATTCATACAATTTTCGTTCTGTGATTTTTTTATCTAAAAATTGTGTATTAGCCCCTACTTTTTTAGCTTTTAGCCATTGTTCTACTGCGGAATCTTTTTCGCCAAGTTGATACAATACATCGCCATAATGTTCTAAATATGTACCGTTTGCATTATTTTTTTGGACAACTTGTTCAAATACTTTTTTAGCTTTTTTGTATTCTTTTGCGTTGTAAAGCACCCAACCATGTGTATCAAGAAAAGTAGCATTATCAGGGTGTTTTTCTATAAGTTGTCCACTAAGTTTGAGCGCATAATCCAATTTTTCTTTTCGCAAAGCCAAAAAATAAGCATAATTATTCAAAATAAGCGGATTATTAGGCGTAATTTTGAGGGCTTCTGTGAAGTTGTCATCTGATTGCCTATAATTTTTGATTGCATGATAACTTGTGCCAAGTTGCGTATAAAATTCGCCCAAAAGTTCTTGGTTATTAAAAGCCAACGCTTTGCCTTCTTCGAATGCTTGTATTGCACTTGTATAATTTTTCTTTTGCAAATACGCATTTCCATTATACAACCAAAAAACTGCTTGATTTGGAAAATATTCCAATGCTTTTTGGGCGTGTTTCCCCAAACTATCCAACAAATTCAAATCACTATCCAAACCTAACGCAGTATTCCAAACTTTCAGTTGGTTGCCATCTTGTTTGAGCGATTTCATATAATTTGTAAGGGCATCTTTTTTATTGTTTTGCAACAAAAACAAATCGCCTACAAGTGTATGAATTTGCATATTAAAAGGGTGTACTTGGGCAATTATTTGAGCGAGTTCTAAGGATTGGGCATTGTGTTGTGGATTACTTTGGGCAAAACTTGTCAAAAATTTAACTTTATCTTCTGCATTAAAATCAGGATTTTGAAATGCTTTTTTAAATAATTGAATAGATTTTGCATCTTCTTTTCCCTCCATATACACCTGTGCCAAAAGCAAATACGCTCTTACATCAACCGCAGGATTTTGGGTTATTCTTTCCAAAATTGTTTGAGCTTCAGGTATTTTTTTATAAAAAAGCAACAATTCTATGTATGAAATTGCATGTTTATCTTGCGAAGGGTCATTTTCCATTAGTTTTTTTCCTTCTGCAAGCAATTTATCAGTTTGCCCTGTAGCGTTGTAAATGCGTTGTTTTCGTTGTGTAAGTTGTTCATTTATGCCATATTTTTCTTCTAATTTATTATACGCGTCTATAGCATCATCATTTTTATTTTGTTTTACAAGCAACTCAGCAAGTTCATAATAATATCTATCGTCCAATTTTACAAGATTTTGATAAGCAATGATTGCTTTGTCATATTTGATATTTTGCGTATAAATATTCGCCAAAAGTATGTAAAAATATTTATTATTTTTTTCTTTTTCTATTGCCTCCTCTATGTGTGTTTCAGCTTCTTGTGAACGATTGAGTTTTACCAATGTTTCCGCTATTTTGTATTGAATAGTGGGGCTTTTGGTCATGAGTTCTGCTTTTTGAAACTGTTGGAGGGCTTTTTCATAATCTTCAATAATAAAAAACTTCATACCTTCTGCCAGAAAAAACTCTGTTTCGCTTTCTTTGTCACTATCCAAAACGCCTTTTTTATCTTTTGTTTGGGCTTCTTGTTCTTGTTTATCTTTTTTCTTTTTGCCTTTTTGTGCCAATGCTTCTTGTGAAACAACCTGAACGCAACCAATAGCAAGGAGAGAAATAAAAAATGTTTTTTTCATAAAAAAATGGTGGGAATAAGGCTAATCATTATGCTTTCGTAAATGTACGTTTTTTTTTGAATAAAGTTAATAAAAAGATTATGAATTATAGGTTACTTATTTTCCCTTAATTTTTAAAATCCTTAAACTTTTTCAATCTTTAAACCTTTTGCACCCCTTTGAACTTTTAAACTTTTCTCAATAACTCAAATTCACCTTACAATAATGTGTATTTTTGGTAATTTCAAAGGCACTTTTAGCAAAACTTGGGGCACTCATCGTGCCACGTGCATCATTAGAAAAACCATAACCTTCAGTAGGAATACCTAAGAAATTTTTGTCTAATTTTGTGTTATTATTTTCGTCGTGAAACAATGCGAAGGCATATTTACCCAAAGGTAAATTTTCAAAAGAAACTTCTGTTTTGCCTTTTTGGACAGCAAAAATTTTCTTTTTTATGGCAAGATTTTCCTTCAAAAAACCTTTTTCTTTGTCATACAAAGCCACAAATAATTTTCCTTTATTTGATTTACAATTTTCTACGCTGATAGTCAATGTTGCAAAAGTCTGCGTTTTATGTGTAGAATTTTCAGCATTTTGTTTTGGAAATAAACCAAAAAAGAACGAAAAAAATAGAAAATAGGACATGAAAAAAATTAGGAATTTGAAATTAGGTTTTTAATCTTTGAACTTTTGAACTTTAAACCCTTTTTAAGCGCTAATTTTGTCTTTTATGCACTTTAATAATTCATTAGGGCATTTTTTAGAAATTTTTTCTTTGAGTTTTTCTCTAAGCGTTTTATCCACTTCATAGCAATCCCAGCAATGCGTACAGGTTTCCAAGTGTAGTTTTACATAAGCTTTATCTTCTTCTGATGCTTCTTTATCAAGCACAAGTTCCAATGTTTCCAAACAATGTTGGCACTCTTTACAAAGTTCTTTTTGGGAAGAATTTTCTGTATTTGTTTTGTATGTTTCCATAAATTATTGCGTGAAGGATTTTTGTATATTTTTATATTTGTGTATTTTTATAAAAATACCTTGCGTTTTTTGGGTAAAATTGCTTAGTTTGCAAAGAAATAAGTAAAATTTTTGTATAAATATTTTTTGGTTTAATTTTAAAGTATTTTTTGATAAACACTATTTTAAGATTAAAAAGCAAACATTTTTTTTTATAAAAAAATTTCAAAAAATTACGCTAATTTCAACTTTGTTGCAAAAACAAAATTCCACTTCTTTTTTTTATGGTTAATTCAGGTTATGTATTACATTTTTTTTCAAAAAAAATAAATACTTATTTTATCATTTTCTGTGTTAAAAATATAAATTGATTGACGTAAATTTATAAAATTGACAACTTAAAAACTGATAACTGACAACTTAGATTATGGTTATTTATGGGTTTTCATGGGTTGAAATCTTGCCAAATCCTTTATACCGAGCCATTCCATCGCACTTCCACCAAGCAACAATTCTTTGGTTTGTGGTGTAAGGTCAGACATACTTTCAATGAGTTCGCCTGCGTGCAATTCACCCAAAGGAAAAGGATAATCTGTGCCAAGTGCGACACGATTTGCCCCAAAAAGTTGGATAATATACCGCAAAACTTCTGCTTCATGCACCAAAGAATCCACATAAAATTTACCCAAATAATCTCTTGGATTTACATTATTATCAATGGCACACAAATCTGGACGCACCTGAAAAGCGTGTTCAATACGCCCAATACTTGAAGGAAACGCACCTCCGCCATGCGCAAAAGCCACACGTAATTTTGGGAATTTCTCAAAAACACCGCCAAAAATCATAGAACAAATCGCCAGTGAGGTTTCTGCAGGCATACCAACCAGCCAAGGAAGCCAGTATTTAGGCATTTTTTCCTGTGCCATCATGTCCCAAGGGTGGATAAAAATACACGCACCAATCGCTTCAGCACATTCATAAATCGGAAACAACGCTTTATCCGACAGATTCCAATCATTGACATGCGAGCCAATCTGCACACCTGCAAGCCCAAGTTGTGTAACACACCTTTCCAATTCCTTTACTGCCAAATCTGGGGCTTGCATAGGCAATGTCCCTAATCCTACAAAACGAGATGGATATTTATCACAAATCCCTGCAATATGGTCATTGAGAAATTGGGCAATTTCCAAACAGTCTTTGGGTTTAGCCCAATAATTAAACATAATTGGAATCGTAGAAAGCACTTGTACATCTACTTGCATACCTGCACATTCACGCATACGCACTTCTGCGTCCCAACAATTATCTTGTATTTCACGAAAAAATTTATCATCTTTCATCATTCTTGCCATACAAGGGCGGTGATGGTCAAGGGTTATAAATCCACCATACCCAAATCTTTCACGAAAATTAGGGATATGTTCAGGGATAATATGTGTGTGAATATCTACTTTGAGGCACATAAGATATAGATTAGTTTTAACCCAAGTTGTTAGTTTTTAAGTTATCAGTTTTTATAAATTTATATTTTTGACACAGAAAATGATAAAATAAGCGGTTATTTTTCTTAAAAAAACATCAAAATTCAAAGTTTTTTGAAGAAAAATATAACATACAACTTGGATTAGTTTTATATTTTTTAGGTAAAAAAAATAATGAAAGAACTGTATTTTAAAATACATTTACAAACAAAGGTAATGCTTTTTTTTAGTTGTCAGTTTATCACTTGTTATTTTTTATAAAAAAAATCCCACAACACACTATCCAAAAATAATGCGTTATGGGAATTTTAGCTTTCAAAGGGGGAATTAATAAAAAATTTAAGGCAGTTTGCTCCCCTTTGGGGTTTGGGAGTTTTACCTCACCAACGTAACCATACCTTGTGTTTTTACTTTTTCATCTTTTTTCAAAATATTTTCGTATTGGGCTTTCCAAACATAAACCCCTTCTGGACATGGTTTGCCATTGAAAGTTCCG